>DPXI01000001.1 GCA_003527485.1 Treponema sp. | reverse complement strand
TCGTCGTCCAGGAGCACTATGTCCTCGAACACGAACATGTTCCTCTTGATGTCCTCGGCGAGCTCCGGCTTGGAGCGTTCCAGCGACTCGATGACGTTTTTTTCCACCGCCCTCGGGGAGATGTTGAGGATGCCGACCACCTTGTCGATGCCGCCGACCTGGGCGTCATCCTTGCGCGCGTCTCGGAGGAGGTTCAGGAAGGCGTTCTCCAACGTTTCCAAGACCGAGGGCGCGACGCGATGCATCGAGGCTATCTTTTCGACGACCGCGGCTTGCCGGTCCTCGGGCAGGCCATCGAGGATTTTGGCGGCGAGCCCGTCGTCCAGGTTGGCGACGATGAGGGCGACGAGCTGCGCGCTTTCATTGGCGAGGAAGGGCAGGAGGGCCTGGGCCGGATAGTCGCGGAGCGACCCCATAGGAGATGCTGCGACGCCGCGATCCGTCGCGGCCGCTTCCCCGTCGCCGAAATCGAGGCGGTCGGCGAGCGTTTCCTGTTCGCCCTTGATCTTCCGGATTTCCGAGCCGAGGCTGCCGAGCTCTCCGGCCAACGTTTCGCGCAACGCGGCGATGTCGGTCGCGATTCCCGCGACTGCGGGAGCGAGCCGATCATCGAGGCCCGCGCGCGATCCCGTTCCAGTCGGCTCGGCCGAGCCCGCGTTGCGGAGTTCGTATTTGGAGCCGCGTTTTCGCACGAGCGAGAGTTCGAGCTGATCGACTCCCCCGGCGCGGAGCACGCAGTTCCTCCCGTCCAGGACGGGCAGGGGGATGAGCTGGCCTTTCTCTATCCCGGCGATCCCGGATAAGGACAATAAGGGTCCGCGGACGAGGAGCTCGGCGTCGGTCGGGATGAGGCGGGCCGTGTCGGCGATCGCGTAACGTTCCTTCTCCGATCCTCGACGCATCCCGCCGTACCAAAACTTGGCGCTGAGCTTCGGAAGGAGGGGCTCGACGACCAGGAAGGGATATACTAGGTTCATCCGGCCCTCACCCATCGGGCTCTTGATTCTAAGCGTTACGAGGAGGATCATCTCGCTTGGCGGAACAATCTGGCAAAATTGGGTGTACGTTTCCATCGAGCTCAAGGCAGGCCGCAGGTCGATGAGCTGCGACCACGCTTCACGGATATTCCCGAGTATTTTCAGGAAGATCCCTGCCAGGACGCTCCATTCCATGGCGCTCAACTCGCGCCGGACCGTCGGATCGATCTCTCCGACGCCCCCGAAGAGCCGGTCAAGCATGACTCGGCCTTCGACGGGATCGAGCTGGTAGATCGCCTTTCCCTTGAGCGGATCCATATCGCTGACGACGAAAATGTTCGGCGTCGGCAGAGGGCTCATGAACTCGTCAAAGGTCATCTGGTCCACGGACTCGAGCTCCGCGCGCCAATCCTGCCGCAGGGTCGCGGACAGGCTCGTCGTCATGAGGCTCGAAAATGATTTGTGGATATTGCAAACGGTCCAGATCTGTTCCATTGAAAATTTATCGGGTCTTCTGAAATCATAGAGCTTGACGCGATACTCTTTGTCGACCGATCCGGTGTGACCGAGGATTTCGCTTCCTCTCCGGAGGCTCGCCTCCGGTCCTTCGCCGCTCACGGCCGGGCCTCCGCCCGCGCGAGCTCCGTAACCCTGATGCCGAAGTTCTCGTCGATGATCACCACCTCGCCCCAGCCGATACGCTTGCCCGCGGCGCGGAGTTCGACCGGTTCGCCGGCCATCGAATCGAGCTCGATGATGACGCCTTCCCCGAGCGAGGCGAGATCCCTGATCGTCAGGTCTTTTTCCCCGAGGACGACCTGCACGCGTACCCTTACGTCATCCGCCGATTTAAGGTTCATTCGCCCACCTCCACGACCTTGAAAAAACTGCGGCCGAAGCGCCTCACGATACGCCCGGACGCGATGATCACTCCCCCGGCCTCGAGGCAGGCGGCGCCGTCATCGGCCGCCGCAAGTTCAAACCCGCCTTTCTCCGCGAGCCTCGAGACGTCGGCGGCGCAGAGCCTCGTCCGCGCGAGCACGACGTTCGTCGCCACTTCGACCTGGTCCGCGAAGGGCAGTTTTTCGATCCGTGATTTCAAATCGCCCATTCATGCCTCCTTCCTGAGGAAAATCTACATCCCGGCCGCCATGCGCGCTTCCACTATCTTGTATTTCACGGCCGGGAAAGTGATACGATTTTATCGCCGCGCGGCGAGACGGTATTCCCGCGGGCTGTTCCCCATGATCCGATGAAAATAGCGGTTGAAAAACGAGAGGTTGTTGTAGCCGACCGCGAAGGCGATTTCGACTATCGGCATCCCGCTGTCTTTCAAGAGGGAACAGGCGCGTTTGACGCGCTGCCGGTTGATGAATTCGAACAGGGGACATCCCGCGCGGGCCTTGAATCGCCTTGAGAATTCGCTCGTGTTAAGCGCGCACGCGGCCACCAGCTCCGCGAGGGAAAAGCGGTCCGCGTAGTTGGCTTCAATGCGGGCGATAACCTCGTCGATTGTCCAGGGGTCGTCCCGCGCGGCACCGCGCTCCGGGTTCCGCTCGCCGCGGAAACCACGGCGTCCGAAAAGACCCGCGCGGGTCGTGATCACCAACAATTCGACCAAGGCGAGGACAAGGAGGGCATCCGATCCGGGCAGCCTCCCCGCGGCATCGGAAGATCCCTCACGGACGAGGATCATGGCGAGCTCCTGCACTCGTACGGCTACCTCGGGATCGCAACGGACAAATCGGGGTTCGCGGGCGATTTCCCGCGCTTGAGCGAAAAGACCCGCGTCAAGGTCGAGCGTTTCGAGGGCGTCCAGCATATCCGACCGATAGGCGAACGCCAGGAGCGAGGTTCGGGATTCGGCGCGGAGGCGGCGGGCCTGGGCGGCAGTAACCGACGCGAGGCTCCCCTCTCGCACGGCACAGCGCAGGTCGGCAAGATCGGAGGTCAGCTGCCCCCGTTCGACCAAAATGAGAGCCCGGTCATCAACGCAGTTCAGGCATCCGATATCGGCGGGATCTACTTGGAGGAGGGTGAGAGAAATTCGGCGATCCAAAGATATTGGATATATTTTATGTTGCATTGAGCGACGTTTAATGGAAACCCGCAGCCACAAACAGACTATGCACTGAAGTACCGGCTGTCAACAACCGGGAGCCGGGTCCACGCTTTCCTTTGCGATGTCGCGCCGATGCCGCACTGGTGCCGCGCGGTGCCGCGCGGTGTCGCGCGGAAATAAAAAAACGGTTTACCGAATCCGGAATTTCCCGATATAATAGATAGCGGGAAAGAGGATTCCATGATCGATTTCGCTAGTTTTCAAAAGTATTCTTTATTCGGCGGTTTCAGTTACGACGACATCGAACGCATCCGCCCCCTCATCCGGATCGACGCCTACTCCGCCGGCGACTTCATCATCAGGGAAAACGAATCCAACGAGACCATCTACTTCCTTCTGGAAGGCGATGTCCGGATATCCCGGGATTCCGTGACGATCATCGACATGTCCGCGGGCGATTGTTTCGGTGAGATGGAGATATTGGACGTAATGCCCGCGGCGGCTTCCGTCCGCGCCCTGGATCCGGTAACCGTGGCGGCGATCGACAACCAGGCCCTCCACCGCATGTACGGCCTGGACCCAAGGTTATTCGCGCTGTTCATGATGAACCTGGCCCGCGACCTTTCCCGTCTCCTGCGCCGCATGGACGAGCGATTCTGCGAAAAGGTCAGGGTCGCCCGTTGCGGAGAGGATCTCCCGGCGGCCGTGTAAGGCCGACCCGGAGCCGAATTCGCCGCGGTCATCTCCGGCAATATCAACTTCAGCCTGTCGGAAGCAGCCGCACGCGGTCGTGATCGAAGTCGACGGAAACCGCGCCTCCTTCGGGGTAGACCCGTTTGGAGATCGGATCATCGATCTGCACGAGCACCTCCCCGTACTTGGTTTCGACATAGCACTCCATGCTGTGGCCCAAGTACACGTTCATGCGCACCCGGCCCTCCAGCACGCCTTCCCCGCTTTCCGCAAGCCTGAGCGATTCCGGACGAGCCATGAATACGGCGGAATTACCGATGCCGATGCCCGGCGCCGCGCGGGCCGCGCGTACGGATTTCCCTTCCAGCCGGCACTCCCAGTCGCCCGGACCGCCGCCGGTGACTTCGGCCGGGAAGAACGCGACCTTCCCGACGAAACCCGCCACGAAGGTAGAAACAGGATCTTCGTAAATTTCCGAGGGCGTTCCGATCTGCTTGATCTCCCCGTCCTTCATTACGATGACGCGGTCGGAGAGGCTCATGGCCTCCACCCGGTCGTGCGTGACGTAGACCGCGGTGATGCCCAGGCTTTTCTGGATGCGCCGTATCTCCACCCGCATCTGTTCGCGCAGGAGCGCGTCCAGGTTGGAAAGGGGCTCGTCCAGAAGGAGCACCGAGGGCTCCACGATGAGGCTGCGGGCCAAGGCGACGCGCTGCTGCTGGCCGCCGGACAGTTTCCCCGGCGCCCTATCCCCGTAATCCGCCAGGCCCACGAGCTTCAAGGTCTCCCCGACCTTCCTGACGATTTCCTCTTTCGGCAGTTTGCGCAGTTTCAAGCCGTAGGCGACGTTGTCCGCCACGCTCATGTGCGGAAAAAGGCCGTAGCTCTGGAAGACGGTGGCCGTATCCCTCTTGTTCGGCGGAAGCATGGTGACGTCTTCGCTCCCGATGAGGATGCGGCCAGCGCTGGGCAGCTCGAAGCCTGCGATCATGCGCAGGGTGGTCGTCTTCCCGCAACCCGAAGGTCCCAACAAGGTGACCAGTTCGCCCGCGGCGACCACGAAATCCGACTCATGGACGGCGACGGTATCGGCCCGTCCCTTGGTATTCCTGAACCGCTTGGTGACACCCGAAAGGGTGACCGAAACGCTGCTCTTTGTCATATCCGGCTCCTACATCGATACGGTCTTTTCGGTGAGCCCCTCGTCGCGGACCAATAGGCGCATAACGCCGAAAGCAACGAGGACTATGATGATCAAGGCGGTGGCGAGCACGCTCGCAAGCCCGAAACGAAGATTCTCGGAGAAGTTGTAGATCTGGACCGTAAGATGATACCAACGCGCGGAGATGAGGAAGATGATCGCGCTGACCGCCGTCATGGAACGCACGAAAGTGTACGACATCGTCGAAATGAACGCGGGCCGGAGGAGGGGCAACACGATGGTCCGGAACACGGTCGGAACGTCCGCGCCCAGATCCTGGGCCGCCTCCTCGATGGCGGGGTCTATCTGCCGCAGGGAAGCCGACCCGGTTTCCAGGCCGACGGGAAGCTCGCGGATCACGTAGGTTATCGCGATGATCGCGGCGGTCCCCACCAACAGGAACGGCGGCTTGTTGAACGCGAGCACGTAACTGATGCCCACCAGCGTGCCCGGAACGGCGAAAGGCGTCATCAGGAAGCCTTCCAGGAGACGCTTGGCCACGAACGATTTCCGGACGATGAGAAGGGCCGCCGCCATGGCCAGGAACCCGGCGATGGGGGCCGCGATGGCCGAAAGAATGACCGTGTCCCGGATGGCCTTGGCTCCGCGCGAAAGCGCTTCGCCTATATTCGCCAGGGTGAACGAATAGTCGATGCCCCAGTTCTTCACGAAGCACCCGGCCACGATGGTTCCGTACAGCGCGACGATGAACGCCAGGCAGAGACCCACGAACACGGTGAGCGCGATGCGGACGGGCGGCGAGGCGAGTTCGGTCAAACGGGTGGAGGGTTTGCCGGTCACCGTCACGAAACTCTTGCGGTTCACCCAGTACCGTTGCGCGAAAAAGGCCGTGAGCGACGGGAGCAGCAGGAGCAGGGACAAGGCCGCCCCGCCCCCCAGGTTATTGCGTCCGGTCACCTCTATGTACGAATCCACCGAAAGCACCCGGTACGAACCGGCCAGAAGGAGCGGATTGGCGAAGTCGGCCAGAGAATTGGTGAACACCAGGAGCCAGGCCGAAAGGACTCCGGGCATGGCGAGCGGAAGGGTGATGGTGAGGAAGGTCCAGGGCCGCGAAGCCCGGAGATCCAGCGCGGCGTCCTCCACCGTGGAATCGATGGATTTGAGAACGCTGGAAAGCGTCAGGAATGCGATGGGGAACATACCGATGGTCTGGACCAGCACCAGTCCGCCGATTCCGTATATGGAAAAATCATGCAGGTTCAATAGCCGCCTGGTGATGAGGCCGTTGTTGCCGAACAAAAGTATTATGGAAAGCGTAAGCGAAAAAGGCGGCGAAATGACGGGCATGGTCGCCAGCGTGGAAATGAATTTCTTGCCGCCCACCGAGGTCCGCTCGATCAGGAACGCGCAGGCGAAACCGATCAGGGTCGAAAAGGAGGCGGTCCAAATTCCGAGCCGGACGGAACCCCAAAGGGACACCAGGTAGCGCGACGAAAACGTCGTCTTCCAAGTTTCCAGGGAGAAGGCCCCGTCCTTCATGAACGTGAGCCGTACCGATTCGAAAAGCGGATACGCGACGAAAAGCAGGGCCAAGGCGAACAAAATAATCACGCCGTAACCGGTGACGGGATCGCGGGAAAGGACGGAAACGCCGTAGAGGACAGTGAAAATCGCCCAGGCGAGCAGGCATAAGGTTAATAGCAGGGTCTCGAAGCGGGCGGCTCCGATTCCGGGCGCCATCACCATGATGGCGCCCCGGACGTTGAAACCCGATTCGTCGGGAATGGGCGCGAAATACACGCCGACGGAGGTCGGTCCTTTTTCGTCCCCGAAATCGATCGCCGCGCCCCCGCTCACCATGTACGGCTCAAGGTAGTACGCGCTCTCGAGGCCGCGCGCGTACGCTTCCTCGGAAGAGTGCGCCTCCCAAAACGCGCGGACGGAATCTTCGGCAGCCGACAGATCCAGGACGGATCCATCGGCGCCGGCCAAGAAAAAAGCCGCGCGGGAACCCGGCAAGATGTCGGGCAGGGTCGCGAGCCAACCGTCGACCAGCGACAAGTCCTCTGGCGCGGCACGGGCGAACAGCGCGATTTCCTTGAACCGCGATTCATCGGAAATCTTCCGGAAGGAATCGCGCAAGGAATGCCAGATCCAGTAATCGAAAGCCGCGAAAACCAAGGCGGCGGCGATCAACTTGGTAGTCGTACGTTTCGTGAACATTCGCCCGTACCCCTGCTATTTGAACATTATTTGCGGGTGGATCCGATCTCGTCGGTCCAGCGCTTCAGAAGACGATCCTTGTTGACCTTATGCCCGTCCCAAGCCATATCCTGCGCGACCGTTTTTACGCTCGAAAGGGATAGGGCGTTCGGGTGCGTTTCTGCTCCCTTGGATACGAGCAGAAGGTACCAGCTGGCGAACAGTTTTTGCGCGTCCTTCGAGGACAGGACCCAATCGTACAGCTTCTTCGCGTTGACCGCGTCCTTGCCGCCCTTGATCATGGACATGGAAGCCAGCTCGTAGCCGGTTCCTTCCGACGGTGCCGTGATGACCACGTTGGCGCCTTCCGTTTTGAGCTTGACCTGGTCATGCGCGAAGCCGAGCGCGATGGGGATCTCGCCGATGGCGACGCTCTTTCCCGGCGCCGAACCGGACTTCGTGTACTGGTCGATATTCGCGTCCAGCTTCTTCATATATTCGAAGGTCTTGTTTTCATCTCCATTATTGATGTTCCGTATGGTGGTAATGACGTTGTACGCGGTGCCCGACGTATTCGGATTGGCCATGCGGATAAGGCCCTTGTATTCCGGCTTGAGCAGGTCGGCCCAGCTCTGCGGCGGCTTGATCCCGAGTTCCTTGGCGCGGTCCAGGTTGGTCACGAAGGTCAACGGCCCGACGTACAATCCTATCCAGTAATTCTGCGGGTCCTGGAATTCGACCGGGATGTTGGACGCGTAACGCGATTTGTACGGCACGGTAAGGCTTTTCGACTTGGCCGAAATATGGTCCAGCCCGACGCCGCCGACCCAGATCGACGCCTGGGGATTGGCGGCTTCCGCTTCCAGACGGGCTACCACTTCGCCTCCCGACAGACGGACGAAATTCACCGTGATGTTCGTTTCTTTCTGGAACAGCTCGAAAAGCGCCTTCGCGAGCGGCTCCTCCAGCGTCGTGTACGCGCTGACCGAATTCGCGGCCTGGGCGAAAACGAGGGCGCCGGACAAAACCATCGCGGCCGAAAGGGCGATAATCCGTTTGATCATAGTTCCTCCTTGTGGAACGCGAACGCATTCCCGTGGATGTCATCTTCAGGTCGAATTCCCGGGCGCGCAATGAGGCTATCCTGACATGATGTTGACTGATACGACCTTCGCGCCCGGACGCATTGACAAGCGGAGACGGCGTCATCTTAATTGCCGTATGGACTTCAACGGAACGGGCGAGCTCTGAAGGATGGCAACGAAAAAGTCCGGCCGTTTCTTTTACCGGCTGCTCGGGGCTTTTCTGGCGGTCGGGGTACTTCCCGTCGCCGTCGCGTCGATCTCCTTGAGCGTCGCTTCCAGGTCCGTGCTGGAGCGGAGCCTTATCGACCGCGCGCGCTCGTCGGCGGCCATCGCCGCCGGCGGCTTGGGCAGCCTGCTTGAGACCTACGCCGCCATCGCCGAGGAGCTGGCCGAAGATTCGGCCATAATCGAATACCTGGCGACTCCTGTCGCGGAGCGGAATCCAGGCCGCGTAGCGGACGCCAACCGGAGGCTGCACGCGCCCGCCAGGGTGGAACGCGTCGCGGTTTACCTCATACCCGAAAAAGGTTCCGCGCTCGGCACCGCGCCCTTGCCGACCGAGTACGCCAAACCCGCTTACCGCTCCTGGGGAGCGCTCGGCGCGTTCGCCCGTGAAGTGGTCAAAAGCAAGGAGTCGGAAAAAACGACCTCAGTGCTGATCTTCGGGCGGCCGCATTCGGAAAATACGAACCCCGCGATCTTCGCCGTCGGACGGGCGGTCCCCGCGACGCCGCGCCCGGAGGGTCCGGCCGGTTACGTCGTCATAGACATCCACCGGCTTATGCTGGAGGAATTGTTCTCGGGCGCCAAGGAAGCGTTCACCGGCTTCAATCTGTTGGACTCGAGCGGGTGCGTTCTATTCGATCTGAACGGATCGTACCGTGAAGGAAGTTTCGCGGACAACGGAGCCGCCGCGATGAGCGGCGAAACGACCGCTTTCATCGACAAGGACGCGAACCGGATCGTGACCGGAATCAGGACCGCGTTCGGAATCGATCTTGTCGCGTATCAATCCATGGCGCCGATAGCCGTCCAGTCGGCCGGCCTGAGATCCGTGTCGATTTTTGCGGGACTCTTCAGCGCGTTGGCCGCCGTCGCGCTCGCGCTGGTCTTCTCGCGGTCCATATCCGATCCGATCAATCAGCTTGTCAAAGTCATGGGCCGCGTGCAGGACGGAGAGCTTGACGCGCGTTTCATTCTGAGCCGGGACGACGATATCGGCTACCTCGTTTCCAGTTTCAATCGGATGGTTTCCCGGATCGAGCTCCTCGTCGCCGAAAGAGTCGAACAGCAAAGGCGGCTGCGGATATCCGAAGCGCAGGCGCTTCAGGCGCGCATCGATCCGCATTTCCTGTACAACACGCTCAATTCGATCAAATCCATCGCCCGACTGCGCGGCGTGGACGAGATCGCGACCATCTCCACGCGGCTCGGCCGTCTGCTGCGGGCCGGTTTCGCGCCCGAAGGCGAGTTCAGCACGCTGGAAGAAAGCATGGAGCTCGTCAGATGCTATCTGGAAATCGAAGAGATCAGATATCCGAATCGATTTACATTCAGCATCGATATCGAACCCGCGCTTCTGGGCGTCTCCCTGCCGCGCCTGGTTATCCAGCCGCTGGTGGAGAACGCCGTCGGCCACGGGCTTGAAAAAAAAGTCGGCGTCGGCTGCTTGTCGATCGCCGCCCGAAAATTCGGCGCGGATGTCGTGATAAGGGTAGAGGACGACGGAACGGGGATATCCGCTGAGCGGCTGAAACGCATCCGCGCGGCGCTGGAACTTGCCGACGGCGAATATCGGACCGAAACTCCTTCGATCGCCGAGGCGGGAGAAGATTCGACAGGCATAGCGCTTACGAACATCCATCGGAGGATACGCCTGTACTACGGTCCGCGGTACGGGCTGGAAATTGAGGGACGGGAAGGCGGCGGTACGCGCTCAATTCTGCGCATTCCGATCAAAGCCAAGGGCGAACGGCCATGTTGAAGGTGGTATTGATCGAGGACGAACCGAATTTCCTGGCTGAATTGGAACTCGCCGTTCCTTGGGAAAACTGGGGCTGCTTGATCGCGGGCAAGGCCGCCGACGGGGAAACGGGACTGGCCCTGGTGATCGGTACGAAGCCGGATATCGTCCTGACCGATATCCGCATGCCGGGAATCGACGGACTCGCCCTTATCGAACGGGCCCGCGGGACGCTCAAGGAAGAAGCTCCCGAGTTCGTGGTGATTTCCGGCTACGATAGTTTTGAATATGCCCGCGGGGCCTTGAGGCTCGGCGTGAAAAACTACCTGCTCAAACCGGTTGACGACGACGAGCTCGAGGCGACGATACTACGCATAAAAACCGAACTTTCCGGCAGAAAAGGGAGACGCCTCCTGGACGAAGCGCTGGACGAAGGAAGCCGAAGCACCCTGATGCTGTTCAAAGAGTACTCCCTTGAGGATAGGGAGGACCCGGCATCGCGCTATGTTTCGGGCGCCGTGACGTTCATAGGCGAATCATACCAGAGGAATTTATCGGTCGAGGAAGCCGCCGAAAAGCTGGGCATCTCCTCGGGTTATCTCTCGCGGATCTTCAAAAAAGAGACGGGATACACTTTCATCGATTATCTCATGTACTACCGGGTAAAAAGGGCGGCGGAACTCCTGCGTTCGAGCGATCTCAAAATTTACGAAGTCGCCGATATGGTGGGTTACGGGGACCAGCGCTACTTCAGCCAAGTTTTCAGGCGGAGCGTCGGGATGACTCCCCGGCAATTCAAGGACGGGAAGAGATGAGCGAAAGACGACGACTCCATTCCGCGAGGACCCGTTCTTTTTCTTTACCGGCGGATCGCCCTTCGTAATCGACCATCGGGATGGACGAAAGCGGGAGTATCCCGGCCGGGGAAACCAAGTCGGAACGAACGCCGCGCCGCATCCACTCTTCGGCGATCACGCCCTGCACGTCCCGGCCCAGAACGAAATCGACGAAAGCCTCCGCGGCCGCGCGGTTTTCCCCCGAAGAAACGATCGCGACTCCATCGGGGACTACGCTGGTGCCCTCCGCCGGGTAAACGATACCGAGATCAGCGCCGGAAGCCTTGAGCGAAAGCGCCGCGGATTCGAACGTGATGCCCGCGAACCATTCGCCGGCCGCGACGCCGCCGTGCACGCGCGCGGAATCGGCCGGAAGCGTTTCGACATCGAACGCGGCAAGCAGCGAATCGACGAACGCCCACGATTCCGTGGAACCGGGCAGACCGTCCGCAGTTCCGCTTGCCGGAACTGCGATGGCCCGCAGCATCGTCGCCAATGCCGTGTACGCCGAACCGGATCGGCGCGGATCGGCCATGGCGACGCGGCCGCGAAAAAAGGGCCGCGTTAAATCCCGCCAAGCCCGCGGAGCCTCGGATGGCGGCACCAGACGCGAGTTATAGATGATGACTGTCGTATTGAGCGAAAAACCGGTCCACCGCCCCTCGGCGTCCTTGTACTCGGCCGGGATGGCGCCGGATTCGTCGGATCGGTAGGAAGAAAACAAATCACTCAGGCTGTCCAGGGATTCCGGACCGCCGCCCCAAAACACGTCGGCCTCTCCCTTGTTTTCCGGAGCCGTGCCCCGCGCCGCGGACCGCGCCTCGTCCCGCAATCGCGAAATCAACTCTCCCGTCTCCGCGGACACTACGACGGTCTCTATGCCGGTCCGCTGGCGGAATTCCTTCACGATTTCAGCAACCATAGCTGCAGGATGGGACGAGTACACGATCAATCGTCCGCGCTCCTTCGCCCCGCCCGATGAGGGGTTCCGGCCGGAACCGCAGGAGAACAAAACGCAACAGAGGAGCGCGAGGGAGAGCGAAAGCGAAGGCGCGAGGAAATCATTGTGCCGTGAGGCGGATCGTCTTGCGGCGAACATGGTTATCCTTTCCGAATACGAATATGACAAAAAGCGCCGACCGGTCGTAGCTGCTATTTCCAAATTATATTATTCCGTAGAGTGTCCAAATATACATCAAGACTTTCACGTACGGAATCAATGAGCAATCCCTTGAAAGGAAGGTCGTCATCATTCTGTTGCCATCTTTCTATAGCATCCAAGTACTGACTTCGGTGGCTGACTTTTATTATTGCAGGCGGATAACCGTAATGAATCAAAACAAGATTCATGATCAGACGAGCTGTCCTTCCGTTTCCGTCTATAAACGGATGTATGCTTACCAATCTCATATGAGCCTCAGCAGCGATTTCTATGGGGTGCATTTCTTTTTTTGAAAACAGCCAATTAAAATACTGATCCATCTCATCAACAATCTTGAGGGGATCACAGAACTTATGTATCGTTCCGTCTTTTAGCCGAAGATAAACTGGAACTTGTCTGAAGGCACCTGCATTCTCTGAATCAATACCCTTTAATATCAAATTGTGGATATTCAATATGTCGGTGCGCGTAAAATTTATAAGTTCTTTCTTTGACAGTCTTTCGATATAGTCGATCGCTTCTTTATGATTGACAATTTCCAAGTGCTCACGCGTAGATTTGCCGCCGACAGTTATGCCATCCAGCAAAACAATCCGGGTCTCTTGAAGCGTGTATGTGTTTCCTTCAATTGCTGTCGAGTTATACGTAAAATCAACATCGAACAGGCGTTTCAGGTTCTCAACCTGTTTTGCGGAAAGCGGGCGAAACAAGTCCAGTTCAGACTTTAGGCTATCCACTTCAACCAGTCTTGGCTGTAGGTCCATATGATAATTGTACACCTAAATGTATGTATAGCACAATATTGCATTCTGCCGTTCCGCGATGGCGGAATCAAGCTAACAAGGGTTGGAGGGCCAAGGAAGAAATGGAGGAGAAATTGAAAATCAGCGAAGCCGCCGCAAAAATTCGGGCTATCTCGGACGACCTTGCTCTGTTGCGATAATATAGTCGTCCTGAAACCCTCCGTACGCGACGCCTCTCCCAATTGGAAGGAGCTGCTGGGTATGAGATCAGCAAAGTAGTGGATCGGTCGTTCGAGTCTTTCGTCCATCCGGATGATCTGGAATTATGCAGGACGATTCTGAATCGAGCTGTGGCACAAAGAAGAAAAACATCCAAGTTCGAATACCGGGTGCAGCATAATAATGGCGAATGGCGACTGNNCCCTGGCGCGACAGCGCCATTCGATGCGGACACCGCTCCGTCATTGGCCTGCCCCTCAAGGACAAAGGAGGCAAGGTCTTCGGCGACCTCACTATCTATTCGTCCGAGCCGGACGGCTGCACTTCGCAGGAGATACGGCTCCTCGATGAGCTGGCCGGCGATTTGGCTTTCGGCATCGGGACTCTCCGTGGCCGTGCCGAGCGCAAACGGTAGGACCAAAAGTAGCGCGCGCCGAACGAAAAACTCGAGGAGCGGGTAGGGACGAGGACGGCCGAACTGGAGAAAACCAACCGGGAGCTCGAAAAGTTGAACAGGCTTTTCGTGGGCAGGGAACTGCGCATGAAGGAGTTGAAGGAAAAGATATCAAGGCTGGAAGATCGAAAAAACCTGAATGAAGCGGCACCGTAAGGCAAGGGCCGCTTCTTTTCAGTTCTTAATTCAATACTCGTGTGATGATGTGATGGTCTGCATTCCGGGATGGAGGGATCCCGCGGATCACGAAGGAAGGCGCAGGCGCGGCTCCTTGCGAAGGTCCATGATGTGGATCCCGGTGATCGCCGTGATTCAGTATCCTTCGCCGCACAAGAGAAGAAACAAGACCTCATCACCCTCATTTTCGGGCAGACTCTGCTCGTGGCCTGTTACTTTCTGGCGGCGCGAGGAAGCCTCGGGGGCCGATTCCTCTTTTCCGGCGGCCTCGAATACTTCCTGCTCCATGCCGCACTTTCGCCGCGGTGCCAGGCTATTACGCTGTGCATCGCCGTCGGCTTGTTCCTCGGCCTCAACTGGCGGGAATCGATGCTGGCTCGACCCTTTTCGTGCTGGACTTCGACCTCGGCATCCTCGTTCCCGCAGTTCCCTTCACGGGCAACGTACTACTCGTGAAGGGAACCGCCGAAGGATTGGCCGTATCAGCCATGGGATTCAACATGCTTCGGGTCAGCGTCACCGAATCCCTGCCCATGATTCTCTGATTCATCGCGCTCGCGATCTCCCATGAGGACCAGGACGTCGGAGTGTTGGTACGAACGAATCGCGGTCCCTGCCGGCGAACCGCTATCGGATGAAGTGGACGCATCGGCAGGCGTGGTTGTCGAGGTAGGCGCTGCCGCGGTTAAAGAGCGTAGATCCGGCTTCTGAAGAAGCTGGAAGAGGTGGATCCCTTCCTGTGCCCGAAGTACGGAGGGAAAAAGTTCGTCAATGCGGTGATGCAGGTTTGTTGAGGAAGCCATCGTCAGTTTTGAAGCGGGATCCCAGTCGATTTTGGGAACCCCGTTCCAAACATCATTACGGGAAAAGGCTGAGGTCAGGCAATGTACAGACGGCGTCAGCCATCGCTTGGTATTTCGCAACCGTCGAAACATCGATTGTCGAGGCCAACGATAATGCCAACTCGTCAAGCTCGAGCTTGTCGGCTGTCATGTCCGGAACGGTGAACTTTGTAGTATCAAGACCAGTCGCCGGCAGATAATGCACCCAGTTGTTTGTAGTACCGTAATTGTCGTCGTCGAAATCCCAGGATATCAACTGGGTATCGGTTGATCCGTCAAATGCATTCGTTCCGGAATTTGCGGAATACCAATATTTTGGATACACATCGCTATCCGTATTCAATTCATCGAGTTGCGCATGAAGGATTTGGTTTGTCGTCACGAAGTCCGTCCCATAACCTTCCCCCTCTGCTTCAGGATCGACATTCTTATAATCGATATACTTGAATTTGCGGTCCTCGTAGTATTCGTCGGCAGTCTGTTCAGGATCAACATATCTCACGACGCAATCGCTTTCGTCTGCATAGCCAAGATTGCTCAAACCCACATACTGATCGAATCCTACTAAATAGGTCTTGCCGTTCGGACGTTTCTTGACTTCCACATAACCGTACATTGGATACGGCCCGCTGTCTGTTACCATATCCATGAACTGGGTGCCTTTGATGGTCCCATCAGGAGAATAGAGCGAGCTGATGCGCCCACTCTCTACGGTCAGATCGACCACGCCGTTCTCATCCACCTTGCGGAGAGTTATCACCTCTTTCATATTGACTGCGGATTTGTTCGAACCCGTGAGCACGATATAGACGAACATTTGGGTCAGGGGCATGAATGGCCCCATCTGTATCACGGGACCGGTCCAAAATATTTCAACCTCTCCCCTTACCTTCGATTCAACCCTGACCTTTCCTGCATCCAAATCCCCGCCTGGAGTGGACATGCTTCCCAATATGATCGTTTCCCCCGGCACCAAATCAGTCCTGGCCGCAAGTAAATCGATCAGGTCACGAAATGAAAAATTTTCCAGCGATTCAATCGCATGGTTCAACCCCAAATATTGTTGTCCAAGTACGACCGGATTTTGGCTCTCGATAGCAACCGTTTTCGCCGCAACGGACGCAGGATCAAGCTCAGCCTCGGTGACGAGCATGGTGCTCGGCAGGAGGGACTTCAGGGTGGGAATAGACAAAAGCATTTCAGCCGTTGTCAGGACCTCTTCTTCGCTCTCAGGCGGATCAGTCGAAAACAACGAACAAGCCATGGACAGCATAGCGATCGATGCGATGAAAAGCCCAATTGTCTTTCGTTTCATGCAGTAACTCCTTGGTCCAACGATTTCACGCTCTGCGCGATGTCATCTATACTAACAGACCAGTTAAAATCATACTGGAAACATTTGCCATCAGTTGTTAAAAATAACTACATATGTACTCTTTCTGCTCTGCGTCGCGCTTTTCGCCGCCGCGCTGTACGATTCATTCTTTCAATCTCGCAATAGCAGGGACGGATTGTGCTTCCCTCGCTGCTAAACGGCCGGGCTCCGGCGGGAATCGATGCAGGCTCGACCAACGCGGCTATATCACGGGCAACGTAAAGCTCGTGGAGGAAGCCGCCAAAGGGCTGGCCGTATCGGCGATGGGTTTCAAAATGTTTCGGGTCGGCGTCACAAAATCCATGCTCATAAACCGAACCTGGCTTGTGGTTCGGCCATATGATCTTCATACAAAATTCCGTGACCGCAATTCACCGATACAGGCGTGAACGGTACTACGCCCCATGCAGGTAAGCACGCCGATTCCTTCGGGAAGTTACGAATCCCGTTGATCTCTTCTTCGGTGGCTTCTTTATTTCCACCCCGCGCCGCCAAGCGAACTTGGGAAATCAGATCTACCACATCCTGTTTTCTTTCGGAAATATACTTACGCTCCGTATCCTATGGAAATCGATTCAGCGGCTCCCGCGTGATATTTCACAAGCGACCGCTTCCTTTTCCTGATGAGCGTGACCCTGTTCAGAATATCATTGTTGCGAAAGGAGTCCCCAGGCCGTTCACGACAAAAAAGGGGGCGCCCCGGAAGATCGTTCTTCCCGGGACGCCCTCCGCGACCGCTCCGCGATTACGGGACTTTATGCGGCTATGCGGGCCGCTTTCGCTTGATCCTTCTCTTTCTTGTACACGTTGTCGAAGAAATCCCTCGTTTCCTTGACGATGACGTTGCTGAGCAGCAGCAGCCCGATGAGGTTCGGGACGGCCATGAGGCCGTTCAGGGTATCGGCGAGATCCCATACGAAGGTGAGCTGGGCGACCGCACCCAGAGCGACGAAGAGCACCCAAAGCATCCGGTACGGGAGGAGGACCTTCGACCCCAGGATGTATTGAGCGCATTTCTCTCCGTAGTACGCCCACCCGAGTATGGTGGAGTACGCGAACAGGATGATGCCGATCGATACGACTATCCCGCCCCAGTTGCCCGGCAAGCCCTTGCTGAAGGCGGCCGTCGTCAACGCGGCTCCGGTGAGGCTGCTCGGATTCGCCTGCGTCCAGACGCCGGTGATGGCCAAAACGAGGCCGGTGATCGAGCAGACTACTATCGTATCAAGGAAGGTACCCGTCATGGAAACGAGCGCCTGGCGTACGGGGTGGTCCGTCCTCGCGGCGGCCGCTGCGATGGGCGCGCTGCCGAGGCCGGCCTCGTTGGAGAATACGCCGCGGGCGACGCCGAAACGTATCGCCTGGGAAACCATCGCGCCTGCGAATCCGCCCGCTATGGGCGCTTGTCCGGCGAAGGCCGCCTTCAAGATGAAGGCCATCGCCTCGGGCAGCAGGGCGATATTGGCTACGATGATGACCATTCCGCCGATTATGTAGAATACGGCCATGAAGGGGACCAGGATCGCCGTGACCCGGCCTATCGACTTGATTCCTCCGATTATGACCAAAGCCGTAAGCGCCGCGAGGGCGATGCCGGTCACCAGGGGCGGGACGTTGAAGGTCGTTTTGATGGCCGCCGCGACCGAGTTCGATTGGACCATGTTGCCGATTCCGAAGCCGGCCACCGCGCCGAATATCGCGAAGAGGATGCCCAGCCACTTCTTCTTCAGGCCGTGTTCAAGATAGTACATCGGACCGCCGGCCATTTCGCCGTTCTCGTCCGTGACCCTGTACTTGACCGCGAGGACCGCTTCCCCGAACTTGGTCGCCATGCCGACGAGGGCGGTGACCCACATCCAGAAAACGGCGCCCGGGCCGCCGAGCGTGACCGCGGTCGCGACGCCGGCGATATTTCCGGTGCCTATGGTCGCGGCCAGCGCCGTCATGAGCGCCTGGAAATGGCTTATGTCGCCTTTGGAGGTTTTATCCTGGTTCTTGCTGAACGCGAGCTTGAGTGCGTAGGGCAGGTACCTGAATGAGGCGAACCTGATGCGGATCGTCAGGTAGATGCCCGTACCGACCAGAAGGGTCAGCATCAAGGGTCCCCAAACGATCGAATTCAATTGTCCCATCACCTTTCCGATTATTTCCATTTGATTTCTTCTCCTTGGTCACACCGCTTCGGGAAGCGGCATATAGGGCAGGTTGTGGGCGTCGGCTACGGCTTTGTATACGACGTTTCCGTTCACGACGTTGACTCCGGAAGAAAGGCTCTTGTTCTCCATGACGGCCTTCCTCCAACCCTTTCCGGCGATCTCGCAGGCGTAGGGTATCGTCGCGTTCGTCAAGGCGAAGGTCGAAGTCCGGGCGACGGCGCCCGGCATGTTCGCGACCGAATAATGGATAACCCCGTGCTTCACGTAGACCGGGTCGCTGTGAGTCGTGACCCTGTCGATGGTTTCGATCGAACCGCCCTGATCGATGGCGACGTCCACGATGACCGAGCCCGGCCTCATGGCCTTGACCATCTGTTCGGTCACCAGCTTAGGAGCCTTGGCGCCCGGAATGAGCACCGCGCCGACGACCAAGTCCGCTTTGGAGACCTCGCGCGCGATATTGATCGGATTGGACATGATCGCCCTGACCCGTCCGCCGAATAGATCGTCAAGGTACCTGAGCCGATCGATGCTCTTTTCGAGTATCGTGACCTGGGCGCCCAGACCTATCGCCATCTTGGCCGCGTTCGTCCCCACTATGCCGCCGCCGACGATGGCGACCGTGCCCGGTTCGACTCCGGGGACTCCGCCCAGGAGCACGCCCGCCCCGCCGTGCGGTTTTTCAAGAAATTGGGCTCCGATCTGAACCGACATCCTTCCGGCTATTTCGCTCATCGGCGTGAGCAACGGGAGGGAGCCGTTGGGGAGCTGCACCGTCTCGTACGCGATCGAAACGACCCGCTTTCCGATCAAGGCCCTCGTCAACTCCTGGTCGGGAGCGAGGTGCAGATAGGTGTACAGGATCTGGCCTTCTTTGAAGAATTCGTACTCTTCCGCGAGAGGTTCCTTCACTTTGATGATCATGTCGGAAACGAAAAAAACCTCGGCCGCCGTATCGAGTATGATGGCCCCCGCGGCCGCGTAGTCCTGGTCGGACAGGCCGCTCCCCGTTCCGGCGCCTTTTTGGATATATACGGTATGTCCCGCCTCCGCGAGAATGGAGACGCCGGCGGGGGTGATCCCCACCCGGTTTTCATTGTTTTTAATTTCCTTGGGCACGCCGATGATCATCGTGTTTCCTCCTGAACGGATAAGTCTTGCCTTCAGGTATTGCAATTAGCGTGCCATGACTCAAAACTCGGACATGCCGAGCTAATTCTTTCTCCCGTAAGGAAAAGAAAAACCCGTTTTGAGGACGATGTAAACATGCGCCGTGGTATCCGGAAATGTTTCGTGCCGGCGTAAAGATTACTTTACGCAGATACCGAATTTTTTGGCTTTGTTGGCGATGGTGGTATGCGAGACTCCGAGCACCCGGGCGGCGGCCCGCAAGCTGCCGTGGTCCGTCAAGGCTGAACGAATCAACTCCCGTTCGACGCTATCGGCGGCGTACTTCAGGGCCGGTCTCGGGACCTCCGCGGGCGCGCTTCCGAAATCGCCGTCGAATACGATGTCGGAAGCGTCGATCCCGTCCTCCCGGGAAAGATGGAGAGCCCGGTTGACGACGTTCTCGAGCTCCCGGACGTTTCCCGGCCATCGATATCCGAGCAGGCGTTCGATCGCGGCTCGGGAGAGGAATTTCGCCGAGCCGGTCTTCGCCCGGTTTTTCGCCAGGCAGTTCTCGGCCAGGAGTGGGATGTCGTCGATCCGGCGGCGAAGCGGCGGCAAGCGGAGGGGAATGACGTTGAGCCGGTAGTAGAGGTCTTCCCGGAAACTTCCTTCCGCGACCATCGCTTCCACGTCCCGATTGGTCGCCGTGATGATGCGGGCGTCTATGCGAATTTCTTCGTTCGATCCGAGGGGCCTGATCCGTCCCTCCTGCAGGACCCGAAGGAGCTTCACCTGCAGATTCGGCGTCATTTCGGTGATCTCGTCCAAGAATAAGGTGCCGCCGTTCGCGAATTGGAACAGCCCGATCCGGCCGCCCTTCTTGCCTCCGCTGAACGCTCCGTCCCTGTATCCGAATAGTTCGCTCTCCAGCAAATTTTCCGGGAGCGCTCCGCAATTGAGCGGTACGAAAACCTTTCCCCGGCGATCGCTCGCCCGGTGGATCGCCGCCGCGAACAGCTCCTTTCCCGTACCGCTTTCACCCCGGAGCATGACTGTCGAATCGGTTCGCGCGACACGCCTGGCCAAGGTCAGGACTTCCCTCATCGCCGCGCTGTCTCCCACGATTTCATCGAAGGAATCGGAAGGATCACCGCTCGGGCTCACTGAATCCAAGATCGCGGACATTCGTTTTTTTCGCGGATCGAAGGATATTTCGTCGACGCATTCCACCGAGAGGATAAGCGGGACCGTTTTGATTTCAGCCAGGATCTTTCCCCAGGGAGCGGTCGGATTCTCGCAAATTTCCACAGTCATCATTCGGTTCATGAGTTGGAACGCTTCGACGTTGAGGCCGTATTTTAAGAATATCGCGGAAACGTCCTTTATGAGGCCTAGCCTGTCATCGTAACTAATTCGCAAGGTCACGTTTCCCAAGTTGACCTCCACTATTCAGGCTAGTTGTTCAATTATCCCCGACTGGATTATGAAAGACGTAGTATAACATGATACTGCTACGAATAGCGAAAATATTGACCAGTTTTACATACGGAGCCTTTTAAAAACCAAATGCTCCGCAGGCTTCGATCGGCTGGGACAAAAAATCTCCGGCGAAGCGGCCGGCCTGGACCCTCGGCAGGTTGACGGATAGACGGGAATGAGTTTATGTTTTGAAAACGTTACCAGATCCGTAAGATTATTCGGCAAGGAAGGAACGCATGAACGATACGACCAAGGAATCGCCCAAGACACCGTTGGCCCTGACGGCTGCGGATTATGTTACCGATTTCTGGAATGACTCGTGCTCGGTCGACGAGCTGAACTACGCGATCGCGAACGGCGGCGTCGGCGCGACGACGAACCCCAGCATCGTGCTCAATGTCCTAAAAAAAGAGCTTCCCGCATGGCGGCCCACGCTGCAGTCCTTGATCGACGGAAATCCGACGTGGAACGAGGAAAAGATAGCCTGGAAACTCATCGAGGAGATGGGTCTCAAAGGGGCCGGACTCCTGATGCCCATCTTCGAACGGGAGAAGGGCATGAAAGGCCGTATCTCAATGCAGACCAATCCCGCGAACTACCGCGACTCCGAAGCCCTGGTCGAACAGGCGATGCATTTCCACAGCCTCGCCCCGAACGTCCAGGTCAAGATTCCGGTGACCGCGGCGGGAATCGTCGCGTTCGAGGAAGCCACCTATCGCGGCGTTACGATCAATGCGACCGTCTGTTTTACCGTTCCCCAGGCCATCGCCGTTGCGGAAGCCGTGGAGCGCGGTCTCAAGCGACGGGCCGCCGAGGGCAAGGATTGCGATATTTTCCCGGCATGCACCATCATGGTCGGCCGGCTGGACGACTGGACCAAAGTGGTTGCGCAACGCGACGGCATCGCGCTGACGCCGGGCTACGCCGATTGGGCCGGAGTCGCCTCGATGAAGAAGGCCTACGGCATCTACAAGGAGCGCGGCTACAAGACGCGCCTGTTGGCCGCGGCCTACCGCAACCACCTGCACTGGTCGGAGTTCATCGGCGGCGACATCATCCTGACGATCCCCTACGAGTGGCAAGTCCTGTTCAACAATTCATCGGTAGAAGTCAAAGAACGCATGCATACCCCGGTCGATCCGAAGATCATCGCCGAACTGTACGCCCTGGTGCCGGATTTCCGCCGCGCCTATGACGAGGACGGGATGACCGTCAGCGAATTCGACACCTTCGGAGCGACGGCGAGGACGCTGCGCACGTTCTGCGATCACTACCACGAACTGCTGGGAATCGTTCGCGACGTCATGATCCCGAACCCCGACAAGAAAAAATAAACGACTGCCCTGAGACTTGGCGCAACCATTCCTCTTGACGTTCTGTCCGGCAATCGGTAAGTTAACACTGTTCACGTAAACGGTGNNGCGCATACTCGACGCGGCCTCCGCATTACTCGTCGCCGGCGGATACGAAGCGCTCTCGATGCGCAAGGTGGCGGCCGTCGTCGGTCTTTCCCAGGCGGCTATCTATCGACATTTTGACGACAAAGCCGCCTTGGTAGGAGCCATCGTCGAAAGGGGATATGGCCTTCTGCGCGCCGTCATCGAGAACCTCGACGACCCGGAAGCGAACCCGGTTGACCTGCTTGCCGCCGGCATACGGGGCTACGTGACCTTCGCGAACGAAAACTCGAGCCTCTTCAAGGCGGTCCTCTTCCAGGACATAGGCCCGAGCCAGGAACGGGTGAATGCCCTGACGCCCGGCGTGGCGCGGCAGCGGAAGACCTTCGAGCTTCTGGCCGGCCTGATAGCGAGGGGAATCGCCGAAGGGTTTTTCGCCGCCAGCGATCCCGAGATCACCGCCCAGGCGGTATGGGCCGCGATGTTCGGTCTGGCCGCGCGCACGGTTCTTGAACGAGGGGACGAAGCCGGCGCGGAACGGAGGCGCCTCGTCGTCGATCGGCAGATAGAAATAATCATCAACGGGTTGCGCGGATCAAGGGAGGATTCATGATCAGTGCCGAAAACCGGAATCTCGATGCGAGGCGGGCTTCGTCCCTCCGCGCCTCCAGGAAGCTCGCCGTATTCATTTTCATCGGCGGCTTCATCGCCTCACTCGGAGGCCTTATGCTCAGGGCGCCGGATTCATCAGGTTCCGCCATGGCGGGTACCGCCACGACAGGCACCGCCACGGCGGTTCCGCCGGCTTTCACCAGCCTTTTCGGACAGGAAGTCCGCCTCGACGGCGAAGGCCTGTACCGCCGGGACTCCGTTTCCTTCGCCGCGCAGGAGAGGGCCCAGGACCTCGTCACCCTCATTTTCGCCCTGCCCCTGATTGCGGCCGGATTCTTGTTCGCCAGGCGCGGCAGCTTCGGGGGACGCCTCCTTTTTTCCGGCGGCCTCGGCTACTTCCTGTACTGCTACGGGATGATGTCGATAGGAACGACCTACAACGAATTTTTCCTGCTCTACGTCGCGCTCTTCGCCGCCGCCCTGTACGGCTTCATTCTTTCGATCTACGCGATCGACGCCGACGGGCTGGCGCTTGCCTGCGGGGACCGCTACCCGCGGCGCTCGGCCATCTCGCTGTGCATCGCCGTCGGCTTGTTCCTCGGCCTGAACTGGCTGGGGCGGATCGTGCTTCCGTCTCTGCTCACCGGTCGCCCTCCGGCGGGAATCGATGGGGGCTCGACCCTCTTCGTGCAGGCCTTCGACCTCGGCATCCTCGTCCCCGCGGCCGCGCTTTCCGCTTT
>DPXI01000004.1:114565-141320 GCA_003527485.1 Treponema sp. | reverse complement strand
CTCGTCAATCTGGCGACGGTGGCCTTCGTCGCGTGGATTCTCGTTTCCACGACCGACCTGGTCTGTTTGAACGACGACGCGCGCGACCTCCTGGAACGCCTGAAGGCAGTTCCGTTCCGGCCGCGCGATGCGCTGATCGGTTCTATCGGTCTGTACCTGGCTCTCATCGCCTCCGTGGTTTTCCGCGAGGCGCTGAGCGACCGCCTCGATCCGGTTCCGATTATCCTGCTGAGCCTTCTGGATCTGGCCCTCTGCGTCGGTATCCTTGGAACCCTGGATTTCGGCGTCAAATATATCCTCCTGGTGCCCGTGGCGAACGGCGTCGCCTACCTTCCGGACAAGATCTGGAAGACAGCCTTCACGGCCTTGGTCGTCGGCTGCTACGTCCTGCTCGACTACGAAATCATATCCGCGGGCATTCCCGTATTTTCCATGAACGACTACATCCTCTACCATCCGGCCGTTTCCCGCGCCTACCTCATGGGCGCACGCAACGTGCTGTTTTCCGTGGGGGAAGTCCTCTTCATCGCTTTCCTGGTGTTGGAGCTCCAGAACGTACTGGAGGAATCGCGGCGCATCCGCCTGCTCAACCGGGCGCTCACGGAAAGCCACGACAAGCTGGCGGTCGCGCACGCCCAACTCCAGAAGTATTCGGAGAGGACAGAAGAATTGGCCAAGACCAAGGAGCGCAACCGCCTTGCGCGGGAGATCCACGATA
Organism: Treponema sp.; assembly: GCA_003527485.1. Taxonomy (GTDB): domain Bacteria; phylum Spirochaetota; class Spirochaetia; order Treponematales; family Breznakiellaceae; genus UBA12037. The sequence continues at coordinate 140,602 of DPXI01000004.1, read as the reverse complement.
CGGTCGGCCATTGTCTTACGGGCATATCGTTGGGCCTGCAGGCGACGCGGGAGCTGGCGCGCAGCGACCCTTCCACCGTCGGCGACCAGCTCGGGAGGCTGGACGAGCTGTCGCGGCAGGGCCTCCTGGACATCCGCCGCTCGCTCAAGGAACTCCGGCCGGATATGCTGGAGCGGCGGAACCTGTCGGCAGCCCTGGACGCCCTGGCCCGGGAAATCAACTCCTGCTCGACCCGCCGCATCGAACTGACGATCGAAGGGGAGGCCGACGGTCTGAGCCCTTCTTTGGAGGAGACGGTCTACAGGATCGTCCAGGAGAGCATCACGAACGCGGTCAGGCACGGGAACGCGGGCTCGGTCCGCATCGCGCTCGCCGTGCGGGACGATTCCCTGCGTATCGACATTTCCGACGACGGCTCGGGTTGTTCCGCGGTGAGCGAAGGTTTCGGCCTTCAATACATGAGGGAACGGGTCATCGCCCATGACGGATTTCTGGAGATCGAATCGACGCCGGGGAAGGGATTCGCCCTCTCCGTCTTCATACCGAGATCGGGAGCGAAACGCCATGATTAGGGTAGCGGTGGTGGACGACCAGGAATTGGTCCGGGATAGCCTGCGCATCCTCCTGTCCGCGCAGGCGGACCTGGAAGTGGTCGGCATCGGCAAGGACGGCTACGACGCCCTGAAGCTTGTGGACTCCCTGAAGCCGGACGTCGTCCTGCTGGACATCCGGATGCCCATCATGGACGGCGTCGAGGCGACGGCTATGCTCAAGAAGCGATCCCCGGGCACTTCGATCATCATCCTGACTACTTTCGACGACGACGAATACGTGCTCAAGGCCATCAAAAACGGCGCCTCGGGCTATTTGCTGAAGAGCGCGGACATGGACGAATTGGCCGAGGCCATACGGACGGTGCATGCGGGCGGCAGCCTCATGACGCCCGAAATCGCGACAAAGGCCTTCCGGCTCTTTTCCGAGTTGGCGCGGGAAAAGGGCAGCCCGGCAGGCGGGCCGCGGCGCGTCGTCCCTGCGGAGGGTTCGCTGCCCAGCGATCTTTCGCGGACGGAGCTGCAGATCATGGCATTGATCGGTTCCGGAAGGGCGAACAAGGAAGTGGCCGCCGACCTGGAATTGAGCGAGGGAACCGTGCGCAACTACATTTCAGCCATCCTGCAGAAGACCGGCCTGCGCGACCGGACTCAGCTGGCCATTTTCGCGGTGCGAAACGGCATGGCGGGCGTCGATGGCCCCCGCTGAAGGACCTCCGCCGGTTCCGCGGCGCCGTGCGCCGCGACGTCCGCATCACCGCGCGCGGACGGCGGCGGCGGGCGGCGCCATCCTCCTCTTGGTTCTCATCGCTGCTGCCGCCGCCGCCGCGCACTTGCTCCGGGCCCGCGGCCCCTACGAGGTCCGCCTGGGCTTGATAGCCGGCAGCGCCTGGTCGGTGCCGAATCCCACGGCCAATCGGCTCTACGACGGCCTCATCGCGGATTTCCGCGCGCGGCATCCGGAATATTCCATCAGCTACCGCAGCGGGGTGCGGACCCAGGATTATTCGGAGCGGCTCGCCCAGGACATCCTGCGCGGGGAGGAGCCCGACCTCTTCTTCATCCTTCCCGAGGACTTCACGACGCTCGCATCCACCGGCGCCCTGGCCGACCTGGAGCCCTACCTGGAGCGGGGCGATATCGATCCGCTTTCCTTCTACGGGAACGCGCTGTCCGCGGGGCGCCTGGGAGCTACGCAGTACGCCCTGCCATTCGAGGTGGTCCCCTCCCTCATGTTCGCGAATATGACCCTGCTGCGGAAGCTGGGCTTGGAAGAGCCTGATCCGTCCTGGCGTTGGGAGGATTTCCTGGCCCTGGCCGAGCGGGCCACCGCGGATTCGGACGGCAACGGCTCGTTGGACACCTTCGGTTCCGGCGGCTGGACCTGGTTGGACGCCGCGTACTCCAACGGGGAGCTCCTCTTCGACCCTGCGGGATCCTCGGCCGCCCTGGACAAGGACGGAGTCATCGACGCGGTGGATTTTTTCCTGCGTTTGGCTGCCTTGACGCAGGGGACGCTGGTGCCCGATTTCGAATCGGGGCGAGTTCTCTTCGCGCCCTTCCTCTATTCGTCGTACCGCGCCTATCGCTATTATCCGTACAGCATCCAGCGCTTCGGCAATTTCGAATGGCGGGCGCTGCCCATGCCCAGGGGGCCGAACGGCAGAAACGCTGTGGAGCTCAAAGTCCTGCTGATAGGAATGTCGCGGCGATCGCCGCGCAAGGCGGCGGCCTGGGAAGTCCTGAAGCACCTGACCACGGATGAAGAAGCGGCTTACCGTATCCTGGCCAATTCGCAGGGGCTTCCGGCCCGCAGGGACGCACTGTTCACAGACCGCGCTGGCGAAATTATGCGGCGGCACATCTCCGGCACGGAAGAACCGCTGAACCCGGCGATGCTGGACCGGGTAGTGCGGGATTCCATCGTCGTGCCCCGTTTCCGCAAGCATGCGGCCGCCCTGGAGACGGCGTCGCGCGCCATCATGGCGGAACGGCCGCAGTCGGCCTCCAGCCTGCGCAATTTCCTGAGCCGGCTGGACCGCGCGGTGAACGCCTTCCTCAAGGAGTAGTCATGACGCGATCACGCATCCCGCCGCGGGCCCCCGCCGCGCTGCTCAGGGCTCCCGCCGCGCTGCCGCGGGCTCCCGCCGCGCTGCTCCGGGCCTCCGCCGCGCTGCTCGTCCTGGCCGCGCTCCTCTCCTTTTCCTGCGCCCCGTCGCGGCAGGCTTCCGGGCACCGGACCGCCGGGCACCGCGTATTCGGCGCCACCTACATGACCATGGTGAATCCCTTTTTCGTCAACCTGGACGACGGCTTGCGGGAGATCGTGGAGGCGCGGGGCGACAAGCTGATTTCCTACGATCCCGGCAGCGACCAGCTCAAGCAGATCGACCAGGTGGAGGACCTGATCCGGATGGGGGTCGATGCGATATTCCTGAATCCCGTCGATTGGCGGCTGGTCAAGCCGGCGCTGGATGCGGCCCGCCGGGCGGGGATCCCCGTTATCAACGTAGACGCGCCCGTCTACGATCTGGACCTGGTGGAGTGCCTCGTCTCTTCCGACAATCTTAGGGCAGGCAGGCTCCTGGCGGCCGATCTGGCCGCGCGGCTGCCGCGCGCCCGCATCGCGCTGATAGACCATCTGCAGGCCAAGTCGGCCATCGACCGTACGGTCGGCTTCCTGGAAACGCTTCCTCAGAACGGCGAATATATCGTGGTGTCGCGTTATTCGGGCGACGGAAACATCGAGCAGGCGCTCGTCGGCATGGAAACCATCCTGAAGTCCGTTCCGCGCATCGACGTCGTTTTCGCCACCAACGATCCCATGGCCACCGGCGCCATCGCCGCCCTCGATTCGGCCGGGCTCGCCGGCCAGGTCCTGGTGTACGGCATAGACGGGGCTCCCTACGCCAAAAAGATGATCATGGAAGGACGGATGACGGCGACCGCGGCTCAATCGCCGGTGGAGATCGGCCGGACGGCAGCCGACGTGGCCTACCGGATCCTGCAGGGAGAAAAAGTCGAAAGGACCGTGCTGGTTCCCGTATTCCTGATCGACGCTTCGAACGTCGGCCGTTACGGCGCGGAAGGATGGCAATAATGACGATTGTCATGAAGCGGACGAATGCTTTTGGAATTCGGCCGAAGCGCGGGTAGGATGATCCGGTCGGATCCGTTCGGGACCCGTAGGTCAGCAAGGAGGAATTCATGAAAAGAATAGCGCTCGTACTTCTCTGCGCTCTCGCAGCCGTCGGCGGATCGTTCGCCGCCGGACAGCAGCAGAACGGCAAGGCGAAAGTCCTGACCGTAGCCGCCACTTTCGGCGACTTGGGCAATCCTTTCTTTTATACCATGGGCAAGGGCGTCGAGGACGCCGCCAAGAAAATCGACGCCAACGCCAAGGTGACCGTCGTTTCCTCAGGCTACGACCTCAATACCCAGGTCGGCCAGATCGACACCTTCATCGCGGCCGGCGTTGACATGATCATCCTGAACGCTGCCGACACCGCGGGCATCGCCCCGGCCGTCAAGAAAGCCAAGGCCGCCGGCATCATCGTCGTGGCCGCGGACGTGAACGCCGACGGCGGGGTCGACGCCATGGTGACTTCCAACAACTACCAGGCCGGCCAGCAGGGCGGCGAGTACATCGCCAAGCGCCTGAACGGCAAGGGCTCCGTCGTCATCGCCAACGGCCCGCCCGTATCCGCGGTCATCGATCGCGTGAAGGGAGCCAAGGACGTCTTCGCCAAGTATCCGGAAATCAAGATCCTTTCCGAAAACCAGAACGCCGGCGGCAACCGCGAAGGCGGACTGCGCGTCATGACCGACCTCCTCACGGCTTTCCCCAAGATCGACGCGGTCTTCGCCATCAACGATCCCACCGGCATCGGCTGCGAATTGGCCATGAAGCAGGCCAAGCGCGAAAAGGAAATGTTCGTGGTCGGCGTCGACGGCGCTCCCGATGCGCAGGTCGCCCTGGGCGAAGCCGACGGTTCCTTCGCGGCCAGCGCTTCCCAGGATCCCTACACCATGGCGATGAAAGCCGTCCAGGTGGCTTGGGACGTGAAGAACGGGAAAAAGCCCGCCGATCCCATGATCCTGATCCCGACCTCCCTGATCACCCGGGACAACCTGGCCAGCTACAAGGGTTGGACCAAGCCCTGATTCCGGGGGCGTAGCCCCGACCTTTGCGGGGAGCCCCCAGCGGGCTCCCCGTCTTCGTATCCGAGGAATGACGATGCCGAACGAAACGAACGACGTGATCCTGTCGGTCCGCAATATTTCCAAGGGCTTCCCGGGAGTCCAGGCGCTGAGTTCCGTTTCGCTCGAGATCAGGCGGGGAGAGGTCCACGTCCTGATGGGAGAGAACGGCGCGGGCAAGAGCACCCTGATGAAGCTGCTCGCCGGAGTGTACGAACCGGACGGCGGGGAGATAATCCTCAACGGCGAATCGGTCAAAATGGAAAATCCGCTGAAGGCTCAAAAGCTCGGCGTGAACCTGATCAACCAGGAATTGAACATCGCCCCCTCGCTCACCGTGGCGGAGAACGTCTTCATGGGCAACGAGCCCGGACGCTTCGGCCTCATAGATCGGGCTTATATGGCGAAAAAATCGGCGGAGGCGCTGGCCAAGCTGGGCTCCTCCTTTCCCGTGGACGCGTTGGCCGGCACCCTCAGCATCGCCGAGCAGCAGCAGATCGAAATCGCGCGATCCATCGTCCACGACGGCAAGATCCTGATCATGGACGAACCGACCGCCGCACTCAGCGACCGCGAAACCGAACGCCTCTTCGAGCTCATCCTGTCCCTTCGCTCGAAAGGAATGGCGATCATCTATATCAGCCACCGGCTGGCGGAGGTCTCCATCATCGCCGACCAGGTTTCCGTGCTCCGCGATGGAGCCTTCATCGGCACCCTGCGCAAGCCGAACCTGGACAACGCGGAAATCGTCCGCATGATGGTGGGCCGCTCGCTCACCGACTTCTACAAGCACGAAGTGTCGGGCGAGCGGATCGAAGGCCGCCTGGAAGTGAAAGGCCTGACGGACGGTAAGCGCGTAAAGCCGACCAGCTTCCGCGCGGCCGGCGGGGAAATCCTGGCCATTTCCGGTTTGGTCGGCTCCGGCCGTACCGAACTGGCGCGGCTAATTTTCGGCGCCGACAAAAAAACCGGCGGCGACATCTTCTTGGACGGGAAGAAGGCCGCCATCGAGACCCCCGGGGACGCCATCCGCTACGGAATCGGCTACGTCCCCGAAGACCGCAAGTCGCTCGGCCTGTTCCTTGAAATGTCCGGGCACGAAAACATCACCATGAACGTGATGGGCAGCACCTCGACCGCGGGCGTCCTGTCCGGCCGAAAGAACGACGCGATCACGCGGACCGCCATCGACCGGCTGCGCATCCGTATCGCGAGTCCGCGCACCATCGCCCTATCCCTGTCGGGCGGCAACCAGCAAAAGCTGCTCCTGGCCAGGTGGCTGGAAATAAAGCCCAAGGCCATCATCCTGGACGAGCCGACGCGCGGCGTGGACGTCGGCGCCAAGAGCGAAATCTACAAGCTGATCGGCGAAATCGCCAGCCAGGGCGTGGCCGTCGTCTTCATTTCGAGCGAACTTCCGGAGGTCGTCGGCATCGCCCAGCGCGTGCTGGTCATGCGCGACGGCGGCATCGTCGCGGAACTCATGGACAAGAAAGACATCACGCAGGAAACGATCATGGCCTACGCCACCGGCGTCGAGCCGCCACAAAGCGCCTTCGCGGCGAACAGATGAGCCAGGAGTCCAAGATGGAAACGAAAAACAAGCTCGAACGAAGAGCGACCGCGCGCAAGATCATGCGGGATCTGGGAATACTCCCTGTCCTCGTCGTCATCATCCTGCTATTCACCCTGCTGACGCCGAACTTCATGTCGACCAACAACATCGTCAACATACTCCGCCAGGCGTCCATCAACATCGTCCTGGCCGTGGGCATGACCCTGGTCATCCTGACGGGCGGCATCGACCTTTCCGTCGGATCGATATTGGCGACAACGGCGGTCATCGGCGTCATGACCTCCCTGAACCCGGCCCTCCAGTGGGGCACCGTCCTGTTCCCGATCCTTGCCGGCCTGCTCATGGGCTTGGTGAACGGCGCCCTGGTCGCATACGTCAAGTTGCCGCCGTTCATCGCGACCCTGGGAACCATGACCACGATACGCGGTCTGTCCTACCTGATCCCCGACGGGACGACGGTCATCAACAACAACCTCAATTTCGCCTGGATAGGCAACGACTATCTGGGACCCATCCCGTGGCTGGTCGTCATCGCCCTCCTGGTAGTCATCCTGACCTGGTTCCTGCTCCGCAAGACCGTACTGGGCGTCCGGATCTACGCCGTGGGCGGAAACGTCCAGGCGGCGAGGCTGACCGGCATCAAGGTCGGGTTCGTGCTGATGTTCGTGTACGGCATGACGGGCCTCCTCTGCGGACTCGGCGGCGTCATGACGGCCAGCCGTCTCTACAGCGCCTCCGGCCTGCTGGGCAACGGCTACGAGCTGGACGCGATCGCCGCAGTCATCCTGGGCGGCACCAGCGTGGTCGGCGGCATCGGCAGCGTGGTGGGCACCCTCTTCGGGGCGCTCATCATGGCCGTCCTGAACAACGGCCTGACCCTGATGAACGTCTCCTTCTTCTGGCAGATGGTCATCCGCGGCATCGTCATCATCCTGGCCGTCACCATCGACAAATTCCGCACCAAGCGCACCGCGTAGTTACAGGAGGTTCCGGACGCACCCAGTACTCGCGTACTCGCGGAGTATAATGAGGTTGCCGAAACAGGTATGGTCAAGCATTCCATCGGAAAGCGGAATACCGATTGTTCGGATCAAGAACGGAAGTATATTATGCGCAACGGGCATGATGATGGAACCCTATCCTGTCGAAGAAAATGGACGATCCTCGGACGATGCCTTTCCCGGTGCGTCAATGAATGCCATTGCCGCAGCCGGCGTCCGGATCCAGGCAGAGATATTAAGGACAACGCTTCCCGGGCTGATGGACGTTACCGACTCGGAATACATCCATGACTCGCGAATTGCCATCAGGCGAATAAGAGTTTATTTGAAACTAAGGGGATTGGATTCCTCGGCAAAGCGGATACGCAAACTGGATTCCCGCCTGAGAAAACTCGGGCGACGGCTCGGCGCGATCCGGGACTACGACGTTCTTCTGCACGATGCCCGGAATCACCTGAAAAAACTTGTCAAAACGCGAGCCGATGGATTTTCCGTTTTCATTGCGGCTTTCGAAACCCGCAGGAGCGGAGCGATCGCAAAATTGCGGCAACGCTGCACCCCGCAGTACATGGATGATCTATTGGCCAGCCTTGTGCGTTTCACCGATTCGTTCGGTCGAGAAATGCGGGAGGTTCCGCCTCGACCGGCGGGACTCGACGCGCCTTCCGTGGTATCCGACGCATACGCGAAAGTCCTTGCCTTTGAACCTTTGGTCCGCGGCGGGGAGGCGGACCATGCCGTATACCACGCGATCCGGCGTTCCGCGAAGCGGTTCCGATACACGCTGGAAATATTCGAACCGCTACTTGGACCGGAATCGCAATCCTTCATCGATACCGCCAGGGTACTCCAGGATTTTCTGGGTTCGCTCAATGACGCCGCTACGGTCTCGCGCGTGGCTGCGTTATACGTTTCCGATCGGATCGGCGACGGGGTACCGAATCACGGCGCGCCTGATCCGTTCCCGGAGGTAGCCCGCTTCCTGGGAACTCGCCAGGAACGGATCCACCGTCTGTTATCAAATATCCCGCAAAAATGGGCAAAATTCTCATCGCCTCTTTTCAGAAAACGGCTATTTATGCTATTGGGAAAGTGTCCGATTTCCTTTTCGCCGGTCAATGTCAAAATCAGTGAGTAAGGAGCGGGATCCGATGCGGGTGCACGTTTTGCTTCATCTTGAACACGAGGGTCTCGGTTTATTACGACGCGCTCTGGATACGCGGAACGCGGAGATACGCGAATCGAATCTCTGGAAGGGAGATTTACTCCCGCACCTGGATTCGTTCGATTTTCTTGTCGTGATGGGCGGCTCGATGAATGTCGATGAAGACCTTCAGTTTCCCTGGCTCGTGGAGGAAAAGAAGCTGATCGCGAAGGCGATTTCGGCGGGGAAACGGGTGCTCGGTATCTGCCTCGGGGCGCAATTGATCGCACGGGCCCTCGGGGCCGAGGTGCGGCCAATGGGCTTCAAAGAAATCGGCTGGCTCCCCGTCCGGGCAGAGGCGGACCGGCATCGTTATTTCCCGGCGCTCCCTGTCGGGACGAGAGTGGGCATGGCGCATTGGCACGGGGACAGCTTCGCCCTGCCCGCCGGCTGCGAACGCCTTTTCTCGTCGGACGCGTGCGGCGAGCAAGGTTTCGCGCTTATCGGCAAGCCCGTCGTAGGCCTGCAGTTCCACGCCGAACTTGATGAGGCGATGCTGCGCTCCTTCATCGACCATGATGAAGGAGAGCTCGCGGCGGGCGGCCGCTGGGTGCAAACGCCTGAAACCGCGCTATCCGGCCTCAAAAACGGGGCCGCGGTTGCCCGGAAGATACTTGATGAGATGGTGGAAGGGATGCTTTCGGATCCTACGCTCCCGCCGTCGCGTCGTTCAGCGGAAGCCAGTCCAGCGCTTTCTTGATATACATATCCCAGAACTCCCAGTCATGGGCGCCGGGGCCTTCCGTATACGCGCATTCGATCCCGTTTCCTGTGAGGAAATCCCGAAAATCCCTGTTGTTTTCAACCAGGGGGTCTTCGGTTCCGCAGGCCATGTAGATCTTGGGGATGCGGGTATCGGGATGCCGCGCTTTCTTTTCCTTGAGCATCCGTATAAGCACTTTGGGGTTCTTGTCGCTTGCCAGCGCGTCGCCTATATCGCCGAAACAGCTTTCCAGATACCCCCGGTTTTTTGTGATATGCGGTTCATCGTACGTCAATTCCACCGCCCGCTCAAGAACAAGGGCGCTGGAAAAAGCCGCGATGTGGCTGAAGGTTTCGTGATATTTCAACCCGTTCCTCAGCGCGCCGAAACCTCCCATGGAAAGCCCCGCAATGAACGTATCTTCCCTCTTGCGGGATAGCGGGAACATTTTACGCGTCATTTCGACCAGTTCCTTCCCGACGAACTCCCCATGGAGATTATAGGACCGCGCTTGGTCTACGTAAAAACCGTTGTCCCCCGAGGGCATGACCACCGCGATATTCTTTTCCTCCGCCCATCGCTTGATTCTCGATTCGGCCAGCCAGGACATGCAGCTTCCGAATATCCCGTGGAGCAGGTACAGGGTTTTGAATGGCACCCGCTCGACCGAGGGCTGTCCGGGCAACGGAATTTTGTCCACGGGAAGAATCACCTGCATCGGCACGTTTCTCATGAGGGATTTCGACATGAACACGACTTGCAATATGGCCAATATTCTCTCCTTGCGTTTTATAGGCAGTCAAGCCCCGGCTTTGAGCTTATTCTAGCATTTTCGGGCGGCAAGCGCGAATGGATCAAGACATCGACACAAGCGGAATTCCAGCAACAATAAAGCGCGGAGAAATGACTGCGGGACGGGAGTGTCCGGAGGCGGGTACAGCTGCGAATTCCGCAACAGCCGCGATCAACGGAACAAGCGTTCCTTCGCGGCCGCCGCGTGACCTTCGCCGAGCTTCCCGCGACTTATCCGGCCATGATATCTCCTGCGTCCGCTTTGACACCGGACGCGGCCGACCGTAGACTTCAAATATGGGTATTAAACAACCGACCTTGAATGATCTGATATCGGCAAGCAATGCTCAGCGTAGAAAGAAGTCGCGGGAACCGAGTACGCTGCGTTTCGAGATCGTCGATATACCGAAGAAAGGCCTTCAGATATTCCTACTCTGCCTGAGCGCCTATATCATCGGATTCTGCGCCTTCGCCCTCTATTCAGAAAGAGGAGCCGCAAAGTACGCGGTACTTCTGGTGGTAACGGCCGTATTCATCGGCGCAGCCGGCGTCTTGATCGTTTTGGCCATCGAGACGCTCGGCCGGCGCGTCCGGGTCTCCGTTGAAGATGACTCCATCACCTACGAACGCCGTTCTTTCTGGCGGCTTGAAAGCTTTACCGAAAAACTCGATTCGTATCTCTGCGTGTATCCCCTGACCGAAATAAGCGGCGGTACACTGCGCCGGACTACCATGGCGTTCTACGCCAAGCTCGTCCATGGTTCCGAGCCGGCTAAAAACGTCGGGGTGCTCGTCCATTCGCTGGATGAGCTGGGCATGATCTTCGATCAGGGAAGCGTCCGCGTGCCCCTTGAGGAATTCGCGTGCGCTCTCCGCTTACCCCTGGCGAGCGTCAGTTACGACGGCTCAGTAAGGCTGCGGCAGTACGACGAGCTTGATGAGCCGATCGCGAAAGCGGAACTGGATGTCGCCGGTCCGGACAGGCCCTTCCCTTCCAGAAGATTCGGCGTCGTCCTGACGGATGACGGGTTCGTATCGACCCGGAAGAATCCGGTCTTTGGGCTTCCTTGCCTCGGCTTCTTGGCGGGGGGAGCCGCCTTCGCGATTTTTTTTACCCGAAAGTACCGGAGGTGGCGGATTGCTTCTGGTCATCGGCATCTTCGCCTGCTTCATGGCCTTTTTCGCCCTCACGGTGTCGCGCTTCAGCTTGACGGCAAAAGAGGTGGAAGTCGTTCATACCATTTTCGGCTTCCCCTTCATGCGGCAGCGCGTCCCGCTTGAGAAGATGGAAGAGCTGACCGATGGTGTGGACCCGCAGATGCGCGCCCGCGCGCTCCTGGTGGCCTCCGATGAGACGACCATCGTGTGGGCGCATCGGGGAACGGCCGAGGAGATCGCCTGGTTCAGGGACGCCCTTTTACGCGCGGCGGCGGCGCAGAAGGACTGGTGAAGGCAGGCCGCGAAGAAGTCCTCAGATGAATCCTGGCGGCCGGCATCTTCGCCCCAGTATCTCCGAGTCTATATCGCCAATCCAATCTCCGGTATAATCGAAGAGTTCGCCTTCCGCTGAGCTGACCTGGATTGGAGGAACCGAAATGGTTGCATGCCGGCTACCGGGAGTGATCGATGTCGGTCAAGTGGCCGCCGGGCGCCTCGCGGAGGCCCTGAACCGCTTCACGATCAAGAAGCTCGAGCGGGTGCTCCATGCCGGCTGACGAAAAACGACCGGCCATTAAGACCATCCTTCTCGTCGAGGACGAGGCCGTGATCGCGCTCAGCGAGATCCGCAACCTCAGTCGGGTCGGCTACTCGGTCGTCCACGCGGCGAGCGGCGAGGCCGGGATCGAGCTGTACCGGAAGGACCCGGACCGTTACGACCTGATCCTCATGGACATCGATCTGGGTGCCGGCATCGACGGGACGGAGGCCGCGAGGGAGATCCTGAGGACCCACGACGTTCCCGTCCTCTTCCTCTCCTCGCACACGGAGCCCGTGACAGTCGCGAAAACCGAGGCGATCACCAACTACGGCTACGTCGTCAAATCCTCTGTCTTCACGGTCCTCGACGCCTCGATCAAGATGGCCTTCAAACTATTCGAGGCCCAGCGGCGGCTCTTCCAGAAAAACATGGAGATCGAGGCCGGCAACGAGAGGCTCCGGGTCACGATCGAGGACCTCCAGATGACCGGTGAGAAGCTGGAATCGGCGAACCGGAGCCTCCTGGATTCGGAGCTGGAGGTCACCCGGCAATCAAGGCGGCTCGTCGAGAGCGAGGCCAGGCTCAGGCGGGCCGAGGCCGTGGCCGGGATCGGCAACTGGGAGTATCGGCACGGCTCGGAATTCGTCCTCGTATCCGAGGGCGCCCGGAGAATCTTCGGGCTGCCGGAGGGCGAGTGCAGGCTCGAGGAGATGAGCGCACTGCCCCTCCCCGAGTACCGTCAGGAACTCGGCGAGGCTTACCGCGCCCTGATCGAGAAGGGCAAGCCCTACGACTGTCGGTACAAGATCAGCCGGCGGGGGACGGGCGAGATCCTGGACCTCCACTCCATCGCCGAATACGATCCGCAGTGCGGCATGGTTTTCGGAGTGATCCAGGACGTCACAAACCAGGAGAGGATCGAGCAGAAGGTACGGCGCGAGCAGCTCCTCCTCAGGACCCTGATCGACAACCTGCCCGATTCCATCTATTTTTGCGATGCCGAGGGACGGAAGATTCTTGCCAACCGCGCGGACCTGGAGGTCATCGGGCTTTCCGACCAGGAAGAGGTTCTCGGCAAGACCGACCTTGAGCTCTTCCCTGGCGAGACCGGCATCCGGGGCCACAGGGACAACATGGCAGTGATCGAGGGTGTTGAGACTATCATCAACCGGGAGGAATCTTTCGCGCGTCCGGACGGAAGCCTGTTCTGGCTCCTGACCTCCAAGATACAGCTGCGCGACCATACGGGCGCCGTCGTCGGTCTCGTCGGCATCGGCCGGGACATCACCGAACGCAAGAAGGCTGAGGACGAAGCGGCGCAGGAGCGGATTTTCCTCAGGACCCTCATAAACAACCTGCCGGATCCCGTCTATTTCAAGGATCTGTCCGGACGCAAGACCATCTCGAATATCGCGGCATTCCACGGCAAGGACCCGAGCGCCGAAAACGACGAGCTGGGAAAGACCGATCTCGAGCTATTCTCGCCCGAGATCGCGCTGAGGGGGTACCAGGACGACCAGAAGGTATTCGGCGGGGAGCCGATCCTGAACCGCGAAGAATATTTCCCCGACGATTCCGGCGGCGCGCGCTGGCTGTTGACCTCGAAGGTCCCGCTCCGCAACGCCCAGGGCGAGATCTTCGGCCTCGTCGGCATCGGGCGCGATATAACCGCGCAGAAGAGGCTGGAGGAATCCCTGCGCCGGACCGCTGAGCAGAAGAGCGTCCTCATGAGGGAACTTGAGCACCGCGTGAAGAACAGTCTGAACGTGATATCCTCCCTGCTGAACCTGGAGCTGGACGCGATCGGCGATGAAGCCGCGAGGCGGGTGCTGGGCTCGGCGATCGGGCGCATCGACTCGATCACCTCTGTCTACGAGCGGCTCTACATGTCCGAGGACCTCGCGACGGTCGACATGCGCGACTACGTTGAGCGCCTGGCGGCCTCGATCCACCGGACGATGGCTTTGGGGGGGGACCGGCTCCGCGTGTCGATGGCGCTGGAGGAGCTCAAGCTCGATGCGGCCCGCGCGGTGCCCGTCGGCCTCATCTTGAACGAGATGCTGACGAACGCCTTCAAGTATGCCTATCCTTTGGGGGCGGAGGGCGAAATCCGCGTGACGCTCGCGCGGTGTGGAGACCTGGCGCGGCTGAGCGTCGCCGACGATGGGGCCGGCCTCCCCGAGGGGCTCGACCCCGCGACTGCCACCAGCACGGGTATGATGATCATGTCCATGCTTGCGCAACAGCTCGGCGGCGAGCTGAGGCTCGAGACCGGGGACGGCACGACTGCCTCGGTCACCTTCGTCGCCTGAACGATTGGGGGGAGACCTTGAGCCGGGACAGGCTTTTCGGCTCCATCGAAATGTTCTTTGAGGATTGCGTGCCCGGCTGGAGCATCCTGCGCATTTTCCCGTTTCCCAAGGCGAAGGCCCGTTGCCTAAATAGGCCGCATCAGGTCTAATCGACGCATGAGCACCCTTATCAACCTGAGCCTTTTCCTGCTTGCCCTGATCAATCCCGTCAGCAAGATCGCGGTCATCTCCATGTTGCCGACGACGGCGAGCGGCGAGGTCGTGGAGAAGATCGCCCTGAGATCCACGATCGTCGCCTTCATCATGCTGGTCGTGTTCGCCGTGGCGGGAAACGCGGTCCTGAAATACGTATTCCATGTCGAACTGTACTCGTTCCAGATCGTCGGCGGTTTCGTCGTATTCTTCTACGGTTTCCAGGCCCTGCGCCAAGGCGTTTTCTTTGAAGCGTCGTCCCATCAGAAATTATTGGACCTTTCCATCGTTCCCATCGCCAGCCCGCTTATCGCGGGGCCCGCGACCATCACCGCGGTGATCACGCTCAGTTCGGAGCATCCGATGCTTCTCGTGCTCGCCGCGATGGCGATTGCGCTGGCGGGAAACCTTGCCGCGATGCTCGCCGCCCGATTTCTGTCGCGGCCCCTCATCAAGTTCAACCTTCTGGGCGCGCTGATCCGCATCACCGGCTTGTTCGTCGCCTCAATGGGCGTGAACATGGTGCTCGCCGGCGTCAAATCCTTCGTCAGGACTTTTTGAGCGATAGCTAAGCGCGGCGCTTGTACTTCTTCATGTCCGCGAAGACCGCGACCAGGATGATGAAGCCCTTCACCAACAGCTGGAAGTAGGAATCGACGCCCAGATAGGTCATGCCGTAATTGATGATGCCCAAAGTAAGCACGCCGACGATCATGCCGCCCATCGTGCCGACGCCGCCGGTCTGGGAAACGCCGCCGACCGTCACCGCCGCGATCGCGTCCAGTTCCATGCCGTTGGCGGTCAGCGCGTTGGCGAGGCCGAGCCGGCTTGCTTGGAGGACGCCGGCGACGCCGTAAAGAATGCCGGCGTACGTATACACCTTCACGAGCTCGAACTCAACGTTGATTCCGGAGACGCGCGCCGCCTGGGGATTGCCGCCGATCGCGTACAGGTGCGTGCCCTGCCGCGTATGCCTCAGGACTATCCAGACGATGAACGAAGCGATGAACACGTAGACCGCCAGGTTCGGAACGGGACCGACGCTCCCTTGTGCGATATTCTTGAAGGGAGCCTTCAGGCTTCCGATCACGTTGGCGCGGGTGTAGATGAGCTGCAGGCCTTTGGCTATGGACATGGTTCCGAGCGTCGCGATGAAAGGGGGCAACTTGCCGTACGCGATGAGCACGCCGTTGAACAGGCCGAACGCGGCGCCGGTCGCCAAACCCGCGACGATGGGCAGGTACGACGGAAAATCGACACCGGGATAGAGGGCGGCGGAATAATCGGTCGTTTGCGCGAAGGACGCCGAAACGCTGGCGACCAGGCACACCACGAAACCGATGGACAGGTCGATGCCGCGCGTAATGATGATGATGCCGACGCCCAGCGCGGCGAACGCGCGCACGGATTCGGCGATGACGAGATTTTGAACCGAGTCCCAACCGAGGGACGCTCCCTTCGTCAGAATCGATAGAACCGTAGCGAGGACGATGAAGGTGACCAGGTTCGTATACCTGCTGAGGATTGTTCTCGCTTGATCCAGCGCCGGGTTCTTTCCGCTCATTGTCGGCTCCTTAGTTGAATAGGGCGGCGAGTCGCATGATCCGCTCTTGAGTGGCTTCAGTACGGGAGAGCGTCCCGGTATGCCGGCCGTCGCACAGGACCATGACCCGGTGGGACATACCGATCAATTCCGTCATTTCGGAAGAAACCAGGATGATGGATTTTCCCTGCTTCATGAGTTCGGCTATGATGGTATATATTTCGAACTTCGCCCCGACGTCGATGCCGCGGGTCGGTTCGTCCATGATGAAAATATCCGGTTCGGTCATGAGCCAGCGGCTGATGAGGACCTTCTGCTGGTTTCCGCCCGACAGATCTTGGATGAGCGTTTCCATGGTCGGCGTCTTCGTCTTGAGCGATTGGTTGATCCGCTCCGATACCTTCCTGATCTCGCCGTGGTCCAACAAGCCCAGTTTGTTACGGAAGGATTTGAGCGAAGGAACGGAGGTGTTCGTCGTGATCGACAGGAGAGGGAATATTCCCGATCCGCGTCTATCCTCGGTGAGCAGGGCGATACCGTGGCCGATCGCCTTCCGTGGATTCGCGTTCCGCACCTCCAGGCCGCGGTGGAAGATCGACCCGGAGGTAATACCGCGCAGGCCGAAAATCGCTTCCACCAGTTCGGTGCGCTGAGCTCCCACCAATCCGCCTATACCGAGAATTTCGCCTTTGTGGAGTTCGAAGGAAACGTTCCTGAAAGAGCGCGGATCGTCGGAAGTCAAGCCTTCAACCTTCAGGACGACTTCATCGGAACAGGGTGTCATGTAAGGGAATATGTTGGCGTTGTCCCTGCCGACCATGAGCCGGATAAGTTTTTCCTCATTCAGGTCGGCGGTTCGGAACGTACCGACCATTTTCCCGTCGCGCATCACGGAAACGGTATCGGAAATTTTGAATACCTCGTTCATCCTGTGCGTGATGTAGATAATCGCGATGCCGCGTCTCTTCAGGTCCTCGATGATGCGGAACAGGTGCGCCGCTTCATTGTCCGACAATGAGGACGTAGGTTCGTCCATGACGACGATGGACGCGTTGTACGAAACCGCGCGCGCGATCTCGCAGGTCTGCTGCAGGGATATGGACAGGTCTCCCATCCGCCGGTTCGGATCGATATCCATCTCCAGGCGCCGCATCAGGCTGAGGGTATCATCGTACATTTTTTTATGGTCGAGAAATTTCAAAAAACCGCGCATCTTGAACGGCTCGCGGCCGAGCCAGATATTCTCTTTTACGCAGCGGTCGGGCACGTTCATCAGTTCCTGATGAATCATGGAGATACCTGATTCCAGGGCGTCTTTGGCGGAATTGAAGACGGCTTTATTCCCTTTGAAGAATATTTCGCCTTCGTCCATTTTATAGATGCCGAACAGGCATCTCATGAGCGTGGACTTCCCTGCCCCGTTTTCTCCCATCAGCGCGTGAACCGTTCCGGGACGGACCTGCATGGAAACCGAATCCAGGGCTTTGACGCCGGGGAACAGTTTGGTGATGTTCCTCAGCTCCAGAATATTGACGTCGTTCATCAGAATCCCCGCTCGGCGAAATAATCGCGGCTCGGCGGTTATCTCGCCGAGCCGCGTCTCCTTGGCCCGCTATTTCATGAAAGACTTGAAATTGTCTTTCGTAACCGCTTTGAAGGGTACCAGGTAGCATTGGCCGATGATCGCCGGGTCGTTGGCGGGGGCTTCGTCGATCGGCGCGGTGAGCGCCTTGATGCCCCAGGCGGTGATGCCGGCGGCGCTTCCCTTCGTGGCCATCGCGTAAGCCAGATCGAAGGCGGTGGACGCCTGACCCTCCGCGTCCTGCAGAACCGTGGCGTAAAGCTTGTTTTCCGCCATCGACTTGAGCGCGACCTGAGTCGCGTCGACTCCGAGAACGGGGACCTTCAGCACGGTGCCGTCGCCGTCGGTATCCTTGGTCGGATCGGACGGGTCGTCGACGAATTTGTTGGTCATCATGGATTCTACGGCGCCGAGAGCCATGGAATCGTTGTTGGTGATGACGACATTAAACTTTCCTTTATAAGCGGTCAACCAGGCGTCCATCTTCTCCTGGGCTTCGTCGGGTTGCCAGTTCGCCGTATCCTTGGCGACTATCGTGAGCGCATAACCCATCTTCTGCAAATTGGCGATGACGGCATCCGTCCGGTATACTTGCGCCGGATGCCCGAGTTGGCCGAGCAGCATGAGCGCGTTAACGGCCTTGCCGGAGCCAAGCTTTCCGGGATTTTTCTTGAAATAGTCATCGATGATCTGAGCCTGTATCGCTCCCGCGACCGATTCGGGCGATGAGGCGAGATAAAATTCCTTGCCCGTCTTGAGCGCGACGATCGTCGGCTGCGTGTTGGAGAACGCGGCGCCGCCTTGCTTGGCGGCGATCACTTTTGCGATCTGCTCGGATCCCTCGCTGACCGCCGGAACGACGACGTAGTATTTTACGCCCTGGGAAATAAGGGTGTTGAGCTGGTCGAGCTGGGTCGCAAGATCGCTGTGCGCATCCATAACCTTGAGCGTGACCCCTTTATCAGCCGCGTTCTTTTTCAGGTAGTTCGTGTAATCACCCAGGAATTGATCATCCAGGTTTCTGATCAAGGCGCCGATGACCACGGGCGTTCCTTTTGCCTCGCTTTCGGAGTTTCCGTTCGCGAACGCCATCGCTCCCGCCATGCATAGCGCGACCATAGGAATAAGTGATTTCTTCATACCGCGTCCTCCCTTTCGTATCGTAGATGAAAGGATGGTAACACGGGTGCCTGTAATATGCAAACAATTTGTAAAGTATATGTAATATATGTTATCGAGATGATAGCATCCTGCTATATTTGACCTGCCATCCATATCCATATAGACTCAACGCGAGCGCGGCATGAAGAGGGTACGACAACATGAGCCAATACCAAAATTTGAAATACCTCACCATCCATCGCGAACTCCAGAAGGAAATACAGAGCGGAGCGCTGGAAGAAGGCTCCAAACTCCCCACGGAATACGAGATTTCGGCAAAATACGGCGTTTCCCGGCCGACTGTCACCAAAGCGCTCAACGCGCTCCGGGATGAAGGTTTCATCACCCGCCGCAAGGGATCAGGGAGCTATGTCTGCGCGCGCCAGGACGATCTGGGACTCGCGCTGACGCGCCTGGTCGGCCTCATCGTGCCCGACCTCGGAAAAGGCGAGATTTTCGAGCCGATCTGCGCCCGGATCGCCGAACTGTCCGGTCCCGGACGCTTTTCCCTCATTTGGGGCGGAGCGATAGAGGCGCCGACCGACAACGAGCAGCTCATCGCGCTCGCCGGGAAATATATTGAGCACCGCGTCGCGGGCGTGTTCTTCGCGCCCCTTGAATTCAGGGAAGGGTTCAAGGAAACGAACCGGCGCGTTCTCGCCTTATTGGAAACCGCGCGGATTCCGGTCATCCTTTTAGATGCGGACCAACTCGCGTTTCCTGAACGGAGCGTCCACGACTTGGTGAGCATCGACCATTTCAGAGCCGCGTACGAACTGACGCACGTATTCCTGCGCCAAGGGTGCGGAAGGGTCGATTTTTTCCACCGCCCCTTTTCCGCATCCTCGGTGGCGCTCCGCGTCATGGGCTACAGGAGCGCGCTGTCAGATGCCGACATCACGCCGCGCCGCGAATGGACGCACGAAGAATCCCCGGAAGACGTCGAGCGGGTGCGGTTAATGGTAGTAGACGGCGGCGCCCGGAATATCATCTGCGCGAACGACGAAACCGCGGCCGCCCTTATGACGAGCCTGGAAGCGGCGGGTCTGGCCATTCCCGGCGACGTGCGCGTCATAGGATTCGACGATGTACGTTTCGCCCATTTATTGAAGGTTCCGCTGACTTCATATCGGCAACCCTGCGCCGAAATCGCCGAGGAAGCGGTCCGGTTGCTCCTTTCTCGCCTTGCCCGTCCCGACCAGGGCCCGCGTACGGTTTTGACCCAAGGGCATGTCGTGGAAAGGGAGTCGAGCATCCTCCCCGCCGAGGTCGACGCAAACACCGACGCTGGCGCCGAGTAGGCGCACATGGCCTATCGTTTTACGCGGCGCATACTGGACGGGAGCACCGAAACGAGTTTCCACGCCCGGAAATTTAGGGAACCAGCGACTCTCCCGAGTTGTTTGATACTCCCTTTGAGCACCAGGGGGAAGCGAAGAGCGCGGGCGGAAATTTTGAGCCGATCACGATCTCTTCCCCCGCCACGAGCTCGCCGAGCCTTCTCTCCGAGCCGCCGCGGCTGTACCTTCCCGCTGTATCGAAGATGGCGATGCCGGCCTCCTTCGCGTCTCCTCAGGTCATGACTCCGACGCCGAGCGGCGGGAGGCCGAGCGGCGGGAAGCCGAGCGGCGGGACGCGGAGTGGACTCTTGCCGATCCGCATCGTTTCCATTCGCCCTCCCTCCTGTTCGGTCACATCGCGATGTGGAAATTATAATCGGCGTGGCCCAATGCAGCCCACAATCTGATCCAGATAGGGAGGAGCATCTCGGTGCCGCGGGCCGTCGTGATGTCCCCGAGATCCCTGATATACTTCCACCCCCAGCTTTTTAGGATCGCCGCGACCGCTTCTTTGGCGACCGCGTCATTGCCGCTCATGAAAACGTCATGCTCTTCCTTGAGTCGCCCGGGATCCACCATGATCGCGCTGTTCATGGTGTTCAGGGTCTTCACGACCCGCGCCTTGGGAAACTCGCGCTGGATCAGCTCCCCAAGGCTGTCGTCGTCCTTGACGAAGAGCGTTGGCGGCATGCCCTTGGAGAAGTCGAGGGGATTGGCGATATCGACGAGAATCTTGGTCCCGATCCGTTCAGCCCCGGCAGCCCGGAGCGCGTTGAGGCTCGCCTCGCCCTTGGTGGCGTTGAATATGAGTTCCGCCCAGCCGGCCGCGTCGGCGAAGGTGAATTTCCCGGTGCCGGCGGTCCGCGATCCTATCCGAACCTCATGTCCCTGCGATACGAGTTTGGCGGCGATAGTCGTGCCTACGACTCCTGTTCCCAAAACAGCAATCTTCATGCGCAACCTCCAATTCGGTCGTATGATTTTCCGCGGGTCTTCCGGATTTCGTCCGGGTGCCGTAAATTTACCGCCGGCATGGTCGAAGGTCAAAAATTTTGACAAGAACAGGCAGGATTACCGATGGAAGCCAGGGAGGCGCCTCCGCAGGGGTCAGAGCATTCCGGGCAGAAGGAGCTCCCCCCGTATTGCATTTTTGCCCCCCTCGTGTACAATATCCTCCAATCTGCCCCTAAAGCCTTCATCGGAGTCTCCCATGGATATCAATCAGCAGTTTATCGACGGTCTCGCGGTCAACGAAATAGAGATCATGAAAAAGATCGCCGAAGAGCTCAAGATCCGCATCAACCAGGTTTCCGTCGTCGTCGGCCTCATCGCCGAAGGCAGCACGGTTCCGTTCATCTCCAGATACCGGAAGGAGATGACCGGCAGTCTCGACGAGGTCCAGGTACGCGACGTCGATCACGGCTTTTCCAGCGGCAAGAATCTGGAAACGCGGAGGTTGGAGATCGTCCGCGGCATCTTCGATCAGGGGAAGTTGACGGAAGCCCTGTACGGGAACGTGATGAAGGCGGCGACCCTCACCGAACTCGAGGATATCTACCTTCCCTATAAAAAGAAGAAGAAGACGCGGGGTATGGCCGCCCAGGAAAAAGGGCTGGAACCCCTGGCCGACGCTATGCTGGAGCTGGACGCGGCGGCGTTGCGGGCCAAGGCCGCCGAATTCGTCAGGGAGGATGCGGAGAATCCGGCCCTTTCCGTGGCTTCCGTGGACGATGCCCTCCAGGGCGCGATGGACATCATCGCCGAGCGCGTCTCCCAGGATCCGGCCAACCGCGCGACCGTTAAGTCCTTCTATCTGGCGGACGGAAGGGTGATCGTCAAGGGCGTGGGCGACGACGAGAAGAAGAAGACTTCGACCTACCAGATGTACTGGGATTTCTCGGAGCCGCTCTCGCAGGTGAAGCCGCACCGCGTGCTCGCGATCAACCGCGGGGAAAGGGAGAGCGCGCTGGAGGTGACGATCGACGTGGATGCCGACGCGGCCGCGGAACTCCTGCAGCGCAAGTACCGCATCTGCAACGATTACCACAAGACCGCGGTGGAGGACGGCCTGAAGCGGCTACTGTCGCCCGCCGTCGTACGCGAACTCCGCGGCGACCAGAGCGACCAGGCCGACGACCACGGCATTTCCGTATTCAGCCAGAATCTCCGCAACCTTCTGATGCAGCAACCCATCAAAGGCACGCGGGTGCTCGGTTTCGACCCCGGCATCAGGACGGGTACCAAGTGCGCGGCCTTGGACGATACGGGCAAGTATCTGGGGCATTTCGTGATCTACCAGCACAAGGAAGAGGAAGGGAAACGCTTGGTGCTGGAAGCGCTCAAGGCGTACAACGTCCAGCTCGTCGCCATCGGCAACGGAACCGGAACCCGCGAAGTCCAGGAGCTCGTGGCCGGCGTGATCGCCGACAATCATCTGGACGTCCTTTTCACGGTGGTCGATGAGGACGGCGCCTCCGTCTACTCGGCCAGCGACATAGCCCGCGAGGAATTCCCCGAGCTGGACCTCACGATCCGCGGCGCCATCTCCATCGGCCGCCGGCTGCAGGATCCGCTCGCCGAACTGGTGAAGATAGACCCCAAATCCATCGGCGTCGGCCTGTACCAGCACGACGTCAACCAGAAGAAGCTTTCGGACACCCTGGACGAGGTCGTCGCCTCCGTGGTCAACAACGTCGGCGTCAATCTCAACACGGCCAGCGCCTCGCTGCTCCGCTACGTGTCGGGGATCAACGGTTCGCTCGCCAAGAAGATCGTCAAGCACCGCGACGCCAAAGGCCGGATCGCCGCCAGAACGGAGCTCATGGACGTCTCGGGCATGGGACCGAAGAGCTACGAGCAGTGCGCGGGTTTCCTGAAAATCCCCGAAAGTACCGATCCGCTGGACAATACCTGGGTCCACCCGGAGAATTACGCCATCGCGCGCGAGATCTACGATTCGCTCAAGTCCAAGGGCGACCTCTCCTCGGCCGAGCGCTCCGCACTGAAGGAAAAATATTCCGTCGGCGACACGACGATCTCCGACCTGGTCGAGGAGCTCAAAAAGCCGAACCTGGATCCGCGCGAAGGCTTCCCGAAGCCCCTCATGATGAAAGGCGTGGTCAACTTCGAGGACCTGGCCGACGGGATGAAGATCACCGGAAAGGTCAAGAACGTGGTCGATTTCGGGGCTTTCGTCGACCTCGGCATCAAGGAGACGGCCCTGCTGCACATCTCGGAGATGAGCGATACCTTCGTCAAGGATCCGATGGAGGTCCTGAAGGTCGGGGACGTGCGCGAATTCCGCATCATCGGCCTGGACCTGGACCGGAGGCGGATCAGCCTCTCGCTCAAGTCGGATCCGGCCGATCGCGCGGCCGCGGCGCCCCGGCGCCATGATGCTCCGCGGCATGATGCTCCACGCCATGATGCTCCGCGACCCGAAGTGCAGCGCCGTGAGTCCGCCCCGAACGGGGCCGTCTCCGCCCCGAGGCCGCCTGACGGCCGCGGCCGGCCGGTGCTGGTGAAGCGCTCGGACGGGCCTGCCCGAAGTCCCGCCGTCGCCGACCGGCCCCGCGATTCGCACACCCAGCGGCCGGCCCCTTCGTCCACTTTCGTGAAAGAAGACGACGGAATGACGTACAACCCCTTCGCCGATGCTTTCAAGAAGATGCAGGACAAGAAGGGGAAGAAGTAGCGCATGGCGGACCTCCTGGAGCGCGGACTCGCCATCCTCGCGGAACGCGCTCCCGCTCCGGTCGCCGTGGCGCTCGCCGGAGAGGCGGTCATCCGCCGCCTCCGCGCCTACATCGACGAAATCGAATTATTCAATCCGGCCCTGGGCTTGGTCGGAACGACCGACCGCGACGAGCTCGTGGTGAGGCATATCCTGGACAGCCTGGCGCCCCTGCAGGTGATACGGGGCCTGGCGGACGCCTGCCCGCCGGNNGCGGTGGAGCAGCGGGAAGTCGAGAAGGCCGAACGCTTCCGTTTCGATCTCGTGACCTTCCGCGCGTTCCGGCCCCTGGATCCGCCGATGCTGAAGGCCCTGTTCCGCCTGCTCGCTCCGGGCGGGGTCCTCGCCGCGTACAAGGCGAGGGAGGAAAAAGTGGCCCAGGAGATGGAAGCGATCGCTTCCATGGTCGGGAGCTGGGATGCGACGGAGACGCCGGTTCCCTTCCTGGACGAACCGCGCCGCCTGGTCGTCGTGCGGCCCCCGGAGCTCCGGAAAAATCCTTAATCGACGAGCGACTGGGTTCCTGTATCGACCGAGTCCAGGATTTTGCCTATGCCGTCTTTTTCGATCAGGTCGATGAGCCGCGCTTCCACGAATTTTTTCGCTTCGTCGGTGAAGGACCCGGTCGTAAGGCAATAGCCTTTCCCCGCCTTCACTTCCTTGATGCGGGAGTGGAAGTCGCGGAGGATGAGCTCGCCCACCTGCCCTTGGGTCCTGATGAAACGGAACAGCACAAGGTCCTGCCATTTCCGCGTCTCCACTTCGGCCAGTATGTCCGCCCACTCGTTCTTGTTGACCGAGATGTCCATGATCTTGACCTTGGCGCGGGGGAAGTAGGCGAGGGCCGCCTTGCGGCAGAGGGTGACGAAGTCGCCGGTGGCCGCCATGAGGAAGATCTGCAGGTTCTTGTTCGCGTTCAGTTCCTGGTATTTCGCGATGAGCTGGGGGACGTCTTTGTAGTTCGGGTAGCCCGTCTGGACGTCGCGGAGGTAGAGGAGCGCCCTGCCGATCTCCTGTTGTTTCAGGTACGCCATCGCGAGGCGGTATTTTAGTTCGACCGAAACCTCGATCTTGAGGTTCTCGTGCTTCAGGCCCAGCTCGAAGTCCATGATGGCTTTGGGGAACTGATGCTGGTTCATGTGGATCGTGCCCGCGAAGAGGGACGCGTTCGGTCCCATGACGGGATCGGGGCGCAGATGGGTGAATATCTTGATGGCTTGGTCGGTCTGGCCGATCTCGTAATAGCATTCGGCCACCGCGTACAGGGATTCCTTGTCGTCGGGGACCAAGTCGATCGCCTTCCGCAAGAGGGCGAGGGCGTCGCGATAATTCTTCATCCGGAACTGGGCGTGGCCGAGGTAGCGCAGGGTCGGCGCGTGTTCGGGGTCCTGTGTCCGGGCCTGCTGAAGCAGCTGGCTCGCCTTCTCGTAGTTCTTCTTGCCGAATTCGAGCATGCCCAGGTTATAGTTCACTTCGAAATTCGACTGCTTCAGGGTACGGGCGATCACGAGGCCTTTGTAGGCGTCATCGTTGCGGCCGAGCTTGAGAGAAGCGAGGCCGTAGCGCATGTTGATCTCGAACTCGTCCAGGTCGGGATTCGCGCCGCAGAGATCCACGAGGACTTCGTAGGTTTTCAGCGCCTTGTCCCAGGCCTGCTCGCGGTAGTACAGCTCCCCGAGATCGACGAGGGCTTCGGGATCCTTGGGATTCTGGGCGAGCCGGCGGTTGGCTTCTTTCAATACGGCATCGCGTCCCTTGGTCCTCTGTTTCTTTTTCCGGCCATTCGAATTCTCGGATTTCCTGCCCGTGAGCGCGAGCAACGCGATGAGCACCGCGGCGAGGAACACGACCACCAGGAGAATTGGGAGAATTCCGACCATGTCCCCATTATCGGTAGCGGCGCCGACACTGTCAAGGAAAGGAGTTGACGGGACGGGGAGCGGTTCTTCACGTTGACAAAGGCTTCTCCCGCGTCTACAGTTGTAAAAACGAAGGGGTGTGGCCAATGTCGTCCAACGTCGGCATCAAAATCGCCAACGGTGAGTTCTATCCCGTCATAGAGGAAGGCTTGCCCGGAAAGAAACGTCTCATCCTCACCACCGTGCATGACGGCCAGCGGAGCGTCCAGATCGACCTATACCGGAGCGCCGCCCTTTCGATGGCCGATGCCGCTTACATAGGCAGCCTCGTGGTCGAAGAGATAGCGCCGAAGCAGAAGGGCGAGCCTTCGATCGAACTGGTCATCAGCTCCGACGGGACGAACGAACTGAGCGCCGAGGCCGTCGACCTTGACCCCTCCGTCGGGGGGGAGCGCCAGAAGCTTTCCGTCTCCCTGAAGGCGATGGGCGACGAGGACATGTACGAAGTCCCCGATTTCGAACTCGACCAGAACGAAGCCCCTCCGTCGGGCCTGTACGAAGATCTTGTCGAAGAGAATCCGGCCGAAAA
>DPXI01000004.1:0-114522 GCA_003527485.1 Treponema sp. | reverse complement strand
CGTTGCCGAAGCGCCGAAACCGGAAGTTGTCCTGGAGGTCGCTCCTCCGCCGGCGCCCAAACCGGTCCAGGCGGACCGGACGCGGCCTTCCGCTCCGGTCAAGTCGTACAAGGTTCCCCGAACGATTCCGAAGGAAGGGGCGCCGTATCAGATCCGCTGGGGCGACACCCTGTGGGATATCTCGGAGGCTTTCTATCGCAATCCCTGGCTGTATCCGCGCATCGCGCGTTTCAACAAGATCCGCAACCCCGACCGCATCCTCGCCGGTTTCACGATCCGGATTCCTCCCCAGAACTGAGAACCGCGTTTTCCCCCTGATCCTGCCGCTCTTCGCCGTCGCCCTCGCCTCGTGCGGGGCCGACGAAGTGCTGGGGTTGAATCGCGCCCTCGCCGCAGAGCGGTTGCGCGCGGGGGACTACGCCTTCGTCCTGGAGGCGGAACCGGATCGCATGGGCGAATTGGCCCGTCTTGATCCTGCCGCGCCTTTCTACGTCGCCCTGCGCTTGCTCAGCCCGCGTCCCGCAGCATCGGCGGCGGCAGCTGCGACAGTTGCGGCTGCCGCCGCCGTTGCCGCAGCGCCCGATGCCGCGAGGGCTGAAGTCCTCTTCGCCGCCGCGGCCGGGCGGGCCTCCGGCCTTGTCCGCCGGGAAGCCGGACTTGCCTTGTTGTCCCTGCTGCTGGAAAACGAGGCCCCAAGCGCCGCGGAAGCCACAGAGCGCGCGGCGCGGGCTTTGGGAATAGCGCGCGGACTCATCGCTGAATTCCCCGATTCCGGGGAAGCGCGCGCAAAGTTCGGTTCGGCGCTCGCGGCCGCGGGCGAGGACGCGGCGGTGCTGAAAGCGTTCGGGGAGGACGGCTCGCGGGCGGTCGGCGATGACGAACGGGGCGCCGCTTTCCTCGCCGCCTTCCGCGGCGCCTTATCGGGAGCTCCCGCAGGCTCCACCGCAGGCTCCACCGCAGGCTCCACCGCAGGCTTCACCGCAGGCTCCACCGCAGGCTTCACCGCAGGCAGGATCGCGGCGAAATCCCGCGCCCTCGATTTTTTTCTTTCCGGTCCGGTCGGCGCCAGGCACCGCAGGATGTACCGGACTGTCGCGGCCATGGACGGCGCCCTTATGGAAGAGGCCGTGGACGCGGCCATCCGCGCCCGGCTGTCCGTCTTCGACAAATCCTACGGCGATGCGCTATCCCTTTTCCGCCGCGCGCTCGAGCTTCGGCCTTCGCTCTTCTTCGAATACCCGGAGGCGCTCGGAGATCTGGGAAAGGCGTTCCAGTACGCGAACGGATCCAAGGATTTTGCCGGTGTAAAGGAGGGCATCGCCCTTTTCTCGCGCTGGGAGCGGGAATTGCGCGAATGTCCGGAAAGCCTGAGGCCCGCGGCGTTCCGCATCGGCGAAGCCGACGTTTATCGTTTCCGGCTTCTGTTGTACGCGGGAAGGATGCAGCGGCAAATGACCCAATTCGAGGCCGCGGACCGTTTCTTTTTTGCCGCGCTTCCCCTCGCGCCGGCAGGCGAGCAGCGTGACGCCTGCATCTGGTACCTGCTGGACAACGCCCTTTCGCTGTCGCCCTCTTCCGCAGTCGCTCTACTGAAAAAGTACGCGCCCGGTTGGAGCGATCCTTCGAGTTTCGCGGATTTCGTCGACAGGCTTTGCGGCGACCTGGTGGCGGCCAAGGAATGGGAAAGCCTGTTGGAGGCTTTCCGCGTGCTCAGGCCCGTGTCGGGACCGGCTACCGTCGCCCGTTATGCATACGTCATCGGCCGTGCGGTTTCCCTGGGTTACCTGGCCGCCGATCGGCCTCTGGAACTGCTGGAACGCTCAGGCGCCGGGGTTTCCGCGATCGGGTCTTCATCGGCTGCCGCCGACCGATCGCGGACAGCCATGGGATTTTTCCGCATCGCTTTCGAAGCCGACTCGGCGTCCTTCTATTACCGCTGCCTCGCAGCTTCGCGGCTCGGGGAAAACGTCGATCCGATACCCGCGGAGGAAAGACTGAACAGCTTCGAGGTTACCGACGGGGAGACGGCAAAAGGACCCGCGGGCGCGGAGATCGCCGCGGTCCGCAGGATCGAAGCCCGCGCAGGCGGCGAACCGAATGGACAGGAAGGAAGGGGAGGAGCTGGCGGATCTGAAGGATCCGGCGGATCTGGAGGATCCGGGGGAGCCAGTGGGCGCTCCGGAGAGGCCGCGGACTTCCTGAGGGGCTTTTTCGATTACGGTTGCGCGGACTTGGCCCTGCCCTACGCCCAGGCGATGGCGGCTTCAATGAACGCGGCCGAGGTGGCGGCGATCTCCTCGCTATTCGCGGAAGCGGGGCGATGGGGCGATTCGATACGCTTCGCTTCCCAACTGCAGAAGAGGCCGGGGTATCGTCTTGACAGGAGCGAGATGGAGCTGCTGTACCCCAAGCCGTTCCGGTCCGAGATCGAAGAGGCCGCCGCGCGCTGGAACATCCCGGCGGAGCTGTTTTACGCGCTCGCAAGGACCGAGAGCGCCTTCATCCCCGATGTCGTCTCCCGTTCGGGGGCCGTCGGCTTGGCCCAGCTCATGCCGCAGACGGGCAAAGACGTCGCGGCGAGGATCAAGCGGCAGGTCGAACTCCGTTTCGTCGAGGACGGCCCCGACCTCGCCGATCCGCGCACCAACGCTCTCCTTGGCGGCTGGTATCTTTCCGACCTCATCCGACGCTTCGGAAGTCCGCTTACCGCTTTGTTTTCCTACAACGGAGGGCCCGCCCGCGTGAAGCGTTGGCGGAACGCTGAAACCGGACTGCCCGAGGATCTTTTCCTTGAGACGATACCCTTTGCCGAAACGAGGGACTACGGCCGGAAGGTCCTTGCGGCCGCGGCGGTATACGGGTATCTTTATTACGGCAAGACCTTGGAACGGGTCGTCGCCGATCTATTGCCCGATTGAAAATCCCGATGAACGAATTCGCCCGCGCCTTCTCCGGTTCCCCGGGAACGTTCATCCCGGAGCCGTAGGACGCCGATAATCCGGACAGGAGGCCCGCCGCGCAGCCGCGCCGCAGGCAGCCGAATTTCCAAGGGAGGACCCTTCGCCCGTGTCCCTACGTTCTTTCGGCGCCATGCGCCCTTCCCGCATAGCCGCGATCATTCTCGGCCTCTCCTCGCTGATCCTCCTCGCCGCCGTTTCCGCGGCCTACGCCGGAATCGGCGGTTCCGCGGTAGCCTTCGGCGAGTTCTTCGTCGCCTCCTACGGCGCGGTCGCCTTCCTTGTGCCCGCGTACCTGGCCTGCGGCGCCCTCATCCTGGCCGCGCGCGATTTCAAGCCCGGCCGGATCTTCGCGCTCAGCTGCTCCGTCGTGCCCTTCCTCACCGCGGGCTTCGGAATCGCCCTGCTGCGGGATCCTTCGGAACTCTACGATCGCTACCCCCTGCTGGCTTCCATGGGATCGCGGGGTATCGCCTATGCCGTCGGAACCATCGTCGCCCTCGAATCCATCGCGATCGCGTTGATGACGATCGCCTTCTTCCCCCGCGGCCGTGAACCGAGCCGCGACCGCCCGTCCGATCGCTCTTCCGGCTCCGTCCGACCTGCTCCGGAGCCTTCCGCGCGGGCCTCATCACCCCTGTCCGCCTCCGCTCCCTACACGCGCCTCCTTCCGGCGCCGCGGCAGACCGGCCGGACCGCTCCGGCTACTGCCGCGCCGGTTGCGGACGCTCCGGTTGCGGACGCGCCTGCGCCTGCCGCCCTTCCCGCGCTGCGTCCTCTCGCGAGCCTCCGCGCCGAGATGGAAATCGCGGACCAGCTCCGTGCCGCCAAAAGGATACGGGAAACTCCGGATGCGCGCGACTCCGATATGGAAGGATCCTTCTACAGCCCTTCGGGACCCTTGCCGATCCGGGTCGAATCCGAAGACGGGGCGGCTGATGGAATGGGAAGCATCCTGGAGGATGAACTCGAGTCCATCGATCCCGGCGTCTTCCTGGATGAGGTCGAGGAACTCCCCGAGGCTGAAGCGGAGGCCGGACCGGCGGATCCCGTCACGGAATTCATGAAGACCGATCTCGATCGCGCGCTTTCGGAGGCCGAGGCGGAGGCGGAAGCCAAGTCGAGGGCCGCCGAGGAAGTCCAGGCCGCGAGGGAAGCGGAAGCCGCCGCCGCGGGACACGCGATTCCCAAGAAGAAGCGGAACGAACCCTACGGCGTTCCCGTGGACGGCCTGCTCACCGCCTATCCGGACGGCCAGTACTGGATCATCGACCAGGCCACGCGGGACGCCGCCGTGATCCTCAAGAATACCCTGGAGGAATTCAAGATCCAGGCGGAAGTGACCGGTATCCGCAAGGGGCCGGTCATCACGATGTTCGAGATCCTGCCGGCGCCCGGCGTGAAGCTTTCCAAGATCGTCAACCTCCAGGACAACATAGCGCTGCGTCTGGCCGCCTCCTCGGTACGTATCGTCGCGCCCATCCCCGGCAAACATGCCGTCGGCATCGAGGTCCCGAACAGGAAGCGCAACATCGTTTCCTTCAGGGAAATGATCGAAGGCGAGCTCCACAAGGAAGGCAAGAAGGCCGAGATCCCGATGATCCTCGGCAAGGACATCACCGGCGAGGCCCAGACCCTGGACCTCGTGCAGACGCCCCATCTCCTGATCGCCGGTTCCACCGGTTCCGGCAAGTCCGTCTGCGTCAATTCGATGATCCTTTCGATCATCTACCAGAAATCCCCCGCCGAGGTCAGGCTCATCCTCATCGATCCCAAACGGGTGGAGCTGAAGCTCTACAACGACATTCCCCACCTGCTGACTCCGGTGATCACCGAGCCGAAGCGGGCGTTCCAGGCGCTCCAGTACTGCATCTTCGAGATGGAAAGGCGCTACGCCCTGCTGGATTCCATGGGCGTGCGCGAGATCCGCAGCTACAACAAGCGGATCAAGGAACGGAATATCGCGACCGAGCGCCTGCCGTATATCGTGGTGGTCATCGACGAGTTCGCCGACCTCATGGCCACCACCGGCAAGGAGCTGGAATCCACGGTCGCCCGCCTTGCGGCGATGAGCCGCGCCGTCGGCATCCACCTCGTGCTCGCCACCCAGCGACCTTCGATAGACGTGATCACCGGACTCATCAAGGCCAACATCCCCAGCCGAATCGCCTTCATGGTGGCCGGAAAGATGGACAGCCGCATCATCATCGACATGGTCGGAGCCGAAAAGCTCCTGGGGCGCGGCGACATGCTCTTCGCCAGCGCCTGGGATCCCTTCCCGATCCGCATGCAGGGCGCCTTCGTCTCGGAGGATGAGGTGGAGCGCGTCGTGGAATACGTGAAGACCCTCGGCGAGCCGGACTACCTGGACGAGGAGATGTTCTGGGACGAGGACGAGGAAGCCGGCGAGCCCTCGCTGTTTTCGGACGGCGCCGACCCCCTGTACGAGAAGGCCCTGGACATCGTGAGGCAGCAGGGCAAGGCCAGCGCGAGCTACATCCAGCGCCGCCTGAAGATAGGCTACAACCGCGCCGCGCGACTCGTGGAGGAGATGGAGGAGCGCGGCATCGTGGGCCCGGCCCAAGGCTCCAAACCGCGCGAACTGCTGCACGGTCTCTGAGCCCTCGCTGGGACATCGTTTTTTTGTTATACTTAATACCATGTCCGATGCGCAACCGTTGAGCGGCGAGAAACTCGTGAAGGAAACCTGCCGCAGGATACGGCTGGCCCGCGGCCATTGGGACGCGCACGAGAACTCCTCCTGCCGGACCGAACGCGAGCGGGCCCTCGCACTGTATTCCTCGCTGACGGCCGAGCAGAAAAAGAAAATTCCCCAGGTCCTCCTCGTCTGGCTCCGCTACCGCAGCGAGAAATATTTCGGCGCTGACCGGACGCCGCCCGGCGGCAACGGACGGTCGGGGACCGGCCGGTCGGGGACCGGCCGGTCGGAGACCGGACGGAGGAGCAAGCGGTGAACGGACGCGCGCCGCGGAAGCTTCCGGAAATGATGAAGGCCATCCGGGAATCCAGTCCCTTCGTCCTGGAGCCGGACCCTTCGGCCGGCAACGGCGAGGACGCGATCCGGGAAACCCTCGACGTGTTCCTGGCGAAATCCGGCCAGGAGGCCCTGAGCGGCATCCTCACGTATTGCGCGATGGAGCTTTACAACAATGCGCTCAAGGCGAACCTCAAGCGGGCGTATTTTACCCGCAAGGGATTGCGGATAGATTCGCCGGAAGAGTACGAACAAGGCATGCGTTCGTTCAAGCGGGAGGCGATGCAGGGCATCGACGCGAAGCTTCCGGCGGAGACGGGCATGAAGGCTTCTCTGGTCTTCCATGTCGCTGATGAAGAGCTGACCCTGAGCGTCAGGAATAATACGGCCCTGGCGGCCCAGGAAGAGGAGAGGATAGCCGGGAGGATACGGAGGTCGTTCGCGTTCTCATCCCTGGAGGAGGCCCTCGGATCCATCGACGAGACGGAAGGCGCCGGATTGGGCATCATCATAGTCGCGCTCGCCATGAAGAAACTCGGGCTGGGGAGGGACGCGTTCTCCATTTCGTCCTCGGACGGCGAGACCGTGGCGAGGATGAAAATACCGATGTCGGAAGCGATGAAGGCCGGCCGGCGGGATATGGCCGGGAAGCTGCTCGAATTCGTCGGAAAGCTGCCGGAGCTTCCCGAAAACGTCCACCGGATCAGGACGATGCTGGCTGATAACCTGACTTCCATGCACGACCTGGCGCGCATCATTGCCGCCGATCCCGCGATGAGCGCGGAGACCCTGAAACTGGCGAATTCCGCCGTCTACGCCGCATCGAGCACGGCCGACATCGTGGAGGCGGTGGTCCGGATCGGAGTGCGCGGACTTGAATGCGTCGTGCTGAGCCTGGGCGTGCAGTCCGTGCTCGGGAAGAAGACCGATTTCATCCGCGACCTTTGGGCGCGATCTTACCGGACCGCCTGGTACGCCCGGTCGATCGCGAGGAACCTCCTAAAGCGGAAGGACTTGCTGGATGACGCGTACTCGGGCGGGCTCCTGCTGGAACTCGGAACGATGGTCCTGCATGGGGTCGACTCCTCGGCGGAACGGCGCGTGCGCGCGTATTGCGACCGGAAGGGCCTGTCTCCCTCCGCCTTCGAAGAGACCCTGGAAGGCCTGGACAATGCGTTGGTCGGCGCGCTGGCGGCTGAGAAATGGAACTTCCCGACCAATCTGGTCGAAGCGCTCAGGCACCGGTACGCTCCCTCCCGGGCCAGCGAGCGGCACAAGACCTTCGTCAGGGCGGTGTACCTCGCCGATTGCATGTCACGTTTCGCCGATTCGGCGGCTTCCTTCGACCATTTCGATAAAACCGTGCTCTCGGAGTCCGGAATTCCGGATCGGGCCGCCTTCACCGCGGTCTTCGATCAGCTCAAGAAGGAAATCAGGGCGAAGCCGTACTGATCGCCCTCGGAGGCGGAATCATCCTTCCGGGTACAGGCCCCGCGTCCGCGCCATCAGTCGCGCGAGTCCGAGCAAGGCGTCGATCCCGGGCGTGCTTTCGCCCGCGAGTTCCCCTATTTCCTTGACGGAGGCGACCAGCGCGTCCAGTTCCACCGGCTTTCCGGATTCGACGTCCTGGAGCATCGAGGTCTTGAAGGCGCCGAGCTTTCGGGCTATGCCCAGCCGTTCCTCGCCGCTTTGGTCGATGGGGCAGCCGATACTTTCCCCGATGCGCTTCGCTTCGCCCATGACTCCCAGGCAGAAGCGGGAGAGCAGGGGATCGTCCAGGATCCGGTCCATGGTCGCCCCTGTCAACGCCGAAATGGGGTTCATGGTCATGTTTCCCCAGAGCTTGTACCAAATTTCCCGCTGGATGCTTCCGGTGATTTCGGCCTCGAAGCCGGCCTTCCGCAGGAGCTCGGCCAGGTCGCGCAGGCGTTTCGTCCCGATGCCCGAGGGTTCGCCGAGAATGAGCCGTCTGCCGGGACCGGCGAGGACCAAGCCCGGTTCGGGGGAGGATGCGCCCAGGTGGACGACGCAACCCATCACCCGATCCGCCGGGATCGCGCGGGCGATGCGTGATTCGGGATCGACCGACCGCAGGACGGTTCCTTCAAACTTTCCGCCGAAGCCCTGGAAGAACCACCAGGGAACACCGTTCATCGCCGGCAGGACTATCGTGTCCTCCCCGAGGAGGGGCCGCAGGCGTTCGGCGACGGCGGCGAGGGCGGGAGCCTTGACGGCGATCACGACGAGGTCCTGGACGCCGAGTTCGGCGGGATTTTCGACCGCACGGACTGCGGCCGCGGCGATCCCGTCACCGGTCCGGAGCCGCAGTCCTTTCGTCCTCAGCGCCGCGAGCGTTTCTCCGCGGGCCACCGCCGACAGTTCGCAACCCGCTTCCGCGAGGCCGTAGCCTATCAAGCCTCCGATAGCTCCCATTCCGTACACGCATGCTTTCATC
Source organism: Treponema sp. (assembly GCA_003527485.1). Lineage (GTDB taxonomy): Bacteria > Spirochaetota > Spirochaetia > Treponematales > Breznakiellaceae > UBA12037. The sequence continues at coordinate 106,115 of DPXI01000004.1, read as the reverse complement.
CCCGGCCTCCGTCCCCATCATACCGGGGAAAGGGTCAGAGCGACGAGGCGGACGGGGCGCGGAGAGGCGAAATCCGATTTCTGGACGGCCGGCGGCGCATCCGTTCATTGCCGTCCTCCGGAGTCATCGGAGTCCCGAACCGCATCTCGTAGCGGACGCCCAGCCGGGCGACGCCTTTCGCATCGGGAGCCTGGTCCAGCTTCACGACGACGTCCTTCCTGCCTCCGCCGGAATCGATGACGGAAAGCGTGACTGAATCGCCCGGCCGGTACTTGGAGATGGCGGCCGCGAGGTCAGGAGGGAAGCCGAGAGGCGCACCGTCGATCGCGGCGATGAGGTCCCCGACCGCGATTCCCGCCATGTCCGCCGGGGAGCCGGGGACGACCGCGGTCACCGCGGCAGCCGGGCTGAAGGGTAGCGGGACCGACGGGAAAGCCCCGGGCGGCTCGTCCGCGGAGCCGGGCAGGAGCACGAGGCCGAGGGCGGGACGGTACGGGCGATCCTCGATCGTGAGACTCCTGGAAAGCTCCGTTTCGCCGCGCGACAGGGAAAGGGTGATGGTGGAGCCTGCTTTCTTCCCCGCTATCGCAACCCGGAGTCCGGCGAGGGTGTCCACTTGCGCGCCGTCGACGGCTCGCAGTATGTCGCCCCGCAGCAAACCGGCGGAAGCCGCCGGGGAATCAGGCAGGACGCGAACCACCAGCAGGCCGCGCTCGCGATCGGGAGGGGGATCGAGGGCGGTGGCGGACGCGGCGCCGAGGACGAGAAAGGCGACCGTCGCGGCGGCCGCAAGGAAACGGGTGGTATTCATGGTAAATTCAAAAACAATTACCGGCCGGGCCGGGTTACCGACACGGAGCGGCCCTCAAAGCCCGCGCCGTATTATACTTGGAACGGGAGGATGCGCGGAAATGCCCATACTGATAGAAGGCGATGGCCTGCCCATTTTGTCCTGGTGCCTGGATGTGGAAGCGCAAGCCATGGAGCAGGCGCGCAACCTGGCGCGGCACCCGGCATGCGCCTTCCGTGTGGCCTTGATGCCCGATTGCCATTTCGGCTTCGGTATGCCGATCGGGGCCGTGATCGCCTGCCGGGACGCGCTGATCCCGAACGCGGTGGGCGTGGACATCGGTTGCGGAATGGCGGCGGTCAAGACGGATGTCCGCGCCGAGTCGTTGGGCCTGCGGGAGCTGCGGGCCGTCCTGGACGCGGTGAAACTGAGGATCCCGGTGGGCGAGGGCAGGGCACGGGCGAAAGCCGTTCATTGGGAAGGGTTCGAAGCCTGGGACGACGGACTTTCCGGCTCGATCCGTCCGCCCTGGCATTCCGCCTGTGCGCGGGACCTGGACGAGCGAAATCTGGGGACTCTCGGCGGAGGAAACCACTTCATCGAACTGCAGAAGGACGGGGAGGGTTTTCTCCACCTGATGCTCCATTCCGGTTCGCGGAATCTGGGGAGCAGGATTGCGACGTACTTCCACCGCGCCGCGGCGGAACTGGACGGACGCCTCGGCCTCGCCTTGCCCCATCCCTCCCTCGCGTACCTCCCGACGGAAAGCGGAGAGGGGCGCGCATACGTACGCGATATGGGGTTCGCGATGCGCTACGCGGAGGAGAACCGGCGGCGCATGATGGAGTCCGCCAAGGAAGCGATCGCGGAGGTCCTCGGCGAGGTCGCTTTCGGGACGACGACGGCCATCCACCATAACTACGCGTCACTGGAAGAGCTGGAGGACGGGCACTCCTACTGGATTCACCGCAAGGGCGCAACGAGCGCGCGCGCGGGAGAGCCCGGCATCATTCCCGGCAGCATGGGGACGGCGTCCTACCTGGTCACGGGGCGGGGGGAGAAGGAATCATTCAGTTCCTGCTCGCACGGGGCCGGTCGGCGCATGGGGCGGAACGACGCCTGCCGCCGCCTGGACGTCGCGGAGTGCGACGCGGCGATGGGCGCGGTCGTCCATGACCGATGGAAGACCGCACGCGGGAAGGGAAGAAAAGGCGGAAAACTTCTTGACCTCAGCGAAGCGCCGCCCGCCTACAAGGATATCGACGAGGTTATCGAAGCCGAACTTGATCTCGTGATTCCCCTCATCCGCTTGCAGCCGCTGGGAGTGATCAAGGGATAAGCGGTTTTGTCAACAAAATTCGTATCCGGTTTGCTTGGGGCTCTTGACCTTCATAGAGAAAATAGATATCCTGCACTCAGTTCCTGAGCCTGCGGCGAATTGCCATTGTTTTACATCAAAATCGCCCAAAGCGATCCTGCCTCTCATCATCATCCAGCGATACAACCGCCGCTTGTTCAGGTCGCTCCCCGGGTTTTCTCACCTCCTTTTCCCGGGGAGCGTTTTTTTTACCTCATCCGACCGTTCCAAGCCCCGGCTTCCTGTTTTTGACAAAATTGACATCTATGTTATAATGACATAGGCGAATATTTTGTCGAGAGAAAGGAGATCCTTCGGCTATGGAACGTACTCTTCCCTTAATTCTCCGCGCGCGTTCCCAATCGTTTCCGGATACCGCCGCGCAATATTCCAAGGACGCCGAGGGCGTCTTCCGACCGACGACCTTCCGACAACTCTACGACGAGGTCCGCATCATCGCCGCCGGCCTCCTGGAACTCGGCGCCAAACGGGGCGACCATATCGGCCTCATATCCGACAACCGGAAGGAATGGCTGATCACCGATTTCGCGACGCTATCCATCGGCGCCGCCGACGTCCCGCGCGGCTGCGATTCGAACGACAAGGAAATAGCGTATATCCTCGGCTTCTCGGATTGTGCGATATCCTTCGCCGAAAACCGGAGGCAGCTTGAAAAGATCCTGGGGCGCAAGGCCGAGATGCCCTTGCTGAAAACCGTCGTGGTCTACGAGGCCGCCGACGCCGAGCAGAAGGCAATGGGCGCCACGGCGGGAGTCTCGGTCATCGATTTCGATGAACTCCGCGCGCTAGGAGTGCGCCGGCGGACCGCGGCCCCCGACGAGGTGGATGCCGAAATGGACAAGGGCCAGAAGGACGATCTGGCTACGATCATCTTCACCTCCGGGACCACCGGGGAGCCGAAGGGCGTGATGCTGTCGCACGGCAACTTCATGCATCAGCTTCCGAGCATCCCCGATATCTTCAGCGTGGGCCCGGGCGACATCTTCCTCTCCGTCCTCCCCGTCTGGCACAGCTTCGAACGCATCATCCAGTACGTGGCGCCGGACCGCGGCGCGGCCCTCGCCTATTCCAAGCCCATAGGTTCGATCATGCTCCCCGATTTCGCCGCGATCCGGCCCCAGTGGATGTGCAGCGTCCCGCGCATCTGGGAATCTGTCCGCGACGGCATCTACCGCAACGTCAAGCAGACGGGCGGGATCAAGAAAGTCCTGTTCGAATTCTTCGTCGCGGCCGGAAGCCTCCACGCCGCGATGCGGAACCTCACCTTCGGCCTGATGCCCAACTTCCATGGCCGCAACCGCGTCGTGGACGCGGCGCTCGGCGTGGTTCCCTGGTTGCTGCTCAGCCCGATCAAGGGACTCGGCAACGTCCTCGTGTTCCGCAAGATCCAGGCCAAGCTCGGCGGCCGTTTCCAGGCGGGCATCTCCGGGGGAGGAGCCCTCCCGTCCCAGGTGGACGCCTTCTTCGGCGCCGTCGGGATACACCTGCTCGAAGGTTACGGTCTCACCGAGACGGCGCCCGTCATCGCCGTCAGGCGGCAAAGCAAACCCCGCCCCGGTTGCGTCGGCCAGATCATCCGCGATACCCACGTGAAGATCGTCGACGACGAGGGTAAGGAACTGTCGCCGGGCCACAAGGGCAACATCGTCGTGAAGGGCGGACAGGTCATGTCGGGTTATTATAAAAGGCCCGACCTCACCGCCAAAGTGCTGTCGGAGGACGGTTGGCTGAAGACCGGAGACCTCGGCATGCTCACGCGCGACTACGAGATCAAGATCACCGGCCGGGCCAAGGACACCATCGTCCTGCGGGGCGGCGAGAACGTCGAGCCCGCGCCCATCGAAGAGAAGGTCCGCGAAAGCCAATGGGTGGCCCAGTGCATGGTGGTCGGTCAGGACCAGAAGTACCTGGGCGCGCTGATCGTTCCCAAACAGGAAGCGATCATGGCTTTCGCCGCGGAGAACAACGTGCCGATCGTCGATTGGGAGACTCTGCTGCTCCAGCCGGAGATCATCGAGATCGTAGCCAACGATGTGGCCGACCTCGTCAGTCCGCAGAACGGCTTCAAGGCGTTCGAACGCGTGTTCAAGTTCAAGCTGATCCCCAAACCCTTCGAGGTTGGGGTGGAACTTTCCCACAAGATGGAAGTCATGCGGCACAAGGTCACGGAAATCTACGCCAAGGAGGTATCCGCTCTTTTCTCCTAGAAAAGACGGATCCGACCACGACAAATCAGGAAGGCGGTCCCGCGGGGCCGCCTTTTGCATTATAATCGAGTACGCGAATATGGAAACGATCGCCCCCTTCGTCGTCATCGTCGACGACGTCCAGGAAAACGTACGCATCCTCCACCATTGCCTCAAGGACGAGGGCTATTCTTTCGGGATTGCGCGCAGTTCGTCCGAGCTGTTCCGGTTGGTGGAGAAGCGGGTGCCCACCCTGATACTGCTGGATGTCATGCTGCCCGACATGGACGGTTTCCATTCGCTCGAGCTCCTCCGCGCCGATTCCCGCTGCGCCGACGTTCCGGTGATATTCGTGACGGCGCGCATCGAACGGGAGGATCGCCTCCGGGGATTCCTCGCGGGAGGGGTCGACTACGTCGGGAAGCCCTTTGACCCGGCCGAGGTGCGCGCGCGCGTACGCACCCACGTCTCCCTGCGGCTGGCTCTCGAGGAACAACGGCGGCTCAACGCGGAACTGCGGGAAGCGATGGACCGCGTGAGGACCCTGGAGGGCATCATTCCGATCTGCTCGCGCTGCAAGTCGGTCCGCGCGGACGACGGGTACTGGACGCAGGTGGAACGGTATCTGTCCGAACATACCGGAGCCATGTTTTCCCACGGGCTCTGCCCTTCGTGCGCCTCCATACTCTTTCCCGGCGAGGTGAATGATGCGTAGCGTCCGCGGTACTGTTCTTGCCGGTCTCCTGCTGTTGCTGGCCGGCTCCACCTTCGCCCGTGAACTCCGCTTCGGCAGGTTGGGGCGCGAAGACGGACTGATCCATTCCGGCGTCTCCGGCATCGTCCAGGATTCCCGCGGCTTCCTCTGGTTCGGCACGAAGGGGGGACTCGCCCGCTATGACGGGACTTCCTTCGTCGTCTACCAGAACGATCCCTTCGATCCGCTCTCGCTTTCCCATAACCTCGTGCAGACGCTCTTCATGGACACGGACGACGTGCTGTGGGCGGGTACCTACCGGGGGCTGAACCGGCTGGATACGCGGACGCGGCGCATAGTCCGCTTCGTCCACGACCCCGCCGATCCGGCCAGCCTTTCCAACGACGTCGTCACCGCCGTCGCCCGCGACGTTTCAGGCCGGCTCTGGGTCGGCACCCTGGACGGCCTGAACGTCCTGGACGAGGCGAAGGGCACGTTCAGGCGCTATCTTCCCGGAGGCGAGGGAGCGCTGCCGAACGCGACGGTCCGTTCGATCCTCCGGACCCGCGACGGAGCGCTATGGTTCGGGACCTACGGCGGCCTCGCCCGATACGAAGACGCCGCGGATACCTTCACGACGTATCGCCGTAGGGCGGACGATCCGGCGAGCTTGCCGGCGGACGCCGTCATGGACCTCGCAGAGGATTCCGAAGGCAAGCTCTGGGCCGCCTGCTGGGGCGGCGGCCTCGCGCTGATGGACCGGACGACCGGAACGTTCAAGTCCTGGTCCTTTCCGGACAACCGGCTATACGTGATCGAGGCGGGCTTCTCCGGGACCGTATACGCGGGGAGCTGGGGCGGAGGCCTGCACGAATTCGACATCGCTTCGGGCACGTCGGAAACCTATCGCGCCAAGCCGAACCAAGCCTACGCGTTATCGAACGATGTCATCTATTCCCTTTTCATCGACGCCGGCGGCTTGTTCTGGATCGGCACCAACGGCGGCGGGCTGAACAAGCTGGACAGGAACCGGGACCGCTTCGAACTGTTTTCGAACGATCCGGACGACCCGGCGAGCCTCGCGCCGGGGGCGGTGAACGCGGTGCTGGAAGATTCGAAGGGGAGCCTCTGGGTGGGCACCTACAACGGCGGCCTGAATCGAATGGACCCGGGTAATCCCGCATTCACGCACTACCGTCACGACCCGAAGGATCCGCTCAGCCTATCCAACGATATCGTGAACGGGATAGCGGAGGACGGCGCCGGGGATATATGGGTGGCGACGAATGAGGGTCTGAACCGGATCGACAGGAAGACAGGTCATTTCCGGCGCTTCTTCGGTGGGGAGTTGCGCGAGGGGCCGATGGCGGAACTGACCGTTTACTCCATCGCGATCGACTCGCGGGGCAGGCACTGGTACGGCTATTTCCGCAAGGGCGCCGAGCTTTACGATCCGGCGACGGGGGAACGTCAGCGCTTCCAGTACGATGCGCAGGACCAGCGGAGCCTCAGCGACAACCTCGTCTATTTCATCTTCATCGATTCGAAGGAACGCGTCTGGATGGGCACCAACGGGGGACTCAACCGCAGGGACCCGGATTCCGGCGGTTTCGTCCGCTACAAGCACCGGGACGAGGACGAAGGGAGCCTGCCGAGCGATACGGTGCGGTGCATGGTCGAAGATTCCCGGGGGCGGCTCTGGGTCGGCACCGCGTCCGGCGGCCTTTCCCTCCTGGCGGACGAAAAAAACGGCCGATTCGAACACGTGCTCAAACGTGACGGTCTGCCGGACAATTCCGTGATCGCCATCCAGGAGGATCCGCGCGGCCGGCTCTGGCTCTCCACAGCGTACGGACTCTGCGTCTATGATCCGGAGACGAGGGACGTGAAGAAACTGGACATGCTGGACGGGCTGCAGGGGCTGGAGTTCAGTTCGGGGTCATTCCGTAACGGGAAGGGGGAGCTGTATTTCGGCGGCGCGAACGGGCTGAACCGCATCGGGGCTGCCGAGCTCAAACGCAACGAACACGCGCCGCCGGTCCGCCTTACTTCATTCCGGATCTTCGACCAGGAGATCGACGCGGGAGTGGATCCCGCCGACATGACCCAGATCGCCCTTTCCCACAGCCAGAATTTCATCACCATCGAATTCGCCGCTCTCGATTTCATGGACCCGGCATCCAATCGCTACATGTACAAGATGGACGGCTTCGACAAGGAATGGATACGCGCCGATTCGCACGGATTCGCCAACTACACCGGCCTGAACGGCGGGCGCTACGTCTTCCGGGTGAAGGCGTCCAACAACAACGAGCTCTGGAACGAGGAGGGACTGAGCCTCGCCATTACGGTTGATCCTCCTTTCTGGAGCACTCCGGCCGCCATCGTGTCCTACGCGATCCTCGCGCTGATCATCATCGCTTCGGCCTCCGCCTGGGTCGTTCAGCGCCAACGGCTCCGTCTGAGCGTCGCGGAACTCCAGGAACGCCGTCGGATCGAAGAAGAACTGAAAACCGCCAAGGAGGCGGCGGAACAGGCGAACAAGGCGAAAAGCGAGTTCCTCGCGAACCTGAGCCATGAGATCAGGACGCCGATGAACGCGGTGCTCGGCTACGCGGGCATCCTGTCCGAATCGATGTCCGGCGACTCCCGCCGCTCCCTTGTAGAAACGATCGAGCGGAGCGGGCGGAGCCTGCTCGCCCTGCTCAACGACGCGCTGGACCTTGCGCGCATCGAGGCGGGGAAGTCGGAGAACCGCCTCGCCCCCCTCCGCGTCCGGTCCCTGCTGGAGGACCTCTCGGTCATGTTCCGCCTACGCACGGAGCAGAAGGGCCTTGAACTGGAGGCGCGCGTGGACGACGAGGTGCCTGAGGTGATCCTCGCGGACGAGACGAAGCTGCGGCAGATCCTCGTGAACCTGATCGGAAACGCCGTGAAGTTCACCGAGCGTGGGAAGGTTATTGCGCGGATCTCCTCCGGGACGGACGCGTACCTGTCGCGCGTCTTGGTGCTTTCGGTCAGGGATACCGGACCCGGTATCGCCGAAGAGAACCTGGACCGGATTTTTGATGCGTTCTACCAGGAACCGGGGACGGGCGTCCTTTTCGGGGGAACCGGGCTCGGCCTTTCCATAGTGAAACGCCTGGTCAATGGCCTCGGCGGACGCGTTGAAGCCCGGAATCTGCCGGGCGGAGGTTCCGCGTTCACCGTCACGCTGCCCGCGCCTGAAGCGGTTCTTGCCGAGGTCCCGCGGATGAATGCCTCCGCTACTCCGGACGTCGGGAACCGCATCGACGGATTCCAGGTGCTTCTGATCGGAGACGATCCGATCAACGCCGACATCTTGGAACGCGTGCTGCTTTCCCGGGGCGCGAGCGTCCGGACGGCGCGGAGCGGGGCGGAAGGAATGCGCCGCATACTCGAAGAGCGGCCGCGCGTGGTGATCCTGGACCTCCGTTCGCCGGCGATGGACGTTTCCGGCTTCCTTTCCCTGCTCGGGAACAATGCCTCCTCAGACCTTCCCGTCATTGTCGTGACCGCGGATCTCCGGCCGGAATTCTCCGGCCGGCTCCGTGAGCTCGGCGTCGCCGCGGTGGTCCCGAAACCCGTTGACCGGGGCGCCTTCGTTTCGGCGGTACGGAACGCGGCGCTTTCGCGGGAGGCTTCCGAAGCGGCGGCTGATGGCGGCGCTGTCGCCGCCGCTGATGTAGATGCCGCGATCGCGGAGAGGTTGCGCGCCGAAGCGGGGGAAGTCCTTGCCCCGAACATCCTTCCCTTGCTAGACGCTCTCTCCCCCGCACTTGTGATCGATGAATGGCATGAGCTCATCGCCCGGGCGGGCTCGGTCGCCGCGGAAATCCGGTCGCAGGCTCTCGGCGAATGGACGAAACGGGCGGAGACGGCTCTCGCGGAGCTGGACCGGGACAGGCTCGACGGCCTGGCGGCCGAAATCAGGGCCGCGTCCCGGTGAGCTTTCCTGCCCGGACGCCCGGATCTACCTGAAGCCCGGCTCGAGCTCCCCGTCGCGTTCTATGGCGATCTCTTCGCCGTCTTCCATCCGCGCGATGATGGTCGGCCGGGAAACGAGCCCGTCCAGGTGGATGAGGGCGGGAGCGTCCTCGTCGTAGTTGTGCCCTATGGCGAAATGGCAGGTCCGGAACGCCTTTTCGTCCTCCAGCATGCTGCCGGAGACCTTCGCCGCGGGATTAAGGCCGATACCGAGCTCTCCGATGTTCCGCGCGTTCCGGGCATTGGCGGCGCCCGCCCCCGTCGGCAGCTTACCTTCCTTTTCGTATGCGAGGGCGTTCCGTTCGGCAAGGGCCACCGTCGCCTTCAGGGCTTCGGCTTCCTCGCCGCCCGAGATGTCGACGATGAAGCCCTTCTCGACCCTGCAGACGATGGGCTGCCTGATGACGACGTCCCCGTCGTGCAGGCTGATCGAACCGTCGAAGGCGATCACGCCGTGGGACGTCCCGTTTTCGGGGCTGATGAAGGTCTCGCCCGCGGGCAGGTTGCCGCCCCGGCCGCCGACCGAGAAGTCACCGTCGTCCAGTTTCGCAAGGCGGCCACGCAGGCCAACGACCAGGTCGGTGCCCGAGGGCGCGGTCACGCGCGCTTCGACCGCGGCGTCGAGGACCGCCTTGATCGCGGCGCAGCGCCGTTTCATGGTCGCGTAATCCACCGGAACGGTCCGCGTGAAGGATTCCAGGGAGGTGCTCGGGGACCAGAAGGAGCGGCAGGTCTTGGCGCCGTACAGCTGGAGATGGAAGATGTGGTTCCAGCTCTTCCCTTCGGCCTCGTAGGGGGCTGCGCAGCCCGCGCGGTCCTTGCCCATCTTCTCCGCGCTCATGGAGATGACGACGTCCGGTTCGGAGCGGAAAGCGGCGATGACCGCGTCCTCCGCGAAGTCCAGCTGGGTCTTCACCGGCTGGAACATGAGCACCGGCCGCCCGCCCGCATCGACCGTCGCGTCGTACAGCGCCCGGCTGATCGCGGCGACCTCGGGATCGGGATTGGTGATGATCAGGACTTTTTCTCCGTTCCGGACGCGGAGGGATTCCTGGATCGCGATGCGNNGGCCTCCGCCAGGCTGGCGCCGGAGGTCCCGGTACCGGAAACCTCGGTGTCGGAGAAGCGTGCGGGATGCGGCTTGCGTGATTTCATGGGCGGGAGTATGGACGCGCCGCGGCAGGCGGTCAAGCTACCGCCCTTGGGCGAGGCGAAGGCGCGTGGTATATTCGTCCGACCATGAACCTCATCCTGTTCGAAGCGGAAGAACTCGGGAAGCGCCTGCCCAAACACGACGAGCGGGTAGTCCACCTGACCAAGGTGCTGCGCAAGGGCGCGGGGGACGGTTTCGACGCGGGCGTCGTCGGCGGGAAGCTGGGGAAGGGCAGGATCGAAGCCGTCGGGAGCGACGGTTCCCTTTCGTTCAGCCTCCTGCTCGACTCCGAGGCGCCGCCGCCCTTTCCCCTGCGCGTCGCCGTCGGCTTCCCCCGCCCCATCCAGCTGCGCCGCCTGCTGCGCGATCTTTCCGGCCTGGGCGTCCTCGCGGTCGACCTCGTGGGCACCGAGCTGGGTGAAAAATCGTACCGCGACACCAAGCTGCTTCAGGACGGCGGCGCGCGTGCAGCCCTCGTGGAGGGCGCGGCCCAGGCCCGCGACACCCGGCTTCCCGTCCTATCGACCTACGCGAGCCTGGCCTCCTGGCTGCGCGCCGCGCCCTGGGGGAAGGTTCCCCGCGTCCTCGTCGCCCCCGACAATGTCCGCCCGGCCGCTTCCCTGTCCTCCCTCGTTTTTACCGGTCCGGACGACGGGGAGGTCGTGCTCGCGATAGGGTCGGAACGGGGCTGGTCGGACGCCGAGCGGGAGGCGCTGGAAGGGGCCGGTTTCGTCCGCGCGTCCATGGGCGTCCGCGCCCTGCGGACGGAGACGGCCTGCGTCGCGGCGGCCGTCCTCGCTCTGGAAAAGATCGGCGCGCTCGGATAGTATCGGCGACCATGAATCAAGATCGCGTCAAAGAACTCCTCCTCTCCGTCGAGGACGCGCCGATGGATTTCTCCGTGGTGTTCTCCGGCAAACAAAGCAAGAAGGTCAACGGACTGTACAAGCCGGACACGCGCGAGATCCTGATCCACAACCGCAACTTCAAGGAAGACAACATGCTCATGTACACCGCGGTGCATGAGTACGCCCACCACCTCCATTGCTGCTCGCGCGGCGGGAAACTGTCGGCGCGGGCGCATTCGGCGGAGTTCTGGTCCATCCTCCATGGATTGCTCCAGAAAGCGGAGGACGAGGGCGTCTACAAAAACGTCTTCGCCGATTCGCCTGAACTGGAGTCGCTGACCGAGACCATCCGGAAGAAGTGCCTGTACGAGAACGGCTCGCTCGTAAAGGAACTCGGGAAGCTCCTCATGGAAGCCAATACGCTCTGCACCGGGATCGGCGCGCGTTTCGAAGATTATATCGACCGGGTGCTCCGCATTCCCCGCGTGGCCGCCAGGACGGCGATGAAGATCTACCAGTACAACGTGAATCCTTCGATGGGCGCCGACAACATGAAGATCGTGGCGGGCATCGGCAACGACGAGACCCGCACGGCGGCCGAGGGCGCCCTCCTGTCGGGGAAAAGCCCCGACGAGGTGAAGGTCCAGATCGCCCGGCGTCCCGTCCAGGATGATCCCAAGGAACGGCTGGAGAAGGAGAAACTTCGGCTGGAACGGACCATCCAAACCCTGACCAAACGGCTCGAAGAAGTGGAACGCGAACTGGAGGACTAAGTTCGAGGATGCGGATGGCCGATAACGAGGGTACGATCATCCTCGGAGTACGCCATGCAAGTCGCTTCGCAAGTCCGCCGTCTCGTCGCTGCCGTCTCCGCCCTCTTTTTGTCCTCCTCGGGGCTCGCCGCCGTCGAGGGCATCGCCGTGCCGAGCACCGCGCCGAGCGAGCGGCCTTACCGGCGCGCCGAACCTCCGTTCCCCGCCGCGTATTTCTCCGTTGGGATGGAGCGGGAGGCGGACGAGGACCGTAGCAGGCCGTACTGGGTCGAATCCGAACTGGAAACCTTCGCGGCCGCCAGGGTGGTATCCGACTACCGGTCCCTCCTGCTCAACGACGACATCGTCGCCTTCTACGGCTCGCCCAAATCGACGCGCATGGGCATACTCGGCGCCTACCCGATGGAGGAGCTCGACAGGCTGCTCGGCGAATGGGCGAACGCCTACGACGCGGCGAACGGCGAACGCGGCGTACGGAAGGCTTTCTACATCATCTACGGAACCGTCTGGCCCGAAGGCGAGATCGGCTTGCTGAATGAATCGAGGCTCGTCGAATACGTCGAGTATGCCCTCGCGCACGACATCCTCGTCTTCGTCGACCACCAGATAGGCAAGTACACCGTCGCCGAAGCCATGCGGCGCATCCTCCCCTTCCTCCGGTACCCGAACGTGCATCTGGCGCTGGATCCGGAATGGCGCACGACCAACCCCATGGTAGAGATCGGCTCGGTGACCGCCGAAGAACTCAACAAAGCCCAGGAAACCATGGAGGACTACATCATCGAACACGGTTATCCGGGGGAGCGCATGCTCGTGGTCCACCAATTCAACTACAAGATGATAGCCGGTCGCGAACGCGTGCTTTCCGATTTCGGCCGCGTCCGCCTGGTCCATTGCGCGGACGGATTCGGCCACCCGACCCTGAAACGCTACGCCTACAATTACAATGCCCTCGCCCCCAATATTCCGGTCAAGGGCTTCAAGCTTTTCTTCAAGTCCGGCGTACCGGGGGCGGGTTTCGACGAACCCCTGATGAGTCCCGCCGACGTGCTGGCCCTCCAGCCGCGCCCCTTTCTCGTGATGTACCAATAGGCGGGGCCGTCGGTTTTGACAATAATCGGCTGCGGAGCGAAAGTTATTATTCGGGCAAGGTGAAACGATGATCAAAGAACTCAGGTTGATTTTCTCCGGTTCGGACACCGTCATGCAGATGGACGAATTCTTCAACCTCAGGCGAAGGCGCGCGAGCATGGGCTTCATCGGCATCATTCTCATCGCCTTGACCGTGCTGATTCCGATCAGCTTCCTTGTGATCCATAATAATGTCGCGGGCATCGGAAGCGTCTTCATCTTCGCGGTCGCCCTCGCGAGCGGCGTCCTCGTACTCAAGGGGATGGATCGCGCGGGCAGCGCCATCCTGCTTTCCGCGATCGCGCTGATCTTCGTCGGCATCCTCGTGCCGCCTGCGCGTTCGGCAGCTCCCGAGTACGTAACCGTGCTCACGTCGATCGTCGGCCTCGCCCTGGTCGTCCTTTTTCCGTCCGGCGCGATGGTGAACAGCCGCTATACGGTACTGCTCGGGTTGTTCTTCGGCATCGCGATCAATATCGCCACGACGATATCCGGCATCCCCATCCTCCAGGGCCGCCGCGCCATCGTTTTCGTCGTTTTCGCGATCAGCTCGATGGTCGTCGTGTACCTGACGCGCATGCAGAACACCTTGCTCCTGCGCGCGGTCGGCGAATGGCAGAAGAGCAGCCGGACGCTGGAATCGCTGTCGCGCATGATGGAACGCGTCGGCGCGCTCAAGAAGGAGAGCGATTCCAGTTCCGCCTCCGTAAGCGCCTCTTTCGAATCCGTCTCGGCGGCGATGCGGGCTTTCGTGGACAAGAACGAAGAACTCTACGGCGCTTCGCGTACGCTCGGCGAAACCGCCGACGGAGCGCAGGCCAACCTCGTCCTCCTCCTCCGTTCGGTGGAAAGCATCAGCGATTCCGTGCGCCGGCAGGAAAACCTCGCGACCGAACACTCGGACTCGCAGGAGCGCATGGCGACGGCGTTCGAATCCATAAGGTCGAATGTCGGCAAGGCTGACGAGACCACCCGCACGCTCGCCGAACTCGCGGAGGAGGGGAAGGGCACGCTTGAGCGCACGATCGCGGGCGTGAAGGGACTGGCCGAATACCAGGCCAAGACCCTGGAAATCGTCGGTACGCTCGCCAAGATATCCAACCAGACGAACCTGCTCGCGATGAACGCCGCGATCGAAGCCGCGCACGCCGGAACCGCCGGAGCGGGGTTCGCGGTCGTCGCCGAGTCGGTGCGGGACCTGGCGGATTCCTCCGGCGTACGCACCAAGGAGATCGCGGGGATAGTCCGTACCATGAACGGGGAAATCCAGGCGAGCACGGCCCGCATCGAAGCCGTCGCGGCCTCGATGTTCAAGGTGATCGCGGAGACCGCCCGCGCCTACGAGCTCATCGCCGACATCGCGCGTACGATGGACGGATTCGCCGCCGACAGCCGCGCAGCCCTCGCGGGGGTCCGCTCCCTCGCCGAACTTGCCGGGGCCATCAAGAAGAACGCCGACGAGGAACGCGAAGTCGCCGCGGCCTTCTCGGAGACCTTCGATTCGCTCAAGCGCAGCTTCTCGGTCATCAACAGCGGGATAGAGGACCTGAGCGGGTACAACGAGAGGACGAACGACGTCCTGAAAAGCGCGACGACCGCGCGGAAGGAGAGCGAGGCGGTGAACCGCGCCATCGACGCTCTTCTGTTGGACGAACGGGCGGCCGGCCCCTCATGAATCATCGCCGAAGCTCCCGCTCCCCGCGCGGCCCCCTCGCGGAGGCCGCGTCCGAATACCTCATCATCGTTGCGGGCTGCGCCTTCGGGGCCTTGTCGTTCGACCTTTTCATGCGGCCGACGGGTATGGCATCCGGAGGCGTGGTCGGCATTTCCGTACTTATCCGGAGACTGACGGGCCTGGAACCTGCGATCGCCCAATGGGCGCTGAACCTCCCCCTGCTCATCCTCGGCGTCGTGACCCTCGGAAAAAGCTTCGGAATCAAGACGGCCGTCGGCTCCTTCCTCTTTCCCTTTTTCATCCTCGCCTTCAAGGGCCTCCCCGCCGTGACCGGCGATCCCCTGCTCTCCGCGGTTTTCGCGGGCGTCGGCCTCGGCCTCGGGCTGGGGCTCGTTTTCCGGGGCAGGGGATCGGTCGGCGGCCTCACGGTGACTGCCCGTCTCGTCTCGGACCGTACGGGCATCGCGATGGGCACGGTGATGGCCGCGCAGGACGGCGCCGTCATCCTGGCCGCCGCCCTCGTTATGGGCGCCGAAGCCGGCCTTTACGCCCTGGTCGTGGTTTTCATCATGGGCCGCGTCATCGACCTCGTTCGCGTCGGCCTCGGCAGCTCCAAGATGGCGCTCGTGGTTTCCGACCGGCACGGGGAAATCTCCGCCGCCGTCCTCGGCGAGCTGGACCGGGGCCTCACCCGCCTGTACGGCGAGGGCGGCTACACCGGCACCCAGCGTCCCGTGCTCATGGTGGTTCTGGATCCTTCCGAGGTCGTGCGCTTCAAGTCCGTCGCCCGCCGCATCGATCCGGACGCCTTCGTGGTGATGGTGGACGCGCACGAGGTGCTGGGGCTCGGCTTCCGCTCGCGGCTTTGATGGCGCGTGTCCGAAGATCGATCGGAAAGCCTGAAAGCGCACTTAGAAGCGGCCGGCTCAGTCTTCCGGATCGCCGAGGCCGCGCAGTTTCCGGGACAGGTTGTTGGGCAGTAGGCCGAGAGCTCGGGCGGCCTTCGCCACCGAGCCGCCCGAAATCTCCATGGCGCGGTCGATGTAGGCTTTTTCGAAACGCAGCTTCGCTTGACGCAAGGATAAACCGACCCTGCCCGTTTCGTCCCGGATCGAATCGATGAAGTCCGTATCCCCGGACTTTCCCGACTGCGGGGCGACGCCTGCGCCCCCGGGCGCCGGCTTGATACGGGAAGCAAGGCCGTCCAGGGCGGCAAGGTCGGTCTTTCCGAGCAGGCGCTTGTCCGCCGACCAGGCGGCCCTTTCCACGAAGGCCCTGAGTTCCCGCACGTTTCCCGGCCAATCCCGCCGCGAAAGCCATTCGATCCCCTCGCCGTCCAATCCTGGCGGGTCGCCCAAGGCGCCGCCCTTCATGCGGGCGAGGAAGAAATTCGCGAGGAGGCCGATGTCGCCCCTCCGTTCCCGCAGGGGAGGAACCTCAATCGCGATCTGGGCGAGGCGCCAGTACAGGTCTTCCCTGAAGGATCGCGGATCGCGGCGGCCGGCGAGGTCCCCGTTCGTGGCGGAGACGATCCGGACATTGACGCGTTCGGTCGCGGACGAACCGAGCCGCTGGATCTCGCCGCTTTCGGCGGCGCGCAGGAGCTTTGCCTGTACGGCTTGGGGTATCTCGCCCAGCTCGTCCAGGAACAGGGTGCCGCCGTCCGCCGCCTGGAACCAACCTGGACGGTCGCCTTCGGCGCCCGTGTAGGCGCCGCGGACGGAACCGAATAGGAGCGATTCGGCGAGTTCATGCGGTATGGCCGCGCAGTTCACCGCGACGAAGGGGGCGGCGGAGCGGGGCGAACAGAAATGGATGTACCGGGCGACGATATCCTTCCCCGTGCCGCTTTCTCCGCTGATGAGTACCGACAGTGGAGAGCGTGCGGCCTCCCTGGCCTGCAGGAGCGCCCGCTCGAAGGCCGAACCCTTCGCGCAGACGGCGTGCTCGGCGAGCCAGCCGTCGCGCAGGGCTTCCATGCCGCGTTCCGCGGAGAGGCCCCGGTCCAGGTTGCGGAGGAGGCCGAGCAGCCGGTCGGGCGCGACGGGCTTTTCCAGGAAATCCCAGGCGCCCGCGCGAAGCGCCGCGACGGCGTCCGAGATCCTGCCCATCCCCGAAATGACGATGACGGGCAGCTTCGTCGCGGCCAGGATGTCCATGCCGTTTTCGGCGCCGAGGTAGAGGTCGGCAAGGACGGCGTCTATGCCGCCCGCTTGGAGCCCGCGTAGGGCTTCGCCCAAGTCGGACGCCTGGACGACGGTATGGCCGTTCAGGGAAAGGAAAACGCTCAGTTCCTTCCGCAGCGCCCCGTCGTCGTCCGCCAGGAGTATGTTCATGAGTCCGCCTTTTCGCGCGGGATCAGCCTTGCCGGCGGCAATACGAGCCTGACGCCGAACCCGCCGTCCCCGGGGGGGAGTATCTCGAATATGCCCTCGTGGAGGACGAGGGCGCGCCGCACGAAAAGGAGGCCGAGGCCCGTCCCTTCGCGCTTGGTGGAGAAACGCTCCCGGCCGAGGCGGGCGATGAGCGAGGGGTCCACTGGCCCGTTTCCGTCCCGGACCGTCAGCTCCAAACCCCGTACGGACCTAGTTGTTTCGAAGCGGATGGACGCCGGCGGCGCGGCGCAGGCTTCTATCGAATTCATCACGATGTTCATGATGGCTTCCTCCATCAGCCGTCTATCCACGATCAGGTCGAAGCCGGCGTCGACGGGGAATGAGATATTCGCCTTTCCCGGGATGAGGCGGGCGGCGCAGGAACGGACAAGCTCGCGGGGATCGGTCCGTTCGGCCGGAACCAAGACCAGCCCCGAGAGCTCCTTGAACCGGTCCAGGAGTGCCCGTATCCTCAGGCATTCGGCCTCCGCCGCTTCCGCGCCGTCGGAACAAAGCCTCAGGGCTTCCTCCGCGGGAAGCGCTCCTTCGGGGATGCGGCCGATCGCCGTCTTCGCGTTTCGCGCGGAAAGTTCGAGCACCGAAAGCGGCGCGCGGAGCTGGTGGAAAAGGAAGGAGGAGACTTCCTTCCAGCCTTCCAGGCGGGAAGCTTCGGCGAGCCGCTTTTCCTGTTCGATTATGGTATCGAGGAGCTTGTCGAAGGCCAGGTGGACTGGACCGAATTCCTTGTCCGCAAGCGGCGGGAAACGGAAGGACCTGTCCGCCCCCGCGCGGGCGGAGAGCGAAACGAGGTCGTCGAGGCGCCGGGATAGAGGGCGGGCGGCCAGGCTGAAAAATGATGCCGAGACGAACGCGGCGATCAGCGAAAAGACGCCGATGGCCGCGATGGATTCCACCGCGGCTTGCGACCGGTACAGCCTGCCTGCGGCTTCGGCGGCACGCAACTCATCCAGCGCATGGACTGCGATCCGGAGCCTCTCCTCCTCGCCGAGCGCTCCGTCGCGGGTAGCGCGGGCCGCCTCGTCCGCACGGGCGGATGAAAAGCCGGATTCCGATTCGGCGCGGGCGTATTCGGTGCCCATCGACCTGTACGTGAATGCGACCGATGCCAAGGCTACGATCAGGGCCTGGGAAGCGAATAGGAGGATGAAGCGGGTCCTGAGTTTCATATCAGAAGGGAACCTCCTCCGGGCCGGAAAAAGCGAAACGCAGCTCCGGTTCGGCATAACCCCAAAGTATGTCGGCCCGATGCCAGAGGCCCTCGGCGTCGATCAGTCCGGCACCCGCCCTCACCGTTACCGCGAAGGCTCGGCGCGAGCCGTCGGCGGGCCCGAGATGGATGCCCCAAGCCCGCGAGGCGAGAATCAGGGCGGCATCGCGGTCGCGCAGGATTTTTTCTTCGCCCTTCGTCTCCGTCTCCACTATCCATGCGTCTACGGCTCCGTCCCGCCGGATCGAACGCGTCACGCGTACGGGCGGCCGGGACGAGCCCTCAACGGCCGCTTCCAGGCCGATTGCTACCCGGGTCCCTGAGGAGACCAAATCCAGGGCAGTCCCCGCGTAGGCGCCCACCAGCTCAATGTTGACGTAGAGCTGGTCGCCGATGCGGTACACCCTGGCGGACAAATCCGGCGCGGTCTGCGGCGATACGACCCCCAGAAGGACGCCCAGGCCGAAGAACAGCTTCCTGAACACCTTGGCGTCCCCGGCCGCTCAGTTCCGCGATCCCTGGAAATCGCCGTAGAACGCTTCCCGGCCAGCCCGGTATTTTTCGTAAAGCCGTTCCTCCTCCGTGGTGGAGAAAAGCGCCGAAATGCCTCCCGCGATGGAGAATGCGTTCCAGTATAGGCTGTCCGTGATCCCGTCGCTCCACGGCTCTCCCTTGTTGACGTTCGCGGCGGCGAGGATCGCGCCGAAGATCAGGGGCGTGAGGAAGCTTGAAACGGCTCCGGTGATGCGGACCTTTTTCCCCTGGATCGAAATGTCCTTGAGCGCCGCGATAGCGAGCGCCTCCTGGATCTGGGCATCATTTTCATCGAAGACTTCGGCGTACTGGGCGCGGAAATCGTTCGGCTTGGCGAAGAGAAGGCCGCCTCCGATGAGCGTCAGCGTCAAGCCTCCCAATCCCAAGCCGAGGGCCATACCGACTTTCGCCTCGATATCCATCGGCGATCCGGATGCGGAATTCGAAATGTCGTCTCCGTAGAACCAGGTCGTCGCTCCCGCAGCGAGGAGCATCCCTCCCGTGCCGGCCACGATCAGGCCGCCGGTCTTTTTCCCTTGGTTCGCTTCGGCCTGTTTTTTGTCGACGTAGCCGGAGAGGATGCGGTACGCGATCTGGGGCTGTTCCTGGGCCGCGACGCGAAAGGCGGATACCAGAGCGATTACGATCGCGATTGCTTTATTGTTCATTCGGTCATCCTTTCCACGCGGATCTTTGTCACGCGCGGTGCAGATTGATAAGCAACAAGCGTGCCAAACGCAGTTCGAGGACTGGAACCAGGTCATTTTCTTGGCCTGCATGGAATTATTATTTCCATCCGTATTCGTGTGTATCCGATCACCGTATCATAAGGGATAGAGTATCAAATATGATAGTATCGAATTCGATAGTACGAAGGTCCGCCCCCGCCGCGCGGAGATCCGGAATGCGGTGGCCCGGGATGCGATGGTCCGGGTGACGCTCGGCGGCAGTTGGCGGCAGGGGCGGCGGATGGCGGTGGATGGGGACTATCGGTCATAGGCCGGACATGAATTCCAGCACGCGGTCCTGGTGGCGGGGAAGGTCCTCATGGGCGAAGTCAGGGTAGACCGCCAGGGACTTTTTGCCCGGTATCTTGTTGTATGCGGCGAACTGGGTGGAGGGCGGGCAGATCGTGTCCATCAGGCCGACGCCCATGAATACCTCGGCCCTGATGCGGGGCGCCAGGTTCTGGATGTCGATGTAGCCCAGGGCATTGAAGACGGCGGCTTCGCTTTCATGCAGGGGATCGAACAGGCGGAACCAGGTCCGCAATTCTTCGTAGGCATCCTTGGCTAGGTCCATCTGCCAGACCCGCCTGAAATCGCTGAGGAAGGGGTAATTCGGTGCGGAGCGGGCAATCCGCGGTTCCAGGGCCGCGCAGGCCAACGCGAGCGCGCCGCCCTGGCTTCCGCCGGAAGTTCCGACGCGGGCAGGATCCACGTCCTCCATCGCCATGACGATGCGCGCTAGCCGGGCGCAGTCCAGGTAGATCGAACGGTAGAGCAGTTGTTCCGGCTTGCCGGCGATGGCCTCCGTCAGGCCGCGGATTATGTGCCCGCAGTGCGTATTCCCCGTGACTCCCCCGACGTCCTCCGATAAGCCGCCCTGGCCTCGGCAGTCCAGGGCCGCGACCGTGAAGCCCGAAGCCGCCAGGCCAAGCTTGGACTGCCAGTCGCCGCTGGATCCCGAATAGCCGTGGAACTGGATGATGGCGGGGCCCTTTCCCCCGGGCCCGGCCGAACGCTCCGCCGCTTCTCCGACGGGCCTAACCAGCTTGGCGTGCACGCGGGCGCCGCCGACGCCGTCGAACCAGAGGTCCAGGTACTCTGCGAAAGGCTTCCCGCCGCCTCTACCCGCAGGCGCGCGGACTGTCGCTGGGATCAGTTCCACTCTGGGAGGGACGCTCTCAAGTTCTTCGAGCGAACGATCCCAGAATTGGTCGAAGTCCGCCGGGCGCGGGCTGCGCCCTTGATATCCGGCGAGATCCTCATAGGGAAGGTCGAAGGTGAGCGGCATGGCGGATTCCTCCTGCGGCTGAAGCATTCCTGTGGCGCAGGTTGAAATCTACCATGGCGGCCGAAGCGAGGGTAGGGGGCGGGATGCCGCTGATCGGGGCGAAGGAGGTCCCCTCCACCGGGAATCGGGGTTCGGCTTCATAAAACCGGAAGCTTTCGAAAGCGTCCTTTGGTGGATGTCATTCTTCCTGAGGACAAGAAGCGCGCTATCCTCAAAATCCTCGATGATCTCATCCGCGCCAACAACTGAGCAACCCCATTCCCACTTTGTAAAAAGTAAAAATACCCCTTGCAAACACGTATCATTTTTGGTACACTATCCATATGCCGGCTAGCAAGAAAATCAAAGTTGTTTTTTTACAAAACACCCGCAGGGAACGAACCCGTCCGGAATTGGCTTAAGGTTTTACCGCCGGAAGAGAAGAAGAGCATCGGCGAGGACATTAAGGCCGTTGAGATGTCCTGGCCTATCGGTCTCCCTCTCGTAAGGAAAATGGATGCGGAACTCTGGGAGGTCCGGACGGATTTACCGAACAAGATTTCACGAGTCGTCTTTACCGTCTGGAAAGGTTTCATGGTGCTTTTACACGGAATAATGAAGAAGAGCCAGAAAACGCCGCAGGAAGATCTGGAACTCGCGAAAAAGCGGCGGAACGCGGTTCGACGGGGAGGCGCTACAGATGAAGAATAATACGATCGGCAGTTCATTCGATTCCTTTCTTGAAGAGGAAGGGATCGCCGAGGCGGTTGAGGCCGGAGCGGTCAAAAAAATTATCTCGGTTCAACTCCTTGATACGCTCAAAAAGCAAAACCTCACCAAAACCGAACTCGCTCACCGGCTCGAAACGTCGCGGGCGGCTGTTGACCGATTATTGGATCCCGATAACGAATCAGTTACCTTGTTAACCTTAACAAAGGCCGCTTCGGTGTTAGGGAAAAAGCTTAAACTGGAATTGGTATAATTTTAAAATTATACCGACAACATAACCGGGCGGCTTTAGCCGTCCGGTCACCCCCGGTAGGGGCATCATCAGCGAGGAGCAAGAAAAAAAGCAGTTAAACCTGACTCCGGGGACAAGCCCCGTCGCAGGTTAACTTGTACTTTTCTTGACTCGGGATCCGCCGTCGCAGGGGCCTTGCTCGCCAAAGTGGCCGCGGCCCGGATTCAAGAGCCGGGGGAAGAGGCGGCCGCCCGGCTGACTGCGGTCTTCAAAGCCGCAGGTCAGAGCAACAAAAAAGCCCGGCGGTCAGCAAACCTGCCGGGCTTCGTCTTCTCCTGGCGTTAGCCTAACACCCGTCTTAACTTGCAACGCGGCTTGTCCGCGTTGTCAAGTTGAAGACTTCGTTAGGCTTTTACCGATGCTCTGTCCTTATAGGTGTTTGCATTGAGCTTTTTAATAACGATGGTCTATTTCTAAAATACCAGAAGATTAAATAAAGACCAAAACCGAGAGATAAAATCGATAGTGCAATACTACCAAATATTTGTTGATAAACGAATCCAACAAACGCCTTAACCCTTGGGAAGGGAAGGACTTTAATTTTGAAAACATCTCCTTTTTTAGCAAATGATTGCATTGATAAAATCAACACCACTCCAGAATCGTAATGACCTTGATATAAATAAGTATAGTTAATTTCTTTAAATACACCAAAATATCGACTCCTGGTACTAGTCACCTTTGCTTCCGCATTTTCTCCGATGCTAATACTTTGAAAAACAAAGAAAACTGATAATCCAAAGACCAATGCGCAGACAAAGAAAATGAAACTAGTACCGACGGCAGTTTTGAGTAATTTCCCTTTATCTTCGACGCTCAGATATTCTAGCATTTACCATCCTCCAAACCCGAGACGAGGGGTAAATAAAGGAGCCCACGCACCATATTTTTTCTCCAAAGAACTTTGAACCGCTAAATACTCATTCACATAGCGGTTTGTTACTGGTCTTTGTACGGCCCCAGAGAAAAATTGAGCCCCTTGATTTGCCACAAAGCCAGCTGTAACAGGAATAGCTGGGTTAATAGTACCTAATGGAAATGCGTAAGCCATTATAGCTGTCTGCGCTACATATCCAAATCCTTTATCCACAATTTTACCGAGACCGGCTTCATAACCATCAGTTGACATAACATTTGCGACATCAGCAACATCTAGGGCATATGAAACAGGCCCTGATAAACGGCTTGTTTTACTGGCAACATTTTTTATCGTAACCCCAGCTTTTAACGTACTTCGACCAGCACGCGAAGCTTCAGCAGAGATTTTTCTGATTGCTGCCCCTTGTACATCTGAAAGTCCCGGGGTTGAGGCATCAAAAATCAATTCTTTAGCGACATTGACCCCAGATCGACCCCTCGCTAATAGAGTAGTTCCTATAGGTAAAGCAGCTTTTGTACCTATTTCAATACCTGAAGTTGCATTTCCAGCAGTAGTTATAAAATTCTGTATATTAAGCGCTGTAGCAGAAGGTTGATTACTATTCCAGCCTCTTGCATCCGCTTCTTCATAAGACATTCCATTCGGATCTAGTCCAGTCGGATCCGTGGCATTCAGTGGGTTATTATCACAATAGGCTACCCACAGATCACCATCACGTATGGGGTCCTCTGTTACGAATCTCCCCAGCTGCGGATCGTACCAGCGGGCATTGAAGTACAGCAACCCTCTTCTTCTGCTCATCGTCTCTGACATTCCAGAGCCGTCGGGGCTGTCAGAGTCGCCGCCGCAGCACACTCATTCGGTGGCGATAGATCCAATTCGCACCACCGAAATCGGATCACTCAATCTGCTGGCTCAGACTTAAGAAACGGATACATTCGCTAAAAATGTCAAAGATCAGGATTTCTTTTCCAGTATCATCCTATCGCATACCCTTTTCAACCATGCTTCCGCGCGGGACCCGCCTTTCTCCTGCGGAGCCCCTTCTTGTACGTATTGTCCTTCGCGCTTCCTTTTTCAGTCTGGGGCGCTCGCCTTCAACCTATCTTGAAGGGATTCCGGCTGACGTTCGTATCGAACACATCCACGCCTTCGGCTGCCTTGAGCTTGCGTACGACGAAGTAGGTCGCGGGGGTCATCAGGGCTTCGACCGCGCATTTGAAGAGGTAATTCGTCAGGACCAGGCTGAGGAATAGTTCCCAGCCGAAGACGCCCGCTAGGCTCGCGACGAGGACGAAGACGAGGGTGTCGACGAGTTCTCCGACGAGGGTGCTGCCGATGGTGCGGGCCCAGAGCTTGCGGCCGAGCATGGCGACCTTCATGCGGGAGAGCACGTACGAATTCGAGAATTCGCCCGTCCAGTAGCCGAGCAGGCTGGCCAGCGCGATGCCGCCGCCGCTCATGCCGCCGAGGATGGCGTCGTAGGCTGCGCCGCCGGCGTAGCCTTCCCAGGCCGCTTCGCCGGGCAGGATGCGGAGCAGGAAGAAGACCGCGGAGGCGCAAGCGAGGGCGGCGAAGCCGGCCCAGATCACCCGGCGGGAAGCGCCGAAGCCGTAGACCTCGGTGAGTATGTCGCCGAAGATGTAGGAAAGCGGGAAGAGCAGGGTGCCGCCGTCGAAGGCCATGGGGACGCCGAAGAGCGAGAATCCCAGATCGACGATTTTGGCCGAGGACGCGATGTTGCTGACCACGAGGACGACGACGAAGGCGGCCATGATGAGATCGAGGTAACGGAACGAATGACGGGACGTCATTGACGGGCTCCTTGTTTTGATAAGGCGGGTAACGGGCGACCGCCGCGGTCATGTACGAAGCGCGAACGTACCGCTCGTCCGCGCACGCGGAGGATAGCATGAAACCGCGCCCCTCGGGAAGCGCGCCCCGCGGGAAGCACGCGGGGGGGGACGGTAACAAGGGGTGGCAGGGGAAAGCGCGGACGAACGCTTCCGCAACCCATCGACCGTAGGCCGATGGGCGAGGACCGAGTGAGTCCGTGCTTTCCCCTGCCAGGACCCCCGGTTGAACCTATTCCCCGCGCGCTTCCCGCCGGCCTACCCGATGAGCTCCTTCACCCTGCGCGCCACGGCTTCGGCGAGCTTGGCGTGTTCGGAAGCCTCCAGATGGATGCCGTCCAGGTCGCTTGAGGAAACCGCGGAGCCGGCGTCCAGGAAGGCGCAGCCGATTTCGTCCGCGAACTGGCGGTAGCGCGCGGCCAGCTTCAGCGAGATTTCTCCGGAGCCGGCGAACATCTCCTTGAAATAGCTCAGCCGGGCGACGGGTGGAGGGGCGATCAGGAGGACGGAAGGCGCGCGCCCGTCGCGGCCTATTACGGGATTCATCGCGGCCTTGGCGACCCGCTGGGCGCCGCGCGCGATGTCCTGGGCCGTGGGAGCGAAGCGGACTTTCAGGTCGTTCGTGCCGAGCAGGATGACGACGAGGTCCAGGGGCTTGTGGCTTTCCGCTATCGCGGTGAATTGGGAAAGGCCGTTCCGGTCTCCTTCGACCGGATCGTCCCGGCAGGTAGTCCTGCCGCTCAAGCCCTCTTCCACGATCCAGTAGTCGGGCGCGTCCGGCGGCGCGTATTGGTTCAGGAGGTCGCGCAGGACCCCGGGCCAGCGCTCGTGGATGCCGAAGCGGCCGCCCGTTGCGGGGTCGGCGCCCCAGGTGTTGGAATCGCCGAAGCAAAGTATGGTTTTCATGCCCATCTGACCAGTCCGGGGAGGTAGGGGTGGACGAGGCCGGGATGCTTGGGCAGGATGCGGACAGTGTGGCCCTGCTGCCCCGTCGCGGCGCAGGCGATCTTGACCCGGTATTTGACGCAATCCCCTTCGCGCCCGATAGGCGACATCTCGCTGCGGACGGCTTGGACGATTTCCCCCTGGTTGGAAACGGAACCATGGTAGAGTTCGACGAGAATCTCGTCGGGCGTGAGGGGCCCGAGGTCCACGCAGGCCGTGACCGTGAGCGTGTCGCCCCGCTGCATGATCGGCCGCGCGCTGGATTCGATGTGCTTGACGGAGATGGATGCCCAAGCCGCACGGAGCCGCGCGAGGTAGGCGGCCAGTTCCTTGGATTCGGCAAAGCCGTCCTTGGCGAGTTTCTTGTAGTTCCTGAGCGCCGGATAGTAAAAACGCCCGGAATAATCCATCAGCATCCGATGGCTGGACATGGACTGGCCGATCACGCGCATCGAATTCTTCATTCGGCGGATCCATTCGCGCGGAAGGCCGTCGCGGCCCCGCTGGTAGAAAAGCGGCACGATCTCACGTTCCAGCAGGTCGTACAGCGCCTTGCTTTCGATCTCGTCCTGGAGTTGCGTATCCTCGTACTGTTCGCCTCGGCCGATCGCCCAGCCGATCTCGGGGGTGTAGGCTTCGTCCCACCACCCGTCCAGGATCGAACAATTGAGCACGCCGTTCATGGCGGCCTTCATCCCGCTGGTGCCGGACGCCTCCAGGGGGCGCCGGGGCGTATTGAGCCAGAGATCGGCTCCGCTGGTGAGGTATCTGGCCATGGTCATGTCGTAGTCTTCCAGGAATACGATTTTGCTCACGACATCGTGTTCTTCCGCGAAATGGACGATTTCCCTGATGATCTCCTTGCCCGGCAGATCGTGCGGATGAGCCTTGCCCGCGAAAATGAGCTGGATGGGCTTCTCCTTGTCGGTAAGCAGGCGGAGCAGGCGCTCCGGATCGCGGAGCAGGAGGTTCGCCCGCTTGTAGGTCGCGTAGCGGCGCGCGAAGGCTACCGTGAAGTTGTAAGGGGACAGGGCGTCCTCCGCCTCATGGATGCGGCTCTCCGTCGCCCCGTTCCGTTTGAGCTGGCTGCGGATGCGTTCGCGGGCGAAGGCCACCAAGCGCTCCCGGCGGCGCTCATGGGCCCTGAAGAGTTCTTCGTCCGAAATCCGGTCCATCCGGTCCCAGATGGCCAGGTCGGTGGGTTCGTCCTGGAAACGGGGCCCGAAATAACGGTCGAGGAGTTCGACCATATTGTTGGAGACCCAGGTCCGGGGATGGACTCCGTTCGTGATGGAGCCGATCGGAATCTCGTCCTTCGGAAGCTGCGGCCAGAGCCCCTTCCACATTTCGCGCGAGACGATCCCGTGCAGCCTGGATACTCCGTTGGAATAGGCCGAGAACCTGAGTGCGAGGACCGTCATGCAGAAGGTTTCATGGTCGTTGTCGGGATTCTCGCGTCCGAGACCGAGGAACTCCTTCCACGGGAGGCCGAGGGTCTGGGCTTCGGAACGGAAATACTTCTCCATGAGGTCGATGGGAAAACGTTCGTTTCCCGCGGGCACCGGCGTGTGCGTGGTGAAAATGTTGGTCGGCCAGAGCGCTTCCCGCGCTTCGGCGAAGGTGAAACCGAGCTCGTCCATTTTCTCGCGGATGCGTTCAAGGCCGAGGAAGGCGGAATGCCCTTCGTTCATGTGGGAAACCGCGGGATTGATCCCGAGGGCCCTGAGAGCCCTGATGCCGCCAATGCCGAGCAGGATCTCCTGCCGTATGCGCGTCTCCCTGTCGCCCCCGTAAAGCGCCGCCGTGATGTCGCGGAGTTCGGGGAGGTTTTCTTCGATATTCGTGTCCAGGAGTATGAGCGAATTCCGGCCGACCCTGGCTTCCCAGATCTGGGCGACTGCGATTTTTCCGGCCAGATCCACCGAGATCCGTATCGGCTCGTTGCGCTCATCAAGTTTCCGGTTGACCGGCATGTTGTACCAGTCGTTTTCCGGGTAGGATTCCTGCTGGAATCCGTCGGCGTTCAGGTACTGCTGGAAATAACCCTGCCGGTACAGGAGGCCTACTCCGACGAGAGGGAGGCCGAGGTCGGAAGCCGTCTTCATGTGGTCGCCGGAGAGTATGCCGAGTCCTCCCGAATAGATCGGGAGGGACACGTCCATGCCGTATTCCATGGAGAAGTACGCGATCGCGTCTTTTTTCCCTCCGCGGTACCAGCCGTCGCCTTTCTTGTATTTGGCGAATTGTTCGTTGACGTCTTTGAGCGCGGCCAGGTAGGAATCATCCACGGCCATCTTTTCCAGCCGGTCTTGGGAAACCATGCCGAGCATGCGCGCCGGATTCTGGCGGGATAACATCCAAATGTCGTAGTCCAGCCGTATGAAGAGCATGACGGCGTCGAAATTCCACGACAGCCAGAGATTATGCGAGATCTCCTCAAGCGGTTTCAGGGGAGCCGGGAGTCTCGGTTTGACGGTGTAGGTGGCGATGTTCATCAGAAAAGATTAGTACCCGCCGAATCCACTGTCAAACCGGGAAGCTTTCCGGGCTGTGTTCAACGCCGGCCGAGCTTGAAGCGCTCCGTGAGCTCGTCCAGGTGGCTGGCGATGAAAAGGGAGCAGTAGACGGTCATCGCGAGGCCCAGGGTGAGGGCGAAGGGGAGGCGGAACGAGTCCCCCATGAGCGAAGAAAGCCAGCCGAAATCGGAGCCGAAAGGGGCTACGGCGATGGAGAGCATTATTAGGAAGCCGACGCCGATCCATTTCCCCCAGGAAACGGTCTCCGAAAGATGCAGCGGGTCCCCCCGAATCGCGGTCATGACCGCCTCGCTGAGGTCGGGAGCGGGCGGAAGCAGGTCCCGAAGCGAAGCCATCGCCATATCGAGCCTTCGCGCCTCGCGCCCGCAGGAGGCGCAACGACGCAGGTGCAATTTCGCGAGAAGGGGAAGGCTTCGCGCATCCCTCGCGCCGACCAAGAGTTCCATGGCTTTTTCGCAGGTCATTCGAAACCTCCTTCCGCTTCGTCGCGGAGTTTTTCCCTCAGCAGTTTCTTCGCGCGGAATACGTGCGATTTGATCGTATTCACGGGATAACCCGTGACCGTCTCGATTTCCGGATAGGAAAGATCATAGAAGAAGAACAATTCCACGCAGATTCGGAAGCGGTCGGGAAGGTCCGCGATAGCTTCGACGACCGCCGCGGCGGCCAGGGACCTGAGCGTCAGACGCTCGGGTCCATCGAAATCGGGAATCTCCGCGTCCTCCGCGAGGCTCCTGTACTCCTTCCTCCGCTTGGTGCCGTTGATCGCGGCGTTGTACGCTATGCGGTACAACCAAGTGGAGAAACGCGCTCGTCCCTGGAAGGTGCCCAAACTGCGGAACGCCTTGAGGAAGACGTCCTGGACGAAATCGGCGGCGTCATCGGCATTCCGGTAGAAGCCCATGCCCAGGCCGTACACGGCCCGCTGGTGCCTCCTGACCAGAAACGCGAAAAGTTCCGTTTCCCCCATGACGACCCGGGCGACGAGCTCTCCGTCTTCGAGCCCGTCGTTCCCGAGCCCGTCCGCGCCGGGCTTCATGCGGCCCGGTCGCCGCGCTTCGCTCCGTAGTACGCGAGCAGGCTCAGTCCGATCGACAGGGGCAGGACCCCGCCGAGCAGACCGTAGCCGAAGCCGTCCAGCAGCGCCAGCAGGACCGTCAAGGAAAGTCCTACGAACGTCAGGAGCAGCCCCGCGAGCAGGCAGAAGGAAAGGAGGTCGAAGTCGGGCCGCTCCCAGCGTCCCGCCTGGATGAGCAGGACGGTACGCTTGTGGTTCCAGAGCAAGTAGAAGAACGCGACCGTGCTTCCCATCACTATCCCGACGATGGGTATGACGGTGATGATTATCTGCGCTGCGACCGACGGCACCCGTTCCATTTCCATTCGACCCCTTTCCGGCGGCGACGCGCAATGATAGACCTTCGCATCGACTCCCGTCCATACGTTTCCGACCCCCGCGAAGGGCGCTCAGTTGCGCCGGACTGGAAAAAAGAGCTGAAAAGGGATACATCCTCCTTACATGAAACAAATAAACGCCCCATCGTTCAGGACTTTCGCCGTTTCCGTCTGCGCTTTTCTCCTTGTCGTCGTCTCTTCCTGCGCTGCCCTGGGTTCCCGCGAGGAGCGGAAAAACGGCTCCGCCCAGACTTTGAAGGCCGGCGTACAGCGGTCCGCCGAGCCGAGACTCCTGGCCGCATACGTCGTGGACGATATCGGCTCCGGAACCTCGATCGACAAGAATTCGGAGAGGAATTACATAGAAGGCAGCTATGTGCCCCAGGCCGTCGCCGCGTATTTTCCGACCCGCTTTTCCGCTTCGGGAAACGATCGCAGGCTCTCGTTCGATCAGGACCTGTCCTTCCGGGTGATGTCCAACGACGATCTCGGAGAGGGCGTCCGCGTCTATACCGTTGAGACCTGGACCGCCGTGACGGCCGGTGGCGGCGGCAAACGCTATTCGATATCGTTTCCGCGATCGGCGCTCGGGGCGGTAGGAGGAAGCGCAGTCCAGCCCGCGCCTTACGCGCTGGAGCGCGCGGCCCGGATGACCGGGGCGACCTCCGGTATGGTCAGGCTGGAAACCCTGAAATATACAGCGGGCCAGTTCCGCGCTACGGTCATCGTGGAGTAGCGTTCATTCGATCACAATATAATCGTTGAAGTAGATTTCCCCGATGCTCCCGAGCCTGAGGATGGCATTGAAGCGCCGGATGAGCTCGGCCTTGATCCTGGCCTCACCAAGGCTATCCAGTTCTCCCTTGGAATACGAAGAGAAGAGGTCCGCCGACAGTTCCCTGAACGCGCGGGTCCTGGCGGCGAGTTCCTCGGAAAAAGCGGAGTCCGAGGCGTCATAGGGAAAGGCGATGGAGACGATCACCGTCGCAGGCACGGGATCGTCGGTCGCCGCCCGGATGCGGCCGATGCCCGTGAAGAAGCTCTGTCCCTTCGCCTCCGCCACCTCCACGGCTCCGGCGGCCGGCGGAGCCGGCGTCTTCCCCTGCACTTCCTTCCGCGAAATCGTGAAGACGGTGAGCAGGGCGAAGCCGACGACGAGCAGCAGGAGGACGGCGATCAGCGCGCGATAGACCGCGAGCAACGGACGAATCATGGAGTGCACTTTATCCGGGCCGGTGATGATGGACAAGCTTCGCGCGGCTGTTATACTCACGCCCATGAATCGATTCCATGTAGCGGTGATCGGGGGCGGGGGTACCGGCGCCGCGACCGCCTGGGACCTCAGCAGGCGCGGCTTTCGCGTGACCGTGCTGGAACGCGGCGAGCTCACCTCGGGAACGACGGGCCGCCACCACGGCCAGCTGCATTCGGGGGCGCGTTACGCCCTGGCCGATAGGACCATCGCGCGCGAATGCATGGTCGAGACCCTGATCCTCAGACGCATCGCCGCGGATTGCATGGAGTACAACCAGGGCCTCTTCATCGCTCTGGACGAGGCGGAGGCCGCGCTCGCCGCCGAGTTCGTGGACGCATGCCGGGGGGCCGGTATCGGCGCCGTCGAAATTCCGGTGCGCCGCGCCCTAGCCATGGAAGGGGCCGTCAATCCCCTGGTGCTGAAGGCCGTGCTCGTGCCCGACGGGACTATCGACGCGTACCGGCTACCCATGCGCTTTTTCGCTTCCGCGGCAGCGCTCGGCGCCGACATCAGGACCTTCACCGAGGTCGTCGGCATCGACCGCTCCCGCGGCGCGGTGACGACCGTCCGCGCCGTCGATCACCGATCGGGGAAGCCGGTCTCCGTTTCAGCCGACGCCGTCGTGAACGCCGCGGGCCCCTGGGCCGACCGGGTCGCCCGCCTCGCGGGCGCGGAGGTCGCCCTGACGGCGGCCGCGGGGACCATGGTCGCCGTCGAGGGGCGGATGACGGACATGGTCGTTTCCCGGTTGCGGAGGCCGGGCGACGGCGACATCCTGGTTCCCCAGCGGAAGCTTTCCATAATCGGATCCACCCAGCGCATCGTTGCCGATCGCGACGGTCTGGCGCCGACGGAAGGGGAGATCGCCTTTCTCCGCTCCGCGGCGGACAATCTCGTTCCCGGTTTCTCCGCGCGTCCCGTCCGCGCCGCCTGGACGGCCGCCCGGCCCCTGGCGGGCAGGAGCTCCGACGACGGCCGTTCGATCAGCCGCGACTTCGTCCTTATCGACCACGGAAAAAAGGACGGGGTGCGCGGTCTGTTCACCATGCTCGGCGGCAAGGCGACCACGCTGCGGGCCATGGCCGAGACCGCTTCCGACGCCGTCGACGGCTATTTCGGGACGGGCACCCGTTGCGGAACCGCGACGGCGGAACTCGCCCCCTATGCCGATTACTGGAGGCAGCGATGAAGCGCTTCGTGAGGATCAGGAGGGGGACGGCGGAGGATAGCCGTCTTGAACGGTTCGAAGTGGAATACGGCGAGAGGACGACCCTCCTGGACGCTCTGGAGATCATCCGCACCGGAGGCGCCCGGACCCTCGCGTACCGGCACTCCTGCCACCACGGTTCCTGCGGAACCTGCGCCGTCCGCGTGGACGGCAAGGAGATGCTCGCCTGCCTTGTTCCCTTCGCGTCGATCGCGGGCGATGAACCCGTACTGGAACCCCTCGCGGGGTTCGGGGTGGTCGCGGACCTCGCGACCGACCCCGCAGCCCTTTTCCGCTCACTGCCGGAAGGTACGACCCAGCTGCGGCTTAGCGAAGTCAAGGAAGCACCGGTCCTGCCCGCCGGCCTGTCGAGATTCGAGCGTTTCGAGGATTGCATAGAGTGCGGGTGCTGCGTTTCGGCGTGCCCGGTTTCCACGGGCGTCGCCAAGCCGCCCTTCCAGGGGCCCGCGTCCCTTGCCGCCCTGGAGAGGGAAATCGAGAACCGGCCGGAACGGCGGGAGGAGCTCTTGGCACGGGCCGCACGCGCGGACGGCGTGGCCGCCTGCGAAAAAAAGTTCGAATGCTCCCGGGTCTGTCCCCGCGGCGTGGCTCCCGGCAGGAAGATAGAGATGTTGCGGAAAGAATTGAAGAAGGAAGCCGGTAGGCGGTAGGCGGCTCACCGCCAGTCCTCGCCACTTACCGGCGTACCGCCAAAGGCCCTCTTCCTACCGGCTACTCATTCCACCGCGAATTCCCTGAGCGTTCCCGCCAAGCGCTCCCCTACGCGGGCCTCCATTTCGATAAATTCGTCTCCGTAGTTCTCGGAGACCACCGTTCCGCTCCGGTGCAGCATGGCCGCCAGATCGTGCCGGCTGTTCGGAAAACGGAAACGGACGACGCCGCCCGAGAGCGTCGTGTCCATCCGCCGAGCCAGTTCGTCCAGGCCCGCGCCCGACTTGGCGGAGACGGCGATGCTCTCCGTATAGCGCAGCTTGAGCTTTTCCAGGATCTCCGGCGCTTCGACCAGATCTATCTTGTTCAGGACAACGATCATCGGCGTCTTGTCGGCTTCCATTTCCTTCAGGACCGTCATGGTGGTCTCGAAATAGGTGTCGACGTCCGGATCGGAGGCGTCGAGCACATGGATCACGAGGTCGGCGAGCGCCGCCTCCTCGAGCGTGGCGTGGAAGGCGTCAACCAGGTCGTGCGGCAGGCGCCTGATGAAGCCGACGGTGTCGGTCAGGAGCACGGGGCGGCCTTTGCCGATGTCCATCCGGCGGGTCGTAGGATCGAGCGTGGCGAAGAGCTTGTCCTCCACGAAGGCGGCGGCGGCGGACATGGAGTTCAGCAGGGACGACTTGCCGGCGTTCGTGTAGCCGACGAGGGCGCAGGTCGGGATGGCGACGCGCTCCCGACGTTTCCGCTGGGTCGCCCGATGTTTGCGCACTTCGTCCAGCTCCTCGCCGAGCAGGTGGATGCGCTTCTGCGCGGTCCTCCTGTCTTCTTCGAGTTTCGTCTCTCCCGAACCCTTGGTGCCGAACTTGCCTCCGCGCTGGCGGGAAAGGTCGATGTACTTGTGCGCGAGCCTCGGCAGGGAATGCTTGAGTTCGGCCAGTTCCACCTGCAGCGTGGCCTCCCGCGTCTTCGCGCGCGCGGCGAAGATCTGGATGATGACTTCCTGCCTGTCCAACGCCGAAAGTCCTGAAAGTTCTTCCCAATTGCGTTGTTGGGAGGGCGAGATGTCCTGGTCGAATATGACGCAGTCCACGCCGAGGTCCTTCGCGCGGTTGGATATCTCCTCCGCCTTGCCGATGCCCATGCCGAATCTCGGCTGCTTGTCGCGCACTCGCACGATCTCCTGGGCCACTATGTCCACGCCGAGCGTCTTGGCCAGGCCCGCAAGTTCCTTGCCGAGGGATTGGGCTTCCTCGTCGCTTGTCCGGCCGCCCCGTATGCCGACCAACAGGGCTTTCGTCGCCTTGGCGACGGTTTCCTTCATTTCGTTCATTCTGCTTCCGAGTATGGTCGCGCGGGAGCTCCGAGGTCAAGGAGAGATAACGGATCGAATCGAATCGTCCGGCTGCCGGTCGGAGCGCTGATGGACATTCGGGTATGATCGATGAATGGGTTCGGCCGGGAATCGGGATATTCGGTATAGACCGAAAATCGGGTCATATTTCTTCCTGAGCAAACATAAATAAACCGATCGGTCCATTTTGGGTAAAGCAAACTTGACAGCTCCGGAAGGTGGACGGATACTCATCCTTTGGAATGAGGGCTGATGAAAACAATAATAACGATAGAATCCACGGCGGATTCGCCGAAGCGTTTCTATAAGGACCTCATCAGCAATCCGTACGCAGTCAGCGAGCGCTGGGGCTATGCGGACCTGAGCGCGGATCTGATCGCCGATCCGGAAATCGAGGCCGTCGGCGTCATCAAGCCGGACGGAACATGCGATGGCTACATCAGCCGAAGAATCTGGCTTGAACAAGCAGCGGCCGCAAACCTGAGAAAGGCCTCCGTTCCGGATGGAATAGCGGATCTGATGAGCGAAAACATCTGCCTTGTGAATTCCATGGAACCCTTGGACGCGTTGGATAAAGAGAGCCTTGAAAATTTGAACGAAGAAATATGGTTTACCGTGGTGGATGGGGAAGGCCGGTTCGCGGGGCTTTTTTCCTCGAATGATATTTTAAAGTACCTTTCGGCCCTTCTTTTCCAGGATTTACGAATTGCCGAAAAAATCCAATCGCGGATAAACAAGCGTATCGATACTTTTAGGCTCGGCAATTACGAGATAGGTTCTTTTTCGAAGCAGGCAACGGGAATAGGCGGAGATCTGGTGTTCGTCAAAAAGCTGACCGATAATTTGCTGTTTTTTTCCGTTTTTGACGTTCTGGGCAAGGGTAATGGAGCCGCAATGGTTTCTTCCATGATTTACGGTATCCTTAATTTGATAAATCCAAAGATATCCTTGGGGGTACTTGTCCGGGTGATCAATATGGTCTTGTACAGAACCTTCATGGGTGAACTTTTTGCCACCGCCTTCATCGGCCTGCTGAATTGCGAAACCGGTATTATGGAAATTGTCGATATGGGACATTCGCACTGTTATCTGACCGGTTCGGAAAGCAGGTTTGACCTTGAGCAGGTGAACATCCCCCTCGGGGTGGATCCCGACGCCGCCATCGCCTCAACGCAGATAAAATTCCCCGCCGATAAGGCGATCGTTATCATTACGGACGGTATCGTGGAACAGAGAAATGCCCAGACGGCAATCTATGACGTTCCGGGAATGATAAATAATATTGATGCTTCATTCGCGGCCGGGAAAAAAGTCCAAGAGGTGATCCGGCATACGCTTGAAGACTATACCGAATTCATCGGTCTGAAACATCAGGGCGACGATGCCTCAATGATCATTATCAAAAACGATACGGGACGATAAGGTCGTAGGGGGAAAAATGGTACCCGCAAAGACAAACGGAAAATGGAGAGCCCTCGTCACCGGAGAATTGAACCACAGCTTCAAATCAGTTCCTGCCGCTTTGATGTTTTCAGGTTTCAAGAGGGAAGTCCGAAGAGATAATTCTCCGTCAAATATCAACAGGTTGATCGATAAGGCCTACATTTTTTTTATCAAGTACGAGGCCCTGTTAGTCCGTGATATTCGTGAAATTTTCAAACAGGAGTAGGATGATGCTTTTGTCCATAGAAGAAGCGGTACGATTGATCGGCAAAAATGAAATTCTCCATATCGCCGGGTCCGAAGACTCCCTCGCCAAGCTTCCGAAGGGAAAATGGATCGGCGGCACCATCCCGTATTTTATGACCGAACTGGGCGGACTCGTCGCGGAGGAAAAGGTTTTCGTAACCGGTCTTTCGGAATATAGCGGAAACGTTGAAATAGTTACCTATGATGAAGGACATTTAAAGAACGTTCTGAGGGATGCGCCGGAGAACGGTTTCACCATCATCATCATACCAGCCTTTTCCCGGTGCCATATATCGTACGCGGAAAATGCCCCGAATTACGAAGACATGTTCATGAAACCGATCATCGGCTGGATTTCAGGCGTGCACCTGGACGATTTGGGCAAAACGACTCCAAAAACCTTCAACGGGGAAACAGGCGAAAAATCCGGGGAAAAAGCCATAGCGATGCATGTTTCCCTGCCGCCGAATAAATTCGCGGAAATCGGAATTATCAATATTCTTGAACCCGGTCAGGGCGACACGCTGCAGTTCGAGACGGAGGGTTTTTCCGTCAAAGATTGTTTGGTGAACGGTCTGAAAACGAATTTTGCCGATTACCTGGTGTCCAACCGCATCGATGCCAAACTTCCCCTGGTCGCGAACTTCTCGGGTTCGATGGTCAATGTGAGTATCCGGGAAATAAACAATCCTGAAAAAATCGTACATTTATACGCCCCCGTTTTTTTGCATACCGATTATCACATAGCCCAGCCGGTTTCCGATTATGTAACGGAATTCATGACGCGACTCTCTTCGGAAGAGATATTCCCCGTATTTTCATGCAACTGCATATTGAATTACCTCTATTCGAAGCTCGAGGGCAAAAAAACCGGACACCTGACCGGTCCCATGACTTTCGGCGAGATTGCGTACCAATTGTTGAATCAGACCCTGGTCTACCTTGAGGTGAAAGAAGTCCAGGGCTGAAGGCCTGTTGATTTCACCCGCAGCGATCCATGCGCTGTAAATCAGTCTCCCCCCCCCCATACGGGAGCAACCGTTGCTGAGGTGAACAATGTCGCTTGGAAAGGAGTAGTCCGACGTCATAAAAAGGAACGGGCAGGAAATCCGAACCTGCCTTTGGGGGGGACCTGAATATGTGGAAAAGCCGAACAATAGCTCTACATAAAATTGACTTCAAGTTGTTGACCGTTAACCAATCCGAATGCATTGCCCTCGTCCGTATCCACATGCAAATCAAGGGCGTATTCGGGATTAACGCGTACGCGTACTTGTTCCAGAATTCCCCTTCTGGGACCGGGAATGGCGACACAGACATGATCTCCATCTTTTAAGCCATGATTGATTGCGTCATCAGGAGCCATGTGGATATGGCGGGCTGCAACAATCACGCCTTGATCCATATGTACACGCCCTCTTGGCCCTTCGACATCAATTCCTGGAGTTCCTTCAATATTTCCTGAATCCCGAACCGGTGGGTTAACCCCCAATTTGAACGTATCCGTCTTGGCAAGCTCTACTTGGGAAGCTTTCCTTGCAGGTCCCAAAACACGGACTCCCGGTATCGAACCTTTTGGTCCGATCAGAGTGACGGTCTCTTCACAAGCAAACTGGCCGGGCTGGCTTAGGTCTCGTATTCTGGTCAAAGCATGCCCTGCACCAAAAAGAGCTTCGATATGTTTTTCCGACAAATGGATATGTCGGTTGGAAATGCCGGCAGTTACCTTGAAAATTCCCATCGATTGAGCACCCCCTGATTATGGTCTGCCGCTTCCAATCCTCTTGGCGTATCAGGCTTCCAAGCGCAGGCATAGGCAGAATCAGAAAAACCGATGGGTGTTTCCATGCAACACCCATCGGCTTGATTAAAAAATTACAGCGGTTTTATCTGAAGGCCGCTAAATCAGCATTTACGCACTCGATGTCCCTCTCAACCGATTTTCCGCGCGGTTGCTTTCAATAGGTCTTCACCATCTTCTGATTCAATGTCCGAGGGCGGAAAAGATCGAACCATTCACCCTCGACATATCCATGCCGCTATTTCGCGGTTTCTTTCTTTGTCAGAAGCCCGCCGACGTATTCGGATGCCCAGCCGAAAATCGCGCCGAGCACGACGGATGCGATGGTCGGAACCAACGCGTCAATCGGCGTAAGGCCTTTGAGCAAAATGAGACCAGCGACGCAGGCAAAACCGTAGACGCTCGCCGGGATCGTGGCAAGCAATCCGACATGAGCGCCGAGTACCAGCACGGCCGCTCCGATGCCGACGGCGACCGGCGCGGCGAAAGCGCCGAGCATGCCCAATTGACCGGCGAGCAGAATGGACAGGGCTCCGACGATGACGCCGTAGGTCATGCAGACCACGGTGTTTTTCAAGCCAGCGGTTTTCCCGCCGCTGTGATAGAAACTTGCCCACGCGACGAAACCTTGCCAAATCTGCACACCCAGGAACGCGAGAGGAACCACGAACAGCCATGTAGCCGCAATCGCAAGCCCTCCGATGGAAACAGCCAAAGCGATCAATACTGACATCCCAACCTCCTCCGAGAAAACTCGGTATGTGATGAATCCTGGGTCAGGATCAGGCCGATTATTTGAGCGGTCAAGCGACTCGGGGATCAAATCTTGCTAAATAGGGAGAGCTATCCCCCGGAAGAGGTAAGTATTGGGGTTCTTCTCTATTTCAAATGGGTAGGTACCTCAATATCGCCGCGAAGGTATCTCACGGACAAGCAACGAGCCTCCCGGGCCGGGTGGGCAGGTTCGAGTATCCCGACGGCAGGATCGCCATCCTGGAAGGGCCTGAGCGCGCCTGGTCGGGCATTTCCGTCGTCCTTCGCCGGGCTGAGCTGAACGTCCGGCAGGCGGGCGGGCTCGCTGGAGCAAGAAGCTCGTTTCGGCTATACTCCGGGCTACCGTCGTCCGATAATGAAACGTAAAAGTATGCCGGAGCACACACCTTGACGGTATCCCAGAAGGTTTCCGTCAGCCTTCTCATAGCCGTTCTCCTCTTCGCGGCCTTCGCCGCGCTCGCCTTCACGGGCCTCTTTGAGCTCGTGGAGACGCGTTTTTATAATCCGACGGTTTCACGGGGCTTGGAACGCGAGATCCAGGCCGATGCGGTCGCGGTCGGCGATTTCACCACCGAGCTCCGATCCCGCTTCCAGGCCGCCTTGTCGCAGGACGCCGTCAAGCGCAGTTTCCTTCCGAATCAGAGCGCCGAGGACATCTTCGAACGGTCCAAGCTCTTCGGTTCCCTGATGGAGGGGATCGGCGGTCTCCAGTCCGTCCGTTTCGTGGATACGGCGGGCAAGCGCATCCATTATTCGACTTCCCGCGCCGACGTGCTCAAGCAGGACCGGCTTTCGGTCGCTTACCGCAACTACGGCGACCAGGAAATCGACCTCCCCTGGGACTCCGTCGCGGCGACCGATACCGGCGTCGCGCGGCTCGTGCTGGACGCTCCGCGCGAACGGTTGATCATCTCCTTCCCCTTCTTCGATTCCTTCGAAGCCGTCAAGGGTTCGGCCCTGTTCTCCGTTTCGCTCCGCGCCCTCGCGGAACGCATGATCGCGGAAGGCCGCCTGCTCGTCGGCGAGGATCTCGTCGCCGTAGGCGATCCTGCGGGCGTCGTTTCCGGCATGCCGCGAGTCGGCCGGGAGGGACTCGCTGCGGCGGCCGCCGCCGCCTGGCGGGACGGCGCCCTCGGCGTCGTCCCGCTCGCGGCCTCGGCGGAAGGCAACTCTTGGGTTCTCGTCTCGGCGCGCGCCTCCGACGGCCTCTATTCAGCCCGATTGCTCCCGGAATCGGTCTTCTTCTTCCCCCCCGCGATGAAGGCGATCCTCCTCGCGTCCTTCTTCCTGACCGTTTACCTCGTCGTTTTCCTCCTGTTCAACTTGAGGCAAGATTCGATGACGGTGATCCGCGAGCGGGTGAAGCGTTTCCAGATCGCCCTGATCGAAGAATACTACGACCGGAAGGGCGACGTTGACTGGACCAGGTGGACGCGAGAGCTGGAGCAGCGGCGCGACGAGGTCCGGTCGGAACTCAAGAAGAATCTGGGAAGGAAGATTCCGAAAAAAGCCGTCGCCGATGTGGACGAGCTCATCGACAAGTCCTGGGACGAGCTGCTTTCTTCCATAGGAAGCCGGACGGCTGCACCCGTCACCGCGCAGATCGACGAACGCCGCCTGCAGGACATCCTCGGCCGCGTGCTCGCCGCTGTCCCGTCGCCCGCTCCGGGCGCCGCGCCCGCAACCGCACCGGTTCCGGTTTCGCCGAAAGCCGCTGCCCGCCACGTGCCCGCTGAAGCCCTGCCGGCGGAGGAACTTGTAGAGGAACTGGAAGAGGTCGAGGCTGCCGAAGAGCTCGAGGAAGCGGAAGAGCTGGAAGAGGTGGAAGCCGCCGAAGCTGTCGAAGAGCTGGAAGAGGTAGAGGCTGCCGAAGAGCTGGAAGAGGTTGAGGCTGTCGAAGAGCTTGAAGAAGTAGAGGCCGCCGAGGAGCTGGAAGAGGTAGAGGCTGCCGAGGCCGCCGAGGCCGTCGAAGAGCTTGAAGAGCTTGAAGAAGTAGAGGCCGCCGAGGAGCTCGAAGAAGTAGAGGCCGCCGAGGCCGCCGAGGCCGTCGAAGAGCTTGAAGAGCTTGAAGAAGTGGAAGCCGCCGGGGCCGCCGAAGAGCTTGGCGCGGTAGAAGTCGCCAAGTCCGTCGAAGAGCTGGAAGAGCTCGAAGAAGCGGAAGCCGCCGAAGAGCTGGAAGAACTGGCTGGAATCGAGGTATCGGGGTCGGAGGAGACAAGGGACAGCGAGGCGCGCGCTTCCAATATCAGGGTGGTCTTCGGCGACGACGATATACCATATATCGTCGAGTCGAGCGGCATCGAACTCGTCGATGGCGATATCGCCGACATCTTTGAATACATGGACGCCGACGAGCCCGCTGAATTGGAGGAGCTCGAAGGCGAGGAAGGCGAACTAGAGGAACTCGAAACGGAAGAGGAACCGGGAAGCGGGGTCGCGGCTTCCGCCCAACCGAAGCCGCGGATGAGCGAAGCCACGCTCTCGGAGATAGCCAGCGCCATCGAATTCGCCCCGATGGAGCCGGTCGCCGATGAAACGCCGCTTCCCGATTTCGATATCGTCTCTCCTTTCGATTCGATACTCCACGATTTCTTCAGCGAGACTGCGGGATCGGAACAACCGGATGGTGCCGGAGAGGCTGCGGAAACCGATGGGATCGAAGCGATCGTACCGGAAAAAGTCGAGACCGAGGTCGAAGGGACGATAGGCGAACTGGAATCGATCGATTCGTCTTCTCAATCCCTCCCCGCTTTATATCGTCCCTTCTTCTCCGCGGGAGGCCGGCTGGATACCTTGGAAGCCATGGAAGATGACGGGAATGGTCATGCCGGTTCCGCGGAATTGCTCGCGGTTGATGACGATTCGGGCGAACCCATTGAATTCCGTGACGGTCTCGCCTTCGTATCAGCCGGCGCGTCGGGCAGGAACTCCCGCGAAGAAGACTTCGATCCCGAGTTGAAGAACTTGGTCGATTCCGTCGTCCGCCGCTGACGAGACGCCCCTGTCCGGGCGCCTTTGCGCGGGAAGCCTTGGTCTTTCTGCGGATTGAGCTGCAGTCCCGTTGTCGGCTTACTTCAGCAAATTGCGGGGATTCACCGTGACGCCGTACTTGAAGACGGTAAAATGCAGGTGGCTGCCGGTGCTCAGGCCCGTACTTCCGACGTCGCCGATCTTCTGGCCGTCCTTCACGTATTCGCCTGCTTTGACCCGGATGACATCCAGATGGCCGTAGAAAGTGCGATAACCGGAATGGTGGGCGATGATGATGTAGTTGCCGGAATTTACGTCGTACCCGGTTGCGCTCACGCGGCCCGCCATCGCCGTACGGATGGGCGTTCCGTAGGGCGCCGCGATATCGAGTCCTGAATGGAACTGCCGGGCGCCGGTGAATGGACTCGTCCGGTATCCGTACTTCGATGATATATATCCGCGGATTGGCCAGGCGAGCAGATCGCCGTTGATTTCCTGGAGGTCGGTGCGCGCGAGTTTTGCCTCGGGCAGAAACAGCTTGTCTCCGGCCGAAGGTTCGTCGACTATACGGTAGTTGATCGTATGGATCGACGCGGGATCGATTTCGTAGCGTTCGGCTACCTTCTCAACCGTATCCGATTCTTTCCATGAGTATAGGAGGCCGTCCTGGTTCGGCAACTTCAGGTACTGACCTATCTGCAGGAGTCTGGAATTCTTAATTCCGTTGAAGGACAGGATAGTGTCTTGGGCAAGCCCCGAGCGATCGGCGATTTCGCCGATAGTATCACCCTTCATGACGTGGTAGGAGGTGTAAAATAGATCTTGAGGCGTCTGGAGAATCCCGGCGTTCTCCGTTCCGATCGAACCGACGCCCGAAGGCGGGTCCTGTAAGCCGTAGCCCGAATCTTCCGTCGAACCGCTTGAAGGGGAACCTCCATCCGCGGCAATGAAAACGGAACGGGAGGCGGGAACGAGCAGGCTGAACGCGAACGCCGCGACGAGCGGGATGCTGGACAAGCGAATCTTCTTGCCGACATTTCCTGAACCGTTGGATTTAATATAGGCCAATCTATGAGCTCCCGCGCTCTTGTTTATACCGGCGCATATCGGCCAGCTGATCATATAATATATCGGCGGAGCGGAAGGCGCAACTGAGCGCCAATAGCCATTCCGATGCGGCTGCTCGCCTATTTCTCGTCCTGCCGTTTATCGCCGCTTCCTTCCTTACTGTTCAGCGCGGCTAGAAGATCCCGGATTTTAGCCGCTTTTTCGTATTCCTCGGCGGCGATCGCCCGCTCCAGTTCCGCGGTCAGCGCCACCCGCTCGTTTTCGCTATCCGCATTTGCGCGTTCGCCCGTCTCCCCTTCTTCCCTGCTCGCGGCGATGGACTCGTCGACGATGAGGTTGACAGCTACTCCCGCGGCATCCACAACGCTTTCGGCGATGTAGACCGGGCACTTCCGGCGGACGGCGAGGGCCAGAGCGTCCGACGGACGCGAATCGACGACGAATTCGCTGCCGTTCCATTCGATCACGAGCCGGGCGAAGAAGGTACCGTCGCGGAGGTCGTTGATCTCGACGCGGAGAAGATCCGCATCCAGACGTTTGATCAGCGAAAGCATCAGGTCGTGGGTGAGCGGCCGCGGCATGGTCACGTCGCCGAAACCGATGAGGATGGACTGGGTTTCCAGCTGCCCGACGAAGATGGGTACGGCAATGTCGGCGCCGAGCGGGCGGATGAGGACAGCGTTGCCCTGTTCGGTCCTCGCCACGGTCCAGATTTCCGCTTTTACCAGGGTGTTCATGGTTTCGGCCTTCCCTTCATCCGATAAGCGCGGGAAGTCCCGCAAGCAGCTCGCGGGCTTCTTCGGACGTCCTGCCGGCCGCGGACGGAAAAGCTTCCGAGCGAATGGAAGCCGACGCTCCTTCCACCAGCTCCGTTCCGCGCTTCCGGGCTTCTTCGATCGCACCCGACGCCTCCATCTCGGCGATCAGCTCTTCCACCTCGGCGGCGCCTACCCCGCCCGCCTTCGCGGCCGAAAAGCAGCGGGCGACGAATTCTAGCCGGTCGCGTTTCCGGCTGAGGTACAGGATCAGAGGCAGGCTCTTCTTGCCTTCGACTATATCATCCCCCCGCTTTTTCCCCGGATTCCCGGTAGTGAGGTTCTTGACGTCGTCCAGTATCTGGAAGCCGACTCCCAGGCTTTCCGCGATCGTCCCGATGCGCGTCTCCTCGGACTCGTCGGCGCCCGCCGCGCAGGCGCCCAGGCGCGCGGAAAGCCGGGCGAGCGATCCGGTCTTCATGCGGCACATCAAGTCGTACTCGGGGAGGCTCGGGAGGGAAGAGAAGTCCCGATGCCAGGAAATGTCCATCGCTTGGCCGAGATGCAGGCGCCGCATGGCTTCCCCGTAGGAGCGGTAGGCCCGGAGTTTCCGCGCGGGTTCGGCGTCCCAGGCTTCCAGGCTGGCGAGCGGGAGGAAATACAGGAAACAGCCTGCATTTATCGCGATATCGACACCGTACATGACGTGGATCGCGGGCTTTCCCCGGCGCTCGTCCGAGGAATCTTCGATATCGTCGTGGATGAGGCTGGCGTTGTGGGGAAACTCCACCAGAGGGACGATGGGCAGGGCCGCATCCCCGCCTCCCATGGCTTCGCAGGTCAGGGTCATGAACAGCGGACGCCAGCGTTTGCCCCCGCGCGAAACGAGTTCCCTGCCCGGCTCGCCGAGGTTCGCGAGCAACGGAGCGGGAGGCTCATGGGGGAGGGGATCGAAGATGGAACGGATCCAATCTCCGCCCGGCAGTTCGGGAAGCCGCGCGCGCAGGACCGCTTCAATCTTTTCCAGCCGGAAGGTATACTGCTCATCCATACCCGTTACTTTAATCGATGGGCGCCTCCGGCGGAAGCCCTTCCGGGAAATCCGCGAAGGTCCGCCGCGGATGCCGCTCAACCAAGAGGTCCCATGAACAATCAATACGAGAAGATGGACCACTGGTCGCTGAAAGCCCAGAAGGAAGGGTA
Organism: Treponema sp.; assembly: GCA_003527485.1. Lineage (GTDB taxonomy): Bacteria > Spirochaetota > Spirochaetia > Treponematales > Breznakiellaceae > UBA12037. The sequence continues at coordinate 61,965 of DPXI01000004.1, read as the reverse complement.
TCCCGCCCGTTCCGTATACAAACTCAAGGAAATGGACGAAAAATTCGGCCTCCTCCGCAACGTACGGGGCGGGCGCGTGCTGGATATCGGCGCGGCGCCCGGAAGCTGGAGCCTGTACGCGTTGCGGAAGATGGCCGGCGCGGGTTTTCTCGCCGCGGTGGACTTGTCTCCCCTCTCCCGCGCGTTCGACAGAGGCCTTTTCGAAGGCGACAATTTCTTCTTCGTGCAGGGCGACGTTTACGACGCCTCCATCCGCGAGGCCCTCGTAGCTCGCGGGCCTTACCGCCTGGTCATGAGCGATGTCGCGCCTTCCACCACCGGCAACCGCTCCGTGGATACCCTCCGGTCCCTGGCCCTGGCCGAAGAAGTCGTGAACTACGCCGAACTCTGTCTTGAGGCCGGCGGCAACCTTGTCGTAAAGGTCTTCCAAGGCGGCGATACCCAGGAAATCCTCAAGCGCATGCGCCTCCTGTTCACTAGCGCGCGCGGCTTCAAGCCGGAGACCTGCCGCCCGGAATCCTTCGAGACGTATTATCTGGGAATCGGGAAGAGGTAGCCAACAGTCAGCAGGAAGCGGGAACCTCGCGGGCTGTGGGCTGCGGGCTGCGGGCCGCGGGCTGTGGGCTGCTGACCACTGGCTTCCTTCTTCTGTTTTCACGTATATGTCGACCGCAAGTAGCGGACCGTCAGGGCCGCGCGCAGCGCCGCCGCGGTCGGGTGCGCCGCGGTCGCCTGCGGCGCGGTCGGCCGCGCTGCCTCCGGCGCGGGAAGGAAGGCGACCGTCCTCGTTTCTCCCGGCAGCAGGGTCATGAGGTTGTCCTCCCAGCGGCCCTTCAGCCCGGGCGCGTCGAGCGCGACGCAGAAGGCGGGCGCCGTACAGCTCAGCTTCACGGAAAGTCCTTCATTCCCTTCCTCAACACTTGCCTGGACGCGGGCATCGGCCAGCTCGCAGCGCTTGGGTTCCGTCAGGAACAAGGAGTCCTTAAGGGACTCGTAGTCGAATAGCGACTCGGAGCCGCCGGGGGCGGACTTTCTGTCCGGGCGGAAGGCGACGTGAAGGAAAACCTCGTCGGGACGGGTCCCGGCCTCGGACAGGAGCCCGGCTTCGGCCATGCTCCAGACCTCGGTGGACGCCTCCGCCGCGGCCGTTACGCGGAAGCTTTTGGACCAGGCGGCCGCTGCCGCGGCCCCGGCCGCGGCAGCGGCTGCTGCGGTGGCGGACCCGTCGAAGCGCAGGAGCCTCAGCTCCAGCATGCCGGCGACGCTCCGGTCTCCGTCGTTGACGATAAAAACCGAGATGCGTCCGTCCTTCCTCCAGGCGAAGGCCGCCAGGGGGGCGAAGAAACGGCGGGCGGCGTAATGCAGCAGCTTCCATTTTCCGGAGTACTCGAGCGAAGACCAGGACGCGACGGGCCAACAATCGTTCAGTTGCCAGTACAGGGCGCCCATGCACACCGGCCTGAGCGACCGCCAGTAGGCGACCGCCGTCTTGATGGCAATCGCCTGCTGGACCTGGCTCATATACAGGGTGTTCGCGAAACCTTCCGGAAAGCGGAAATAGCGGGAGAAATTTTCCAGGATGATCGAATTTCCGCGCAGGTTTTTCTGGTGGTGCTCCATCACCGGGGAAGTCAGGTTACGCTGGTCTTCCGGGCAGTAGGATGCGACCCCCTCTTCCGAAGGAAATGATTGGTAGCCGAACTCCGAGCAGAAGCGCGGGGCGACCGAAAAGTAGGCTTCGAAGGGTTTTCCCTCGTGCCAGACGCTCCAGAAATGCATGTCGCCCCGGCCGTCCGCATGCCAGCAGTCGGAGAAGTCGTCCGGTCCGGCCGAAGGCGAACTCGGCCACCAGGCGCGGTCCGGATCGAACTCCCGTACGGTCTTGCCGACTACGCCCTCGTTCAGCCGGTCGTAATCGATCACGTAGCGGTCCCGGAATTTGCGTGATTCTTCGAACCAATTCAAAGCTCCCACGTTCTCGTTGTTTCCGCACCAGAGGGCGATGCAGGCATGCTCCTTCAGTCTCAGGACCTGGTGGCGAATCTCCTCGCGCACGTCCTGGAGGAAGGAGGGAGTGGAAGGGTACAGGGAACAGGAGAACATCATGTCGTGCCAAACCAGGAGGCCCAGCTCATCGCAGATATCATAGAAGACGTCCGCCTCGTAACGGCCGCCGCCCCAGAGGCGGATCATGTTCATATTCGCCGCGGCCGCCGCGCCGAGGAGCTCGCGGTACCGGGCCGCGGTGGTCCGGCCGTCCAGGGCGTCGACGGGAATCCAGTTGGCGCCCTTGGCCCACACCGCGCGGCCGTTCACGCGGAAGAAAAGGGACCGGCCCCGTTCGTCCTCCTCCGCAACCGTCCGGAGCTCCCGGAAGCCGATCCGCTTGGAAGCGCTCGCGATCACGACGGCGGCTTCGCCCGGCGCCGCTTCGCCAAGAGCGGCTTCGCCAGGAGCTGCCTCCTCGACATCCGCGACCAGCCGGTACAGGGGCTGTTCGCCGTACCCGGCGGGCCACCACAGTTCCGGATCGCGGACGGTCAGTTCCAGGCGGCAGAGGTTGGTTCCCTCCTGCGGGGACAGAGCCGCCTCCGCCATCGCGATTGTTGCAGGGGGCGCCGCGACCGTCCCGGCCGCAGCCTCCGCAGCCGTGGCCGCCCTCGGCGCCGCGGCGGGGCCGACGGGACCTTCCAGCCGGACCCGGAGGCGGAGCTCTGTCCCCGCCGCCGCCGCCGTCGCCGCTACTGGGAGCTCTGTCCCCGCCGCCGCTGCCGGGAGCTCTGTCCCCGCTGCTGCGGTAGCCGCGTGAGGCTGCGTCACGGCGGAATATTCAAGCTCGATGGGTACTTTCCAGAGTTCGCCTTCCTTTAGAACGCGGGCGGACAGGCGTTCGACGGTCACCGAGTCCGTGAAATCGATGCGGACCGCGCCCGCGATACCGGCGGTCATCAGACAGGGACCCCAGTCCCAGCCCGCGTGGCATTGCACCTTTCGCAGAAGGTTGCGGTGCGGCGACTGGACGGGATAGGAAGTGAAGGGCACCGGATAGCTCAGTTCGGCCGCGCGGCGGACCGCCTCGAGCTCCGCGGAACGACAGACCACGCGCACGACGTTCGACCCCGCGCGGAGGAGGCCGGTCACCAGTATCCGGATCGCACGGAACATGTTGGACGAACGAGCGACAACGGTGCCGTTGACGGCGATTTCGGCGACGGTGTCTACGGATTCGAAGCGGAGGACGGAATGGCGCATGGCCGCAAGGTCGGAGGATAGTTCGAATTCCCTCTCGAAGGTCCAGTCCGCGCGGTTGAGGAACTGGACGTCCAGTTCGCCGCGGCCCGCGTAGGGATCCGGTATGGCGCGCGCGGCGATCAGGGCGGAATGGCCTTCGCCGGGAATGGCGCAGGGGAAAACCGCATCGCGGAACGCGGCGAAGGGTTCCGCTTCCCCGGCGGCCGCGGCCGCCGACGCACCGCCCGACATGCCGTCGCTCACGCGCAGATTCCAGGTTCCCGACAAGTCCATGCCGTTCATGAAGCCTCCCGCGCCGGTCATTATTTTCCTTGACGGCGATGCATAAATAGGTTATAACATACTTGATTCAAGAAAGCAACTAACAGGAGCGACAGCCGATGGCAGTGGCCAAGACGGAAAAGGCGCGCAACGCGGCGCACATCGTCCGTACGATATGGAAGAATCCCATGATCAGCCGCTTCGAGATCGCGGAACGGCTGGGGCTGGAAAGGTCCACCATCACCCACCAGGTCAGCAGCCTGCTGGACATCGGCCTGGTGACGGAGATTTCCGAAGGCAAGTCCGGGCCCAGCGGCGGCCGCCGCCCCATCCATCTGGCTATCAACAAGGACTACGGCTTCATCATCGGCATCGAGATGCAGGTGGAAGCGTACTCCGTGGTCGCCGTCAATCTGGCCGGTGAGATCCTGAGCTTCAAGAAAGCGGAGAAGAAGGTGATCGCCGAAACCTTCGTAGACGACGTCATCGGTATCGCCCGGTCCTTCGCTGCCGGGCTCGGCGGGATGGAGCGCTTGTTGGGAATCGGAGTGGGGATGGGCGGCATCATCGATTCCGACCGGGGCATCGTCCATAATTCCATTCCCCTCCACCTGACGACTCCGCTCGATTTCTCCGGAGCCATCGCCGAACGCAGCGATCTCCCCTTCATCATCGGCAACGACGCCAATTGCTGCGCCTGGGGCGAACTCGCTTTCCACAAGGCGGACGGACTGAAGAATTTCCTGTTCGCCCTCGTGCAGTTCCGCTCGGGCGACCAGGCGAACCAGGAATACGGCGGGGTCGGCTTCGGCTTGGGCATCGTGATCGACGGGAAGGTCCATACGGGCAGGGACTTCACGGCCGGCGAGTTCCGCAGCGCGTTCTGGACGGACGGCAACAAAGCCCAGTTCGCCATTCCCTACGAGGAAATAAAGAGCCTGCCGCGGAACGCCGCCCTCCTGGAACGGTTCGTGCGGGAGCTTTCCCGCAACCTGGCACTCTTCGTGAACACGTTCAACATGGACAAGGTGTTCATCGGCGGGGACATAGAAAATGAGGCCATCGATTTTCCCGCCTTGCTCCGAGCCGAGATAGACCGTAACTGGATGTACCCGACGCCCGTCCGTTGCGACGTGGGCTGGTCGTCGCTCGGGGACAAAGCGGTGCCCTACGGGGCCGCGGGAATGCTGCTGTACCGGGTTTTCACATCCACGCATTTTTCCGTTGACGCCGAGGACGACCAGGATCCGCTGGTGCGGGCTTTGCACTTGCTATAGTTCCCCGAGGGGGAATTTCCCGCCCCGTAGGGGGCGGATAGGAATAGGAGGTAGATATGAGACTGACGAAAACCGTTGCGATCGTAGCGGCGCTTCTTGCGGCCGCCGGGACCGCGTTCGCGGCCGGACAGAAGGAAGGCGCGGCTCAGGCGCCCGCCAAGGTCGTGGTGAAGGCCATGGCGTACGGCGACAATTCCAACCAGGAAGGCGTCAACTGGGTGCGCATCGTCGATTCCTTCGAGAAGGAAAATCCGGCCATCGATATCGACTACGAAATGTTGTACGACGAAGCCTACCACCAGAAAGTGGCAGCGCGCCTCGCCGCCGGCGATGTCCCGCACTTCGCCTACTTCGGCGCGGACGCCCGCTGGGGCGCTCCCTGGAAGGAAGCCGGCCAGCAGTTCGACCACAAGGCGCTGATGGACCCGAGCTATTATGATATGGGGCTCGTTCCCCCGATGGGACCGAAGGGCGAGATCTGGGAAATCCCGCTCGGCACCTCCAACATCACCACCGTCCTGTACGTCAATGAAGCCTTGGTGAAATCCCTCGGCTTCCAGGCGCCCAAGACCTACGCCGACCTCGTGAAAATGGTTCCCGCCGCCAAGGCGAAGGGCCTGGACGTGATCACCATCGACGGCGCCGACGGCTGGGCGTGGGGTTCCTGCTTCATGTCCTCCATCATCGCCCGGGTTTCCGGCGATCCGGCGTGGGTGTCCAAGGCAGTGGCCGGCACCTACAAATTCACCGACAAGGCCTTCGTCGACGCCCTCGCGACGATCCCGCAGATGCTCAAGGACGGCGTACTCTCCGAGAAGGCCGTCCTCGTCGACTACGGCGCCAACATCTCCGCCTTCAGCAACCAGAAAGCTCTCTGCATGATCCAGGGCCAATGGGCCGCCGGCGGCATCGAGCCCGCCGTCGCCGAGAACACCCTGATGATGGCTTTCCCCGCCCTCCCGAACGAGAAAGCCGCCACCGCAGGTTCCGTCGCCGCCGCCATCCAGGTCGGCTACGGCATCACCCAGGCCGGAGCCAAGGACCCCGCGGTCCGCGACGCCGCCCTGAAGTTCATCAAATACTTCTACAGCCATGCCGAGACCACCCAGCGGCTGATGGACGGCGCGATCGTCGCCCCGATCCTCAAGAACTTCACGGTTCCCGCGGACCTGCCCACGATCAACAAGCGCAAGGTCGCCCTGGCCCAGAGCGCCAAGAGCACCGACGTCATCGACGCGTTCCTCGGCGGCGCCGCCAATGACGCGCTGAACGCGGGCATGCAGAAGATCGCCTCCGGAGCATCCACGCCCGCCGAGGTGGCCGCCGAAGTCGAGAAGCTCCTCCGCAAGTAAACCGCGCGCCATACAAAATTGCACCGATCGGAGGGAGGCGGATTCGTCCGCCTTCCTCCAGCTTTCAATGCAGGAGACAGAAGTGAGACGGAGAAAAGGCGAGAATTTATTGACATACTTCGGCATGGTGGGTCCGGGGCTATCGGTATTCCTTTTCATCGTCGCCTATCCGATCGTGTATTCCGTCTGGCTCAGCTTCACCGACTTCAATCCCAACCGCGGCGGAGCCTGGAACCTGGTCGGCCTCTTGCAGTACAAGACGATGGTCATCGACCCCAATTTCTGGCATTCGCTTTCCAACAATATGATCGTCGTGGCGGTTTCGGTGTTCGGCCAGATCCCGATAGGCTTCGTGCTGGCCTACATCCTGTACCGCAAGATGGTGAAGGCCCAGTTTTTCTTCCAGTCGATGGTTTTCCTTCCGCAGTTCCTGTCCACGATCGTCATCGGCATCCTTTGGAAGCGCCTTTTCCAGGCCGACGGCCCCATCGCCCGGCTCATCCAGATAGTATCCGGCGATCCTGGAGCCCAATTCGACCTGATGCTCAAGGCCGATACCGTGATGTACCCGATCGGCTTCGCGCTGATCTGGATGTACACCGGCTTCTACATGGTCATCTTCCTGGCCAATCTCCAGAAGATAGATACCGAAATGCTGGAGGCCGCCCAGATCGACGGGGCGACCGAACCGCAGATCTTCGTGCGGCTCATCCTGCCCCTGCTCTCGGGCACCGTGCTCGTTTCCACGATCCTCGCGATCGCGGGCAGCCTGCGCGGCTTCGACCTCATCTTCGCCTTGACCACCCAGGGCCTGCAGCGCAACAACGCGATGGTCCTTTCCATATTCATGTACCAGACCGCCTTCCAGGACTTCAACAATCCGTCGCGCTTCGCGTACGGGTCGGCGATCTCCAATGCGATCGTCGTAATCAGCGTCGGCCTCATCATGATGAGCAACCGGATCGGTAAACTGCTGAACGCGGACGAGGAGTACTGAGATGGCCGCCAAGCTCGAAGCGCGGAGGACCGCGCTGAAGACCCTGTTCGGGAAGATCGTCTCCTACTTCGTGTTCGCCACCTGGACGGCGATCACCGTCATTCCCCTCTTCTGGATGGGCTATTCGTCCTTCAAGTCGAACGAAGAGCTGGTCAAGGACATCTACGCCTTCCCGAGGGCCCTCTTCGACAATATGGACGACGAATACGTCGTGATAACCAAAAGCCTGAACGTGATCCTGAACTACGATCCCGTCGCCGATCCCCGCGAACGGCTGATCATCGAATCCACGACTATCGCGCCGACCCGCAGGCTCATGGTCCACTTCCTCGTGAAAGACGAGCTCCCGCCGGAAATCGCGCGCCTCAAGCCCGGCGAACGGCTCAAGGTGAGCCAGCTTCCCGCCTCCATGCGGCGCAAGATCTCCTGGGCCACGATCTGGTTCAATTATACCGCCTCCTTCACGCGCGGCGGCCTGGCCAAGAAGTTCGTCAACAGCGTGCTGTACGCATCGGTCGCGACCTTCTTCATCGTGCTGTTCGGACTCATGATCGGCTTCGCGATCAGCAAGATGGCTTTCCCCAAACTTTCGGCCATCATTTCAGGCTTGATAGGCCTGGGGTACCTCATCAGCATCAACTCCGTCATAATTCCCCTGTTCCTGTTGCTGACTTCCATCAAGCTCACCGACACCCATCTGGGAGTCATCCTGGTCTACACCGCGTTCGGGCTTCCGATGTCGGTCATGCTCTCCAGCCAATTCATACGCGGCCTGCCCGACAGCCTCATCGAGTCGGCGTACATGGACGGCGCGACGATCTTCCGCATGTTCGTGAGCATCATCGTGCCCATGACCACGCCCGTCATCGTCACCGTGAGCATCATGAACATCCTGGGCATCTGGAACGAATTCCTTCTGGTCTTGGTGATCGCGAGTTCGGAGTTCACGAAGTCCCTTCCCGTCGGAGTCTTCTCATTCTCCAGTCTTCAAAGTACCCAACTGGGTTGGCAGCTTGCGGCCCTCGTCATCGCGGTCCTTCCTGCCATGCTCGTGTATTTCATGTTCTCCCGGCGCCTGATGACCGGCGTTGTCGGAGGGGCCATCAAGGGCTGATCGCGGGAGATCCATTCAAAGAGGAGAGACTCATGCGATTCGGACATTTTGACGATGCCGGGCGGGAATACGTCATCCGGACGCCCCGCACCCCGCTTCCCTGGATCAATTACCTGGGAACCGAAGGCTTCTTTTCCCTGGTTTCCAATACCGCGGGCGGCTACGCGTTCTACCGGGACGCGCGCCTGCGCCGCCTGACGCGGTACCGTTACAACGACGTGCCCGCCGACGGCAACGGGCGCTACCTGTACATCCGCGAACGCGACGCGGAGGGAAAACCGGAAGGAGCGGCCTGGAACCCCGGCTGGAAGCCGGCCAAGACCGAGCTGGACTCCTACGAATGCCGGCACGGACTGGGTCGGACGACCATCATGGGCGAAAAGAACGGACTCCGGGCGACCGTGCGGCTGCTGGTGCCTTTGGGGGAAACCGCGGAGGTCCAGGAACTGGTCCTTGAGAACCGCACCGATCGAAAGAAGCGGGTCTGCGTCCATTCCTTCGTGGAGTTCTGCCTGTACAACGCGCTGGACGACTTCACCAATTTCCAGCGTAACCTGAACACGGGCCAAGCGGAGATCGAAGGCGCGAGCATCTACCATACGACCGAATACCGCGAGCGGCGGAACCACTTTACGTATTTCTGGACCGACGCGGCTATCGCCGGCTTCGATTCGGACCGCGAAGCCTTCATCGGACGGGACGGTGATTTTTCCGATCCGGAGGCGGTGCGGGAAGGCAAGAGTTCGAATTCGGTCGCCGACGGCTGGTCGCCGGTAGCTTCCCACCGCATCGAGTGGGAGCTGGAGCCAGGGGAAAAGCGGCGCGCGGTTTTCGTGCTGGGCTACGCGGAGAATCCGCCGGCCGGGAAATGGGAGTCGCCGGGCGTGGCGAACAAGGAGCGCGCCCGCGCCGTCCAGGCGCGGTTCGCAAAGCCGGAGGCGTTCCGGCAGGCATGGGAAGGGCTGGGGGAGTTCTGGACGGAGAAGCTGTCACGATTCCAGACCGCGACCGGCGACGAAAAGCTGGACCGGATGGCGAACATCTGGAACCAGTACCAGTGCGTCGTGACCTACAACCTCGCGCGCAGCGCGTCCTTCTTTGAGAGCGGGATCGGCCGGGGCATCGGCTTCAGGGATACCTGCCAGGACATGCTCGGCTTCGTACACCTGATGCCCGGGAAGGCGCGTGAGCGCCTGTTCGACGTGGCTTCCACCCAGTTTCCCGACGGCGGAGCCTACCACCAGTTCCAGCCGCTCACCAAGAAGGGCAACGCGGACATCGGCGGGGACTTCAACGACGATCCGCTGTGGCTCGTGATCGGAGTGGCCGGTTATCTGAAGGAGACGGGGGACTGGGCCTTCCTGAATGAAAGCGTCCCCTTCGACAATAATCCCGCAAACGCCGCGAGCCTGTTCGAACACCTGAAACGGTCCTTCAACCATGCGACGGAAAACATGGGTCCGCACGGCCTGCCGCTGATCGGGCGCGCCGACTGGAACGACTGCCTGAACCTCAACTGCTTCTCGACGGATCCGAACGATTCGTTCCAGACGAGCGGGAACAAGGACGGCCGGAACGCGGAGTCCGTGCTGATCGCCCAGATGTTCGTCTACGCCGCGCCGGATTATATCGAAATCTGCCGCCGCATGGGCGACGCCGGGGAAGCCGCCAAGGCGGCCGCGGCGGCCGCCGCCATGGAGCGCGCGATCATGGAGCAGGGCTGGGACGGGGAATGGTTCCTGCGGGCCTGGGACGACCGGGGCGGGAAAGTGGGCTCCAGGGATTGCCGGGACGGGAAGATCTTCATCGAAACCCAGGGTTTCGGCGCCATGGCGCAGGTCGGCGCGGCCGAGGGATATCCGCTGAAGGCCTTGGACTCCGCGGCAGAGAGGCTGGACACGCCCCACGGAATGGTGATCCTGGATCCGCCGTACAAGGATTACCACCTGGAGCTCGGCGAGGTTTCCAGCTATCCGCCCGGGTACAAGGAGAACGGAGGCATCTTCTGCCACAACAACCCCTGGATCGTGATTGGGGAGGTGATGTGCGGACGGCCCGAGCGGGCTTTCGAATATTGGAAGAAGATCGCGCCCGCGTTCCGCGAGGAAAGTTCCGACCTGCACCGCACCGAACCCTACGTGTATTCGCAGATGATAGCCGGCAAGGCTTCCAAGCGCCACGGCGAAGCCAAGAACAGCTGGCTCACGGGCACTGCGGCCTGGAACTTCGTGGCCCTTTCCCAGTGGATCCTCGGCCTCAGGCCCGAGTTCGACGGCCTGCGCGTGGAACCCCGGCTGCCAGCCCATGTGAAGAAGGCGACCCTGCACCGGACCTACCGCGGAGCGGAGTACCGGATCGAAGTGGAAAACCGGAAAAATGACGGCGCGGTCGTTCTTTCGGTCGAAGGCAGGACCCTGGAAGGCACGCTGGTGCCGCTGGCGGAGGCGGGGAGCAAGATAGTGGTGAAAGCTGTCGTAGGCTGAGGCGGAAAGCGAAGCGCCGCGCATCCCGTACCCGTATCCATCGCCGGAGGCCATGCCATGGCGATATACGGATCGAACCGCAGCTTTCCGGTTCGCGCTTTCAGCGTTTCCTGCGTCCTCGCCGCCGTCGCGGCCACGGCCGTAGCCGCGGCCGCGACGGCGTTTTCCTGCGCTGCCGCGCCCGTCGGCGCTCCCTCCCGCGGTGCCGACGCTCCGCCCGGTCTGACGGTCGCGAGCTGGAACCTGCAAGCCTTCTTCGATTGCGAAGAAACCGGCAATGAATACGAGGAATACCGCACGTCGGCGTCCTGGTCGGAAGCGAGGTACCGGACCCGCCGGGAGCGGCTGGCCGAGGCCATCGGTGAACTGGCCGAAGGGGGGCCGGACGTCCTGGCGGTCCAGGAAATCGAGAACGGGGCTATCCTGGAGAGTCTGGCCGCGGACGAGCTTTCCCGGTTCGGCTATCGCTGGACCGCCTTCGCAGGCGAGCCGGGCGGCTCCCTCGGCGTGGGCATCCTGAGCCGGCGGCCGCTGACCCGGGTCCGCGCCCATTCCGTGGTCGCATGGGGCGCCGTGGCGCCGCGGCCCATCCTGGAGGCGACGGTCGATGAGGAAAGCGCTCCTCTCGTCGTCTTCGTCTGCCACTGGAAATCCAAGCTAGGAGGCGAAAGCGAAACCGAAGCGGCGCGCCGGGCCTCGGCGGCCGTGCTCGCCCGCCGCTTCGCGGAACTCGCGCAGGGTCCGGATGCCGTCGACTGCCTCGCGCTCGGGGACCTCAACGAAAACCACGACGAATTCATCAGGCGGGGCGGAAGCGAACCGACCGCCCTGCTCCCCGACCTGCCCGGGGCGGCGGCAGCGGCGGACGCGGCGGCGGCGGCTTTCCTCGTCCTGTCCGGCGAAAAACCTCCGGCGGCGCGAGAGTTTCCCGGCTGCCCGGCTGTCTATTCGCCCTGGTACGATGCTGCGCGGGGCGGCTCCTACGCGTACCGCAAAGCCTGGGAAACCATCGATCATGCGCTGATGCCGGCGGCCCTGTTCGACGGCGGGGGCTGGGAGTACGCCTCGTTCCGAGTCGCCGCCGCGCCCCCCTTCGTCCGCGCCGACGGCTTTCCCTACGGCTANNCTGAAGCGCTCCTCCCCTTGACATCGTTCTCCCGCATGTGTTACACAAGACTAACAGATGCGGCGCGCCGTTGCGCGGGCGTCGACGGAGGAAAGCGGCGATGTTCATTTCCGACGCCCCGAACGGGGCTTCGTTCAAGGTTTTGAGGGTATTGCTCGGCAGGGAGGTGGGTAAGCGCCTTGCCGACATGGGCTTCACCGAGGGCGCCGAGGGCGCCGTGGTCCGCAGCGGCTTCCTCCACGGTCCCCTGCAGGTCCGCATCCGGGGCTACGACATCCTGATCCGCCGCTGCGAAGCCGCCGGCATAGAGGTCGAACCCGTGGGCGATTGGACCGCGGCCGAAGACGCGACGCGTTTGTTCGGCGGCTTCGGCCGCTTCGGCGGCGGGCGGCATGGAGGCGGGCGGCACGGCGGCGGACGCCAAGGAGCCGGGCGGGGCAGGGGCTTCGGGCGGAATGCCGGAGACGGGGCGGGGGAGGGCTGCGAATGAGCCCCGCCAAGAGGAAGGTCCTGCGGGTGGCGCTCGCGGGAAATCCCAATTCAGGGAAGACCACGCTTTTCAACGCGCTCACGGGGGCTCACCACAAGGTCGGCAACTATCCCGGCGTCACTGTGGAGAAGCGGGAAGGAACGCGGCGGCGTGACGGGCGGGAGTACCGCTTCATCGACCTGCCGGGCATCTACAGCCTGACTGCGTATTCCATCGACGAGGTCGTCGCCCGCGACTTCCTGCTGGACGAAAAGCCGGACCTCATCGTGGACGTCCTCGATTCGACCAACCTGGAGCGCCACCTGTACCTCTGCCTCCAGTTCCAGGAACTCGGCATCCCGGTGGTGGGCGCACTTAACATGAGCGACGAGGCGGAAGCGAAGGGCATACGCATAGACGAAAAAGCCCTTTCGACGGTGCTCGGCGTCCCGCTGACCAAGACGGTCGGCAGCAAGGGCGCCGGAGTCGATTCCCTGCTGGACCTCATCGACGCGGTCGCCGACGGGAAGGTCGCATCGGACCGCTACGTGCAATACGGGGAAGAAATCGAAAGCCGGCTCGTCGCCCTTGAGCGTGTCGTGGCCGCGGATCCTGCCTTCGCGGCCCGCTTTCCCGCCCGCTGGCTGGCCGTCAAGCTTCTGGAGAAGGACGCGAATGCCTACGAACGCCTGGCGGACCACGCCGAGGCGGCCCGGGTGGAGACGCTCGCGAAGGATTCGACCGTCTGGCTGGAGAAGCACTACGGAAAGGACGCGGAGATCGTCGTCAGCGAGCAACGCTACGGCTATATCCGCGGCGCCACCAGGGAGGCGGTGAAGATAGTCGGAAAGCCCGACTTTTCCATGACCGAAACCATCGACAAGGTCATAATGAATCCCGTGCTCGCGCTGCCGATCTTCGTCGGCGTGCTCTGGGCGACCTTCCAGACGACCTTCCTCCTCGGCGAATATCCGATGGCCTGGCTGGAGTCCTTCTTCGGCCTGCTCGCCAAAGGGGCGACCGCGGTCATCCCAGACGGCGCGCTGCGTTCGCTCATCGTGGACGGCATCATCAGCGGCGTCGGCGGCGTGCTGTCCTTCGTGCCACTTATCGTGATCCTGTTCTTCCTGCTGTCCATACTGGAGGATATCGGCTACATGTCGCGCGCGGCCTTCGCCACTGACAAGCTGCTGCATTCCTTCGGCCTCCATGGACAATCGATATTCCCCATGATGCTCGGTTTCGGCTGTTCCGTCCCGGCCATTATGGCCGCCAGGACGCTCAAGAGCCCGCGCGACCGGATCGTGACTATCCTCGTGATCCCCTTCATGAGCTGCGGCGCCAAACTTCCGGTCCACGTGCTGCTTGCCGCCGCCTTCTTCCCCAAGCACGCGGCGAACATGGTGATGCTCGTATACGCGATCGGCGTGGTCCTCGCCCTGCTTTCGGCCTTCCTGCTGAAGAGGACAGTGCTCCGCGGGGCGCCGACCCCCTTCGTCATGGAGTTGCCCCCCTACCGCTCGCCTACCGCGAGCGGCGTGCTCTGGCATGTCTGGGAAAAGACTTCCCAATACATGAAGAAGGCGGGTACGGTGATTCTCGCGGCCTCCATCCTGATTTGGGCGATCACCAACTTTCCGGCTTACGATGCGCCCCCCGGCGCCGACGAAACTACCGCGGCCCGCTCCGCGCTGGAATACAGCGCTGCCGGGCGCGTCGGAAAGTCGATCGAACCTCTGTTCGCGCCGCTCGGGTTCGATTGGCGGATCGGCGTCGCGACGGTCACCGGCTTCGCCGCCAAGGAGGTCGTCGTCTCGACCCTCGGCATCCTCTTCAGCATCGGAACGGAGGAAAACGAGGAAAGCGAGAGCCTCCGGGAAGCCCTCCGCTCCGATCCGGCCTTCAATCCGCTGGTGGCCTTCGTCCTTATGCTCTTCACGCTGATCATCCCGCCCTGCTTCGCCGCCCTGGCGACCATCAAGGCCGAACTCGGCTGGAAGTGGGTGGGCTTCGCCTTCTTCTTCATGTTCTCGCTCGGCTGGCTGATCGGTTTCGCCGTCTACCAGCTCGGTTCACTGGGAGGCCTCGCATGAATTCCCTGCTGGAATTTACCGTCGTCGGCGCCATCGTCGCCGCTGCCGTCGCTTTCATCCTCATCCGCGCCTGGCGCGCCCTGCGCGGCGGCAAGCCGTCCTGTTGCGGCGATCCGGAGGATGCCGGCGCCGAAGGGCCTTCGTCCTGCGAAGGCTGCGCCGGGTGCGGGGGAAAGCAGGGGGACGCCCGAAAATAACCGCGTGTATTCGTCCCACGGCGATGGTATACTACTCCTGGTACAGGAGACGCGGACGATGAAAAGACGGATGCTCGCGACGCTGCTGATCTTCGTTTTCTCCGCCGCGGTTTCCACCGCCGCGGCTTTCGCCCAGGGGCGCGATGTCCGCTTCGGCGTCGACTTCTTCGTCGGCACTCCCTCCGCTTCCAGCGATATTTTCCGGGCCGTCTTCCCGGGCGTGAGCCTCCGGTATCGCCATTCGGGCAGGATCGAATTCAGCCTGGACTACGCCTTCATGGACTTTGAATACTATTACCCGGAATCCCCTTCCGGGCCTTGGATGGGACCGGTGGATTGGAGTTCCATGCCCTCCCGTTTCGACAAACTGAGGGGCGATTGGATCTTCTATCAAACCAAGCATTTCATCGCGCCCCAGGTCTGGTACATCGCTTCCCTGGAACGGTACGGACAGCCGCTGGCCATCCGGCTCGGGGCCGGACCCGCGTTTTCCCTCGTGATCCCCAGCGAGTCCGCCAAATTTTATCCGGGCCTCGCCGACGCCTATGAACAGTTCAAAAAAGACTTCGATATCCATCCGGGCTGGTCGTTCCGGCTCGGCCTTGAGTACAAGCCCTGGCGGGCGGTCCGCCTCGGCGCCGAATACCTGTTCGTCATCGATTCGGTCACGAGTTTCGCCTCGGACATCGGCGTCTGGGGAACGGAGTATCTTGACCGTTCGGGCAATGTCCTCATTTTCGCGGGGGTGCGGATATGAAAGCCGGAACCTTCGCCCGGTTGTTGCCGGCCATCCTCCTGGCGCTCCCGCTCTCATCCTGCTACGATTTCTTCAACTCGCTGTTCGAGACCGCGGCCCCCGGCTCGGTCAGCGCGAGCGACGGCAAGTACGCGAACCGCATCGAAGTGAGCTGGTCCGAGCCTGATCTTTCAAATGAGAAATGGGAAGGGAAGAGCGTCACCGGATATACGGTCTCGTGGAGCGCGCCCGGTCCGGTCTCCGGATCGGACAGTACCACCTCCACAAGCTATTCGATCCCCGTCCTGGCCGCCGATAGGGCGAAACTCTACGTCGTCCAGGTCGTTACCGAAATCGACGGCTCGGATGAGGGTTCCTCCGGCGACACCGGCTTCGCGCTGGAGACCTTCGATCTGCTCTGGTACGACGGCGGGAAGGACTACAGCTTCACCGCTTCGGACCGCTGGTACGTGACCATGCTACAGAAAGGTTTCGACTACCGTTTCGCGTTTGCGGACGGCAAGACAGGCTGGGTCGAGTTCTACGAATACGGCACCCTCGACCTACTTGCGTCGGCGGCATCCGAGGCCGCGCCGGTCTCCGAGCCGGTCTGGACCTGCGACGAGGATGGCGACTGGAGCAAGTTCTACGTGCGCGTGGTTCCAGCGACGGCCGGTGCGACCTTTCGGGCGGGCTACGGGTTCTGAGCCCGGGCACGCGGACTGCTCATGGCGCTGACCGCTCCAGGCGCGGACCGTTCAAAGCGCGGACTTCTCAAAGCGCGGTAAGCGAGGCCAGGAAGGGCCAGGCGGCGTACAGCGAGAGCGAGAACATGAAGAGGAAGGAACCGAGTTCCAGCCAGGATGAAATCAGGCCTATCGTCCGTTCCCGAGCCTTCAGGCGGTGGAAGAGGGTGCTCCGGCCGAACCAGGACAAGTAACCTGCCGCCGAGATCACGATCGCCATGCCCGCGGACATCGCGAGCACTCCGAGGACGCCGAGCAGGGGAAGATCCAGATACAGGGCGAAGAGGAGCAGCATCGTGGCGCCGGGGCAGGGGACGAGGCTCGACACCGCCGCGAACGCATAGAGNNGTGGGAATGAGTCTTGCCGGCCAAGAGACCGCGGACCGTCCGGATCGCGAGGATCAGAGCGACGAGGGCGAGCACGGCGAAGGTTATCCCCTCCATCCAGATGCGCATGCCCTCCACGCCCGCGAGGGAGGCGACGGCGCCGGAGAGGAGGGAGAGGATTCCGACGAGGGAAACGCCGACCGCCGCGTGGATGCCTGCCGTGAGGAAGCCGGCGGCCAGCGGTTCCCACCACCGCGCCTTCCTTGCGAGGAAGAGGGAGAAAACGACGGTCTTCCGGTGACCGGGACCGGCGGCATGGAGCAGTCCGTAGGCAAAGGCGCCGGCGAGGATCGCGCCGAGCGCCGCGGAGCCCGCCGCCCCGTCCTCCGCCTCCTTGAAGGCCGAGAAGGCCGCAGCGACCTTGTCGCGGAACGAAAGCTGCGTCGCGGCGAAGGGCGCGGCTCCGCCTGAAACCGCGACGGGAGCGGGAGCGGCGGAATCGGCCGCGCCGAGGAAGGGATTGGCCCGGCCCGACGCGGCGGCAAGCATGAGGATCGAGAGCGCGAGCATGGGACGCGCCTGGCGCCAGGGGCGCCAGGCGCGCAGTCGCTTAAAGCCGGACACGGATTTCCTCCGGATACGCTGTCTCCAGCCCGGCTTTCCATTCCTTGTAGACCGTGCCGTCCGTCGCGGCTCCGCCGGGATTGTAGTAGACGGGGTATTTCTTGTTCGTCTCCCGCTTCCACCCGGGCAGCGGTCCGCCCGCGACCGCCTGCCTCGTGACCGCGGCTTCAACGGAGTAGGTGACCGCGCAGTAGTAGGTGGAATCGAAGATCGCGACGCTGAAATCCTTTCCGAGTCCCTTGCCCTCCAGCGGTACGAAGAAGCGGTACACCAGGCGGTCTCCCTTGATCGAAGCCGTGAAGCGCTCGACTTTTTCCGGGGCAAAGCGTCCGCTGGCCGAGCGGATATAGGTGAACCAGCCGAACTTGCGCAGGTTGGCGAAGGCCGTATCGTGGACCCCGACGTTTTCCTTGGCGTCGAAGCGTTTGTTCCGGTCCAGGTCGTTCTCCTGGATGATGGAGGCGGAGAAGTAGGGATCCAGCGTCCAGTCGGCCCAGAAACCCGTGCAAACGGCGCCCGAGTATTCGAACTCCAGCCGGGACTCCAGGGACATGTGGGGATGGGCGAAAGAAAAATCCGCGGCGAGGACCGCGAGTGTAAGTATGCAGGCGAACTGTTTCATGGGCTCATTCTACCGGAAGGGCGGCGTAGCGAAAAGGCGTTGGCCGTTCTGGCCCGCAGCTACCCCAAGTCAAGACAGCTATCGGGGAAGCACGAGGCAGCGGGGACATGGATGGCGCGATGCTTCGATTGCCATTCCTAAATAACCAGTGCGATACCCGCGAACACGACTACCGCGCCGAGCGCCCGTTTGAACCAGCCCGCGGCGTTTCCGCTTCCCTTACGGGCCAAATACGCGCGCACCGCATCGCCGAATGTGCCGGCGGCAACGATGGCCGCCGTGTGCCCCAACGCGTAGAGCGCCATGAGGGATGCGCCGAACGCTATTTCCGAGCCGCCCGCCTGGAAGACGAAGGCCAGCATCGGCGCGAGGAACGCGAAAGAGCAGGGACCGAGCACCACGCCGTAAATCAGTCCGAGGGCGAAGGCTCCCCACATACCGCGCCGCTGGCTCTTTACGTCGAAAGAGAACGCGATCCGTGAGAGCGGCGGCACGTCCATGAGCCAAAGTCCGCAGATAACGATGAAGATAGCCGCGACGATACGCGGCGTTTCCCCGACGTCGCCGAAGAGTCGCCCCGCTGCGCTCGTCGCGAAACCGACCGCCGCGAGCATGACCATGAGCCCCAGCGCGAAAAGCGCAGAGTACGCGAAAGCCTTTATTCTTGACGGATTCTTACCTTTGTTGGCGTAGGCGACGATGAGCGGAATGGAGCCCAAGTGACAGGGGCTCAGGAAAACCGAGAGCGCTCCCCATAGCGCCGCCGCCGAATATGCGGCGGGTGAGGGACGGACGAACGCTCCGGCGATCGCCGTCATGAGCGCTCCGATCACAACTTCACGCCGCCCTGCCTGAGTACCTGGGTAAGCTGCTCAATCGGGAAGAAACCTTCATGGCGGAAGAATTCCTTCCCTTCGACGTCCAGAAATACCTGCGTCGGGATGACGCGAATGCCGTACTGGGCTCCGTATGGGCGCCCGGCCGACGTCCACACGTCGTAGAAGATAACCTCGACCTGATCGGGGTATTTGACGCGAATTTCTTCCATTATTGGTTGCATAGCTTTGCATGGTACGCAGTTGACCGACCCGAGCTCGATGAAGGTCAATTTCTTGTTCATCGCCGCAGGTGCCTCGTGCGCCGTTTCGGATCTCCCCGTCCCGGCGGGGGCCGTTCCTTCGGCGGCTGCGCGGGAACCGCACGAACCAAGAGCCAGCGCCGCTGCTATGATGATCGGGAAGCCGCGCGGCAGAATTCGTTTATGCATGTTCTTCCTTTTTGGGTTTTATGAGACCATGCCGAATACGAGCCCGGCAAGGGTTGAAAAGACGGCCGAGAGGCCGACAGCCCCCTCCGTACTTGATTGTTGCAAATATTAGAAACAATGCCACAACCTGTCAAGTGATTCATGAATTGTTTATTAACATCGCAGCTTTGTAGATATGGCCCATGACTGACCGACACGCTACGAACTCCGGGCTCATCGGGGACAAGAAACGCGGCACCCAGGCGGGGTCACTCCGATGCGGGATTGACATAATATATATATATATTCGTATATTCCAAAAAATGAAACATTCCAAACCACTTCTCCTCTTCATACTCGGATTCCTCGCCTTCTGGGCGAACGGAGACAATTATGCGGCCGCGCCGCTCCTCCCGAGCATCGCGCGGGACCTCGGACTGTCCATCCCCCGCGCCGCCCTGTCGGTCACGGCCTATATGCTCAGCTTCGGCCTCTTCACGATCCTCTTCGGACCGCTCTCCGATAAATTCGGGAAGGGTCGGGTGATCAAGATCGCCGCGCTGGGGACTTCCGTCTTCTCAATCCTCGGCGGCTTCAGCTTCAACTTCGAATCGCTGGTGGTCTTCCGGGCGTTCAATGGAATTTTCGGCGCCGGCATATTCCCCGTGACCATGGCGCTCATCGGGTCCGAGTTCGACGACAAGTCCCGGCAGGGAGCCATGGCGAAGGTCATGGGCATGATGTTCCTCGGCGGCGCTTCGGCCACCGTCATCGGCGGCGTTCTGGCGCAGGTCGGGTCATGGCGGACCGTGTATATCCTGTACGGTATCGCCGAACTCGTTTTGACCTTGTTCGTGCTCAGGGTCGTTCCGGACGGCGATATTTCCGAAAAACCCTTCAACTTCGCCGCCTCCTACGCGGAAGCTTTCAAGCGTCCCGGTTTGCTCCGCACCGTCGCCATGGTGTTCTTCGTCGGCTTCGCCGTCTTCGGCAGCTTTTCGTACTCCGGCCATTACGTGCAGAACCTCACGGGTTTCCCCATCATCCTGGTAGGCCTCATCGTAACCGCCTTCGGCGCCGGCACAGCGGCGAGCAGCATGCTGATCCCTCGGGTGAAACCGATCCTCGGGCAGCGCCTTCTCCCCGTAGCCGGCGTAGTCGGCGCGGTCTCCCTGGCGCTCGTGGTCCTCGCATCCTTATTTTCCGTTCAGGTCCCCTTGATGCTGATCCTCGGATTTTTCGGTTTCGGACTCGCTTTCGTGGTTCTCCAGTCCTCCCTCGTAATGACCGCCCAGAGCAAACTTCCGCAGATGCGCGGAACGGCAATGTCCCTGGTGAGCTTCGGCATGTTCGTCGGCGGCGGAGTCGGAACGCAATTCAACGGCATCCTGATATCCCTCGGCGGGATCGCCTGGATCTACGCCGTCGCGGGGATCTTCATCCTCGGCGTCTCCCTTTCCATGGCTTCCATGGTGAGGGAAAGGGCCGGAGCGGAAAGCGGACGCGCCGCCGCGTAGCGGAGAGTGCCTTAGCGTAGCGGAGAGAGCCGCCCCTTCCGCAAGGAAGGGGCGGCGTTCTTCAAGTAGCAGGCCTCGAAGGAAACGATGTCCCCGCCCGCGAACGCCGTGGCGAGCAGTTCGCTCTCCCGCTCGAAGAATCCCCGGTCGGCCTCTCCGCCGCCCAGCCTGCTCCCGACGATCGTCGGCATCAGGTCCAGCGCGCGTTCGTTCGCCCAGACCACCTTGTAGGCGGAATCGACGTAGAAGACGACTCCGGGAATCCCCTCGACGATCGCCTGGAGTACGGTCTCCCGTTCCCGGAGCGTGGCTATGATGCCGTTGACCGCGTCGATGATGTCGCGGAATTCTTCCGCCGTTTCGGATACGTTTCCCCGGTATCCCAGATCGCCGGCCAGAATCCTGGCGGAAATTTGCCGGGTCTGCTTGACGACCGCCCTGGGCGGACGCAATAACGCGCGCATCGAGGCCGTGGTCATGAGGATGAGGACAAGCGCTAATACGACACCGAGGATGATGAGTCGAACCTGCACCGCTCCGACCGCCTCGGAGAGGGGAATCCGCAGCAGCTCGGCTTTGACGAAACCGATCACCACGCCGGAGTAATCCCGGTACGGGTAGAGCCCGACCGCTCGCGCGTGGCTGCAGTCAAGCGACCACACCGCCTCCCCCGCGTATTTCTCCTGGAGCCGTCGGGTGAAGGCTTCGCCGTAATCCATCCCCAACTCGACGGCGCCAATGAAATTCCCCCGGTCGAACAGCGGAGAGACGACCCTGAGCCCGAGCCCGTCCTTTCCCCGTTCGATTCCCGTGAGCGTCCTGCGGAGGGTGAGCGCGGCCCTGATCATCGGTCGGGACGCGAACAGCGAATCCCCGTACTGGTCCGGCGCGTGGAGCCGGAGAAACGACACTCCGTCGGGCAGGTGGAAGTGGAAGCGCACCACCCGGTCCTTGATCTTCCCGTAGACGGGGCTCAGGTATTCGTTCAGTCCGTTCCGGTCACGGCGGGCGAACAGCTCCGTGACCTTCGGATTCAACGGGATTTACCCGGAAGCGGTCGAAGATCGCAGCGGATCTAGTTTCCGCGGTGCGGCCTCTTCATGAACTTCAGCGCGAAGCGGGCGCTCGCCTCCGGGCCGAAGAGCCAACTGAAAAAACGGTTCGCGCGCCACTTGAAGCGCGGCATGGAGATACGTTTGCCGCGTCCGGCGTCCAGCAGGCACTCTTCCGCGGTCCTGTCGGAACTCCAGCCGTGCAGGACTTCCTTACGGACGCCGCCCGAGGCCACCAGGGCGAATTCGCTCGCGACCGAGCCGGGGCAGAGAGCGCAGACGCGGATGCCGCGGGCTTCCCATTCGGCGGCGAGGGCGACGGAGAAGGACAGGACATAGGCCTTGCTGGCCGCGTAGACGGCGAAACCGCCGAGGGGAGCGAAGGCGGCGAGGCTCGCCGTGTTGATCACGATCGAGCCGCGGACGAGTGCGGGGCCGAGAATTCCGCAAGCCCGGGTGAGCGAGCGGCAGTTCAGGTCGATCTGGCCGAGCTGGCGTTCCAGGTCCACTTCCGCGAAGGGGCCATAGGTCCCGTAGCCCGCGTTGTTGATTAGGATGCACAACGGCTTGCCGGCTTCGGCGAGGTCCGCGGCGAGACAGGGAAAGGCCGCTTCATCAACGAGGTCCAGCGCGCGGATGCGCACCGTGAGCGCGGGCGCCTGAGAGCGCAACTCGGTAGCCAGGGTTTCAAGCCGGTCGACGCGGCGGGCGACGAGCCAGAGCTCGTCGAAACCGGGCAAGGCGCGGATACGCAACGAACCGGCCGCGGCGGCGGCGTTGTCTCGCTCGCGTACGGAGGCGCGTGCGAAGGTACGCGCGAGCGCGCGGGCGAAGGCGGCGCCGATGCCGGAGGACGCGCCGGTGACGAGGGCGATGCCGGTCCCGGGGTTCGATTCGACGTTCATTCGTCCATGGTAGCCTCGCGGGCTCCTGTGCGCAAGGCAACACGGGAAAACGGGTTCCACATTGCCGTTCTCCTTCCTGATCGCCACCCCGGTTTCCCGGCGGCTCAGCCATCGCGGCTGGAAAGGGTTTATGGTACGGACCCGATGACTGAGAGCTCCGTTCCGGAACGGGTGGCGGGATTGGAACGGAATGCCCCCCAAGAAGCACTATCGCCTCACTTCATATATTTTCCCATGTATTCCCGAATGATCTTGTCCGCGTCGATTTTCGCGAGACCCCGCTTTATGATTTCCACGGCCTTCTTATTGGAGAATGCATTGTTGACGGCAAGGTGGAGATCCTTCGTATCGACCGTTTTCGCGTTCGCCTGCAATTTCGGCTTCAAGTCCTTGGCGTCGTAGGTAAGGAAATAATCGAGGTTGTTGAGATCGATGAACGCCGCGTCGATTCTTCCGGCCGCCGTTTTCCTGATGTTCGTCAAATCGTCCTGGACGACCTCCGTTTTTATGACGCCGCTTTTCACGAGCGCCATGAATTCCGGCGTATTGCCGTAATCCTGGACGATGCCGATCCTTTTATCCTTCAAATCCTCAAGCTTTGTCCATGAAAGCGGCTTGTCTTTCGGTTCCACGAATCCGACCGGCGATTTGAAGAATACCGGTGATTTTGAAAACCCCTCCAGGACATCCTCCGGCCAGGAGGGGTAGTATCCGGCGTACATGGGATTTTTCCCCACCTCGATCGCTCTCGTCCATGGGTAGAATTCGACCTCCAGACCGATGCCTTCCGCTTTCAACGCTGCGCGAAGCACGGCTATCCCCGCGCCGCCCTCAGGAAGGGTCTTGCCGGAGAAGGGCTGCCAATCGAGCGATGTGACCTTCCAGATTTCCTCAGCCTGGGCGAAGGTAAACGACGAAATTAGGAGTACGGAAACGAAAACATACAGCTTCTTCATGGTCCTTCTCCTTCGGCCGTCAGCCCGGACGACCTATGTCAGCATCCAAAACTATAATCCGTATTAGCTCTTGTTGCTCTCTCTCGCACCGTTTTTCTTGATGGTTTCGTCATGCCGAACACCAGGCGCAACGCTTCGTCCTGGGCCGCGGCCGTCACCATCCGAAATTATGTTATAATCCCGATCCGATGAACAAACTGGCTTGGATCCTCGCCGCCTTTTTCGGCTCGGTCTTTCTCGGGGCCACCCTTCTGAACGCCGGGCTCATCGGCGAGAGCCGCAACGCCCTCGCGGCGGCGGGAATCTCCGGGTCGGAACGCGCGCCTCACGCGCGGCTTCACCTCCTGGTCATCGTGCCCGATTCGGAAGACAGCTATTTTTCGCACCTGCTTGAGGGAATCGCGGCGGCCGCTCCGGAGGCGGGCGCCGCGGTGCAGATCGAGCGGTATCCGGGCTCTTCCCCCGAGGAGGCCGAGCGGTGGTTCGATATCGGCGTCCGTTCGCCGGTGGACGGAATCGTCATGTACGCTTCGCGCGGAGATGACGTCGCCGGACACGCCTCCCTGGCGGAGGCCGCGGGCGTCGTCTTCGTCGCGGTGGGCAAGGAGGCTCCCTGGGGCGTTCTTCCCTGCTTCATCGGGTCGGCGCCCCTGTTCCACGGCTTCGAGGGCGGCCGGATCATCACCGGCCTGCTCGCGCAACGGGCGCGGATCGGAGTCATCCTGCCGGCTGGCGGGAGCGGATCGCCGGAGGAAGATTCCCTTTACAAGGGGGTGGCCGCCGCGGTCGCCACTTATCGGGGAGCCAGGATCGTCGATGCGGTCCGGGCGCTGCCGGACATTTTTTCCGGGGAAGCGATCGCGATGGCCCTGCTGGAAGAAAATCCCGGAATCAACGCGATCTTCTGCGCCACCTCGCGGGATACACTCGGCGCGGCGCAAGCGGTCCTGGACCGCGGACTCGCGGGAAAGGTCGCGATCATCGGCGCGGACGAGACCCCCGAGCTGGTCCGCCACCTGGAAGGCGGCGTGGTGACCGCAAGCATCGTGCGCGATTCCCGCCGCATCGGGGTGGAGGCGGTCCGCGCCTTCGTTTCGATCCATGAGGGCTATCCGCCTCCCGGCGTGCTCGAACTCGATTTCACCGTGCGTTCGGGGAGTCCGGCCGAATGAGGCGGCGGGGCAGCCTCCGCGGAAAAATGCTGGCCATCACGGTCTTCCTGCTGGCGGTTGTCGGCACCGCGACCTTGTATACCGGTTTCGCCACCGCGCAGCTCGCGGGGAGCCTGGGTCTCCTCTTCCAGAGGAACCAGCTGATCGAGGACATTCGGACCGCGCTCGCCGGTTCGGCCATCGCCCTCGGCGGCTACCTGAGTTCGCGCAGCGAAGCCAATCTCGCCGCTTTCCGGCAGAATTCCGGCATTCTCCGGGAACGGGCGCGGATCCTGAACCGGTCGGTGCGCGTCGATGAAGCGCTGCTCCTCCAGCGCGAGCTCGCGGGGCTAGTCGATCGTTTCCTGTCGGATGCCGACGCGGCGGTCGAAGCGAAAAGCCGCCGTTACATGGAAACCTCTTCGGAGCGCTACGAGAGCGCCCTGCGGACCGCCGAACTCGTACGTACCATAATAGAACGGATCGAGAGGCGGAACTTGTCGGCTTCCATCGACGCCTATACGGGGCTGGACGCGCGGATCGGCGCCATCGTGGCTACGAACGCAGCGCTCGTCGTGGCCGCAATCCTCATGGCCTTCACCGTCTTCGTCCGTTTTACCTGGGCCATCACCGTCCCGCTTTCCACCCTGGCGGATTCGGCCCGCGCGATCGCCCGCGGCGACTACGACCGGGAGCTGCCGAGCCTGGAGGCGGCCGAAGAGATAGCGACCACGGCCGCGGCTTTCGAAAACATGCGCCGAAGCGTGCGGGCCGCCTTCGAGGAACTGAAATCCAAGGCGGAGATCGAACGCCGGCTCATCGAGGAAGAGCTCCAGCTGGTCGACATGGACCGCAAACTCAAGGACGCGGAACTTCTTGCGCTCCAGGCGCAGATCAATCCCCACTTCCTGTACAATACCCTCTCCGCCGGAATGCAGCTGGCGCTCGCGGAGGGTGCCGACCGTACCGCCGATTTCATCGAGAAGCTCGGCGGCTTCATCCGCTACGCTCTGCGCTCGCCCTCGCGGTCCGTATCCGTGGCCGACGAGATCGGGTGCCTGGAGCGCTACGTTTGGCTGCTGAGGCTCCGTTTCGGGGAGCGTTTCACCTTCTCTATCGAGGCCGATCCCGCGGTCCTCGGCATGGAGACGCCCGCCCTGGTCCTGCAGCCGCTGGTGGAGAACGCGGTGACCCATGGCCTGCACACGCGCGAGTCGGGGGGCAGCGTGCGCATCTCGGCGCGGCGGGAAGGGGCGGCGGCCCTGCTGGAAGTCTCGGATACGGGCGTCGGAATGGATGCCAAGACGGTCTCCGGCCTCCTGGAGGAGGGGGGAGCGGTCGAACGGCAGGTCTCGGAAGGCGGAATAGGCCTGCGGAACGTCATCAGACGCGTAACCCTGGCGACGGCCGGCCGGGGCAGCGTCCGTCTGGTCAGCCGGCCCGGCGAGGGCACCACGGTCACCGTCGTCCTACCCTCGGGGGAGGAGGAAACGTGAAACGGATTCTGGTGGTGGACGACGAACGGCCCGTCGTCGACGGTATCGCCCTCATCGTCGGCCGGGACCTGGCCGCGGATTTCGAAGTCGTCGGAACCGCGTCGTCCGGCAAGGAGGCGATCGAGCGGGCTCCGGCGCTGACTCCCGACATCGTGCTTATGGACGTGCGGATGCCGGGGATTTCGGGCCTGGACGCGATTCGCGAACTCCGTCGCCGGGGTTCCGACGCGGCCTTCGTGCTTGTTACCGCCTACGAGCGCTTCGACATCGCCCGGGAGGCGGTGGAACTGGGCGTTCTCGGCTACCTACTGAAACCGGTCGCCCGGGACGACCTCGCCAGGACCCTGCACGCCGCCTCCGCGTACCTCGATCGGCTGCGCGACCTGGAGCGCCGGGAGGTGGAGCATCGGGAGGGGGAGGCCCGCCTGCGCGGCTTCGTCGAATCGGCCTACCTCGCCAGGATTATGCTCGGGGAGGACGCGCCGGGGCAGGCGGAGGCGCGCGAAGTGCTCGGCATCGAAGAGCCCTGGGCCTGCGTGCTGGCCGCCGCCTTCATGCCGGCGGAAACCGCGGACGCGCCGGGAAGCGGGGTCCGCGCTTCCTATCTTAAATTCCGGGAGTTGCTGCGCTACCGGAGCAACGCATTGGTCGGACCCTTGGTGGCGGGCGTCTGCCCGGCCATCGTGGTCGGCCGGGATGCGGCGGCGACCGCTACGCGCCTTGCCGAGCTGGCCGAGGTCCTGGACCGCGCCTTGGGGGCGGAACGGGCGAGGGGCGAACTCCGCCTGGGCTGCGGGGGTCCGCGACCCATCGCGGAGGCTTCCGGGGCCTGGGAGGAGGCCCTGGCCGACCTGTCGGCCCCCGGCTTGCCGCGGAACCCCGCGCCGGATTCCGCGCGGGACACCGCGCGGGACCTGGCCCCAACCGGCGACGAGAACCGCTCCCGCAGACCCTTCGAAGACGATGAGGAATTTTTGGCCAGCTTCCGGGAATCCTCTCCCGCACGGGCTGTCCTCGCGCTCGAGCGCATCCTCGCGCCGCTCATCGCGAACGACGCGGTGCCGGGCCCCGAGGCCGGCCGGATAGCTTCCCTGCTCGCGGCCGCCGCCCGTACCCAAGCCAGGCGCGGCAGCCTGGATCCTGTGGTGGCCCGCTCCTTCCTTGATGCCGGAATCCTCCGGGCGGGGACTGAGGGGGCCCTCTTCCGCTTCGAGGTCCGCGCGCGTTTCGCCCGCCTCGCCGCCTCCATCGGCTCTGAAAGCCGGCATTCCCCGCCGCTCGGTCGGGCGATCGCCTGGGCGCGCGAGCGCTACGGGAAAATGATAGGTCTGGAATCCTGCGCCGAGGCCGTCGGCATATCGCCCAACAGGCTCTCGCGGCTCTTCGTGGAAGAGACCGGCAAGGGTTTTTCGGATTTCCTCATCGATTTTCGAATGGAAAAGGCGAGGGAAATGCTCCTTGAGCCCGGTTGGTCCATCAAGGAAGTGAGCGCCGCCTGCGGTTATCCCGACCCCAATTACTTTTCGCGCCTCTTCAAGAAGGTGACCGGCCTCACGCCGAGCGCGTACGCCGCCGGAGACGATCTGGACTTATCCCGCTCAATTCCGGAAGAAAAATGCTAGTATCTTGGAGCCGTGCGCGTGCGTCGGCGGCGCCATGCGGTATTTCGCGGGATATTTCCTAGAGACCGTTTCGGGAAGGGGCCCTATAATTTTCCGATACCGGCGTACGCGATACGCGCGTACGCATCGCATCAGAAATGGAGGTTTCCCGATGAAGCGTTCCGCCGCTCTCCTGTTTTCCCTGTTGTTCCTCGTATCCTTCGGCATGACCGTCTCCGCCCAGGCCAACCCGAAAATCGGCGTCTGCATCTACAAGTTCGACGACACGTTCATGTCCTACGTGCGCAACCAGATCGAAACCGCCGCCAAAGGCAAGGCCACGCTCTCCGTCCAGGACAGCCAGTACGACCAGCCCAAGCAGAACGACCAGATCGACCAGTTCATCGTCCAGGGCATGCAGACCCTCGCCATCAATATGGTCGATCCCTCGGCCGTATCCGTCCTGATCGGGAAGGCCCAGAAGAAGAACCTCCCGCTCGTGCTCTTCAATCGCGAGCCCGTCGCCGCCGACATGGCCAAATACGCCAAGGCCTACTATGTAGGAGCCAAAGCCCAGGAATCCGGCACCATGGAAGGCGATATCGTCGCCGATTACTGGAAGGCCAATCCCTCCGCCGACCTCAACAAGGACGGAGTCCTCCAGTACGTGATGCTCATCGGCGATCCTTCCAACACCGACGCGAAATTCCGCACCGAGTACTCGATCAAGGCCGTGACCGCCGCCGGCATCAAGGTCCAGAAACTCGCCGAAGACACCGCGATGTGGGACCGCCCGAAGGCCCAGGAAAAGATGGCCGCCTGGCTCACCGCCTACGCCGGCAAGATCGAAGTCGTGTTCGCCAACAACGACGACATGGCCCTCGGCGCCATCGAAGCCCTCAAAGCCGCCGGCTTCTTCAAAGGCGGCAAGTACATGCCCGTCGTAGGCGTGGACGCGACTCCCCCCGCCCTCGATGCCCTTGAGCAGGGCTACCTGCTCGGCACCGTCCTGAACGACGCCAAGCGCCAGGGACTGGCCACCTGGGACCTCGCCTACAGCCTCGCGCAGGGCAAGAAAGCGGCAACCGCCGTGGCCCCCTTGGCCAACGCGGACGGCAAAGCCGATCCCAACGGCAAGTACGTCTGGGTGCCCTACGTGAAGGTCACCAAGGCCAACTACACCCAGTTCAAGTAAACTTCCCGTCCTTCGATCTTGCCGGGGCGGATCTCCTCGCGGAGGTCCGTCCCGTTTTCTTGGCCATATGTCCGTATTTGCGTTAGAATCGAAACTATCCCAGCGGCACGGAGGCGTCCATACTATGAGCGACCAGCGCTATGCGGTAGAGATGCGAAGCATCTCCAAATCCTTCCCCGGCGTGAAGGCTCTCGACGATGTATCCCTCCAGGTCAGGCCGGGGAGCGTCCATGCCCTGATGGGCGAGAACGGCGCCGGCAAGTCCACCCTGATGAAGTGCCTGTTCGGGATCTACAAACCCGATTCGGGTTCCATCCTGATCGACGGCAGCGTCCATGCCTTCCCCGGAGCCAAACAGGCCCTGGAGGCGGGCATTTCCATGATCCACCAGGAACTCCATCCCGTCCGCTTCCGGAGCGTGATGGAGAACATCTGGCTCGGCCGTTACCCGTCGAGCGGGTTCGGTCCCTTCAAGATCGTCAATTCCGGCAAGATGCTCCGCGACACCAAGGAACTGTTCGCGGGGCTCGCCATCGACATAGATCCCCGGGTCTGGGTGGAGCAGCTTTCCGTTTCCAAGATCCAGTCCATGGAAATCGCGCGCGCCGTATCCTACAACGCGAGCGTGATCATCATGGACGAACCGACCTCATCCCTCACGGGACACGAGGTGGAACACCTTTTCAAGATCATCCGCAAGCTCCGCGACGAAGGCCGCGCCATCATCTACATCTCCCACAAGATGGAGGAGATCCTTGACATCGCGGACGAGGTGACCATCATGCGCGACGGCCGGCGCGTCGGAACCTACCCCGCCAAGGAACTCACCACCGACCTGATCATCAACCGCATGGTCGGCCGCGACCTTACCAACCGCTTCCCTCCCCGGGAGAACGTCCCGGGCGAAGTCGTGCTTTCCATCGAAAAACTGACCTCGGCCAATCCCCGCTCCTTCCGGGACGTGAGCTTCGAGCTGCGTAAGGGAGAAATACTGGGCTTGAGCGGACTGGTGGGCGCGCAGCGCACGGAACTCGTGGAGTCCATATTCGGCCTGCGCCTCGTGAAGTCCGGAAAAATCCGCCTGCGGGGGAAAGAGGTCGCGATCCGGAATTCCATCCAGGCCAAGCGACACGGCATCGCGCTGCTCACCGAGGAACGCCGGACCACCGGCATTTTTCCGGTGCTCTCGGTCTACGACAATACGCTCATCGCCAACATCAGCCGGTACGTGAACCGTTTCGGCCTCCTGGATATGCGCCGAGGGGCCGCGGACGTGAAGCGGAACATCGACCTGCTCAGGGTGAAGACCCCGAACCAGGCGACCGCCATGGAGAGCCTGTCGGGCGGAAACCAGCAGAAGGTCATCGTCGGCCGGTGGCTCCTGACGGATCCGGAAATCCTGATCCTGGACGAACCGACCCGCGGAATCGACGTGGGGGCGAAGTACGAGATCTATTCGATCATCGCCGATCTGGCGAAGCGCGGGAAAAGCATCATCATGATCTCCTCCGAGATGCCCGAACTGCTGGGCATGTCCGACCGGATCATGGTTATGTGCGAAGGCAGGGCAACCGGAATCCTCGACGGCGCGGGCGCTACGCAGGAACGGATCATGGAACTCTCGACCCAGTTCATGTCATGAGCAAGGAGAAGGCAATGAAGAATACGGCAGCAACGGCGAACATGGGCCGGGACAATCTGGCGAAATTGCGCGAATTCGCGAGCAAGAACGCTATCGTCCTGGTGCTCCTCGGGCTCATCGTCATGATCGGCATCGTCCGGTCCAGTTTCCTCAATCCCGAGAACCTGGTCAACATCCTCCGCATCTCGTCGGTGCGCGCCGTTATCGCGCTCGGGGTTGGCGGCATCCTGATCACCCGCGGCACCGACCTATCGGCCGGCCGTACCGTCGGACTCGCGGCGGTGATAGCCGCCTCGCTCGCCCAGCGGCCCGACTACGCCAGCAAACTCTTCAAGGACCTGCCCCTCCTGCCGCTCGCGTTGCCGGTGCTCGCCGCGCTCGGGGTCGGCCTGCTCGTCGGCCTGCTCAACGGCTCCATCGTCGCCTTTCTGAAGGTCCCGCCCTTCATCGCCACGCTCGGCATGATGGTCATCATCTACGGCGCGGTTTCCCTGTACGTCGACCGCCCCCCGATGGGCGCGCAGCCCCTCGGCGGCCTCCGCGAGGACTTCACCAACATCGGCACCGGCGACACCTTCACGATTCCGAACCTGATCCTGATAGCGGGCTTCGTCACCGTCTTCATCTACGTGGTCCTGAACAAGACGACGTTCGGCAAGAACATCTACGCGATCGGCGGCAACCCGGAGGCGGCCGTGGTTTCCGGAGTCAGCGTCTGGAAGAACACCGTCCTCGTCTATGCGATCGGGGGCACCCTGTACGGGCTGGCAGGCGCCCTGCTTTCCGCACGGACGGGCGGCGCCACCAACAATTACGGCCAGATGTACGAGCTGGACGCGATCGCCGCCTGCGTCATCGGCGGCGTCTCCACCTCCGGCGGTATCGGCACCGTGGGCGGGATGATCACCGGCGTGCTGATTTTCGAAGTGCTCAACAACGGTCTGGTCGTCCTGGGCGTTTCCGCCTACTGGCAGCAGATCGTCAAGGGCATCATCATCGTGGCGGCTGTCGCGATCGATATCCAGAAGTACGTCAGGAAGCGCTGACGCCGGACGCGGGCGCCTGCGCACAAGTGAAGCATGGCTTGCGGGGGGAAGAGAAGGGCGGCATGGATGCCGCCGCACAGCGTCGACGCCGAATCGCAAAGCGATTCGGCAGCGGCATGGATGCCGCCTCTCCCCGCCCGCGCCCCCTCACTCATCCCCCTAGCGAGTTCATGCAATCAGAAATGCGCTTCCGCACGTACATAGAGGCATGGGAACCTATATCCCACACCGGGAAGGGACCGTCCAGAACATTGTCCGTCTCTCGTTTACCCGGTGTCGCGGCGCGCTTTGGTCTGACTGAAACGACCGCTTCCCTCGCACAGTCGATGGATGCCTTCTGTTCGGGCGTCATGTCAGACTCCTGTAATAGTCGAGGCCTATCTGGTCCTGAACCTGGTCGTTCAGCAACCCGATCCGGTTCGCACTTGAGGTGTTTAGCCACTGAGGTCCCCATCGTAGTAGACCTCGTGGATGGAATAGGTCGGTTCCGAGTTGACGGTTCGTTTGATGATGCGGTAGTTCCAAATCATACGCCTCCCGGTGGGTTCATTCTACCATTCAGTAGATCGTAAACAAAGGCCGATTTGGGTTTGCCCCTCATTGGGTTGGCACCTCGGTGCTTTCATCACCACCTTCAACCCATTCGTAGAACACCTTCAGGTTGTTCAATGCCGTCCAAGGAATCAATCCATCGTGTTGGAGCCGACCGACAACAATTCCTGGCGGAAGCCCGACTGATTCAGCGAACTCCGTAATCGCTTTGGCACTCGATCCAAGACCCGAAAGCTGTCTAGCGCTTTTCTGCGGTATTAAGACATTGCTCGCCCACTGATCGGCCTCCGCTTCCTGTTCAGTGTTCAAGCCATTCTCGAGCCCTTCCAGAAAGAGAAGTCTTTTGCCATGCAACAAGAGGTGCGCGATCTCATGGAAGAACGTGAACCAGAAATGGTAGTTGCTCTTGTGCCGGAAACTCATCATCACCAAGGCCCGCTCCGAGTTAAGCCATTTGGTGGCACCTGAGACAGGATTCCCTTTGGGAACCGGGGCGACAACCAAGATCACCCCAACGCTATTGCAAAGCTCGACAAGATGGGGAAGGAACACGGTAGAATCCGACTCCTTGCAAAGTGTTCGCAAATGGGGAACCAATGCCAATAGTCGCCCCCGGTCAAAAGACGGCGCATTCTGCTTCTCGGACTGCATCTCTCCGTGTCTGAGCCAAGCACTGACAGACCCCTGCTTCTTGGTAAGAGTTTCTGAAGCTCGATATGCAACTCCAGCATTGCCATACCGTTCGTTCCAGGCATCAACGGTGGCGACACCAAAGAACTGGAGGCATTCTGCCACCTTTCTGACTTTGCTCGTCGTTTTCGTGATCCACCCGAAACGAACCATATCAGCCACTGGCAACTGAGACAGCCAAGGTACAAACGGTTCCAGGTCCTTGAGTTCCGCTTGACGGGCCAAGGATTCACGGTACTGGGCCTCTCGGTTAAGCCAGAATCCCGCTGTGCTCCCCAAGACACGTTCCAACTTCAACGCAGTCTCTTCCGTGATGCTCGCGACACCTTTGATGAGTTGGTTCACGTGTTTGCGGGTAAACCCTGTTCTTTCGGCGAGCTCCGCTTGGCTCCAACCCCGTTCTTCAAGCACATCGAAGATCGTTTCGCCGGGAGGGGAGACCCAATCCGGCACTTCGTTCACATCAATCATCGTGGTTGTCCCCTAAGAAGACGATCGTGACTTCAGTCACGAGGCCCCAGTCAATTCCGCCGTCATCTTTGATAGGCGGCGGGTCCTTTGTCGGCACAAATAGCAACCTCTTGCCTTGGGCAAGGTCCAGGGAGAATCGTTTCTCTTTCTTTCCTTTGTAAGAGTGTGGTCGGCCTGCAACCAATTCAAAGACGGTCTTCGCCGCCTTGAGGTCGCTGATCCGACTGCGAAGCTGTCGGCACGAATCAGCACCGAGTTCCTTGGTCGCCACTGTCGACTCCACGCAACAACGGCGGATCTTTTCGTCCGAATACGAAATCGTCATAAGATATCACAAACAATATACCACTTTGGTAAACAAAACAAGTGCACATCTTGCGGGAGTACGGCCAGCCCATCGACATCAAGTGGTCGCCCCGTCAAAGCTCTTCGGCCCGTTTCCTGAAGCCCGACCATCAAGGGCTTCCTCCCTAACCCATCCTAGGCATGGTTGCTCCGCTGGTTTCGATGAGAATGCATCTGTTGGATCAGAGATTCTAGCATGGCGATATCGGCTTCCGGTTCATCGGGATGAGGTACGGGATTGTTCGAGAGCAGAGATCCTCCGTGGGCATCGACAATTCCGTGGGCTCTCTGGTACAGATCTTTGATAGCTTGGCAAAGGGCATTGGGTAGCTCAGCCAAAAGAAGGATCTGACCGGCGGCATCGCCGGGCGGGCATCGCCGGGCGGGCGGCGGCGGCGGGCGGCATCGCCGGGCGGGCGGCGGCCGGCCTCGGGCGCGGGCGGCGGGCGGCGGCGCCGCCGCCCCTAAGCCCGCGCTTCGACCATCTCGCTCGTTGAGTAGAACCGTATGGCCGGATTGTTCTTCTTTACGTAGCCGAGGTTCCAGGGGCTCTCGGACATGAAGATGTAAGTGTTCCGTATATCGATCAGGATCTTGCTGGAGTGCTCGTCGACGAAGGCCTCCAGGACCTTCTTGTCGTCCGCGGCGATCCAGTGGGCGATCGTGAAGTCCACGCCCTCGTAGCGGACGGTGGAGCCGTATTCGTGCTCCAGGCGGTATTGCAGGACGTCCAGCTGGAGCCGGCCCACCACCCCGATCACGCGGACGTTCGGGCGGTGGGGCTTGGAGAAGATCTGGACGACGCCTTCCTCCGCCAATTGGTTCAGGCCCTTGTGGAACTGTTTTTCCTTCAGCGGATCGGCATTGACGATGACCTGGAATATCTGGGGCGCGAAGCTCGGGATGCCCTTGAAGGAGATGCCTTCCCCCTCGGTGAGGGTGTCGCCGATCTTGAAGGTGCCCGTGTCGTGCAGGCCGATGATGTCGCCCGGCCAGGCCTCGTCGATGATCTCGCGGTCCTGGGCCATGAAGGCGGTCGGGTTGGCAGTGCGGAAGGGCTTGCCCGAACGGACGTGGTAGTAGAACTTGTTCCGTTCGAACTTGCCCGAACAGATGCGGAAGAAGGCGACACGGTCACGGTGTTTGGGGTCCAGGTTCGCGTGGATCTTGAACACGAAGCCGGACAGTTTCTGCTCCTCCGGTTCCACCATCCGCTCGTCGGTTTCCTTGGGCGTGGGGCAGGGCGCGGTGGAGACCAGGGCGTCCAGGAGCTCCTTAACGCCGAAATTGTTGGACGCGGAGCCGAAGAAGACCGGAGTGACCCTGCCTTCGATATAATCGTCCTTGTCGAAAGGCGGGTAGATGCCGCCCACCAGCGCGATCTCTTCACGCAGGCGCGCGGCCAGGCTTTCGCCCACCTCGGCCTCCAGGCGCGGATCGTCCAGGCCGTCGATGGCGATGGTGTCGGTGGGCGCCCGGGTCTGGCCCGGCCGGAACAGGTGTATCGCGGAAGCCGCGATGTCGTAGACGCCCTTGAAGGACCGGCCTTGGCCGATGGGCCAGGTCAGGGGCCTGACTTCGATCGCCAGCTCCTTTTCGATCTCGTCCAGCAGCTCGATGGTGTTCTTGCCCTCGCGGTCCAGCTTGTTCACGAAGGTCGCGATGGGCGTGGCGCGCATGCGGCAGACGACGCAGAGCTTGCGCGTGCGCTCCTCCACGCCCTTCACCGAGTCTATGACCATGAGGGCGCTGTCCACCGCAGAAAGCGTGCGGTAGGTGTCCTCCGAGAAGTCGGCGTGGCCGGGGGTATCCAGGAGGTTGATCTTCCTGCCGCCGTACTCGAAGCCCATCACCGACGAGCTGATCGAGATGCCGCGCTCGCGCTCCATTTCCATGAAGTCGCTGGTGGCTCCGCGCGGATTCTTTCCGCTCTTGACCGCCCCGGCGATATGGATGGCCCCTCCGAACAGGAGCAGCTTCTCGGTTATCGTGGTCTTGCCCGCGTCGGGATGGGAGATTATGGCGAAGGTCAGCCGTTTATGTATTTCCTGGACGAGTTCGGTCATAGGGAGGAAAAGTACCCTGCATGGGGATTAAGGGCAAGGGGCGGCGGCGCGGCGCGCGGCGCGGCGCGGCGTTCTTGCGCGTTCGAACTCTTGGCAGTATTCTTTGATTGTGAGTCCCACGGTATTTCGCCACGGCCCTGTTCGCTTTTTCTTTTTTTCCAGGGAAGAACCCAGGATTCACATTCATGTGCTCGGTCCATCAGGCGAAGCGAAATTTTGGATGGAACCGGTGGTTTCTTGCGCGTCCCATACCGAATTACCGGGGCATGAGCTATTGAGGCTTCAACGAATCATCGAAGAGCACAGGGAGGAGATACTTAATGCCTGGCACCGTCATTTCCCCGGTTGAGGTCGTTCAAGTCAGCCGTTTCGGTATTTGGCTTGCCGTCGATACCGATGAGCATTTTCTCGACTACAAGTATTTCCCTTGGTTCCGGAAAGCAGCTATCGATGAAATTTGCGAGGTCGAAATGCTGATCCCCGGCCATTTTTTCTGGCCTAAACTTGATATCGACCTCGACATCGATTGTATACTGAATCCCGGGAGCTATCCTCTTATCTCAACCTGATCGAGTCACGACTTTCGCTCCAGCCTTCTCCCTCTTCAGTACAGCACCGGGAAGATCTTCGGCTCCGCGCGGAAGATGTCGGCCCGATGGGCGCGGATCACGGCGATAGCCTTCAGTATGCTGCTCCGCGTGCAGGGCATGGTTTCCACGGCGAAGACCGCGGCCTCTCCGGAGTGCATGTTGTGGCCGACCGTGTCGATGTTGATGCCCTGGTCGCCGATGGCAGTGGTCACGAGGCCCGTGATGCCGGGGACGTCGGCGGTGTCGAACAGCACAGTGTAGGGGAAGGGGAGCTCGTCCATGTTCCGTAGTTGCGGCCCCGGGCGGGCGGCGGGATTGACGATGCGCTCGCCGTAGCGGGCGATGGAGACGATGTCCGCGACGATGGCGCTGCCGGTTTCCAGGGAGCCGGCGCCCTTGCCTACCAGGATGTGCTCGCCCGAATAGCGATTCATGGCGCGGACCGCGTTGGTCGCCCCGTCTATCCGTGACAGGAAATTGGACCGCTTCACCATCATCGGGCCGACGGATGCGTAGACGATGTCGCCGGAGCGCTGGGCGTGGCAGATCAGCTTGATCGCGCAGTCCATCTCCGCGGCGACGCGGAGGTCCGCCTTGGTCACGTCGCTTACGCCGCTCACCGCGAGGGTCCGGTTGGCTCCCGCCAGTCCGAAGGCCAGGCGCACGAGGATGGAAAGCTTGTGGCCCGCGTCGCCGCCGCCGACGTCCAGGGTGGGGTCGGCTTCGGCATAGCCCTTTTCCTGGGCCAGCTTGAGGGCCTCGTCAAAACCGATGCCTTCCGCGGTCATCTTTGAAAGGATGTAATTGCTGGTGCCGTTCATGATGCCCGAGATCGAAAGCACCTCGTCTCCGGCGAAACCTTCCTTGACCACCCGGATCACGGGGATGGCGCCGCAGACGGCTGCCTCAAAGCCGAGGGCCTTGCCGGCTTTATCGGCCGCGGCGAAGAGCTCGTCCCCGCGCTCGGCCAGCAGGGCCTTGTTCGCGGTCGCCAGGTGCTTGCCCGCGGCCAGCACGCGCTCGCAGACTCCCCGTACATAGTCGGAAGTCCCGCCCATCGTTTCCACGACCAAGTCTATTTCGGGGTCCGCGAGGATCGCGTCGGTACGCGCGGCCGCCTGGGCGCCCGACAAGTCGGATTCCCCGCCGAAGAGGCCGATCGGCAGTCCGTGCCGCGCGGCCGACCGGACGGGAAAGAGGTCGACGAGGGCGGCAAGCTCCACGGGCCTTCCGGCCGATAGCGCGAGCGCTTCCTTGCGTTCCAGCATGATGCGGGCTACCCCGCCTCCGACCGTGCCGCATCCGAGGACGGCGACTTTGAAGGGTTTCATTGTTGATTCCATTGATCATGAAATGTATCCGGACGGAGCCGGTACGGCAAGCGGCCCGCGCGCCATGGCCGCCCCGGCCGCGTGACGACGAGCATGAAATGAGCGTCCTCCGTTCATGATCCGTTCACACAGGCAATCTATATTCCTCCCCAGAGCCGAAGCTGTACCGGAGGGAAATGAACATGATCCTGCAAAGAGCGACGTTTTTCGTGGACGGGATGACCTGTCCTGCCTGCGAATCGAGGATTTCCGGATGCCTTTCGGCGCTTGAAGGCGTGATGCGGGCGGAAGCCCGGCTCCAGGGCGGCAGGGTGAGCGTCGAGTACGACGGCTCACTCGTTGATCCCGAGGCGATGAAGGCGGCCATCCAAAAGGCCGGGTACTTCGTGCGGGAAAAAAAGGGCGCCGGCACTACGGTGGCCGTCGGCATCGGCCTGCTCCTCGCGGCGGGGTACTTCATGGCGAGCGCTGGCGGCTTGTTCAATTCCCTTCCCGCGGTCGACGCATCCATCGGCTATGCCATGCTCCTCGTTATCGGGTTGCTTACCTCCATCCATTGCGTCGCGATGTGCGGCGGCATCGCCCTGTCCCAGAGCATCAGGGCCAAGCCGTATCCTGCGGCGGATGGCGAGGGAAGATTCGAACGGCTGTTGCCGGGACTCCTGTACAACTCGGGACGCGTCCTTTCGTATACCCTGATCGGAGGCATTGCCGGAGCCGCTGGCGCGGCGTTCAGCTTCTCGGCCACGGCGAAAGGAGCGATAGCCGCCGCCGCCGGCCTGCTCATGGTTTTCTTCGGCCTCAGGATGCTCGGCGTACTGAAAAGCTTCCCGAATTTTCCCCGTCTGCTTCCCCGCGGCTTGAACGGCCGCTGGATGAAGTTCGCTTCGTCGATAGGCAGGCGCGGCCCCCTGGCGGTGGGATTCCTGAACGGGCTCATGCCGTGCGGCCCGCTTCAGACCATGCAGCTCTACGCTCTCGGTACGGGAAGCGCCCTGGCCGGCGCCTTCTCCATGTTCGTGTTCTCGCTGGGGACGGTTCCGCTCATGCTCCTGTTCAGCGCGACGGCGACCTTCCTTCCCCGCAAGTTCGTTCCGGCCATGGTCAAGGCGAGCGCCGTCCTGGTCATGTTCCTCGGCGTCGTCACCTTCACCCGGGCCGCGGCCCTCGCGGGCATTCCGCTACCCGAAATCCCCGGATTTTCCTCCGGTTCCGCCGAGGCGATCGGGCCGGCCGAGGGCGGGGTGATCCGGGCGGCGGTTACCGCGGACGGCAGCCAGTCCGTGCTGACGGAATTCAAGGACGGCTATTATGTCCCCTTCGTCGTGCAAGCGGGCGTTCCCGTCAAATGGACGATCCGGATAAAGGAAGAAGACATTAACGGCTGCAACAATCCGCTGGTCGTTCCCGCCTACGGCATCAGGAAGGAACTGGTCCCCGGGGACAACCTGGTCGAATTTACGCCCGGCAAGGCAGGAACCATCGCCTACAGCTGCTGGATGGGCATGATCAACAGCCGCATTTCGGTCGTCACGGATCTCGCGTCAGGAGAGGTTCCTGCCGACCAAGGAAACCTTTCCGATCGGCTCGATCCGGGGACCGCCGGAAGCGGAAGCTGTTGCTCCGGCACCGGAGATCCTGCTTTCGCGGACGGACGGGTTCCCGCCGACACGATCGGCATGCCCACGATCAGGGACGGCATCCAGGAGATCACGATCGACGTCACCGCGCGGGGTTACAGCCCGGCCGCGATCGTACTCCAGAGGGGGATGAAGGCCATCATAAAGTTCAACCCCGTCGAGCTGACTTCGTGCAATAGTCCCGTCATCTTCCCCGAATTCAACGGCAGTCTCGACCTCGCCCGGGGCCGCCTGGAAACTCCTCCGATCACGATCTCGGACGATTTCACGTTCCGGTGCTGGATGGGGATGCTCCACGGCTACGTCAAGGTCGTCGACGACCTGTCCAAGGTCGATCTTGGCAAGGTGAAGGCGGAAATCGGCGGATACCGGGCTTCCGGCGGCGGCTGCTGCGGTGGGGCAAGCTGAACGGGACTGCGGCGGGGCAAGCTGAGCGGGACTGTAGCGGACCGCGGCGCAGTTGCGATGGGGGAGGCTCTTCTCCTCTTTGAAACAGTGATCCAAGCGGGATTTTGAGTATCCCGCATAACTGGAATCAGTCGAAGGAGTCACTATGCACAAGCGAACGATCATTATTTCGTCAGCCGCCGCCCTCGCGTTCACCTTGATCGCCGTGGGTTGCGCCCAGACCGACATTGTCGCCAAGGTGGCGAACAGCTCGTTCAAGGCCGTCGCCGACGCAGCGCCGGACCGCATCTCGTATTCGGAAGAAGAGGGTTCCTGGATCCTTTCTTCGGCGGCGGGGGATAAACTCCAACTGGCCGCCGATTTTTCCCGGAACAAGGGCGAAGGCGGAATGGCCGACATGGACAAGCCCGACGTCGAATTCGTCTTCGACGCCGCTCCCTTTCTCGCCGCGGGGCTCGATCCGGCCAAGCTCGTCGCCCCGGACGGCCTCATCTACGAAATCGAGGAAGGGGAGCTGATGCTCCACTTCGAACTCGGCGACGCGGCCTTTTCATCCGAGGCGAAAAAATCGCTCGGGGCGGTCTTCGCCGAAATCGTCCGGACCCAGAGGGACCGCATCGGCTACCACGAGAAGCTCGACCATTACGGGATCAAGCTCGGCGACGGCAACATGTTCGAATGGGCCAAGGACCTGGCAAAAAACGACAAGGACATTGTCTGGATCCTCAATCCGGAACCCTTCATCGCCGCGGGAACGGATCCGGCCAAGGTGGAAGGTTGGGCATTCGCGAAGGTGGAGCTGAAGGACGATGCGGGAAAAACCATATTCGTGGACAAACTCCTCAAACCCTTCGATCTGAAGTAGCACGGATTCGTTTATCGAGCCGATCGCGCTTTTGCGTGATCGGCAATTCTGACTTTTGGAGGAAGAAAATGAAGCGCAGTCTGATCATTTCTGCTTTCCTGATTTCCGCGGCGGTTATGTTCGCTCAGGATATAAGTCTTCCCGCTCCCGGTACTAAAGCGGGTATGGATCTATTCACGGCGATCAGGGATCGCCGGGTGTCCAAGACTTTCGTCAAGAAGGCGGTCTCCCCGGCCGACCTCTCGACCCTGCTCTGGGCGGGTCTCGGTCCGAGGGGCGTCGATGCTGTAACCAGCGCCACAAAGTCCGGCAGGACAGCATCCTTTTCCGGCGACAATCCCTATATCAATCTCTACGTCCTGACCGACAAGGGGACCTGGAAATACCTGCCGGAGTCGAACGCCCTCAAATTCCTGGGCGGAACAGATTCCCTTTCCGCCGTTTCGCGCGCCGCGATACCTGACGCGGCCCTCCTGATACTATTCACCGTCGACAATACGCTGACGCCGTCCTTCCTGAAGGCAAATCCCGTATTGTTCCAGCAGATGGCGCACGCGACCGCGGGTTTCGCGGCGCAGAACATTGGACTCGCGGCGGCGGCCCTGAAAATGGCGGCGGTCGTCCAGTACACCCTTGCGCCGGCGGGCGCGGCGGCGGCGGCTTCCCTCGGGAAGGACGAGGCGCCCCTGTTCATCCTGCAAGCGGGTTATACCGAATAGGGGCGGCCAGGAGCTGATGGATACGGTCGAATCCGATCACCGATTGCGGTCCGCCGTCTCCATCGCGTTTCGGGGTTCCTTAAGCCGATACTGCCAGGATTGGACATGGCGCTGAGGTCCGTGTCGGTTCTGGGGAATGCGCTCAGGGTCTGGGGAGTAAAATCCGATAGCCGCGCCCGGACTTTGCTCGCATGGTCCGGGGCGCCCGAACCTCGGCAGGGCCGTCCTGACGCCGCATATCATTCATGAAAATTTTATCGTCCCGGAAAACGATCGTCAGGTGGACGCTTTTGGCAGGATCAGCATAAAATCATATAAAATAACTAGTTATAATTACATATTGGAAATATTTGCATCAGTACCTATTTGTAGTACTATTAGTCATGAACTCAAAGAACCAAAAGACTCTTGAGTGCATTTTCAAAAGACCTAATCCATCGAATATCTTATGGCTTGTATTGAAAATTTGTTAAATCCACTTGGTGCAACAATAACAGAAGGATCGGGTTCAGGAATACGTGTTAAGCTTAATGAAGTAAGTGCCGTATCTCATAGGCCACATCCGGAAAAAGTAACAGATGAAGGGGCGGTCAATTCAAATAAGAAGTTCCTGGAGAATGCAGGAGTGAAATATGATGGAGTAGAAGGGTTATATCGGAATCGTGGAATACGACTCGGATGCAAAAATATTTCATGGTGACGTCGTAAATACACGTGATGTTTTTTCATTCCAAGGAAAAACTGTTGATGAGATTGATAATGAATTCAGGGCATCGATCGATGATTATATCGATTGGTGTAAGGCTGAAGGTGCTGATCCAGAAAAGCCGTATTCCGGAAAATTCAATTTGCGTCTTTCTCCGGAATTTCATAAAGAAGTGGCGATAACAGTAAAGAAATTGAGAATGTCAATTAACAATTTTTTTGAAAAAGCCATAAAAGACGAACTGGCAATAATACAACAATAATAGACACCTACCTCTCGTATCGCGTTTCATGGATTTCGTCATGACGTTCGAAGAATTGGCGGCGCTTTTCATGGCAACGATTGTCGATCCTGCCGCGTTACGGACGGGGAAGGTCTAGCCGGGCCAACGGCTTCGGTTGAAGCATTCGCGCAAGAAGCGCTGCCCGAAATACCGGAGCCCGAGGCTTCGGATGGAGCTGATCGGGAAAGCGCTGTTCCCGGGAAAATCGGACTTCTTCTCCGAACCGGAGCCGGTTCACGCAAGACGCTCATCGTACCCTCCGAATCCCCATCATCCGTTCATTCTGCCTTCATGCGCTCGCACTATATTCATCCGCGTACAGGGCGGAGACGCCGACGTGCAAGAATTTTGTTGCGGAGGATAAATATGGGACTTTTTACGGCTCTTTCGATTCTCGTTATCGGCGGTTTGGTTGCGGCTGCGTTTCTTAAGGCGGCCAAGGGTATTGCCTTGGATGCGGGGAAAAATCTTGACATCAGGTACGCGATGGGCGAAATGGACGCAAGCGATTACGTCGAAGCGAAGCGGATGTTGGAGCCCGCGGCGGTCCGCGTTCAGCCGATCCGCGCGAACCGTCTCGTAACCGTTAATCCCTGAACCTAACGGTCGATTATCGATGTACCGATGCAGTGGCTTTACGGACTATGCGCAGCCGGATGGAGGGGTTCGATCATGATGGTAATTATCTGGTTGGCGATCATCGCCGGTGTCGTTTTTTTCATCCAATACTTTTATCGGCAGGATATGAATCATCCTGGATACCGCAACGATGAGCGCGGGGAGAGCGCCGAGGAGATACTGAAGAGGCGGTACGTGAGCGGAGAATTGAGCCGCGAAGAGTACCTCAGTCTGTCCGCGGACTTGAAGGATCTGGGCTGATTGTCGTCCGGATCGGTGCGTGAGCACGTCGTATCCGGCGAGGTTTGTGTGTCGCCTATTTCCACCGGTCCGCTTCCATTCCTAAGGCATCGCCGGTCGAACTGCTTGAGTATTTGCGGGAATAGTCGAGCTGGATGATACTTTGCCGTTGGAGGCCATCATGAAATACCAGTGTCCGATGAAGTGCGAAGGAACCAAGGCCTACGACAACCCGGGAAAGTGCCCGAAGTGCGGTATGACGCTGATTGCTTTCACTGAAGGCGGGGAAGCCGGGGAAGGTCACCACCACCACGGTCATGAGCACCATGGCGGCGGGCACGATCACGGCAAGTCCGGAGGAACGGACGAGGAGCATCATCATGGCCCGGCATCCGGGAGGCTAGGATGCATCTGCGGGACCGAGGGTTGCGACGGTTCGTGCGTTACTAATTGCCAATGTTCCTTCCAGGAGCTGAGCCTCGCGAAGCCCGCCAAAGGGGCCCGCTATATATGCCCAATGCGGGATGAAGGGGAAAAGACCTATCCGGAACCCGGCGATTGCCCCGTCTGCGGCATGCATCTGGTCAAGGTA
This sequence comes from Treponema sp., assembly GCA_003527485.1. Taxonomy (GTDB): domain Bacteria; phylum Spirochaetota; class Spirochaetia; order Treponematales; family Breznakiellaceae; genus UBA12037. The sequence goes on along the minus strand of DPXI01000004.1, from coordinate 18,366 downwards.
GTAGAGTTCGGCGCAAAGCCTTCGGAGGCCGAGGACGAGGAGCTTGTCGCTTATAGAGTGATGCGCCTCAAATTCATACTCGCAGCGGTGTTTTCCATCCCTGTTTTCATTCTTTCCATGGGAGAGCTCGTTCCCGGCTTCGGCGATGCGCTCGGGGCCTTGCTTCCGATGAGAACCAATCTCATGATACAGTTCGCGCTCTCCATCCCCGTGGTATCCATCCTCGGTTCGTTCATCTTCGCCAAGGGATTAAAGAGCGTCGTGAGCCGGAACCTGAACATGTTCACCCTCATCGCGCTGGGAACGGGCATAGCCTGGACCTTCAGCGTCGTCGCCCTCTTTTTCCCCGGGATCTTTCCCGCATCGCTCAGGGGGCACGACGGCATCGTAGCGGGGTATTTCGAGGCGACGGTCGTCATCCTTACGCTGGTCATCCTGGGGCAGATGCTCGAACTCCTTGCGCACGCGAAAACGAATGGCGCGATCAAGGAACTCCTCAATTTGGTTCCTCCCACGGCGCTCGTGATCCGGGACGGAAAGGAGGCCGAGATACCGCTCGCGGAGGTCCGCGTCGCCGACCGTATCCGCGTGAAGCCCGGAGAGAAGATACCGGTGGACGGCGAGGTGGAAGAGGGGAACGGCGTCGTGGACGAGGCGATGATCACCGGAGAAGCGATCCCCGTCGAGAAAGGCACAGGCGCGACCGTAACCGGGGGAACGATCAACCTGAACGGAAGTTTCGTCATGGTGGCACTTAAGGTGGGGGGTGATACGCTCCTGGCGCGAATCATCGATATGGTCAACGAGGCTTCCCGGTCCAAGGCGCCCATTCAGCGCCTGGCCGATACGGTCGCCGCTTATTTCGTACAGGCGGTAGTGCTGCTTTCCATCGCGACGCTCCTGGTTTGGGGCATCGTATTCGGCAAATGGGATCTCGGCTTCGTGAACGCCATCGCGGTCCTCATCATCGCCTGCCCCTGCGCGCTCGGCCTGGCTACGCCGGTCTCCATCATGGTGGGCACGGGAAGGGGAGCGAAATCGGGCATCCTCATCAAGAACGCGAAGGCGATCGAACAGATGCGGAAAGTGGATACCCTCCTCGTCGACAAGACGGGCACGCTCACACTAGGGAAACCCGAAGTCACGCTTCATAAGGGAATCGGCGGCCATGCCGATGATGAGATACTCAGACTGGCGGGTTCGGTGGACGCGCTCAGCGAGCACCCGCTCGCCGCGGCCATCGTTTCGGCGGCGAAAGAAAAAAACCTGAACCTGGCAGCAGCGGGCGATTTCATATCCCTGACGGGCATGGGCGTGAAGGCCAGGATCGATGGACGCGAAATCTCCGTCGGAAACCGCAAACTAGTGCAAAGCACCGGCCGTGCAGCTCCATACGATGAGGAATTCGTCCGCGACCTCCAAAGCAAAGGGAATACCGTGATGTTCGTGCTCGAGGACGGAAAGGTGATCGGCTTCATCGGCGTCACGGATCCGATCAAGGTATCCACGCCCGAGGCGGTGCGCTTGCTGCACGAACGCAAGGTGCGGATCATCATGCTCACCGGAGACAACGCGGTCACCGCGGCGGCGGTCGCCGGATCCTTGGGACTGGACAGCTTCAGGGCGGAATGCATGCCGGAAGACAAATTCGCTGAAGTGAAAAGGCTGCAAGCCGAAGGAGCCTTCGTCGCGATGGCCGGAGACGGCATCAACGACGCGCCCGCTCTGGCCCAGTCGGACGTGGGTATCGCCATGGGGACCGGCACCGACGTGGCGATGGAGAGCGCCGACATCACCCTCGTGAAAGGGGACCTTATCGGCATCGCGCGCGCCAAGGGCTTGAGCGTACTGGTCATGCGGAATATCAGGGAGAACCTCTTCTTCGCCTTCGCGTACAACATCATCGGTATCCCTATCGCCGCCTCGGGATTCCTTACGCCGATACTGGCCGGATTGGCCATGGCGCTGAGTTCCGTGTCGGTTTTGGGGAATGCGCTCAGGGTCAGGGGAGCGAAAATCCGATAGCCGCGCCGTAAATTGCATGTGCGATGACCCTGCGTGAACGGACCATGCAGCTTGTATGCGAATTCCGTGAACGATTCCTCGATCCGTACCGCCCTCAGTATCATTTATCCTCACAGGGTTGATGCTGATCAGGAGGTTCCAATGAACAGATTCAGTCTATCCATGGCGACGGTGATCGTCGGCCTGTCCGCGCTGGGTGCCGCGACGGCTTCGGAAAGCACCTGGAAAATCGATATAAGTCAGACCGAATGGGAACTCGCGCCCGGTTTGAAGACTCCGGCCTGGACCTACGGAGGGACCGTGCCCGGTATTCCGATCGCGGCCAGGCCCGGCGACCAGCTTCGCATCGAAGTGACGAACAAGCTGGCCGTCCCCACCAACATACACTGGCATGGCCTGGTCGTCCCGAACGACCAGGACGGACCGGCCATAGTCATCCAGCCAGGGTCTACATTCGTCTACTCCTTTACGCCCCGCGAAACGGGAACCTACTGGTATCATCCGCACTTCAGGCCCGTGCTCGACCAGCTTGACCGCGGCCTTTACGCGCCGCTCATCGTTCTCGCTCCCGAGGACTCTTCCTATTCGGGGGACAGGACCTTCGTGCTCGATGATTGGTACCTGGACGCTCGCGGAAAGAGGCTTCCCGGAACCGCCGATGGCGAGATGGAACGATTCGGCAATGTGGAAACCGTCAACGGAAAGACGGGACAGGCAATCGGGCCTCTGGCCGTGACCCGCGGAGAGCGCTGGAAACTGCGTTTCATCAACGCGTCCACCGCCGCGATCCACCGACTGAAGGTTTCCGGCCACCGTTTCAGGATCACCCACCTGGACGGGCATGCGCTCGCGGCCCCGTACGAAAGCGATACGATAGACATCGCTCCGGGAGAGCGGGTCGACGCCGAGTTCGTCGCTGACGGCGAACCGGGCGCGCTCTACTCCATAACGAGCGATCGCCCGGACTTGGGCATTTCGATTCCCGTTGTATACGGAAACGGAAGCGTCGCCCGCGTACCGTCGCCCTTCGTCCCTCCGGACCTTCGTTTCCTTCCCGGGGCGCAGGAAAAAGCGCCCGATTTCGTCCTGCGCGTGGCTACCCTCATGGGGGGCATGATGCAAATGGGCATGGGGGGGAGCATGGGTATGGGCAACATGATGGGTAGCATGGGTTCATCGGCGATGGGGATGGCAGGATGGACGATCAACGGGAAATCCTTTCCGGAAACGGAAGCCCTAAACGTGAAGATAGGGGAGCTCGTCAAGCTCCGGATTTTCAACGACGATGCCGTCACGGCCGGCGGCCACAGGATGGACCATCCCATTCATCTGCATGGAACCGTGTTCCAGGTGCTGTCCGTGGACGGCGTCGCCCCGGCCCAGCCGATCCTCAAGGACACGATCCCCGTCCCCGCGGGAGGCTACGTGGACCTGGCCTTCGTCATGACGGAAAGCGGCCAATGGATGCTCCACTGCCATGTCATCGACCATGAGGACGGGGGCATGTTGACGGTCGTCAACGCCCGATAGCAAATTCGGCGGGGATATTCATCCCTGCCTATCGGACCGCATCGAGCCGCGCGTCTCCGGCCCGTGGGGAAGCGTATGCCGCTCATCCAGCCACCCTGTTCCGTCCGCCGGTTTTGGCGGAGTAGAGCCGCTCGTCCGCCTTTTTAAGGAGGGTAGCGTATTCTCCGATACCCTCCTCCGGGAAGGAGACGAGGCCGAAACTCGCCGTGACTGTTTCGCGCTCCCCGGCGGGTAAGGCGATTTCCGTCATCGAAAGTCGTTCCCTGATTTTGTTTGCGGTAGCAATGGCGGATGCCTTATCGGCACCGGGCAGTATCATGAGGAATTCCTCTCCGCCGTACCGGATGATCGTATCCGATTTCCGCAAGCCGTTCCGCAATCGTTCGGCCGTTTCCCTTATCGCCGCATCGCCGGCCTGATGGCCGAAGGTGTCGTTCAGGCGCTTGAAATGATCGATATCGGCGATGATCAGGGAAAACGGCTCGTTCGCGCTGATCATGGCCGAAATCTCCGCTACGGCGGGTCCTTCAAGGTATTTCCGGTTCTTCAAGCCCGTGAGCCCGTCCAGGAACGCGCCCCGTTCGGCAGCACGGAATCCCCGGAGGAGGACCCTGTCCGAGAAAACGAAGGCCGCGCAAAGGGCGAGCGCGAGGATGCCGAGTTGGACAAAAAAGAATATGTCCGTTTTATGGTTCACCGCATCGGCGCCCGCTTTTTGGGATTCCAGCCGGGCCGTGTGGTAACCGTGCTGGATACTCAGGTGCCGCCCGAAAATTTCGTCGAACAGGAAACGCGCCTTGCCGAGATGGATAGTCCTGTCCGCCTGGACGCCGCTGACGGACTTGTCGATTTCATCCAAAAAATCATCGAACAGCCTACGCAACTCCGCGATGCGCCCGGGTTCGGATGCCGGATTGAAATGGCCCTCACGGTCATCCCCGCTCTCGATAAGCGCGGTCACCGTTGCGAAAGCGGATCTCGTCCTGACGCGGACGGCTTCGTACCCTTCACGAAAACCCGGAACGCCGGAATCGCCCGCGAGGATAGCGGTGGTGAGTAGCTCGTGAAGGGCTGCGTGCAGATTCTCGGCGGCATGGACCGACTCCAGGGCGCCGATCGACGAGAAGAGTGATTCATGCAGGGACGCTACGATATTCCGGTAGACGAACTGCGATACAAGGGAGGCTCCGGCAACGATCGCGAGTAGGATTCCGAGTTTGAACCTGAATGACTTCATGGCGCCGCGTCCATGAATATCGCTTCGAACTCCGAATGGTTGGCGAGGAATACCGAGACTATGCCCGGATCGAACTGGCTTCCCGCCGATTCTTTCATAACCTTGATCGCTTCGGCGTGCGGCATCGCCTTTTTGTAATAGCGCTCCGATCGGAGCGCGTCGTAAACGTCGGCTATGGCCATTATCCTGGCGGATAGTGGAATGGCTTCCCCTGCCAAGCCGTCCGGATAACCCTTTCCGTCCCATCGCTCGTGATGGTGGCGCGTCAATTCCACGGCGAGTTCGAGCTGCGAGGGGAAGGAGAGTCGTTCGCGCGCGGCGTCCAGGATCCCGGCGCCCAATTCGCTGTGTTTTTTCATGGCCTCGTATTCTTCATCCGTGAGTTTGCCGGGTTTCCGCAGGATCGCGTCGTCGATTCCGACTTTGCCGATGTCGTGCAAGGGAGCGATGCTGGCGAGCGAACGGATATATTCATTATTGATGTAGGATCTGAACTGCCGTTCGGATTGAAGCCGCGTCGCGAGGATGCGCACGTAACCTTTGCAGCGTTCAAGATGGCCTCCCGTTTCCTGGTCCCGGAGGCCGGACAAACTGGACATGGCGAAGATGATGCTTTCCTGGCTCTGCCGGAGCCGTTCCGCGGCGGTCCTTTGCCGTCGGTACGAACGATAGTAGAGCAGGAAGAGGGCAGCGTAGATCGCGCATCCCGCGATCGCGACCAGGAGCGCGATGGTGCGGGCGGCTTCGTCCAGATCCCCCGCAAGGGCCGAATCGGATTCCCTGAGGCTGATGACGCCCTTCATCCGCCCGGCGGCGTCCTTGATCGGAAGGAAAAGAAAAAGGTCTCCGCGAGGCGGCCCGAACGAAAAAGCACGCGGGCGGGTACCGTAGACGAAGCGCACCGATCCGCCGAGGGCGACCGGAAGCGGATCATCCCTCGTTCGTCCTTCGTGGAATCCGGCCGGGCCGAACAATTGTTTTCCCGTCGCGTCCCAGACCGCCAGGTCCTTCACGTGCGGGAGTCCTCCTGCGCTTTCAAGCCCGGATTTTAACGCTTCGAACTCCGTTCCGTTTCCCGTAGCCAAAAGGTCATCGAAATTGGGCGACAAGCTTAGCGCGTAAAAGGATCCGTGCATGCGTATGACGTGGGAGCGGACGAAATCCGAAAGCACCAGTCCAAGGACGCTTGCGGCCGTCACGATCACGAGGAACATGAAAGCGGAAAATTGGACAAGGACGTTCCCCTCGCGGCCGGGGCGTCCCATGGTCTTTCCGGTCAGACTGCTCATACTGTTTTAAATGTCCGGGCCGCTTTTGAAACGGCCTCGATGTTGTCCCGATTGGTGCGGGTGAGCTCGGCGCTCGCGTCCTTCATCGCCGCCGCGGACACGATACCCGCCGCCAGGAGCGCGGTCCGTACACCGAGCTTGCTTCTGCGCATGATCGCCCCTCGCTATTATGGATATCGCCGAAAACGGCAATTCTGTACTTGGCTTCAATCATAATCGCTCCGGGCGGGTCGATCAACGCAATAGCAGGGGGCCTCCGCCGGAAACCCCGAAAAAGCATCAGGCGTTCATGGCGCATTCACAATACAACCATATTATGAATAAGATGCATAACGGGAGGTCCTGATGCCGCAATCCGTACTCGTCGTGGACGACGAACCCAAGATCGTCGCGTTGCTGGTCGGGTACCTCGAGGCTTCCGGCTTCAAGGTCCATCAGGCCTTCGACGGCAACGGGGCTCTGGCGGTTTTCCGGGAGATGCAGCCCGACTGTCTCGTGCTGGACATAAACATGCCGGGCATGGACGGCCTGTCCGTGGCGCGGGAAGTGCGGAAGAAGTCCGACCTTCCCATCATTTTCCTGACCGCGCGAGCGGACGAGATGGACCGGATCATCGGGCTCGAACTCGGCGCCGACGATTACGTCTCCAAGCCATTCAGCCCCCGGGAACTGGTCGCCCGCGTCAAGGCCGTCCTCAGGCGCGCGGGTCCGAAGGAAGGGACGGATTCGGCCAGGATCGTCCGCGGAACCGTCAGCCTGGACGCCAGGACGCGGAGGGTGACCATAGGCGGAACGCCCCTGAACCTGACGGCCGTGCAATTCGACATCCTGGCCCTGATTATCCGTGAACCCGGCAGGGCCTGGTCCAGGCTGGAAATACTGGAAGGCTTTTCGGGATCATCCTACGAGGGCTACGAGCGGACCATCGACGCGCATATCAAGAACATACGCAAGGCCATGGGCGACGACAGCGACGCTCCGCGCTTCATCGAGACGGTGCGGGGCATAGGCTACCGTTTCATGGAACAGAAGGACGGGGCGTGAGGCTCAAATACCGGCTGTCCTTCAGCTTCCTCCTGGTCGTCGCGATCGCGTCCGGAGCCAACTTTTTCCTGGTCCGCCGCTCGACCGAGAGCATGTTCCGGAACCTGGTGTTCATCGGCGACGCTGAGAAGGCGAAGGTCTATGCGGAGGTGGTCGGCGGCTATTATGCCGAGAAAGGGAATTGGGATGGCCTTCAGGACTTCCTGACCGAGCTGCCCGACTTGTTCCCGCGAATGATAGACGAGAAGATCTACGGCGAGGGCGGCTGGACGCCGCTCCCGGCGATACCCACCGCGACCTTGCGCATCCTCATGGCGGACAGAATAGCGGTCGCCGATTCGGACGGCGTGATCGTCGCCGATACGGCGGGACGCATCCTTTCCACCGTCCATCCCTCCGATCACCTTTCCCACGGCATTCCGATCATGGTCGAATTCGAAAGGATAGGAACGGCGCTCGTCGGCTCCATGATAGATTCTTCGCTCTCGGGAGCCAACGAACGGTATTTGGAATCCGTCACGCGCGCCCTCCTCTGGTCAAGCCTCGCGGCCGCCTCCCTGGCCTTGTTCCTGGGATTGTTCCTGGCCGTCCGTATCACCAGGCCGCTCGGCCTCCTCGCCGCCGCGGCCAGGAGCGTGGTTTCCGGCGACCTCTCCGCGCCCGTACCCGTCCGGGGTCGGGACGAGTTGGCAGCGCTTTCGGTTTCCTTCAACGAGATGGTCGCTGAACTCAATCGCCTGGATGCCGCCAAAAAGCAGGTCATCGCGGATTCGGCCCACGAACTAAGGACCCCGGTGACCCTCATCCAGGGCACGATCGAAGGAATGATCGACGGCATTTTCCCGTGCGATACCGCGACGCTGAAATCCGTGCACGAGGAAACCCTGAGGCTTTCGCGCCTGATCGATACCCTGCGGGAACTGGAAATCATCGAATCGGGGGAACTCCGCCTCGACATGGGGGGCGTGGATATACGCGAGACCATCCGGAAGGCGATCGCGTTGTTCTCCTCTTCCGCGCGGGCCAAGGGGATAGCGCTCTCCTCGGAGAACCTTTCCGCCCTGTCGCCCTTGGCCAGGGGGGATTACCTGCGCATCGGCGAGGTCGTCTACAACCTCATCGCCAACGCGATCAAGTACGCCCCCGAAGGCGGTACGGTCCGGGTTCGGGAAGAGGCCGGATTCGAAGGCTCGGTCGCTTTCAGCGTGGACGATTCCGGTCCCGGCATCCCGGCGGACGAACGCGGCCGTGTCTTCGAGCGGTTCTACCGTGTCGACAAGTCCCGCTCCTCCGATTCGGGCGGGCGCGGGCTCGGGCTCGCGATCGCGGCGGAGATCGTGAAGGCCCACGGCGGAAGCATCTCCGTCGGGCATTCGGATCTGGGCGGAGCGAGTTTCACCGTAAGCCTGCCGAGCGCACAGGAATAGCTCAACCCGTTCACATTCCGTTCATACGCACGCGTTATTCTGGATCACGGAGGAAAACGAATGCGCGAACGCTTTGGCCCTTCCCTTCGATCGGGATTCACTCTTGCGGTGCTGATTCTGGCGGTTTCCGTGCCGCTGGTCCATCCGGAAGCCGCCGCCCCCAAAAAGGGCGGCGATTACGGAATAATCTTCAAAAAGAAGGATATTTCGTCCACCGCTACCTTCATGCCCTATACGGCCGAAGGTAAACGGATGGAAATATTCGCGGTCAGGGCATCGGACGGAACGATCCGGACCGCCCTCAATACCTGCCAGGTCTGCTACGCTTCCGGAAGGGGTTATTACAAGCAGGAAGGAAAGGAATTCGTGTGCCAGAATTGCGGCAACCGTTTCCGGCTTGACCAGATCGAGAAGATCAAGGGCGGATGCAATCCCGTCCCCATCCTGGGCGCCGACAAGACCGATCTGGGCGATTCGATAGGCATATCCAAATCCTACCTCGCGAGCGTCGCGCCGTATTTCGCCCGATGGAAGAAGTGAGCGTCCGGTCCGGGCTCTGACTTGACCTATTCGCTAAGGTATATTATATATGAATTGACCCCTCCCGGGGAGGGGTGGAGGATCTGATGGTTCAAACACTCACGCTCAAGATAAACGGCATGACCTGCTCGGCCTGCGCCCAGGCCTCCGAGCGGGCCGTGAAGAAGCTGGAAGGGGTCCAGGAGGCCGCTGTCAACTTCGCCACGGAAAAGATCCTGGTCAAATTCGAGGACGGAAAGTTGACCGTAGACTCGATCAAGGGCGCGATCGTGAAGGCCGGGTACGAGGCGGCGGACGACGTTTCCCCGATGAAGGAAACTAGTATCCCGATCGGCGGCATGACCTGCACCGCCTGCGCCAAGGCCATCGAGCGGGCGGTCGGCAAGCTGCCCGGCATCGGCGCGGCCTCGGTCAACTTCGCCACCGAAAAAGCGACGGTCCGCTACGATTCGACCAAGACGCGGCTTTCCGAAATCAAGGGAGCCATAACGAGGGCAGGCTACACGCCGCTCGCCGTCGGTTCGGCGAACGCCGCGGATAGGGTCGATGAACACAAGTTGGCCAAGGAACGCGAGATACGCGTGCTGAAAGCCAAATTCGCCGTTTCCGCCCTCTTCTCCGTTCCGCTCTTCTACATTGCGATGGGCGCGATGCTCGGCTGGCCGCTTCCCGCCTCGATGGCCGCGATGGATTATCCGCTGCGCTATGCGCTGATCGAGATCGCCCTCGTGATCCCCGTGCTCGCCGCGGGCTGGCGCTTCTACTACGTCGGCTTCAGGGCCATCCTCCACCGCGCGCCGAACATGGACTCGCTCATCGCGATGGGAACCTCGGCCGCTGTCCTGTACAGCCTGTATTCGGTATTCAGCATCGCGGGCGGCGAATTCCGCGCCGTGGAAGACCTGTATTTCGAAACCGCGGGAGTCATCATCACCCTGATCCTCCTCGGAAAAACCCTGGAGGCTATCACCAAGGGGCGGACTTCGGAGTCCATCAAGAAGCTCATGGGCCTTCAGCCCAAGACCGCCACGGTGGTGCAGGCAGGGATCGAGATCGAGCTTCCGATCGAAGAGGTCGAAGCGGGCGACGTCATCCTGGTCCGCCCCGGCGAGAAGATCCCTGTGGACGGGGAGGTGCTCACGGGGGCGACCTCGGTGGACGAATCCATGCTGACCGGGGAAAGCCTGCCGGTGGAGAAGCACCCGGGCGACGCCGTCGTGGGCGCGAGCATCAACAAAAACGGTTCGATAACCTTCCGCGCCACGCGGGTGGGCGCCGACACCGTCCTTTCCCGCATCGTGAAGCTCGTGGAGGACGCACAGGGCTCCAAGGCCCCCATCGCGGCCATGGCCGACATAGTCTCCGGCGTCTTCGTGCCGGTGGTCTTCGTCATCGCCCTCGCCGCGGCAGGAGCCTGGCTCCTGGCAGGGCACACCCTCGTATTCGCGCTCACGGTCTTCGTGGCCGTGCTCACGATCGCCTGTCCCTGCGCCCTTGGTTTGGCCACGCCGACGGCGATCATGGTCGGAACCGGCAAGGGCGCGGAGCACGGAGTGCTGATCAAGTCGGGAGCCGCGCTGGAGACTGCCCACAAGATCGACACGATCGTCTTCGACAAGACCGGTACCCTCACCGAGGGGCGCCCCGCGGTGACCGACGTCTCCGCGGTGGCAGGTGCCGGCGGCTCCGGCGTCGGCGGCGGCGCTGGCGGCGCAGCCGCCGGCTTCACCGAGCTGGACATCCTGTCCCTGGCCGCATCGGCGGAGAAGGGCTCCGAGCATCCCCTGGGAGAAGCCATCGTGCGGGCGGCCGAGGAGCGGGGCGCGGCCGTGAGCGTCGCGACCGATTTCCTCGCCGTCCCCGGTTTCGGCATTTCAGCTACGGTGGACGGACGGCGCGTGCTGCTCGGGAACGAGAAGCATCTGGCCGCAAACGGCGTGCCGCGCAACGCGGACTTCGAGGCAGGCTCGGGAAAGGCCCACGAGCTTTCGGGGCTGGGCAGGACGGCCATGCACATAGCCGTGGACGGCGCCTATGCGGGACTCGTCGCCGTGGCCGATCCGGTCAAGGCTTCCAGCGCCCGCGCCGTCGCGGCCCTGCAGCGCCTGGGATTGCAGGTCGCAATGATCACGGGCGACAACCGGCGCACCGCGGAGGCCGTGGCGCGCTTGGTCGGCATCGACCGGGTGCTGGCCGAGGTGCTGCCCCAGGACAAGGCGGGGGAAGTGAAGAAGCTGCAGGCCGAGGGGCGCAAGGTGGCCATGGTGGGCGACGGCATCAACGACGCGCCGGCCCTGGCCCAGGCCGACATCGGCATCGCGGTGGGATCCGGCACGGACGTGGCCATGGAAAGCGCCGACATCGTGCTGATGCGCAGCGACCTGATGGACGTGCCGACGGCGATCAAGCTGTCCAAAAGCGTCATCAGGAATATCAAGCAGAACCTATTCTGGGCCTTCGGCTACAACGTGCTCGGCATCCCGGTGGCGGCGGGCCTCCTGTACGTCTTCGGAGGTCCGCTCCTGAATCCCATCATCGCCGCGGCGGCGATGTCCATGAGTTCGGTTTCCGTGCTGACGAACGCGCTTCGCCTGAAGCGTTTCCAGCCATCCAAATAACGTGAAGAGAGAGGGGAGGTAGTATCGTGAAGAAGCTTCTGACTATCGAAGGAATGAGTTGCGGCCATTGCGTGATGCACGTCAAAACCGCGCTGCAGGATGTCGCGGGCGTGAAGAGCGTGGACGTGAATCTTCAGAAGAAAAGCGCCGTTGTGGAGGGCGAGGCCCTCAACGACGCCGCGCTCGGCGCGGCCGTCATCGATGCGGGGTATTCGGTATCCAGCATAGTCGTGAACGGCTAAGGGAGCTGGCGCGGCGGCCGCGGCGGCTGCGGCGGTGGCCGCTGCGCCGGCTGCGGTAGCCGCTGCGGTGGCGGCGGAAACGGCTTCCCCTGTGCGCATCCTCTCGCCCTGAACGGGCGAGAGGATGTCTTTGATTTTTAGTCAGAGGCTTGCGATGAATGACGGGAAATGGAGTATTTTCCTGCTGTCCTCTTGCGAAATCAATAAGTGTTCGAAATCTTTTTGTTTTTCCGCCAGATTGATTTTTGGAAGGAAATCAAGAATTGCTTCTTTCAATTCATCCTCGTTATGAATATTCAGTTTTCCGGTAAGGTATCCATAATTCGGTTTATTCTGTGCCAAAAGGAACATCGCATCATAGAAATCCCTTCCTTTTCCTCTGTTGAGCAATGCGGATAATTTCATTGAGCATAGGATATCATCCGGAGGGGCCGGTATCGGAAAATAGAAACCACAACATTGTATAAAAGCAAGAACCGGGTCGTAAATGATCCCTTGGTCCTGCATTTCCACTTTGATGAGAAATCGGGCATTGCGATAACCGCTTAATCCCAAAGAAAAAAGAAGTTCAGGGAAATATATGCTTCTCCTAAATGCGCTCAAATTGTCGTGCTCCCTTTCTTTAAGGACCGCATGGTAACCGCTGTTCTCAAGAAACCGCAAAATGGAATCCGTCATGGCAATGAATTCTGCCTGGGACATATTTTTGCAATCGAAGTCTATATCCTCGGAAAATCTTTGGATATGCTTCGCCAATCGAAGATATGTTCCTCCGATAAAAGCCATCTTTTTCGAAAAAGGGGAATTACTGATGAATTCCAGAATTTGGCATTGGATGTATTCCTTGAGCATATGTATTCGGAGTTCCGGATTATCCCGAATCTGAATCGGAAAGAAATCCTTGATGAAATTCATGTCGATCATCGTAAAACTCCTTTCAGAAGCAAGCCCATTCTTTTCTCCAAACTCTTTGAACGGAACCTGGTTACATACCCTTCCGAACGCGCCCTATCGAATTCCTCCTGCATAAAATCAACATCAAGCCGCAGTTCCCGCAAATCATTTTCGCTTTGATATTGCGGGAAAAGATAAAGCAGATCCAGCAGGGCTTTTTCAGGGAATGCGAGGTAAATGGAAAGATAAGGATTTATCCGCGAGATATCCTTCGTATATCCGAACATGAGTTCCGGTTTTACCGAATGGTAGGAGAACTGACCGAACTCATTCTCAAAGTAAGCGGTTTTCCTTGCGGTGACACTGGTAATCTGTACTATCCCTTCCGGAATCATTCCATAAAAAGAGAGCGCGGAATGGAGGCTGATGTATGACGGCGGATATATTTTTCCGGCGAAACTGAAAGGAGCGTCAATTTCCCCTTTGCTATCGGGAAACGCATAGTATCCCTGGCGTAGGCGGATGAGTTTGCCTTCATCTACCCAGCGACCAAGATTATTACGGTCAAAATCCCCATTCCATAGGCGGATTTGATTTGTGGAAAAACATCCTAACTTTCTGAATGCATTGAAAAAATCCAGATAGGTAGTCCGCGTTTTCATTTCCATAATGCACTAAATATAGTGCATTATGGAAATATATCAAGCAACCACGAACCGTCCTCGACCGCACGAACGGGGATGAACATGGAAAATCCCGTCTCAGCAGCAGCTCGTCCTCTTACCGCGACCGATTGGCGCCTTGTCGAGCGCCGCCGCGCCGAGCACAGCCGCGCCGAACGCCGCTGCGCCAAGCTCGGCGCCGTCCTCATTCCGCGATGAAGCGCGAAAGTATTTCCTTGAAGCGTGCCGGATTCTCCACCATGGGCGAATGGCCGACATCCTCAAGGAAGGGGAGGGCCAGCTCCACCGGAGCCACGGCCCTCCGGTCGCACAGGCGGAATTCCATACGGTGCATGCAGAACCTGTTCTGGGCCTTCGGTTTCAACCTGCTCGGCATCCCGGTGGCGGCGGGCCTCCTGTACGTCTTCGGAGGTCCGCTCCTGAATCCCATCATCGCCGCGACGGCGATGTGCATGAGTTCGGTTTCCGTGCTGACGAACGCGCTTCGCCTGAAGCGTTTCCAGCCATCCAAATAACGTGAAGAGAGAGGGGAGGTAATAACGTGAAGAAGCTTCTGACTATCGAATGAATGAGTTGCGGCCATTGCGTGATGTACGTGACAACCGCGCTCCAGGATGTCGCGGGCGTGAAGAGTGTGGACGTAGATCTTCTGAAGAAGATCCACGTGGTGGAGGGCGAGGCCCTCCACCACGCCGTCCTCGGCGCGGCCGTCATCGATGCGGGGTATTCGGTATCCGGCACAGTCGTGAACGGCTGAAGGAGCAGACGTGCCGGCACGACGGCACGACGTCGGACATGACGAGCCCGCCGTCGGTAGCAGATTCGGTGTCAACGAGGCTGGGTGATCTTATAAAGGCTTGCTATTCTCGTATAATTCATCCGGGCAGATATCGATGTTTCCCATCCATTCTACAGTTAGTCCGTTCGTCTTTACCGTGTTGAAAATGACCGGATTTGCAAGTGACGCAAAAAAAGTATCTTTTAAGTAAGGAGTTACGTCGAAAATCCGTTCCTCCTGATTGTCAAAACGCAAAAACAATCGATAGTTCTCCAGGGCTTTTACGAAAACCGGACTTGGACTTGAAACCCGCGTCATTCGAGCCCTCGTATTTTTAGAACTTCATTATTTTCATTCAGGGCTATCACGAAGCGTTCAACTCATCCTCGTGCAAAGCGACCCAAGCTTCCACTAATTTCTGTTGCTTCCTTGGCAGACTCCCCGCAAGTATTTCGCCGTCAAAGCCGATAGAAAATTTTTCTCCGGCAAAAATAGCGTGGATATGTGGCTTCTTGGGCGGGCTGTTCAATTCTTTGAACATGTAAATCAATATGCCATAGAAACTTGATATAAGCGGCATTCGAGTTTTCTCCCCCCTTCATTATAGTTCAGTTTGGGATGCTATTCAAAGAGCCTTTGTCCGCATCCGGCTGACGCGGCGCCGAGCACAGCCGCGCCGAGCGCCGCTGCGCCAAGCTCGGCGCCGCCCTCATTCCGCGATAAAGCTTGAAAGGATTTCCTTGAAGCGCGCCGGATCCTCCACCATGGGTGAATGGCCGACATCCTCGAGGATCT
This sequence comes from Treponema sp., assembly GCA_003527485.1. GTDB lineage: Bacteria > Spirochaetota > Spirochaetia > Treponematales > Breznakiellaceae > UBA12037. The sequence goes on along the minus strand of DPXI01000004.1, from coordinate 3,264 downwards.
CAAGACGGGCGCGGGGGAAGGCCGCGGCGGTCTCCCGCGCCATCGCTTCCGTGACGATACGGTCCCTATTGCCCCGGAGCACGAGCACGCTCTTGTCGAATGCGCCGAGATTGAGCGAATAATCGAAACCGGAAAGAGCGCGGGCATTTCCGATCCATGCGGGCCCGGCCATCTTTTGCGCGTCCATAACGAGGGAAGCGAAGAAGGCCTCGTCGGAGAGAAATGGCACGACCGTCCTCAGCGCCGAAGCGAGTATACCTTTGTCCGTCCTCATCAACTCTATGGCCGGGTAGCGCTCTTCGGGGGTCCGGAGACCCGACGGCGGGGCCGAATCCACGAGCACCAGGCTGCGTATCAGTTCTGGCCGGCGGGCGGCAAGTGACTGGGCGACGGCTCCGCCCAGGGAATGCGCCACCAGGACGGGCCGGTCCAGGTCCGCTTCCTCGATGAAAGCCGCAAGGAAGTCGGCGTATCGGTCCAGGTCGACTTCTCCCGGCATCGGCTCCGACCGCCCGAAATTCGGCAATTCGACGGCTACCGTCCGGCACCCCGCCAAATCCATGACCCGCGAATACCAAAGGCTGGATCCGAGATTGCCATGGAGGTACAACACGGGTATTCCCGATCCCGCCGCGACATAAAAGAGAAGGATGCCGTTGACGAGCAACGTGGATTCGATCACGGACGATTCCTCCGCATTCTTATTCATTCGGGGCGTGCGGTCCTGTCTTTTCTAGGAATTCGATGGCAAGTGCCGCAACCTCCGCCGGTTTTTCGATGACCACGGCGTGCCCCGAGTCCGGAATTTCAACGTACCGGGCCCCCGGGATGCCGTCTGCCATGATGCGGGCGAAGGCGCGGTGCTTCAGGATGTCCTTCCCCGCAACGACGACGAGGGTGGGCGCGAGGATGGACGGGAGGTCCTTGGTCAGATCCACCTTGAGGAAGGCGTCGCAGAGGCGGGCGAAGGCTTCGAAGTACGCGCGCGGCAAGTCCGGCATCGCAGCTTCGCGTTTTGCGATCAGCGCCTCGTTCGCTTCGAGCCAGGAGGACGAATAGTTCCAGGGAAGGATCACGCGGTAGAACAAGCGCGGATCGGCGAGAGCGGCGCGCTTCCAGGATTCCGCCGCCGCGCGGAGGACGCCGTCGGTTTCGCTCACGCCGTCCACCAGGACGAGCGCTTCGCAGCGATCCGGGAAGTCCCTGGCGAACGTGAGGCCGACTTCCGCCCCGTAGGAAGTGCCGACCATCGCCGTAGAGCGCAGGCCGAGTGCGTCCAGCAGCGCCGCGAGATCGCGGGCATGCAGCTCCAGGGAATACGCTTCGTCCGGCTTGTCCGAGAGAAGCTGGCCGCGCATGTCATGGAGCAGGACGCTGAATCCCGCGGCTGCCAAGGCATCGGCCACGGGATTCCAATGCGCGATCGACATGGCTATCCCGTTCAGGAGCGCCACGACCGGCCTCTGTCCCCGCAGCTGTCCCCGCAACTCGTACGCGATCCCGGCTCCTCCGGTTTCGATCTTCTCCATGGCTAAATACCGAGGTAGGCGGAAAGGACGTGCGGGTTCTTCGCCAGTCCTTCGGCCGTGTCTTCCAGCGCAACGGCCCCGTTCTCCAGCACATAGCCGCGGTCGATGGCCTTCAGGCTCTCGCGCACGTTCTGTTCGGTCACGAGGATGGAGAACTCCTTCTTCAGTAAGGCGAGCCGTTCGAAAACCTCGGCGACAATGGACGGCTGAAGCCCCAGGGAGGGCTCGTCCAGGATCAGCAGGACGGGGTTGGCCATGAGGGCGCGGCCTATCGCCACCATGCGCTGCTGGCCGCCCGACATGGTCCCCACCAGCTGGCTGAATCGTTCCTTCAGGATGGGAAACAACTGGAGGACCATGTCCAGCTGGCGTTTCTCGATGCCCTTGGCCCTCGGCACGTAGGCTGCCCCGAGGGCGAGATTGTCGGCGACGCTCATGCCGGGAAAGAGTTCGCGCTCCTGGGGCACGAGCGCGATGCCGGCGCGGGCGACCAGGTGGGTCCTGCTTCCCCCGATTTCTTTCCCGTCGAAGAATATGGAACCGGCCCAGGGTTCCACCATGCCCATCACCGCATTTATGAGGGTGGTCTTGCCGGCGCCGTTCGGGCCGAACAGGCCGACCGACTCCTTGCCGACGGAGAGGTCCACGGCACGGAGAACGCCGAGCTTGCCGTAGCCCGTCTCCAGTTTCTTCACTTCCAGGATCATGCCGCGCCTCCGAGGTAGGCCTCGATGACCCGGGGATTTTTGGATACTTGTTCGTAAGGTCCTTCGGCGATGAGTTCGCCGGCCTCCAGCACGATGACGCGCTGGGTGAGTTCGCGTATGACGCCCATCACGTGCTCGACGACGCCGACCGCCATGCCGCGCTCCTTCGCGATGGATTTGACGACGCCGATAAGGTGTTTCGTCTCGTCGGAGTTCAGGCCCGCCATGACCTCGTCCAGGAACAGGACTTCCGGTTCGTTGGCCAGAGCGCGGGCGATCTCCATTTTTTTCACTTCGAGTATGGTGAGGCGCGATGTCTCGCGTTCCAGATCCTCCAGGCCGAGGGCCGCGCAGAGTTCGGCGGAGCGCCTGCGGGCGGCGGAAAGGCTCAGGCCCCGGGCGAAAACGCCGCCGATCATAACATTTTCAATAAGGTTGAGGTTTTCAAGGGGATGTATGAGCTGGTAGGTACGCGCTATGCCGAGCCGCGCCCGCCGGTGGGCCGGCATCCAGGTGATGTCCTGCCCCTTGAACTCGACCCGCCCGGAAGTGGGCAGGATGATGCCCGAAACGAGGTGGATGAAGGTGGTCTTCCCCGCCCCGTTCGGTCCTATGATGCCGAGTATCTCCCCGGCGGCCATGGAAAAGGAAACGTCGTTCACGGCGACGAGGCCTTGGAAGCGCTTGGTGAGCCCTTCGGTCTTCAGCGTGGTCATGAGCTCTTCCTCCCTCCCCGAGCGAGGCCGTACAGGCCCTTGGGCATGAACAATATGACGATGATGATGATGATCCCGTAGACCACGAGGTGGCCGTAGGGTATCTGCAGTTTCAGCCATTCCGCGGCCAATCCGAGCAGGATGGCGCCCAGCATCGGCCCNNCTCGCGACGAACGCGATGAGCAGGTACCTGAAGATGTCGACCCCGCTCGAACGCGCGCTCGTCTCGTTGTTCCGGATCGCCGTGAGCGCCAGGTGGAGCTTGCTTTTCTCGAAGTACAGTGACGTGCCTATCGCGACCGCGAGTCCGGC
>DPXI01000103.1 GCA_003527485.1 Treponema sp. | reverse complement strand
ACCCGCTCATCGATGGAATGCTCGGATGCGAGTTCGAGTTCCTTCCAGTTGATGAGGAGCTCGTGAGGAATACGCTGGTAATCTTCGAGCAGGCTCTTCAGATTCTTCCCGACCGCGATGAGCGCCTGGGCGCTCCCGTTCACCAAGCGCTGGGCGTCATCGTTGACTCCCTTCAGCAGGATGCGGAGATGCTTGAGCTGATCCTTGTCGCGGTCGGCCTTCGCCAAAGAAGTGCGAAGGCGTCCGCCTAGGTCTCCGTCGTCCGCCAGGGATTCGTCGAAAGCGATGAGTTTTTCGGAAATTTCCATCAACTCGTGGAATCCTTCGGAAAGCTGCTGGGAAAGCATGTTCGTGGACCACTGACCCCGGATCAGGAACAGGTCCACGAGTTCGCGTATGTCCTTCTTGAAGAAGTCCAGCAGGAAGGCCTTGAGGTAGTTGAGGCCCTGGACGTTGGTATAGCCGCCGAGCATCTTCCTGGAAAAGGTGATATTCGCCTTATCGGTATAATTCTTGAGCCGGGAGACCGAGGAAGTTCCGAAGACGGCGACGGCGAGTTCTTCGATCTTTGAGTTGCGCTTCTCCTGGAGTATCCGCTGGACCGCGACTTCGGTCTGGGTTTTCAGCTTCTGCAGATAGGGATCGACTATCCGCTCCTCCGAACGGTTCACTGGCGCCTTCCAGTTGGGATTCTTGTCGATATGGCGGACGATGAGCTCCAGGATGAGCGATCGCCTGACGTCACGGAGCACCGAGACGGACTTGGACCACTGGTCGGCAGCAACCACTTCGACGCCCTTGTACGCGCGGAGGGCATTGAAGACCGGTTTCCAATCCTGCTCAAAATCGAGCGCGAGCAGGACCTCGAGAAAATCCTTGAGGTCTTCGCCGACATATTCCGCGCGGATAGACTCGAATTTCGGGATGTAGGTAAAATTCCGTTCCGAAAGATTCGAATCATATTTTTTCAGAAGGAAGAAATAGTCGAAGTTCACGAAGCGCGTGAAGGCGAGGATCGAATTATAGCAGGAATCGATGGCCCTGACCCGGTCCCCATCGAAGCCTGAGAAATAATTGACCAGCTCGTCTTTCAATTGCTGGGAAAGCTCCTTGGTCGGAGTCGTCTTGGCCCGCTCCCTGATCGTATCGTCCGAAAGCCGGTCTTGAAGCTCCAGGAGGTTTTTGTCGAGGAAAGAATCTATGACGATCGACTTGAGCTGAGCCGAATTTTCCGCGTTCTGGAGGAAAACCTGCGCAGGGGCCACCACCCTGTATAAATCATAGAAAAATTTCGCCAATGGGGGAAGGGCGTCCTCGCCCCGGGGCCGGTAGAATTTATATTTATGCTTGGCCAATTCCTTGACGATCTGCTTGAGGAGTTTTCTTTTCTCGGCTTCCGGGTCACCGGCACCCGAGAACAGGGACAACACTCGTTCCAGGATAGCCACGGGCATCGTTACCTCGGTATATGGTTCCGCTCTCCGTAAAGTATCGAGAAATAGATGAAGCCGTCAACTGCGAACGGGGACAGAGCCGGACGCCGGAAGCGAAATACTGGAAAAATGTTGCCGAACGTGCATAAATCAAGCGCATGGCGGGAATCGAGGAGGAAGCGGAGGAAGGAGGGGAAGAGCGCGCCGCAGAGCAGACCGGGGCCATACGTACGCTCGCGATGGCGTCGGGCTTTTCCCGGGCGCGCTTCCTGGCGGCCCGGGGGACTGCGACCGCTTTCCTTGTCGTAGCCCTCCCCTACGGCAACGACGATCCGGACGCCCGCCTTCCGCGGGCGACGGAGCCGTCCGCGGAACCGGCCTGTCCCGCGCGCATCGCCGCGTTCGCGCGACGGAATTACTACGCCGAAGCGGTCGCCAGGCTCAAAGCCGTCGTTGCGGAGCTCCGGCTTCGCTTCGGCGGATCGAAAGGCGATTACCGCATCCTCTGCAATTCGTCCGTACCGGAAAAACCTCTGGCCCTCGCCGCCGGAATCGGCGCCGCCGGCCGGAATTCGCTGATCATCACCCCCGAAGCTGGCTCCCTCGTGGTGCTCGCCGCCCTTTCCCTTCCCTTTCCTGTCCAGGCGGACAAGCCGTTGGGACGATCAGTCTGCGGATCCTGTACCGCCTGCGTCGATGCCTGCCCGACAGGGGCTCTGGCACCGGAGGATTCCTTCGACCGTTCGCGCTGCATCCAGTGGTACGCATCGGGAAACGGCGAGCCTTCAGCGGAAGTCGTCGTGCGATGGGGCCAGAGGCTGTACGGTTGTTCCGTTTGCCAGGACGTATGCCCTTACAACCACAGGCCCATTCCGGGGACCGCTACCGAACGGGGGGCACTTCCGCCCGCGTTCGATGCGCGGGACCTGGTCGCCGCTTCCGACGAGGAAATCCGGAAGCTTTTCCGCGGGAGCGCGATGGGGATGGCCTGGCTGGGAGCCGCGGCGATCCGGAAGAATGCGGAGCGGGCGCTGGCGGCGGCTCTGGCGCCGGCAGCTCTGGCGCTGCCGCCAGCGATGGCTCCGGCGGCGGCGCCCGCGGCGGCGGCGCCCGCGGCGGCGGCTCCGGCGGCGGCGCCCGCGGCGGCGGCTCCGGCGGCTCCGGCGGCGGCGCCGTCCGCTACCGGAGGCTCTCCGGATCATCCTTCTCGATATCCTTGAAATAGCGCACGGTGCCGACCTTCAGTTCGTCGGTGGCGGCTTCGTCGCAGACGATGACGGCGCGCTGGTGCAGCTGGAGACAGGAAAGAGTCCACATGTGGTTGACCCCGCCCTCCACCGCGGCCTGGAGGGCGCGCGCCTTCGCGTGGCCGCCTGCCACTATGAGCACTTCCCGGGCGTCAGTGATCGTGCCCACGCCGACGGTCAGCGCGGTCGAAGGGACTTTTGCAACGTCCCCTCCGAAGAAGCGCGAATTCGCTATCTTGGTGTCGGTGGTAAGGGTCTTCATTCTCGTGCGGGAAGCGAGGGAGGAGCCCGGCTCGTTGAAGGCTATGTGTCCGTCGGGTCCCACCCCCCCGAGGAATAGATCGATCCCGCCGAAGCGTGCGATGCGCTCTTCGTACGAAGCGCATTCCAGGTCGGGGTCCTTGGCCATCCCGTCAAGGATGTTCACGTTTTCTTTTTTTATATCCACGCGGGAGAAGAAGTTGTCCCACATGAATCGGTGATAGCTCTGCGGATGCTCCGCGTCCAGGCCGACGTACTCGTCCATGTTGAAGGTGACGACGTCCGCGAAAGAGACCCGTCCTTCGGCGCACAGGCGTATCAGCTCGCGATAGACGCCGAGGGGGCTGGAACCGGTGGGTAGCCCCAGCACGAAGGGACGGCCGGCGGTCGGCGAGAATTCCCCGATGCGGCGGACGATGTGGTTCGCGGCCCACAAGACAACGGCGTCGTAGTCGGGACGTACGATGAGGCGCATGAATACTCCTAGAATTCGTTCAATTTGAGCTCGCCGGCTACGACGACGGCAAGCGGGCGGAAGTCCCTGTCGAAGACCACAAGGTCCGCATCGTTGCCGGGGACTATCGTGCCTTTCCTTGAAAAACGCATGACCCTGGCCGGATTGGAACTCGCGGTCTTCACCGCGTCCTCGACCGAGAAGCCGTAGGAAACGAGGTTCCGCACGCCCCGCATCATCGTGAGGCAGGAGCCCGCGATGACATCGTCAATTTTTCGGTGGAACACGCCGTCGTGCAGGACGACTTCTTCCCCGTTGGCGAAGAGCGGCCCTACGGCCTGCTCGGTCGGCTTGAGGCTGTCGGTCACCAGCACTATCTTGTCGATAGGCTTGTCGCGCCTGATCAACTTCATCAAATCCGGGTGTACGTGGAAACCGTCCGCGATGATTTCGCAGGACATCTCCGGATGGATGAGCACCGCACCGACCGCGTTCGGATTCCTGTGGTCCAGTTTGCTCATCGCGTTGAACAGATGTGTGGCATGGAGTATGCCGACCTGCATTCCTTCGACCATATTGTCGTAATTCGCGTCCGTATGTCCGGCTTGGAGTACTATGCCTTTCTTGATGCAATACAGTGCCAGTTCGCGCATACCCTTCAGCTCGGGCGCCACCGTCATGTTCACGATCCTGCCGCCTGAAGCCTCGACAAGGGCGTCCATGAAGTTGATGTCCACGGGGCTCAGCGTGTCCGATTTCTGGACGCCGAGCCGGGCCGCCGAGAGGAAGGGCCCTTCCAGGTGTAGCCCCATGATGCGAGCACCCGATTCCTTTCCGATAGCGGCCGAAACCTTCCGGACGACCTCCAGCAGCGCTTTCGGTTCAGCGGGGTAAAGGGTGGGGTTGAACGCGGTGACTCCGTAGCCTGCCAGCAAACGCGACATTTCCACCACGGATTCGGTCGAAGCATCGTCGGTGCCGAAGCCCCCGAAGCCGTGGATGTGGGTATCGACCAAACCGGGAGCTATGTAGCTGCCGCCGACATCGACGATGCGGAAATCGGAAGAAAAACGCTTCCCCTCGAAGCGCTTCTCAGAGAACACGTCCGAGATGAGCCCGCCTTCGACGAGCACGGCGCACTTCTCCATCGCGGAGAAGCCGGTGAGGACCGTGCCGTTATGGAAACAAATCGATCCCATGCGTTCCTCCATGGCCAAGGATAACGAAATCCGCGGCGCGAGCACAGTCCCGCACCGGTGCGGACCGCGGGATCAGGGGAATACGGACACGGGGACGTCGTAGCCGGCACGCCGGAGCGCCTCCCGCAAGGATGCGGCGCGCGCTTCCAGAAACGCGGGGGCCAGAGGTTCGGCGAGGGGATCCTCGGGCGCGGACCGGGCCTTCCCGTAAATCTGCACCCGCCGGACGTTCGGTCGCCCGCCTCCGCCGGCGCAGAGGCGGAGCACGGTAGCCTCCAAAGCCTCGGCCTCCGCAGCCGGAGGCGCTTCGCCGCCGACCGCGCAAACCATCGTCTGCAGGGTAAACGGAGCGGTGGCCGCGAAGCGTCCGAACGCGTCCATGAGCGCCGCGAAGGGGACAGAGGCGCGATCGATTCTGCGATACCAGGCCTCGGTTCCCGCGTCCAGCTTCAGCCAGATATCCAGCCTCTGGCCCCCGCCCGAAGCAGCGAGACGCAAGCCTCGCTCGATCCCGGGATCGAGCAGGGTCGTTCCGTTCGTGATCAGCACCAGGGAAGCGCCGGGCACGGACACATCGCGCACGCGGGTGGCCGCTTCGAGCGCCGGAAAGAAGTCGGGGGACAGGGTCGGCTCGCCGTTTCCCGAAAAGCAGAGATCCTTGACCTCGAAGCCGTCCTCGGCCGCGTCGGCGAGTTCCAGCCGGAGCTCTCGTTCCATTGCTCCGACAGTGAACGAATGATCGCTTTCGAACGGAAATACTTCGCAGTAGGGGCAGTCGAAGGAGCACACTTTGCGGTCCGGAAAAAGATTGATGCCGACTGAAAGACCGCCCGAACGTCGGGAGATGACGGGATAGACGATAAAACCCGCTTCCCGCCGGGCTATGCGGTGACCTTCCATGGGAGCATGATACCACAAAGCCTCTGGCCCCTTCACTAGAAAGCGGCGGCGGCGCATACTCATTCGATGGAAACAGATTATGACCGCCGCCATTTCTCCATCCTCGCCCGCTACAACCGGACATGCAACGAAACTCTCATCGGGCTCTTCACGAGCTTGAGCGACGGGGAGTTCGGCGCTGGACGCGGATCACATTTCGGTTCGATACGCGGCATCATGGGGCATCTGCTTATGTGCGACATCAACTGGATGCGTCGGTTTCGGGAAGTGTTCGGATATGCGGGGTGTCTGGCCCACCCGCGGCTGCTACCCGATGGGCATACCTGGACGAGGATCGAATTCCGGACGCTCGAAGAGCTCTCGCAGGAACGGAAGGTCGTGGACAGCCTACTCGGGGATTTCGTCGCCGAGGCCGATACCGGCCGTTTCGGCGACATCCTCGCCTATTCCGATTCGCACGGCACGCCGCACCGCTATGTCTTCCGCGACGTCCTGAACCATGTTTTCAACCACCAGACCCACCATAGGGGACAGGTCTCCCAAATCCTCGACGAGCTGGGAGTCGAACATGATTTCTCCAACATGATCGACACCTGAGGCGGTCTGGACGGCGAAAGAGGTACCGCCCAGAACTGCGACGTCTCCTATTCGACGATGAAAACCGACGACGCTCCCAGTTCGTGATAGCCGCCCTCGCCGCCGGATCTGCGCAAGCGCAACAGGTATGGCCCCGCGGAAAGTCCGGCGGGAACCCGGGCCACGACGACCTCATTCGTGACGACTTCGTATTCGGGCGAGCGCGCGGCGCTTCCGTCCACGAAGAATACTCCGCACCGGGCATCTTCCGGCTCGAAATGAAGATCCCGACCGAGTATGCGTATATAGTCGCCGACTCCCGCCCGATTCTCGGCGTCCGTGCGGACGGAGCGAACCGCCAGGGAGGCGGAAGGGGTCGAAGCGCTTAAGGAAATTCTTCTGTCCGTGCGCGTATTGCGCCCCGTGGTTCTAGCCATCGCGGATCCTCCAGGAAAAGCCTGCCTTTCTATATCGACCGCTTTTCCCGCGCGGTTGAGGAGGTTGTTTCCTCACGGGGCCAGAGGTTTGCGCGGCTTCGATCTATAAAGCCGACTCGTACAGGGAACCGACCTTCTTCCAATCGATCACATGGTAAAAACTATCCACATATTCAGCTCGTCGGTTCTGGTACTTCAGGTAGTACGCGTGTTCCCAGACGTCGAGGCCGAGTATGGGCTTCTTGCCTTCCGAGCGGGGACTGTCCTGGTTGGCGGTGCTGGAGATCTCGAGCCGGCGATCCGCGGCGACAGACAGCCAAGCCCATCCGGAACCGAAGCGCTTCATGGCCGCGGCGGAAAAGAGCTTCACGAACTCATCGAAAGAACCGAAGGACGCATCGACCGCAGCAGCCAGGCGCCCTTCGGGCTTCCCGCCGGCCTTGGGTCCGAGCGTTTCCCAGAAGAGCGAGTGGTTGAAGTGCCCGCCCCCATGGTTGCGCACCGCCATCCGGATATTCTCCGGCACTTCAGCGAGCCGCGCGACCAACTCCTCGGCGGACCAAGACGCCAGCGGCGTGGTCTCGACCGCGGCGTTCAGGTTCGTCGTATATGCGACATGATGCTTGTCGTGGTGAACCTTCATCGTCGCCTCATCGATCCAAGGTTCGAGGGCGTCGTAAGCGTACGGAAGATCGGGGGTAATGAATGCCATGACAGCCTCCTATATATGACTATTATGGTAATATACATAGAACGGGAGGCAGGGAACAAGGAAAAAGGACGGCGGGAGGTCGACCGGAATCCGCGCCGGAACGACCTGCAACATCCCGACTGCGCCTTGGGGCGCCTGGACATTCACCGCAGAATCATTGTCCGGGATTGCATGGGTCGGCGTCGCAATAAGCGCATTGGCCGCGTTGAACATCCGGGCATCGGATGGACCAACGATCCTCTTCTCCGTCCTTTCCCGGGTCACGGGCAGACCGCATGGATTCGCCAAGGACTTCGCCGATGCTTCGGACGGAGAGCGGGGCTCACACCGCAACTGGGCTCATACCGCAGCTGGGCTCATACCAAAGCGGGGCCGGTCCGCCGCAACAGCCTAATTTTGCCCGGTACCGGGTCGCGTCACGGAAGTTCTCGCCTTCGCGCTCGCCTCATGGGCCGCCAGCCCTTCCGCCCGCGCGATGCGCATGGCGGCATCGCGGGCGGCATCGTAGCCTGAGCCCTCGGTACCGCGTAGGGTCGTGACGGTTTTCAGAAAATGCCGGACGGAGAGGCCGCCGGTGAAGCGGGCGCTCCCTGAGGTCGGGAGGGTGTGGTTGATGCCCGCCGAATAGTCGCCGAACGCCTCGGCGGCGCGGGAGCCGATGAAGAGGGAGCCGAAGTTGCGGAATGCGGGGGCCAGAGCCCCGGCATCGGCGAGGTGGAGTTCGAGGTGTTCGGGGGCTATGCGGTCGGCGGTGCGTACCGCCTCTTCGATCGTCGCATAGACAAGGAGGACGCCGCCCGCATCCAGGGAAACGCGCGCGGTCGCCGCGGTGGAGAGCACGGCCAGGCGTCGGTCGACCGCGGAGGAAACCGATTGCGCGAAGAGCCTGCTCGGGACGAGGGCGCGGGCGCGGGCGTCCGGATCGTGTTCGGCTTGGGCCAGCAGATCGGCGGCGACCAGGTCCGGATCAGCGGCCGCGTCGGCGATCACGAGCACGTCGGTGGGACCGGCGACGAAATCGATGCCGACTTCCCCGAAAAGCTGTTTCTTGGCGGACGCGACGTATTTGTTGCCAGGACCGACGACCACGTCCGCCCGGCCGACGGATTCCGTGCCGAGGGACAGAGCCGCGATGGCCTGGGCGCCGCCCATCGCGTAGACGCGGTCCGCGCCCGCGAGTGAAGCCGCGGCAAGGATACGCCGGTCGGGCAGACCGTCCTCCAGCGGCGGCGAGGCCACGACGACCTCCTCGACTCCTGCGGCCTTTGCGGTAACGACGCCCATGAGCACCGAGGAGATGAGGGGAAAGCGGCCGGAGGGTACATATACGGCGGCACGGCGTACCGGGATCACCCTTTGACCCGTGAAAAGCCCCGGCGCCATTTCGAATTCGAAGTCTGCAAGCTGTTCGCGCTGGGCGCGGGCAAAACGCTCGATGTTGCCCTTTGCGTATTCCAGGGCCCGGACGAGGTCGCCTTCGCCGTTCCGCAGCTCCGAGAGGGCACCGGCGAGGACATCGTGCGGCACTTCCAGGTTCTCGGGGGAGGAACGGTCGAATTTGGAGGCGTAGCGGCGCACCGCCGCATCGCCCTCGGCGCGGACCGCCTCGATCGTCGCGCGGACGGAGGTGTCGACCGCGGCCTCTGACCCCAGTCCCTCGGCGGCTCCTCCGGCCTCTGACCCCCCGACGGCTCCAACAACCTCTGACCCCGGCCTGGATTCCGTCTCCATCCAGGCTGCCGCGTCGATGATTCGCATGCGGGTTACCCTCTCCCCGTCAGCCGTGCGCAGGCCGAGACGAGCGCGTCCATCTCGGCGTCGGTTCCGACGCTGATGCGCAGGTATTCTTCGATGCGCGGTTTCCTGAAATGCCGGACCAGGATGCCGGCTTCGCGCAGGCCCTTGAAGAGAGCATCGCCCCGGAACCCGGGATGGCGGACGAAGAGGAAGTTAGCTTTGGAGGGCGGTCCCTGGAAACCGAGGGCGGCGAGGGCGGCCGCCGTCCGCTCCCGGGTTGCGGCCACGCGCGCGTTGTTCGCCTCGTAGTAGGCTGAATCGGCGACGGCGGCGGTAGCCCCCGCGAGCGCGCAGCGATCCACGGTGTAGGAGTTCAAGGAATCCTTGACCCGGCGCAAGCCTTCGATCAGGTCCTCCTGTCCGATCGCGAAACCGACACGGAGGCCCGCGAGGGAGCGGGACTTGGAAAGGGTGTGGACCACGAGGAGATTCGGATAGTCGGCGACCGAAGCCACGGCCGATTCGGCGCCGAAATCCACGTAGGCTTCGTCCACCAGCACCACTTTGTCGGCCGCGCGCTGGGCCCGGACCACTTCCAGAATTTCCGGGAGGGCCAGAGCCCGGCCGGTGGGCGCATTCGGATTGGAGAGTACGACGCCGCCCGAGGCGCCGAGATAGTCGGCGACCCGGATCGAGAAATCGTCGGCGAGGGGGACGGCCCTGAAAGGAATATCCCAGAGGCCGGCGTAGACCGGATAGAAGCTGTAGGTCACGTCGGGGAAAAGCAGGGGCGCGGCGACTCTGGCCCCATCGCCACCAGCACCTTCGCCACCGGCCCCGTGGCCGAAGAAGGCGCCGAAGGCGAAGGCGAGGATCTCGTCCGAGCCGTTGCCGACGAAGACCCGCTCGACGGTGGTGCCGTAGCGCTCGGCGATGACGCGCCGGAGTTCCAGGCAGGTCGGGTCGGGGTACAGTCGAAGGGAATCTGAGGCCGCTGCCCGGATCGCATCGAGGGTCAGAGGCGAGGGCGGATAGGGATTCTCGTTCGTGTTCAGCTTGATGTACTTGCGGTCGCGAGGCTGCTCGCCGGGAACGTAGGGGTCGAGGGCGCGCACGCGGGAGTTCCAATAGACGCTCATGATGCTCCTACTTTTTGTGGCGGCGGTCGAGTTCGTCCATGACCTCTTCGACCCGGACGCCCGCCCTCGTCATGAGCACCGTGGTGAAGTATAGCAGGTCGGCGACTTCCCAGACCGTCTCGTCATGGGTCTTGGCCGTGCAGACTTCCTCGGCCTCCTCCATCACCTTCTCGCGCACGCGCTCGTCGTCCAGGGTCGCGGTATAGGAACCGGGCTTCGGATTTCGGAATCGTTCGGCCACGATGTCCTGCAAGCGCTCCCAGGTGTATGCGCGGTCGCCGAAACAGGTCCACGCGCCCGTGTGGCAGGTGGGTCCCGCAGGCACGACGGTCGCCAGCAGGGCGTCGCGGTCGCAGTCGGCGCGCAGGCGCAGGAGTCTCAGGGTGTTGCCCGAGCTCTCGCCCTTCATCCAGAGCTTGTTCCGGCTACGGCTGTGCAGGCAGAGATTGCCCCGCTTGAAGCTTTCCTCGACGGCTTCGCGGTCGGCAAAGCCCGTCATGAGGACCTGGCCGTCGGCGGCTTGGGCGATCACGGGAAGCAGGTCCGCTTTGGACCAGGACAAGGATCGGACGAAGGCATCGGCGAGGGCGACCTTGCCGGTATACAGGGCCATGCCGAGCTGGACATCGCAGCCTAGCGCCGCAATCGATTCGATCTCTTCCAGGGTCGTCACGCCGCCGGCGACGGTGACCGCACAGGATACCGATTCCCGCAGCTTGCGGACCTGGTCCAGGTCGATGCCCGTCATGGTGCCTTCCCGCTCGGTACAGGTGAACAGGAGCTCGGTCGCGTAGGGTTCCACGGCTTTGGCCGCTTCGTACAGATCCAGACCCGTTTCGGTCTTCCATCCGTCCACGACGATCCTGCCGTCGCGCGCGTCCACGGCGACGATCACGCGCTCGCGGCCGATCTTGGCGGAAAGGTTCGAGAGGAAGTCCGCGTTGACGGCGAAGGTCGTTCCGACGCGGAAAGCAGTCGAGCCGACGATGACCTTCTTGGCTCCGAGGCTCACCAACTCCTTCGCGCGCTCGACGGTCCTGATCCCTCCGCCCACGCGGCAGTCGGCCTTGCGAAGCAGGGACTTCACGAGCTCGTCGTTCGAACCCGAACCGAGGGCGGCGTCCAGGTCGATGACGGCCACTTCTCCGTAGCGGTCGAAGTCCGTCGCGAGGCCCGCGGCGTCGTCGCGTTCGAGCACCAGGTCCCGCCCTTGCCGGAGCTGGACCACCTTCCCGTCTTTTATATCGATCGAGGCGATTACCATCTGACGCAGGCTCCTTTCATTTCGGCGTGTCGTTTGATCTCGGCGATGGTCGTCTTCCCGAAGTGCAGCATGGTGGCCACGAGGGCCGCGTCCGCGTCGCCCCAGCGCGCGCCGGGGCCAGAGGTTTCGCGGCCGGAGGCTTCGGTGCCAGAGGCTTGGCCCTCGGGCGGCGGCGCGACCGCCTCGGCGATCTGGTCCAGGGTGCCCGCCCCCCCCGAAGCGATGACCGGCACGCCGACCGCCGCCACCACGGCGCGGGTGAGTTCCAGGTCGTAGCCCTCCCCCGTCCCGTCGGCGTCTATCGAGTTCAGCAGGATCTCGCCCGCGCCGTGCTCCGCCGCGAAGATCGCCCATTCTATCGCATCCATGCCGGTATCCTCGCGGCCGCCCTTGGCGAAGGCGTTCCACAGGGGCGTGCCGTCGGCGCGAAGGCCGACGCGCTTGGCGTCTATCGAGAGGACGACGCACTGGCTGCCGTAGGCGCGCGCCATCTCGGCCAGCAGCTCCGGCCGGCGCAGGGCCGCGGTGCAGACCGATACCTTGTCGGCTCCCGCGTTCATCGCCTCCCTCATGTCCTCGACCGTCCTGATGCCGCCGCCGACGCAGAGTGGGATGAAGACTTCCTTCGCCACACGGCGCACGACATCCATGAGGGTGGCCCGGCTCTTGTAGGAAGCTCCGATGTCCAGGAAGGTCAGTTCGTCGGCGCCCTGCGCATTGTAGCGCTGCGCGAGCTCCACCGGGTCTCCGGCATCCCGGATCCCTTCGAACTTGATCCCCTTCACCACCCGCCCGTCATCCACATCCAGACAGGGTATTATCCGTTTAGCGAGCATGGCTTCCTCCCGCCCAATTGCCCAGAAGCTTCAGCCCGATCTCGCCGGATTTTTCCGGGTGGAACTGGACCGCCGACAGGGCGCCGCGTTCCACGGCCGAACAGTAGCGCAGGTAGTACTCGGCCTCGGCTGCGACATCCCCGTCGCGGTCGGGGTCGGCATAGTACGAATGTATATAGTAGAAAAACGAGTCGGCCGGCAGGCCCGCGAAAAGCCGTGAGCCGGGCCGGGCGGCGGTGCGGTTCCAGCCGATCAGGGGTACCTTGCGGCCGGGGAAGCGCTTCACGGTTCCCGGCAGCACGGCCAGGCCGCGGACCTCCCTGCCGTCCTCCGGCGGCGCCTCCTCGCTCGATCCGAACAGGAGCTGGAGCCCGATGCAGATGCCGAGGAAGGGCCGGTCGGCGGCTATCCATTCACGCAGGGCCTCGGCATAGCCGGAGCGCTCGAGCGACTCCATCGCGGTGGCGAAATGGCCGTCGCCGGGGAAGACTATCCTTTCGAAGGGCGAACGGGGACCCAGCTCCTCGGGGCCAGAGGCGAAGCGCGCGCTTACGCCTAGCCGCTGTAAGGCGTTCATCACCGAGCCGAGGTTCCCCGCCCCGTAGTCGACGACGCCGATCACGCGAGGACACCCTTGGTCGAAGGTATGGCCGAAGGAGCGCGAGGGTCGCCCTCGCAGGCCTGCCTCAGCGCGCGGCCGGCAGCCTTGAAGAGGGCTTCGACCTTATGGTGATCGCTGCGGCCGCGCAGCACGTCCAGATGAAGGGCGCAGGCTGCGTTGGTCGCGAAGCCGAGCCAAAAATCCTCGACCGTGTCGATCTGGAAGGAGCCGCCGTTCTGCGCGCCGCTGGCGAGGGAAAGGAGAGGGATACCGGAGAGGTTCGCGTCGAACACGAGGAAGGGCCGGCCGGAGAGGTCGACCGCCGCGCGCGCCAGGGTTTCGTCCATCGGGAAGAGGCAGGAGCCCACGCGCATGATGCCCCGCTTGTCGCCGAGGGCCTTCGCGAAGCACTGGCCGAGAACGATGCCGATGTCCTCCACGAGGTGGTGCTGGTCCACGTGGAGGTCGCCCCTCGCCTCCAGTTCGATATCGAAGAGTCCGTGCCTCGCGAAGGTATCCAGCATGTGCGTGAAGAAGCCGATGCTGCACTGCAGCTTCGACTCGCCCGTCCCGTCAAGGTTCAGCTTGAGGCTGATATCCGTCTCCCGCGTAGTCCTCTTGATCTCGGCGACTCGGTTCATATCCGACTCCTTCCTATAAAACGACTTTACGGAGATCGTATTCGACTATGTCGGTCGCGCCCAGCTTCTTGAGCGCGGGAATGAGGGCGGGCACCTCGTTGCGCTTGACGGCGATCTTCACGGCGTAGCCGTCGTCGCCGTATAGGGGGGCGACCGTGGGGCTCCGCATCGAAGGAAGGCCGCCGACCAAACCGGGGAAGCGGAGCTTGGTGACGTTCATCTCCAGCATCACGCGTTCCCTGCCGTCGATGACGGCCTTGAAAAGCATCGCGAGCTCCTCGACCCGCTCGCGCTTGGCGGGATCGGCCATCGCCGACTTGGAAGCGACGAAGCGGGTGGAGGACTGCAGCAGGGTGTCGACGATGCGCAGACCGTTGTCCTGCAGGGTGCGGCCCGTGGAAGTGTTGTCCACGATCATGTCGGCGTCGTCCGGCGGGAAGACCTCGGTGGCGCCGTAGGTCCGGACGATGCGGTGGTCGTAGCCCTTGGCCGCCAGCCAGGCCCCGGCGATGCCGACGTATTCGGTGGCCACCACCAGCTTCTTCCTGCGCAGGGCGCTTTCGTCAAGATCCGCGGGCACCGCGGCCACGATGCGGACC
>DPXI01000009.1 GCA_003527485.1 Treponema sp. | reverse complement strand
CTTTCGGAAACATCACTATCAATTCAGATCGATTGACAGGATTCTTCCGTCGATTATATTGATTTCCATGGATTCCGCTCCGGAATCCGTACCGTATTTGAAGGAGACGTCCCTCGCGGCATCCGCTATCCACCTCAGCCGTCCGCTCTCGTTCTTCAGGAATTCCCTGCCGATCAGAATGGACCGGACCGAATACGCTTCCTGTTTCAGTCGGGAATAGATGGTGACGAGGTTGACCGCGTCCGTATAGTCGTTGTTGATGACCACGAAGTACTTCCCGTCGTCGCTGACCAGCTCGATGCGCCCACGCTCCCAATCCACCCAGTTCGACCACTCTTCGAACTCCCGGCCCTGTTCGAAGATCTGGACTTCGACAACGTTGGTCTTTTTGGAGATGTTCGCGTAATATTTCTTGTTCTCGGAATAAACCCTCACGTTGGTAGACCGAATTTCCTCGGCGGTTGCGTTAAGGACGATAGTTGCGAACAGGGCGAACAGGATCGCTTTTCTGCTTGTCATGAGGGGCCTCCCGTATTGACCACAAGCTGCACTCTTCTCATTTTCATTTTACGCTTTTTGAACCGTCGCCGCAAGGAAACGCGGATGATCGGGATGTCGTCCTGCTAACCCCGGAGCGCTCCGCGCTGCGCGGCCCGGCGGGCGAGTTCGGCGAATTCGCTGAGCGCCATCGCGGTCGCGCCCCATACCGCGCTTCCCGCAAGGCGGAAACAGGGAACGCTCCGGTCGGCGCCGTCATGGCGGACGGTCGCCGTCGTCATTGAAGTTTCTTCCATGAGTTCCTCAAGGTCCACGGAAAACCAGGCCGCGACCTCGGCCGGCGCCGGGCGGAAGTCGGGGCGTTCGGTCGCGACGGCGACGAAAGGCGTCATGAGGAAGCGGCTGACGCTGACGGCGACGGGCGTGAGGCGTCCTGCGAGGTCCAGCGATGAAGGATCGAAGCCGAGTTCTTCCCTCGCTTCCCGCAGCGCGGCGGCTTCGCCGGATTCCCCGCTTTCGACGGCCCCGCCGGGAAGCGCTATCTGACCGTCATGAGGCCGCGGGCCGGAACTCCTTTCGATCAGGGGGAATCTCAGCCTTCCATTCTCCGGATACAGGATGATCAGGACGGAGGCGGATCTGAATCCTTCATGGGAGTCCGGTACTTCCCGCCTCCAGGAGGGAAGCATGGCCGCATGGGCCCGGCGTCCCGGAAGGGGTCCGGTCAAAAGCATCCGAAGGGCATCCAGATATCCGGGCAGGCTTATGGAGAACCGGCCGGGATCCGGAGCCTGCCTAAGCGCATTGCATCGCCGTGGGTCCATGGCTATATTCTATTGGTGTTTTCATCCATAGGTAAGAGCTTCGCCCGTTCCCTGCGCTCCACGATGCTCATCGTCGTCGCCCTTGTATACGCGGTCGCGGCGACGGGGACCTTCGTCGTTTTCGTACTGAGCGCAAGGGCGATCAGCTATCGATACGCGTCCCGTTTCGCGTCATCGCAGAGTCTCCTGGAAAAGGAGAAGATACTTTCCCTCGTGGAAAGGGAGCTTGCGCTGAGCTTGAAGCTCGCCGACGATCCCGCCGTGCGCGCCTGGATGCTTGCAGAGGACGACGCGGCGCTCGCCGAAGCCGCCGGAGCCCAGCTGGAAAGCTACCGGCGCTTCCTCCGCGACGGCGCCTGGTTCGTCGCCGTCAGGAAAAGCGGATCGTACTACGCGCGGACTCCCGCCACCGCCGCTCCCGTCAGAACCCGCATGGACCCCGCTGTGCCGGGCGACCGGTGGTTCTACGACGCGCTGGCCAAGGACAGCGACTATGCCCTGAACGTCGACCACAACGACCTGCTGGGCGAAAACCGGATCTGGATCAATGTCCTGGTGCGCGATCGGGACGGGAAGGCCATCGGACTTGCCGGTTGCGGCATGGACCTGACCTCCTTCCTGGCTGCCCTTGTGGGACATCAGGAACCCGGCATCGCGACGGTGATCGTGGACAGCGCCGGCAAGATCATGGCCCACGAGGACGCGGCCATAGTGGCATGGAACGCCGAGACGGACCGGGAAAGCGAAAAGGTCAACATCTACGGCCTTCTGGGGAGCGACGCGGACCGCGAACGCCTGAAAGCCTTCCTTTCCTCGAACTCCTTCGGCGACGGAGCCATCGGGATCTCGATCGGGAAAAAGCGGCTTCTGTGTTCCGTCGGTTTCATGGACGAACTCGGGTGGCGGAATCTCGTGCTCGTCGACGCGGCGACGGTCATCGGGGCGGCGGACCTCGTCCCGCTCGGGGCGGCCGTCCTCGTGTCGCTGCTGGTCGTGCTCGCGGGCGTGTTCGCCGCGATGAACGGCCTCGTGCTCGCCCCGCTGCGCGCCCTGACCCGGGCGGCGGGGATAATCGCCGGCGGCGCCTACGACGCCTTCCTTCCGGTGACGGGGGAAAACGAAATCGGCCTGCTCGGCGTCTCCTTCAACGAAATGACGAGGAAAGTGCGCGAATACGCGACCGGCCTGGAGGTGATGGTCGCCGAGCGGACCAAGGAGCTCAACGACGTCAACGGCCAGGTCCTGGAATCGCTTCGTTATGCAGGCATGATCCAGGAGGCGATCCTCCCGGCGAAGGAGGACATGGAAGGCGGGCCCTCGGCGCATTTCGTCATCCGCCGTCCCCGGGATCTCGTCGGAGGAGACCTTCATTTCTACCGGACGACCTCCGACGGCTTCTGGATCGCGGTCGTGGACTGCACGGGGCACGGCGTCCCCGGCGCCTTCATGTCAATGACGGTCAACGCGCTGCTTGACCGGTTGTGCGAAGCGGACGGCGAGGAAGATCCGGCCTCCCTGCTCTCGCGCCTTCACGTCCTGGCCCGGGCTACCCTGAGCGGCGGGGACACGAGGCGGCACTTCGACAACGGTTTCGACATCGCGCTCTGCCGATACCGACGCGCTTCCCGCACCCTGGAATTCGCCGGCGGGGGACTGCCCCTGTATCACGATGCCGGCGGCCGCGTCGCCGAACTCAAGGGGGACCGCTCGCCTCTTGGGTATTCATCGGTGCCGCTGGACATCCGCTGGACCAAACGCATCGTGGAGGCTCCGGCGGGAACCACTTTTTATCTGCTCACAGACGGTGTATTGGACCTGCCCGGCGGACAGAAGGGTTTCGGCCTCGGGCGTTCGCGCTTCGTCGAACTGGTCGATCGCGCCAAAGGCATGGACATGGAAGGACAAGCGCGCTTTTTCGCGGCGCAATTGGATTCGTACAGGGGCGGACGGGCGCAGAGGGACGATGTTACCCTCGTGGGCTTCCGCGTCTGATAATGGAGGAAGATAGCCGATGCGCGATCTGCTCGCTCTCAAGGAGAGCTTCACCGAACAGGGAATTCTGATAAGCTTCAACGGCGCCTTCACCCACAGCATCATCGAAGAGATGGGGAACGCGATCAAACGTTACCTGGAAGGCGAAAACCTCGGCCGCGGCGCCATCATGGACGTCTTCGCCGTCTATATCGAACAGACCCAAAACGTGCGCAATTACCTCAATCGCCTGTCCTTCGACCAGCCGCAACGGAACACGGCCATAGTCGTCATCGGCAACGTGGACGGGGCATACGTCGTCAGCTCCGGCAATACCATCGCGCGGGCGGACGTACAGGACCTCACGCGCCGGCTCACGGAGATCAACGCATTGGACAAGGACGGGCTCAAGAAGCTGTACAAGGAAACGCTCCGCAAGCCGCGGGAAAGCGACGCGAAGGGCGCCGGGATCGGCCTGATCGACATCGCCCGCCGCGCCCGCCTGCCGCTCGCCTGGTCATTCCGGGAAATCGACCAGGATTTTTCTTTTTTCAGCCTGATGGTCACGGTTATGGGAGAAGATAAATGATCGACATCAAGGCGACTTCGACCTCGCCGCGGATAGCGTACCGCACGGAAGACCGGACGCTGGAAATCATCGGCGAATCCTATCCGGAGAATTCGTTCGAATTCTTCGCGCCGCTATTTTCCTGGCTCGATGCCCGGCTGAAGGATCCCGCCCCCCTGAAGGTGGAGATCGACATCAGCTACATGAACTCAAGCTCCACCAAATGCGTGCTGGATCTGCTCGACATGCTGGAGGAGGCGCACGGCGGCGGACGCGAAGTTTCGGTATCCTGGTTCTACGACGACGGCAATGATCGGGCCCTCGATCTCGCCGAGGAATTCAAGGAGGACGTCAAGCTGCCCTTCTCGATCATCCCGCGGACTTCAGGGACGGACATATGAACGGCGACGGCGACGCTTACAGGAAACTCCAGGAGCGCTTCGCCAAGGTGATCGCGATCAGCGACAAATACCAGGCGGAGGCGTACGAAACCGCGGTAAAGCTGAAGCGGGCATCGGAACGGCTCGCGCGGCTGGAGCGGATCGCGCCGACGATCTGCGCGTGCTGCCGGACTATCCTGGATGCCGACGACTGGTGGGATCGCGTCGCGCGTTACTACGCCGAACGGCCCGACCTCCTCCTTTCCGAGGCCACCTGCGCCGGCTGCGCCGCGGCGCGGCTGGCGGAATTGCCGCCGGGAAGGAAAACGCCGGCACCGGAAAAATATTCGGCCCGGATCGCGCGCCGCGCCCTTTCGGGGACGCGCCGCGCCCCGTCAGACAAGCGCGCAAGCGACACTCCCCTTCTCGCTCGCCTGCGGGAACGGCTCCGTTCCTCTTCGCCCGACGATCCCATTAATGCGGATTTCGCCGCCCTGCTCGCCCGCTACGAGAAACAGGATGCGCGGCTGGAAAAGATAATCAGCATCAGCGACGTCTACCAGGAGCAACTCAGGGATATCTCCACGCGCATGGAGCTCATGGCTTACACGGACTTCCTCACCAATCTTCCCAACCGGCGGGCGATGATCGACCGGCTGGAAATCGAACTGGCGCGCGCCGAGCGCTACGGCACGACTTTCTCGGTCGTTCTCTTCGACGTGGACGACTTCAAAAAGGTGAACGACGTCTGGGGTCACGATTCCGGCGACGAGGTCCTGAAGCGCACGGCGAAGGAACTGCAGGGGGCGATCCGCCGATCGGATTCCTGCGGGCGCTGGGGCGGAGAGGAATTCCTGGCGCTGCTCGCCGAATCCGGAGAAGACGAGGCTTTCCACGCCGGCGAAAAGGGCAGGATCGCGGTGGAACGCGCCGTCACCGTTTCCCGGAAAGGCGAGATCGGGGTAACCGTGAGCGGGGGCGTCTGTTCGTATCGGCGCGGCATGGACGTGGACGCGCTGCTGATGGGCGCCGACGCCGCCCTGTACGAGGCGAAGGCCGCCGGAAAGAACCGCCTGTCCGTCCGGACGTATATTTGACTGCGGACGAATCCGGGCCGATAATTGATACCGAAAGAAAACCTCATTCATTTGAAACCTACCCGCACCGGAGTATTGTCATGGCCAAGGGACAGAAGCCGCCGATCGCAGACGCCGCCGCGCCGCCTGGGACGCATTCTCCGCACGGAACGGAAAAACCGTTTCCGATCGTAGGCATCGGGGCGTCCGCCGGCGGTCTGGCGGCATTCGAAGCTTTCTTCTCCGGCATGCCCGCCGAAACGGATCCCGGCATGGCGTTCGTGCTCGTGCAGCACCTCGCGCCCGATCATAAAAGCATCCTCACCGACTTGATAAGTCGCTATACCCGCATGCAGGTCTTCGAAGTCGAGGACGGGATGCGGGTGCGGCCCAATTGCGCCTACATCATCCCGCCGGGCCGCGACATGGCCTTCCTGAACGGAACCCTCCAGCTGATGGAGCCCTCGGCCCCGCGCGGGCAGCGGCTTCCCATCGACTTCTTCTTCCGGTCGCTCGCCCAGGACCAACGCGAACGGGCGATAGGCATCGTTCTTTCGGGCACCGGAAGCGACGGGACGCTGGGGATCAGGGCGATCAAGGGCGAGGGAGGGATGGCCATCGCACAGGATCCAGACTCCCTTGAATACGACGGGATGCCGCGCAGCGCCATCGCCACGGACTTGGTGGATTTCGTCCTTCCGCCCGCGGACATGCCCGCCTGCCTGATCGACTACACGATGCACGCCTTCGGACTGCCTTCCTCGATCCACCCCGTCCCCGAGCAGAAAGCCGAAAACGCCCTCAAGAAAATATTCATCCTGCTCAGGTCCCAGACCGGACATGACTTTTCCCAGTACAAGCCGAGCACGGTCAACCGCAGGATCGAGCGGCGGATGGCGGTCCAACGGATCGATTCGATCGACGAATACGTAAAATTCCTGCAACGGACGCCGAAGGAGACAGACGCGCTCTTCCGCGACCTGCTGATCGGAGTCACCAGCTTCTTCCGCGATCCGGAGGCCTTCCGCATCCTGAAGGAATTGGTCGTCCCCAGGCTGTTCTCCGAAAAAATACCGGGCGCGGCCATCAGGGTGTGGGTTCCGGGCTGTTCCACCGGGGAGGAGCCCTACTCCATCGCCATGCTTCTTCAGGAGCGGATGGAGGAGATGAAACAGCATTGCAAAGCGGTGGTGTTCGCCACGGATATCGACGGCCGCGCGATCGCCGCGGCCCGCGCGGGGGTATACCCTCCCAGCATCGCGGCCGACCTGTCTCCCGATCGGCTGGCCAGATTCTTCACCGTCGAACCGGGCGACGGTACCTTCCGCGTCCGCAAGGATATCCGCGACATGCTCGTCTTCTCCGAACAGGACCTGATCAAGGATCCGCCCTTCTCCCGGCTGGACCTCATCAGCTGCCGTAACCTGCTCATCTACATGGGCGGCGATTTGCAGAAAAAAATCATACCACTCTTCCATTATGCGATGAATCCCGGCGGCGTCCTGTTCCTGGGGACTTCCGAATCCGTCGGAGAGTTCGTCGATATCTTCGACCAGCTGGACGGAAAAGCCAAGCTGTACCGGAGCGGCAACGATCCGCGCGGCCGCCGGCAACCGGGCCGGATCCGCTTCATTCCCTCCGCGCTCGCGGAGGGAACGCCCGGGCATGGCGTCCGCAAACCGACTATCCCCGTGAAGCCGCCGCTCCGCGAACTTGCCGAACAGGCCATCCTGCAGCAGTTCGCGCCTACGGCCGTGCTCGTGGACGGCAAGGGCGATATCCTGTACCTCCACGGCCGCGCCGGCAGGTACCTGGAACTGGTTCCCGGCGTGTCCACGGTCAACAACATCCTCGGCATGGCGCGGGAAGGCCTGCGCCAGGACCTTGCCGCCGCTCTCCGCGAGGCGGCCGCCGCCAAGGAGGTCGTCCATCGTCCGCGGGTGCGGATGAAGACGGACGACAGCTATGGCATTGTCAGCCTGGCCGTCCGGCCCGTCGCCGCGCCCCGTGCCCGGGAAACCGGGGAGGCCCTGTACCTGGTCCTCCTGGAGGAGGCTCCGCCCGAACCCGTCAAGGTCCCGCAAGCCGAGCCCGCCCGGACCGACGGAACGGGCGCCGGCGAGCGCCCGGACGCCGACGCAAGGATTTCGGCGCTCGAACTGGAACTCCGGGCCAAGGATGAATTCATTCGGACGACGAGCGAAGAACTTGAAACCTCCAACGAGGAACTCAGGTCCTCCAACGAAGAAATGCAATCCGTCAACGAAGAATTGCAGTCGACGAACGAAGAGCTCGAAACCTCCAAGGAAGAACTCCAGTCGGTCAACGAGGAGCTGTCCACGGTAAACGCGGAACTGCAATCCAAGGTGATCGACCTTTCGCAGGCCAACAACGACATGAACAATCTACTGGCGGGCACCGGCATCGGCACGGTCTTCGTGGACCACGCCTTGCGCATCCTGCGTTTCACCCCCGCGGCGAAATCGATAATCAACCTGATTCCCGGCGATGTCGGCCGTCCCGTCGCCCATCTCGCCTCCAACCTTGAGGATTACGATCGACTCACGGAAGACGCGCGTTCGGTGCTGGATACCCTAATCCCCTTCGAAACCGAGGTCCGGTCCAACGAGGGGAAATGGTATTCCATGCGCATCCAGCCCTACAGGACCCTGGAAAACGTGATCGAAGGAGCGGTCATCACGTTCGTGGAAATCACCGCCATACGGGAAGCGCAGGTCGAGTTGATGAAGGCGAACGAAAAGTTACGCCGACTTTCCGTGGTCGTCCGCGATTCCAGCGATGCCATTACCGTGCTGGACTTCCGGGGGCGCATCCTGGCCTGGAATCCGGGGGCGGAAAGGGCGTACGGCTGGAGCGAGGCCGAGGCGCTGTCGATGAACATCGGCGATATGATTCCGGCGGAATTCCGGGAGGAAGAACTGGGCAAGTTGCCGCAGCTCATCGGAGCCGGGGCCCGGTCGCCGTACCGCACCCGACGGATCGCCAAGGACGGAAGGATCGTCGAGGTGCTGCTCACCGCTACGGCGCTCGCCGACGACGCGGGCCGGATTTACGGGGTATCCACCACGGAGCGCCTGTACCGAGGCGAAGATGAAAAATGAACGATGGCCGCGGTCATTCGGAGGCTCGCGATGACCGACAAGAAACTTGGCGACGCCTCCGGGTTGCGCGCTCTGGCCGAGTCGAAATTCAGGGAACGCGAAGGCAGCGCGGACTTCGATGACGGCCGGCTCGAGCCGGATGAGGTCAAACGGACGCTCCATGAACTCAGGGTGCACCAGATCGAACTGGAGATGCAGAACGAGGAGTTGCGAAGGACCCACTCGGAACTCGACGGCGCGCGGGCGCGCTGGTTCGATCTGTACGACCTGGCTCCGGTGGGCTTCGTCGAGCTCGACGGGCAAGGCACGGTAACGGAGGCGAACCTGGCCGCAGCGATCATGCTGGGGCTGGGTCGCGGCGCGATGGTAGCGCGGCCATTTTCCTGCTTCGTCCTTCCCGAGGACAAGGATATCCTGTACCTATACCGGAAAAAATTTTCGGATCCGGGCTCCCCGTCCGATTGCGAATTGCGGATGGTCAAGCCGGACGGGACGATTCTTCGGGTACGGATGACGACGTCCATCTCACGGAATTCGGACGGATCGATTTCCTGGCGCGTAGCCCTGAGCGATATCACCGAGCGCAAGAATGCGGAGGAGGGGCTCCGCAAGGCTCTGGATGAGAACCGGAATCTACTCCTGGAGCTCCAGCACCGAACCAAAAACAGCCTGAACCTCATCCACTCCATGATCGACCTTTCCTCCATGGCGGCCTCTACCCCCGAAGTGAAGGACTCGCTCGACGAATTGGGCGCCCGCGTGAGGGCGGTGTCCGAACTTTACGGCCTGCTCCAGTCCGTAACTTCGTACAAGACCCTGCAATTGGACGAATACTGCATCCGGATCGCCGAGCCCATTGTCGGGTTGTCCTGGATGATCTCCCTTGCCGTCGAAGCGGAGAGCATCGAAATGCCGGTCAAGAATGCGGCCACGATCGGATTGATCGTCACGGAGTTGATGATGAACGCCATGAAATACGCCTTCCCGGACGAAAGGCACGGGGTCATCACCTTGGCGATAAGGAAAACCGCCGTCGGCGCGCTTCTGGAAATCAGGGACGACGGCATCGGCTTGCCGGACGGGTTCGCGCTTCCGGACGACGCGGGCCTGGGCCTCAACCTCGTGCGGGAACTGATCGGCCAGATCGGAGGCAGCTTCATGATGGAGGGCACCGGAACGGGAACCCGCTGCACGGTGGAATTCCCCATCGCGGACCATGGCATGGCATGACGGATTCCTTCGGGGATGTTTTCCATGAACGCGAACCAGAAAGGAAGGAAGCCTGCGGACGGAAGGAGCAATGCGATGACCAGCGATAAGCTCGAAGACGACGCCGTTTTGCGCAGGCTTGCCGAAACGAAGCTCGGCGAACGCGCGGACACCGCACTCCCGGATGACGGAGCGCTCGAACCGGATGAGTCGAACGTACGCTCCATGAACTCAGGGTGCACCAGATCGAACTGGAGTTGCAGAACGAGGAACTGCGCCGGACCCACGCGGAGCTCGACGCCGCGCGGGCGCGTTGGTTCGATCTGTTTGATCTGGCTCCGGTGGGCTACATAACGATCGACGGGCAGGGCACGGTAACGGAGGCGAACCTGGCCGCCGCGAACATGCTCGGACTGGGGCGCGGCGCGATGATCGAAAGGTCCTTGTCCGGTTTCGTCCTCCCGGAAGACAAGGACGTTCTCTACTTGTACCGGAAGAATTTTTCGGAGACCGGATTTTCGCCTGACTGCGAATTGCGGATGGTCAAACCGGACGGGACGATACTTTGGGTGCGGCTGACGACAGCCATCTCACGGAACGCGGATGGGTCGATTTTCTGGCTCATGACGCTGAGCGATATCACCGGGCTCCGGTTGGAAACGGACGAACAGGAATTGGCCGCCCACCTGATCCTGCTGGTCGATTCTCAGGGCGACTTCCGTTCGTGCATGTCTGACCTGGCGGCTGCCTTGCAAAGCTGGTCAGGATGCGAAGCGGTCGGAATCCGGCTGCGCGACGGCGACGATTTTCCGTTATACGAGAGCCGCGGCTTTTCGCCAGCCTTCCTTCGGGACGGGTGTCGTCTCAGCGCATGCGGACCGGACGGGAATATACTCCGCGACGGAGCGGGCAATCCCGTGCTGGAATGCATGTGCGGAAACGTCATCAAAGGCCGTTTCGATCCTTCCAAGTCCTGTTTCACCGTGAGGGGCAGTTTTTGGACGAACGGGGCGAACCATTCGCCGGTCAGCACGGTGGAGGCATTCCGCCGTTCATGCGTCCGAAACCGCTGCAATGAAAACGGATACGAATCGGTTGCCCTGATCCGGCTTAGTCTGGGCGACGAGGTCTTCGGGCTTCTCCAATTCAACGACTTGCGGCCCAACCGCTTCACGCCCGCCCGAATCGCTCATTTCGAGCGGATGGCGGACAGATTGAGCATAGCTCTTTCACACCGGCAGGCCGAAGAGGCGCTGAGGAATAGCGAGGAGCTGCTCTCTTCGTTCATAAAATGTTCGCCGATCTACGCCTGCATCCGGGAGGTGACGCCGACGGAAAGCCGCGTTCTCATGGCGAGTGAAAATTTCCGGGATATGATAGGTATTCCCGGTTCCGAAATGATCGGCAAGTCCATGGCGGCCTTGTTCCCGCCGGAGTTTGCGCGGGCCATCACCGCCGACGACTGGACCGTCGTTTCGACCGGTAAGCCGATATTACATGAGGAGGAATTGAAAGGCCGCCAATATACCACTATCCAGTTCCCGATTGCCTTTGGGGACAAAAAATTGCTTGCCGGCTACACCATCGACATGACCGAGTGGAATAACGCGGAGGAAGAGCTCCGCAAGGCTTTGGAGGAGAACAGGAATCTTCTGCGGGAGCTCCAACATCGTACCAAGAACAGCCTGACCCTTATCCACTCGCTGATTAACCTTTCCTCCATGGCGGGCGTTTCCACGGAAGTGAAAGAGGTGCTCGACGAATTGGGCACCCGGGTAAAATCGGTGTCCGAGCTGTACAACCTGCTCCAGCACGCGGATTCTTACAAAAATCTGAAGTTGGACGAATATTGCGTCCGTATCGCTGCGCCCATTGCGGATTTGTCCGGAAACGTCTCTTTCTCCGTCGAAACGGAGAGCATCGTAATTCCTGTCAAGGACGCGGCCACGATCGGTTTGATCGTCTCGGAGTTGATGATGAATGCCTTGAAGTACGCCTTTCCCGACTTCAGGCGCGGAGCCATCGCATTGGCGGTAAAGAAAACCGCCAACGGCGCGCTTCTGGAAATCAGGGACGACGGAATCGGGCTGCCGGAGGGTTTCGCTCTTCCGGCCGACGCGGGTTTGGGCCTCACCCTCGTGCATGAACTGACCGGTCAGATCGGAGGCAGCTTCAAGATAGGAAGCAACGGAAAAGGAACTTGCGGCACAGTGGAATTTCCCGTCGCCGGAAGATAAGATGACGGAGACTCAAATCCACTGATCGCGGGTAGGTCATGAATCAAGCACAACCGCAACAAACCCCGTCCCCGGTCGTTCCGGATCTACCGCTGGAACGGTTCCGCGCTGCCCTGCGCATCCGGACCGATTGGCCGGAAGGCGTCGCAGCCGGTTCCCCCGAGGCCGAGGCCGCCGAAGCCGCCCTCCTGGAATTCCAGGACCTGCTGGCAACCAACTATCCCGCGTTCCACGCCGTCGCCGAGCGGACCGTTCTGGGTCCCTACGCGGTCCTGTACCGCTGGCCGGCCGCGGATGGCGCCGCCGGAAGNNCGCGGCGGATCCAAACCTGCCCGTCCTCCTGATGGCCCATTACGATGTGGTGCCCGCGGAAAACGGGCATTGGACGGTCGATCCCTTCGGCGCCCTGGTGAAGGACGGCTACGTCTGGGCGCGCGGCGCGATCGACACCAAGGCTAGCCTGGTGTGCGCGCTGGAAGCGGCCGAAGCCCTGGCCTCCTCCGGCTTCAGGCCCCAACGCGACCTTTGGTTCGCCTTCGGGGGGGACGAGGAGCGCTCCGGCATGCTGGGCGCCCGGGAAGCGGCGGCCTGGCTGGCCGGTCGGGGAATCCGCTTCGCCTGGACCCTGGACGAAGGCAGCGCCGTTACTGATGGTATCTTACCGGGAGTGAAAACGCCCCTTGCGCTCGTGGGCGTGGAGGAAAAGGGCTTCCTGGATATCGAACTAACGGTGGCCCAGAAGCCCGGGCATGCCTCCAGGCCGCCCCGCGTACAGGCTGTCGCGGTGCTCGGCCGCGCCCTGGACCGGCTGTCCCGCCGGCCCTTCCCCTTTTCGCTTACGCCCGCGACAGAAACCTTTTTCAAGGAACTCGCGCCCTTCGCGGGAGGCATCCGGTCCCTGGCCATGGCGCATCCCCGTCTTTTCGCCCCCCTCCTGTTCGCGTCCGCGGACGCTTCCCCGGAAACGGCCGCCCTGTTGCGGACCACCGTCGCGATGACGCAGCTTTCCGGAAGCAAGGCGGACAACGTGCTGCCGTCGGAAGCCAAGGCGGTGCTCAACCTGCGCATTCTCCCGGGTTGGACCATCGACGGATCCCTGGAATTCGTGCGCCGCGCGATCGGAGATCCTCGTGTGCGGGTTTCCGCCAGTCCGTCCAGAGCCGCCAACGAACCCGTTTCCGCCAGTCCGGAAGTCGCCCGCGGCTGCGGCGCCGGCTGGGCGGCACTCGGTGCCGCGATAGGCGCGAGCTTCCCGGAAGCGGCGATCCTGCCTTACATGGTGACCGCCACCACGGATTCCCGCCACTTCGCGAAAATCGGCGGCGCCGTCTACCGCTTCGCGCCACTTAAGCTCGACGCGCGGGAACTCGCCCGCGTCCACGGCCACGACGAACGCATCTCACTGGAGAATTTCAGCGCGGGGATCGAATTCTACCGCGTACTCATCACAGCCCTTTAAGGAAGAACACCGTGAAAAACAACGAAAGGACCGCGGACGGAGGGGCGTTGAAGATCGGCAAGAAAGCGTTCCTCGTCTCCGCCCTCATCGTCCTCCTGCTCATGCTGGCGTCCGGAATCCTTACCCTCGTCCTCCCTTCCGGCGAGTACGAGCGGGTTGCCCGGGAGGGACGGACCCTGGTTGTTCCCGGCAGTTACCTGCAGACCGCGCGACCGGACTACCCGGTCTGGCGCTGGTTCACCGCCCCCATGGAGATTCTTTTCGCAAGCGGGAACGCGACGCTCCTGGTTATTATCCTGTTCATCTTCTCGGTCGGCGCATCCATCGCCATACTGGAAAGGGCGGGAGTCATGGAAGAGCTCGTGCGGCGCCTGGTCGACCGTTTTTCCGCCAGGAAATATACCTTGGTAGCCCTCGTAATCTTCTTCTTCATGGCTGTTTCCAGCTTTATCGGAGTCTACGAAGGTATGGTTCCGATGATCGTCTTCATCGTGCCCCTCGCGATTTCGCTCGGCTGGGATTCGCTCACCGGGCTCGGTATGAGCCTTCTGCCGCTGGCGTTCGGCTTCGCCTCCGCGGTCACGAATCCCTTCACGATTGCCGTTGCCCAGCGCATCGCCGACCTACCGCTCTTCTCCGGCTCCTGGCTCCGCATCATCTTTTTCGTTACGGTCTACTTGATCGTTACGGTTTTCGTGATACGCCATGCGAAGAAGGTGGAAGCGAATCCGCACGCATCGGCGACCTTCGCCGAGGACGAGGCGATACGGGAACGCCTGGCGAACGCGAAAAGTGCCACGAGGGCAGGATTTTCCGCTGCCTCCGTCCGCGCCCGCCGGAGGGCCCTGGTCTGGTTCGCCTCCTGCGTCGCCGTCGCCATGGCTGCAGTCGTCGCCACCGCCCGCCTGCCCGGCCTCTCGGACCTCGCCTTCCCTGTGATGGCCCTGCTCTTTCTTGTCGGCGGCATCGGCGGCGGCTTTCTCGCCAGGTTGCGCGGACGGGAAATTCTTGACGCCTGCGGAAAGGGCGCGCGGGACCTCCTGCCCGGTGCGGTCCTCATCCTGATGGCCTACAGCGTCAAGCACATCATCGTCTCCGGCATGATCATGGATACGATACTCTATGCCGCCGCGAATCTGATCGGGGGCGCCGCGCCAACGGCCGCCGCTTTTCTGGTCTACGCCACGACCCTGGCGATGAATTTCTTCATCGGATCGGCCAGCGCCAAGGCTTTCCTCATGATGCCCCTGCTGACGCCCTTGGCGGACTTGGTGGGCATCACCCGCCAGACCGCGGTGCTCGCCTTCGATTTCGGAGACGGCTTCTCAAACATGCTCTTTCCGACCAACGCGTTGCTCCTCATCGCCCTCTCGTTCACGATGGTGAGCTATCCCAAATGGATTGCCTTCACCTGGAAACTCCAGGTCCTGATGCTCCTGGTCACTTCGGCCTTCCTGGTTTTCGCGGTGGCGACAGGTTTCGGCCCCTTCTGAAAAACTGAATTCCGTGCGCCGGACCCCAAGTTGACTTTTCAGGAATGCGCTTCCTTTTCCCCGGCCAGGATCACCCGGTTGCGGCCTTCGTTCTTGGCCCGGTACAGGGCACGGTCGGCGGCCTGGAGGGCGGCAAGAGCCGCCGCTTTCCGGTCTCCGCCGGAAGCGGCTGACACAACCGCGATCCCGCCCGATACGGCCACACGGATGGGAACGCCGTTCCAGATGACCGGGGCGGCGGCTATCGTCTCCCGGATGCGCCCGGCGACGCGCAGGGCGGAGGAAGCGTCCGCGCCCGAGAGCAGGATGGCGAACTCCTCGCCGCCGTAACGCGCGACGAGGTCCGGTTCCCTGAGGCTTCCCTGCATCCTGGCGGCGACCTCCTTCAGGACGGCGTCCCCCGCGATATGGCCGTGGACGTCATTCACGGCTTTGAAGAAGTCCAGATCGAAGATGCCGACGCTGAACGACGAAAGCGACCTTCCGCTGCGCGCGGATTCTTCCGAGATGCGTTCCATGAACCGGCGCCTGTTGAAAGCGCCGGTCAGCTCATCGGTGATGGCCATGGTTCGCATCCTGTCGTTCATCGTATCCAACCGTCGCCGCAGGGAACGGATCAGCATCAGCACCGACAGCACGATGCTCGCGAGGGCGGACAAGGCGAAGGCCAGATACGTCATCCGCTCCGTATACAAGGAGCGCCAGACCCCGCCGACCTCGAAGTCGACGGAGATGCCGCCGCGGATGTCCCCCTCTTCGTAGCCTTGGTCAGCATGGCAGGCCAGGCAGGAAAGCTCCGTGACGAGCGGCGCGATATAGCGGAAGACCCTGCGGTTCCCGTCCCGGACCAAGACGTACGATTCTTTCTTCTCCCCGCGGTCGAAAGCCTCCAATTCCGCGCGTTCGAAATCATCCGGAGCGTTGCCCGGATTAAGCGGATTCAGGCTCATGATGCGGAATTTGAACAGGCCCTCGGACTCGGCCAGTTCGGACAGCTCCCTCGTCATGAAGGCGGGGTTGCGGAGGGTCACCGTCCGCCCGTCGGCAAGCAATTCGTCCGGTTTCTTCAGCCATGGATTGGATTGGACCCCATGGGCCTTCAGCACGTAGACTCCCCCGAAGGAGGCGTTCCATTTCCGGGTGAGGACGATCTGCTTGAAGTAGGATCTCGCCCGGTTCAGCTCGTCCAGGCTCATGCGTTTCCCGGCCTCGTTGAAGGTCCCGAATACGAGCCCCGTGCCGAAAATCACGATGAGCAGGACCACGAACAAAGTAAAATTGCGCCAGGGAAGCGGATCGCCGAGATTCTTCCCGTTTTGTTCCTCGGCTCTCATCGGCCCCGCGCTCCCGCCTCGTCGACCGTTTTCTGGGTCTCCGCCGAATCGACGGCCAACATCCTGAGCAGGTCCAGAGCCAGGGCGAGCAAGTTGGCGGCCTCCTCCACTTTCCGGGGAATCTCGCTCTTGTGGATGTTGACGACGGCCGCATTGGCGACGATTTCTCCCCGCCGCGACTTCAGATCGTCGCGGATGGAATCAAGCCGTTCGCGCAAATCGCCGAATCGGGTGAAGGCGTCCTGGACGATGCGGTCCGCGGCTGCGTTCGCCTCCTCCACGACCCGCCGCGCGGGGAGCTTCCCGGCGAGATCCGCCTGCCCGGATGCGAGGGAAACGACGAGGCGGGAAAAATCCGACCTTCCGTGCTCCGACACCGACTCCTCGAAGGCGCCGATTTCTTCGGAGAGCCGGCTCGCGGCGTCCGCCTCGTCGGAAAGGGCCGTACGGACGATACGGTCGGAGAAATCCAGGTCCACGACCGCCGCCGTTATCGAGGGCCTGATGCGCGGGAAATAGGCGGACAGGAGGAAGCTCTTCACGACGGAGAGGGGTCTCATGCATGAAAGCTTCGGTAGCTGGGCGGACGAGAGCGCAGCGGAAAGCTCCTCCGTCCATCCCTGAACTGGCAACAACGGCGAATCGCCGAAGACGGCCCGGACGCGGGAATCAAGGGCTTCCCGCGCGAGGCGTTCCGCCATGATGGTCCGCCTCTCCGTATACGCCGCCTTGGCGCGCTCCGCGGCGGCGGCGCGTATGTCGATCTTGGCCTCGTCTTCCCGCAGTTCGAAATCCGGATCCGTCTGGATGGCACGCACCGTCCTCCCGAGCCCGTCCGCGCGGAGGGGACCGGTGACCGCGGCCGCGAGGAGGTCATAGTCCAGTCCCGCTAGTTCCGCCGGATAATCCGCGGTATCCGCCTGATCCCGGAGGGCGAGGAAAACGTCCCGGGCCTCGCCGTCCGTTTTCAGGCCGGAAACAAGGAAGTGCAGATCGGCGAGGGCCGAAGCGAGCGGGGCGCCCGAGGTCTTCCTGCGGCCCTTCGTTCCGGGCTGCTTGGGTGCGAAGGGATCCAGGAGTTCGGCGAAATCGTAGCGGCAAAGGGAAGCGAGCCGCGCGTTCGTACGGTAACCCGAGGCCGCCCGCAGGGCGGCTTCGGAGCGGAAGGCGCCCAAGCGTTCCTTGAAAATGCGGTCCATAGACTCGATGGCATCCGGACTGTCGATCTCCGGCACTTCGGCGCGTATCGCCTCGAACGAGAGGGACGCCAGCGAGTCCGGATCGGCTGAGTCACCGGCCAAGGCACGGTTCAGCACGGCATCGGCGGCGGCGGCGACAGCCTCCGGCCTCCCGTCCATAGTGGGGAGATAGACCTTGGACATGCGCGCGCATGACCGCCGCGCGCGTTCCACCGCCTCGGCGAGCTCCGCATCCAGCCGGTCCGTCCAAGGTTCG
Source organism: Treponema sp. (assembly GCA_003527485.1). Taxonomy (GTDB): domain Bacteria; phylum Spirochaetota; class Spirochaetia; order Treponematales; family Breznakiellaceae; genus UBA12037. Next base: position 34,563 of record DPXI01000009.1, on the reverse strand, counting down.
TACCAGGAAGGCCCGCGCCTGCTTATTTCGTCGAAAAGGGCGGAAAGAGCCCGCTTGCTGGAAGCGTTCGATGATCCGAATTGGAAAAACACCGTAAAAAACCGTCTCAGGAAGGTGGCGATCAGCATGGTTTGAGTATAACATTTTTTTGTTAATTTGCTCGATTATCTCCACCAAAGATACTTCGCCTAGAAGAACGGAATATCCATGACCGTCTGTATTCTCCAATAGGTGGACGGTTAAGTACCAGAAGAAATTCCGGCTGCCCGGAGGATGCCCTGTATAATGGAAAGAGGAGGAACCGCCATGTTACCGACCTTCAAACGCATATTCGCCGTCTCCGCCCTCGTCGCCGTCTCGCTGGCAGGCGCGGCAGGAAGCTTCGCGCAGGATTTCCTGAGCGCGAATGACTTGAAGCCCGCGAAAATCACCGTTCCGACCGAGTTCGAAGGGTTCCGGATCCTCGCGAAAAGCGACAAGGACGTGACGGTGGAAGCCATCGATCCGGTTCGCACCGCGGCGGACGGGGAGGTATTCAACGTCCGGATCAAGCTGAACGGCAGCGGGGCAGCCGATTACCGGGCCATCGGCTTCACCGCCAAGGAAAAAGCGAAGATCGTCGTTTACCTGAACAGCAGCAGCAAGACCGATGCCCGCGTCCTGAAACTCACGGGTTCAGGCGGCGCCGTCATAGCCGAATTGTCCGCTCCGCCCGATGACGGAGTCAAGGCCGGTATCGCGACCTTCGAAATTCCTGTTGCGGGCGACTATCTGATCTTTTCGGCCGGAAGCGGCATAAACGTTTATCAAATCCTCATAGAATAGAGCGATGCGGAATCGGATAACGGGGATCGGTCTGGCGTTGCTCCTGATCGCCCCTTCCCTGAATGCCCAGCAGGGAAGGAAGGTCTGGGCGGAAGTGGCCGATCCCACCTTCATTTCGATCGGCACGAATCCATCCAGGCCGGAGCGTATCGAAGTCGCGTTCGAGATGGCGATCGGAACCGAAGGGGCCGACAAGGCGACCGTGGAGCTGCTGGATTCAAGCGGCGCCGTACTGGAAGCCAAACCGGTCGGACGATCGAAGAGCGTTGCGCGGACCGTGGATTTCGCGCCCCCGTCCAGCGGAGAATACGCTTTCAGGATCACCGCGACCCGCGCCGCCGCCGAGCCGAAAATTTCCGGTATCCGGAAATTCTCCTTCGTCTTTCCGCTGAGGTCTCCCGCACCGCGCGTCCTCAATCAAGGCGGGGGTTCGGCTCTCGTGAAATGGGAGCCCGTCGCGGAGGCCGATGCCTACACGATTCGATATACGGATACGGAAACCGGAACGGTCGGAGAGATCCGGGCGGACACGTCGCCGGCTCCTGGAGGGACGACGCTTCAGTCCGCGATATCCGGCATGAAGATCGGGCACAAATACGGTTTCTCGGTCACCGCGCTGCGCGGCGCGGACCGCGCGGTCTCCGGGGATATCGTCAAGACGATCAAGGCAGCGGGCGACCGCGAATGGAGCTTCGCCTGGTTCGGCCAATCGAGCAAGGCGGAGCTCAACACCATGAGGCTCATCGATGCCGATAACCTGACCTTCTCGCTGAATTCCTGTTCGGTGCTGGCGGACGGACAGATCGACCAGAAAGGGGGGAAGTTCACGACCTTCCATGACGGCATCTCGTTCTATTACACCGTCATCGACGCGGCGAGGGAAAATTTCGAATTGTCCGCGACCTTCAGGGTCGACTACATCAATCCCGTCGCCGACGGCCAGGAAGGCTTCGGCCTGCTGGCGATGGACAGCCTGGGCCGCAACGGCGTCAGCATGGTCAACCACTACACCAATTCGGCCGGCGTCATCGCGACGAAATTCGAAGCCGTCGTCGCCGGAACGAAGAGGACCAGCAAGGATACCCTGGGCGCGCGGTTCGTCTCCGGGATCACGGACGAGGTCATCGCTGGAGGCGACACCGGTATCGCCCGTTTCGGCCGGTCCTTCTCCAACGCGTTCAGCTATGACGCCACCGATCTTGTCAAAGCCGGCGATTCATTTACGCTTGTCCTGAAAAAGACCAACACCGGCTACCATGCCATGCTGAAAGACGATTCCGCGACCGGTAACGCCGAATACATAATGTACGGCCCGGAAAAATTGCTCCGGTTGGATAAGGAGCGCGTGTACGTCGGATTCGCGGCAGCGCGGGGGTGCAACGTCACCGTCAGCGACGTGTCCATGACCATAACCGATCCGGCGAACGATCCGCCGGCCAGGGGCGAACCGCCTGAGCTGGTGCCGCTCCAGGTCAAGGTCGATTCGCCGACCACCTGCGTCACCGGGGAATACCTCTTCGTTTTCGTCGCCAACGCCGACGGCGCGATCACCGTGGTCGACGGGGATCGCCGCACCCTGGTGAAGGGGGAGAAGGTCACGGCCGGCAGGGACTTCGTGAGATCGTTCGCGTTGAAACAGGGATTCAACGATTTCGCCGTCACCTTCACGCCCGACAGCGCGTTCAGGCCGGGAGAGAACCAGGTCATGGCGGCCTGGGACCGCGAGACGCTCGCCTATACGGAAAGCTATGCGCCGGTAAGCGTCAACCATTCGGTGCTCCGCCATTCCTATGCGGGCAGCGAATTGCGGGTGGCGCCGGACGGCGACTTCCTGGGCAACGGTACGCAGGAACGGCCGCTGGACCTGGAAACCGCCCTGCTGTTCGCCAAGGACGGGCAAGCGATCGTGCTCGCGGGGGGCGTTTACCGCCCCGTCCGCGCCGTGACCATTCCCCGCGGGAACGACGGCAGGGTGGAAGCCCGCCGCGTCCTGAAATCCGCCCCCGGCGAACGGGCGATCCTGGATTTCGGCCGGGCGAACGGAGGCATGCTGCTCGCCGGGAATTTCTGGACTATCGACTGCATCGATGTCCGCAGTACCCAGGGCAACATCAAGGGCCTGCAAGTCTCCGGAAACGACAACATCGTCAAGAACGTCAACACCTACGATTGCGGGGACACCGGCTTGCAGATAAGCGGCAACAGCGCCGAGCCCCCGGCCAAATGGCCGCGCGACAACCTGATCCTGAATTGCTCCTCATGGAACAACTGCGATCCCGCCGCCAACAACGCCGACGGCTTCGCGGCAAAATTGACCTGTGGCGAAGGCAACGCGTTCCGCGGTTGCATCGCCTTCAGCAACGTCGACGACGGCTGGGATCTCTTCTCCAAGATCGAATCAGGACCCATCGGGGTCGTCCTGATCGAGGATTGCGTAGCCTTCAGGAACGGTTCGCTCCTGGACGGTTCGCACCAAGGCGACGGCAACGGCTTCAAACTCGGCGGAGACGGCATCGCCGTCGCCCACATCCTCCGGAACAGCATCGCCTACGACAACAGGACCTCCGGCATCACGAGCAATTCCGATCCGGCTATCGTCCTTGAGCGCAACACGAGCTACGGCAACGGCCAGAGCAACATCACCCTGTACGGGAAAGGCGACCTCAGCCGCTCCTTCGTCGCGCGCGGCAACCTCTCCATGAAAGGCGGCGCGGCCGACGCCTACCGCGAAATGCCCGAACTCGCCTCGCCGGACAACTATTTCTGGGACGGCGCCCGGTCCGTCAATTCGGCAGGCCAGCAGCTCCCGACCGGCATCTTCGTTTCCGCGGACCTCTCACTCATGCCGGTCCGGAAGCCGGACGGTTCCATAGACATGAAAGGCCTCCTGGTCCTCGCCAAGAACGCCCCCGCCGGCATAGGTGCGCACATACCGTAAGGAGAGTCGCCGAAATCCGCCTCCCGCAGTGGGGGTAGCGGCGGCGTCCATGCCGCCGCAGAATTGCGAAGCAATTCTGCGTTGCGTCTTTTGGACTCGGCATCCATGCCTCGGGCTGTAGCGAGGGGGAGCCGCCACGTTGGGGCAGCGAACCTTCCGAGTCAGCGGGAAACACCGGATGACGATGCAGGCATGGGGCGCCCGATAAATCTCCGGCGCGAGCATTCCGCAGGCGGCGGACCGAAGGTCCGAAGCCGAGGACGCGAGCGTCGGGGATTTATCGAAGGCGGGGCCCCATGCTGACGGGGTGATCCGGTGTTTCCCGTTTTAGCGGGTGGGTGCGCTCCCCCTTTACGGTCTCGATCCCCCCCGCTACACTGCCGCCAACCATGAATGAATTCGTCCACCTCCACGTCCATTCCGACTATTCCCTGCTCGACGGCGCCTCCTCCATTTCGGCCCTGGTCGCGAAGGCGAAGGGCCTGGGGATGAACCATCTGGCGATCACCGACCACGGCAACATGTTCGGCGCGCTGAAGTTTTTCAAGGAATGCAAGGCGGCGGGAATCAATCCCATCATCGGAAGCGAATTCTACATGGCCCCGGGGTCGCGCCTGGACAAGGCGGGTAGCGAGAAGGGGAACAAGTACTTCCACCTGGTGCTGCTGGCCACGAGCGAGACGGGCTACAGGAATCTGATCAAGCTGTCTTCTTATTCATACACCGAAGGCTTCTACTACAAGCCGCGCATCGACGAGGAGCTGCTGGTCAGGTACTCCAAGGACCTGATCGGGCTTTCCGCCTGCCTGGGCGGGGAAATTCCGAGCCTCCTGCTGGCGGGCAGGAAGGCGGATGCCGAAACGCGCGCGCGCCGCTTCCGGGAGATACTGGGTGACGGGGGATTCTTCCTGGAGCTGCAGGACCACGGCATCGCGGAACAGAAGCTGGTCAATCCGCTCCTGATCGAATTGTCCAAGCGGACGGGCATTCCTCTGGTCTGCTCCAACGACCTGCACTACGCGGACGCCGACGACTTCATAGCCCAGGACATACTGCTGTGCATCGGGACCAACCGCAAACGGGACGAGGCGGGCCGGATGCGGTTCGAGAACGACCAGTTCTACCTGAAGTCGGCCCAGGAGATGGCGGAGCGCTTTCCCGATTGTCCGGAGGCCCTGCTGAACACCGTCCGCATCGCCGAGCGTTGCGCGATCGAGATTCCCCTGCCCGGCCCCCTGTTGCCCGCCTTCGACCTCCCGGAGGGTTTCAGCGACACGGGCGCCTACATGCGCCATCTGACCTATGAAGGCCTGAAGAAACGCTACGGCGAAGTGACCGCGGCGATACGGGAGCGGGCGGACTACGAGCTGGACGTCATCATCAAGATGGACTTCACCGGCTACTTCCTCATCGTCGCCGACTTCATCAACTGGGCCAAGGCGCAGGGCATACCCGTCGGACCCGGCCGCGGTTCGGGCGCGGGCTCCATCGTGGCCTATGCGATGCGGATCACCGACATAGAGCCGCTGAAGTACAATCTCCTGTTCGAGCGCTTCCTGAATCCCGAGCGCGTGTCCATGCCCGACTTTGACGTGGACTTCTGCTACGAAAGGCGGAACGAGGTCATAGACTACGTCAACCGCAAGTACGGCGAGGACCGGGTGGGCCAGATCATCACCTTCGGAACACTCAAGGCGAAAGCTGTCCTGAAGGACGTCGCCCGCGCGTTGGACATCCCCTACGAGGACGCGAACCAGATCGCCAAGCTCGTGCCCGAAGATCCCAAGATGACCCTGAAGAAAGCGTTGGATGAAGAACCGCGCCTTGCGGAGCTGGCGGAGGATCCCCGGTATTCCGAGCTTTTCGCGATCGCGAAAAAGCTGGAGAACAAGAACCGGCATACTAGTTTCCACGCGGCGGGCATCGTCATCGGCAAAACCGCGCTTACCGACTACGTGCCCCTGTACCGCGACGCCAAGACCGGCGGCGTGGCGAGCCAGTTCACCATGGACCAGATCGAGGAATGCGGCCTGGTGAAGATGGACTTCCTGGGCCTGAAGACCCTGACCCTCATCAACAACACCCAGAACCTGGTGCGGAAACGGGGCGGGCAATGGGCGGACTTTGACGCCGACGCGGTGAGCGAAGAGGACGAGGCGACCTACAAGCTCCTGGGCGAGGGCAAAAGCACCTGCGTGTTCCAGTTCGAATCCCAGGGCATGCAGAACATCCTGAAGCAGGCCAAGCCCAACAAGATAGAGGACCTGATCGCCCTTAACGCCCTGTACAGGCCGGGACCGATGGCCTACATCCCCCAGTTCGTCGAATCGAAATGGGGAAGGCAGGCGATAGAATACCCCGATCCGTCCCTGAAGGCCGTCCTGGAGGAGACTTACGGCGTCATCGTCTACCAGGAGCAGGTCATGCAGGTGGCCCAGATCATCGGCGGCTACAGCCTGGGACAGGCGGACCTCCTGCGCCGCGCGATGAGCAAGAAGAAGGTCGACGTCATGGCCAAGGAAAAGGCCCGGTTCATTGAAGGGGCCAAGACGAAGGGCTTCAAGGAGGCGGACGCAGACCGCATCTTCGAGATCCTGGTCCCCTTCGCCGGCTACGGTTTCAACAAGAGCCACGCCGCCGCCTATTCGGTCGTCGCCTACAGGACCGCCTACCTGAAGGCCAACTTTCCCGCGGAGTTCATGGCGGCCAACCTCACCAACGAAATCACCAGCACCGACAAGCTGCCCGAGTACATCGACGAGGCGCGCAAGATGGGCATTCCCATCGATCCGCCGGACGTGAACCGGTCGGAGAAGGTCTTCACGGTGGTCGACGGCCGCATCGTCTACGGCCTCATGGGCATCAAGGGTCTGGGGGACAACGCGGCCGACGAGATCGTCGCGCGCCGGGCGGAGGGAGGCCCCTTCAAGGACTTCATGGATTTCCTTGACCGGATCGAGCACCGGACGGTCGGCAAGAAGGTCATCGAGACCCTGGTCCAGACGGGCGCCTTCGACGCCTTCGGCATCAGCCGGGCGACCCTGCTGGGGAACGCGGAGAAGGCTTTCGAATACGCACAGGGCAAGAAGGACGATAAGAAATTCGGCCAGTCCAGCCTTTTCGAGGATTCGGGCGAGAAGGAATACCCCGATTTTACTTTCGAGACCTTTCCCGAATGGGACCAGGCGGAAAAGCTCAGGATCGAAAAGGAGCTGATCGGTTTCTTCTTCTCGGGCCACCCGATGGACAAATACAAGCTGGCCTGGGAAAAATCGGCTACCCTGGACCTGGCGCACCCGGAGCGGGCGACGGCGGAAAAGGAATACACGGTCGTCGGCCTCGTGAAGTCCACCCGCCCCTACCAGACCAAAAACGGCAAATGGATGGGCTTCGGCTCCCTCGGCGACTACAACGGCGAGATCGATCTGGTCTTTTTCTCGGACGTGTGGGATCGCAATCGGGACAGGATCAAGATCGACGACGTGATAGCGCTCCGCGGCAAGGTGGACAACGGCAGGGAAAAGCCGAGCTTCATCGTCGAGGCCCTGCTGGACATCGACGACCTCGCCGAAAAGTCCTACCGGGAGGTGCACGTGCGCCTGGAGAGCGGGCTGGCGGAGGACGAAGAAAAACTGTACCCCCTGCGCGACCACCTCTTTGAGCATTCGGGCGGCTGCGCCGTCTTCATCCATATTCCGGTCGGTTCCTCCGAAACCATCGTGAAGGCGGCCGCCCAGATCAGCGCGGCCAGCGACGACTGGGCGCTGGAAGCGATAGGCATGGTCCCCGGCGTGACGGAGACCTGGCGGGAATAGGGGCCTCAGCCCTCCACCCTGTTCTTCCCGTTCCGCTTGGCGGCGTACAGGTTGGAATCGGCCCGCGAGACGAGGCTCTCGATAGTCTCGTCGCAGGAATATTCGGCGATTCCGATGGAGACGGTCACCGACAGGCCGGGAAGTGAAAGCGCGGCGATCGCGCGACGGAGCTTCTCGGCCGCGGGGCGGACGGCGATGAGGGGCGTCTCGGGGAAGCCGATCACGAATTCCTCTCCGCCGTAGCGCCCCACCAGGTCGACCGTACGCAGGGTTTCCTTCAGCGTCCGCGCCACCGCCACCAGGACTTCATCCCCTTTGCGGTGGCCGAAGGTATCGTTCACCCGCTTGAAGTCGTCGATGTCGACCATCGCGAGGGAGAAAGGGCGCTCGTAGCGGCAGGACTTGGCGCATTCCTGTTCCATCCTCTCGTATGAAAAGCGGTGGTTGAACAAGCCCGTCAGGCCGTCGGTGACCGCCATCTTTTCCAGCCTTTTCTTGAGCAGGTAGGAGCGGACGTTGACTTTTATGCGGGACATGAGGCCCGCGGCGTCGAAGGGCTTGTGGATGTAGTCATCGGCGCCCGCCAGCAGGATGTTGGAGAGCGGCTTCTCCCCGGTGAACTTGGACATCGAGAGTATGATGGAGTCGGGATGTTCGCGGCGCAGGCGCGAGACGACCTGTTCCCCTGACATTTTGGGCAGCACGATGTCCGTTATATACAAATCGAAGCCTTCCTCCGCCTTGAAAAGATCCAGCGGATCCGCGAAGAGACTGCAGGATTCGAAGCCGTTCAAGGAGAGGATGCGGGACACGATACTGAGAATGACCTGCGAATCGTCGAGCACCGCTACGCGCAACGCGCGCATGCAGCGCGATAGTTCGTCGCCGGCGACCAGGGCATCGAAATACCGTCGGAAACGGTCCTCCGAGAGCTCGCTCTTGAGCATGTAATCCACTACGCCGAGGGAAAACAGGCACTCGCGCTGTTGCAGCGAATCGGTCGCGGTGACGACTATGACCGGGACCTCGCGGGCTTCGGAATTCGAGAGCGCGTTGATGAAGTTCTCGGCGTTCCCGTCGTCCAGTTCAAGGGCGGTGACCACGAGGTCGATGCCGCCCGAAGCGAGGACGTCCAGCGCATCGGCGCTCTTCGCTACGCTGACCACCGTATGTCCGGTGCGCATGACCATCTCCCGCATCACCTTGCGGAAAAGTCCGCTCCTATCGACATGGAGAATTTTCAGCACCGCATAGCTCCTGTTTTCGAAATATGCTTGGATAATGCACCCTAGAGCCGCGGCCGGGCAAGGGTCCTGCGGGAGGGTCCCGCCGCGGGGTCCCGCCGGAGGGCCCGGCGACTGATGACGCTCGGACCGGAATTCGATATCATTCACGCAAGTCCGGAGGTACGCTGCCATGATCATCGCCGTCCGCCTGCTCGGTGCCGCCGTCTCGGCCTATACGATCCTCGTTTTCCTGCGCGTGCTGTTGAGCTGGTTTGAAGGCCACGATCTGGGCAAACCCTACGAACTCATCTCGCGCGCCGTCGATCCCTACCTGGACTGGTTCCGCCGTTTCCCGGCGCTCCGGGCCGGCGGCTTCGACTTCTCGCCGCTGGCGGCCCTGGCCGCGCTGGCCCTCGTCAACAACGCCCTCATCACGATCGGCTACTTCGGGCGCCTGACGGTCGGCATCTTCCTCTCCATGGCGCTTTCCGGCGCCTGGTCGGCGGTAGCCTTCATCCTCGTATTCCTCGCTATCGTCATCGGCCTCCGCTTTTTCTCGTACGTCCGCGGCTCCGATTCCTTCCTCCCGATTTGGAAGGCGGTGGACGGCATCTCGCGTCCCGTGCTCTTCAGGATCAACCGGATGCTGTACGGCGACAGGATCGTGAGCTACAAGCAGAGCCTGATTTCCGCCCTCGCGGTCCTCTTCGGCGTGCGGGTTGCCGGCGGCATCCTGATCGGCATCCTTTCGGGTCTCCTCTCCAAACTTCCCTTCTAGGCGACCGTGTTCCTGCGCGAACTGGACGCGAGCGTCACCCACGTCACCGGAGCGGGCCCCGCGATAGAGCGCAAGCTCGCTTCGGTCGGCGTCGCCAATGTCGCCGGCCTCCTGTCCTACTATCCGCGCGACTGGGAGGACCGGTCGCGCAGGATCCCCCTCGCCGACTTTTTGCGGAACGGTACCGTCTGCACGGAGGTGGAAGTGCTCGCCCACGACTGGTTCGGCGCGGGCAGGATGAAGACCCTGAAGGTCATCGTGGAGGACGGTAGCGCCAGGGCCGTGCTGGTCTGCTTCAACCGGCCCTTCCTGGAGAAGCAGCTTCCGGTGGGATCGCGGTTCCGGCTCTGGGGCCGCTTCTACTACAAGTACGGGGAAATCCAGTCCACCGCTTTCGAAGCCGAACCCGTGGCGCCGACCGCCGCCGGGACGCCGTACCTGGCTCCATCCGGCGCGGCCGAGGGTGCGGCTGCGCCCGCGGCCGCAGGCCCGGGTGCGGGTGCGGCCGCAGCCGCAGGCCCGGCCGCGGGCCGCATCCTTCCCGTCTATCCCCTTTCCGCAGGCCTCGTCCAGGGTGAGCTGAGGCGGATCATCAAGCGCGCGCTCCATCAATACGGCCAGCATCTTGAAAACGAACTTCCCGCCGCGTTGATCGAACGGGATGGGCTCATGACCAAGGCCGCCGCCCTCGCCGCCATCCACTTCCCCTCCAGCATGAAAGAGCTCGAGGAAGCCAAGCGGACCCTCATCTACGAAGAGCTCTTTTATCTGGAAACCATCGTGGGGAAGCAGGCCATGGCCCGAAGGACGGCGCGCAGGACCGATGCCGGAGCGGAGGCTGCCCCGCTGGAGGCCGCCTCTCGGGGAGCCGCCCCGCGGGGAGCCGCCCCGGCGCTGAGCCCCAAGCAGGCCCTGCTGGCCGAACGGCTTCCCTTCGACCTGACCGGCGACCAGAAGGCCGCGATCACGCAGATGAACGCGGACATGGAGGACGGCTTCCCGATGGCGCGCCTGCTGCAGGGTGACGTCGGCTCGGGAAAGACCCTCGTCGCCTTCATGGCCTGCCTGCGCGCGGTGGAACTCGGCGGGCAGGCCGCGGTGATGGCGCCCACCGAACTTCTGGCCCGCCAGCATGCGGAGAACGCGGCGGTCGTGCTGGAGCCGCTCGGCATACGGCTCGCCTTCCTTACCGGCAACGTGAAAGCTTCCGGCCGCTCCCGCCTCCTGCGCGCCCTGTCGGAGGGATCGATCGACATCGTCGTCGGGACGCACGCCCTGTTTTCCCGCGACGTGGAATACCGCTCGCTGCGCCTGGTGGTGGTGGACGAACAGCACCGTTTCGGCGTCACCCAGCGCGCCGCGATCATGGCGAAGGGCGACCTGCCTGACTTGTTGATGATGAGCGCTACGCCCATCCCGCGGACCCTCGCGCTCACCGTATTCGGCGACCTGGACGTCACGGTGATCCGCCAGATGCCGGCCGGCCGCAAGCCGATCAAGACCCACCTTTCCAGGCAGTCGAACGAGGCCAAGGTCTACGACTTCGTGCGGGCGGAGCTGGACGCCGGACGGCAGGCCTACTTCGTGTATCCCCTGATCGAAGGCGAGGGCGAAGGCTCCGGCGCGGGATCCGGCGAAGGCTCCGGCGCGGACGGCATCAAGGACGCGGTCTCCATGGCCCGGCGGCTCGCGACCAAGGTCTTCCCGAAGCACGCCGTCGCCCTGGTCCATTCAAAACTGGAAGAGGAAGAGAAGCGGCTCGCCATGGAATCCTTCCGGAACGGAAAAGCGCGCGTGCTCGTGGCCACGAGCGTCGTGGAAGTGGGAGTGGACGTGCCGAACGCCTCCTGCATGGTCGTGGAGCACGCCGAGCGCTTCGGCCTCTCCGCCCTCCACCAGCTCCGCGGCCGCGTCGGCCGCGGCGATGCACAATCCTACTGCTTCCTGGTTTATTCCGAACACCTCGCCGATGACGGAAAAGCCCGCCTGAAGGCGATGCTGGAAAGCGGCGACGGTTTCGTGATAGCCGAGGAGGACCTGAAGTTGCGCGGGCCCGGCCAGATTGCCGGCATCGAACAGTCCGGCTACCTCTCCCTGGGACTCGCAGACCCCGTGCGCGACGCGAAGGTCCTGGAGCGGGCCCGCGCCGACGCCTTCTCCATGCTGGAGCGCGATCCGGAGTTGGCCCTGGCCGAACACCGCGTGGTCTCCGCGGTCCTGGAGAGGGCTCCGCCCTTCTCGGAAGTGGTTCAGTAGGCATTCCGGGAATTAGTCCGGCTTTTCCGCGTCCCTGTACGATTTTTTTCCACATCAACTCCAAAATGCCTACCCCCGTTGCCTCACTTTCGAATGAAAATCACCGACCAGGCAGATATTTGTTGACAATTTTCAATTGTCATTGGTAACATGGTATTACCATCTTACATTAACGATTGAGGATCCTGATGTTCGAACGAGAACACGCGCTGACAATAAAACCGACAGGAGGTGAACGTATCGAAAACAGGATCGCATGGATCGGACGAGAATATTTCGTAATTTCCTAAGGAGGTCATCATGGATCATAAGCTCGGTTTTTCGGATTTGTACGCCCTTGGCATCGGTTTCACGATCGGTGCGGGGGTCTTCACCCTCACCGGCGTGGCCATCAACTTCACTGGAGGGAGCGCCTTCCTGGTATATCTGGCGGGCGCGGCGACCATCGTCTTCTGCATGCTGCCGACCATCATCGCCGGCTCTGTCGTGCCCCGCAGCGGCGTCTCGTATTCCCTGAGCAAGGAAGCGTTTTCCAACAAGGCCGCCGGGTTCTATTTCTGGCTCTTCTTCATCGGCCGCATCATGATGGCGGCGAACGCGACGTCCTTCGCGATGTTCTTCACGTCAGTCTTCACGAACCTTGATCCCAAGCTGGTCGGCGCCGGAATAGTCGTACTGTTCTATATCGCGAACTACTTCGGTCTGAAAAGCGCGGTCGTCGTGCAGAAGGTCATGAACTACGCGATGTTCGCGGCGATCCTTCTGTTCATCGTGTTCGGCATCCGGAAAATCGATGCGGGCTTCGTGTTTCATGAGGATAAATTCCTCACCGGCGGCCCCGTCGGATTCTTCAATGCCCTCTCGCTGCTGATCTTCACCCTCGGCGGCGGCATGTCCGTGCTGGAGCTGGGCGGAAAGGTGAAGGATCCTGAAAAGAACCTTCCGCGCGCCTGCTTCGCCGTCGCCGGCACGGTGGCATTCCTGTTCGCTGGCATCGCCCTCGCGACGAGCGGCGCCCTGCCCATCGAGCCGCTGGCCAAAGGCGGCGCGAAGATCCCGGGCACCCTCTTCTTCAAGGGACCCACCAATGCGGTCATCAACGCCGCAGGCGCGATCTTTTCGAACAAAGCCTTGTTGTACTTCTTCATATTCTCCGGTGCCTGCCTCGCCGTCGCGACGACGATCAATTCGGCGTTCTCCTGGTACTCCCAGTCCTGCATCCGCGCCGCCGAGGACGGCTGGTTCCCGAAATTCTTCGCGAAGGAGAACAAGTACGGCGCCCCCTACCGGATACAATTCATTTTCGTCGTAATGGGAATCGCCCCGATGCTGTTCGTGAAGGACGTTGCGGTGCTCAACGTTAACCTTCTGAAGATCGCCGCGGGCCTCCAGGTTCTCTGCAACGTCATCCCGAATCTCGGCCTGCTATCGTTGCCGCGGCTCTATCCGGAACAATGGGCAAAATCATCTTTCAGGATGAGCACGCCGGTCCTGTACGCAGTGACCCTGATCCCCACAGCCGCCACGATCGCGATGGTGTACTTCAATTTCTCCACCTATGTACCCGGGGTACTGATCCCTCTCCTCGCCATCTGCGCCTTCGGCCTGGTCTACGCCCTTGCCGGAGACGCGCTTATCAAACGGGGGGCCGCCGCCGCGGTCAAGTAGCGCGACCGGCCTGCCCATTGGAAACCGCGCGTCGTCTTTGATATGATGGCATTACCATTGAACCGATAGGGAGGACGCGCGGATGGCCATCGTCAAGAAGAGGAGCTCCAGCAAACAGATCATCGACTACATTTTGGATCGAATCGAGAAAAGGGAGCTCCATTCCGGTGACCAATTGCCGAACGAACGGGACTTCGCCGAAATGCTCGGCGTGAGCCGCGTTCCGCTCCGCGAAGCCATCAGCGCCCTGTCGATGCTGGGGATCCTTGAGGCTCGCCAGGGCGAAGGGACGTTCGTGAATCGCTATGATCCGAGCATCCTCGGGAAGATCATCTATACCTACACCATCCTAGACAACACCTCGATGGATGAGATCATGGAGGCGCGGAAGATGATGGAGGCCTACGCCGCCAAATTGGCCACGGCCAACGCCACCGCGGGGGACCTCGCGGAAATCAAGGACGCGATGGAAAAGCGCGACAAGGAACTGGACCGGTACAAGGCCGGTGCCGGCGACGGGGAGAGCCTGTACGAGAACGACAATCATTTCCACAACGCCATCGCGAAAGCGACCCACAACCGCTTCTGCATCCAGTTCCTGGACGCCATCAGGCGTTCGGTATGGGAACAGCAGCGGACTGGCCTGATGCAAAGGGAGATGGGACTCTTCGACGCGGCTTCCGACTACCATCACCGGATTTTCCAGGAGATTTCGGCCCGGAACGCCGGTGAGGCGTACCGGATCATGTTCGAACATATCGAATCCGTACAATTGAGCCTGCGGGAGCAGCAGAAGAAGGAGGGATGAATGGGTTCCGATTATTTCCGGCGCGTCGCCCGGGCGACGCCCACGGAGTTCTGGATAAACAACGTTACCCGGAAGGAAGCCGACCTCGCGATCGAGGCGGGCGCGGTCGGGTGCACGCAGAACCCGTCCTTTCCCTGGAAGATCCTCAATAGCGAGGACGACGGCGCATACGCCAAAGAGATGCTGGACGCGATCATCCGTCGCGAGGACGACGACGACATGGCGCAGACGATATTCCAGCGGGAGCTCGTAAGGGGCGTCAGCGCGAAATTCTTGCCGATGTTCGGGAAGAGCGGCGGCAAACGCGGCTGGGTGAGCATCCAGGGAGGACCGAACAGGGAGGGCCGCGACGATATCATCCGATTCGCGCGTTTCCACCGGGAAGCGCGCGAATCGGATGAAGCGCGCTTCCCAGAGGAAGCGCGCTTCCCAGAGGAAGCGGCGCCGAACGTCATCGCCAAGATTCCCGCGACGAAGTCCGGCCTGGAGGCGATGGACGTCCTCATCCAGGAACGGATGCCGATCCTGGCGACTGAAGTGATGTCGGTGGACCAGGTCATCGCCGTCGGATCGCTGTACGCCGAACGCTCGGCGGGCATGAAGAATCCCGCGCCCTTGATCTTCGCGCACATACCGGGCATTTTCGACGAGCACCTGCAGTCGGTCGCCGGGAAGGAAGGGATCGAGGTCGACAGGGATGCGCTGTGGCAGGCGGGAATCATCGTCGCGAGGAAGATCTACCGGACGGTATCGGAAAAGCGGTACCCGATCGGCTTCCTGTCCGGCGGGGCGCGCGGTCTGCAGCACTTCACCGAAATGGTCGGGGCCCCGGGCGGCGTCACTATCAACTGGAAGGGCTGCGCGGATACCCTCCTTGAAACGGATCCGCCCGTGGTGCAACGTTTCGACGCGCCCTCGCCTTACGCTGTCGTCGACGAGCTCGAATCGAAGCTCGCCGATTTCCGGAAGGCGTACCGCGCAGGTTCGTTGACGGCCGAGGATTTCGAGGGGTTCGGCCCCGTCGTCCGCTTCCGCTCGTCCTTCGAGGGCGCATGGCGCAAGACTCTCGACTATATCCAGAAGCGAAGGAAAGAACTTTGACGGTTGGTATTATTATTGGTAATACCATTAGATCATGCTACCACTAGAGGTGAATCACCATGCAAATGACCGACGGACGGGGCCTGATATCGGGCGGCTACAATAATTTCAATCGGACGGTTACCAGGGAATCGTGGCTGGGCGAAGCATTCCCTGAGTGGGGAACCTTCCTCAACCAGCAAATAAGAGACGCGATCGTTCCCAAGGGACAGGTGAGCCTCTGGTGGTGCGGCGGTTGTTCCTGGGTCGTCAAGACCGACGCTGGAGGCGTTTTCTGGATCGACCAATTCGCGGGCGGTTCCGGCTACACATCCAAAGAATATTGCGGCGTCTGCAAGCAGGACGGGGCGGCGAGCCACAACTGGCTGCGCCTGAATCCGCAGGTGATCGATCCATGGAAGTTCGATCGCCTGGACGGCTGTTTCATCAGCCACGTGCACCAGGACCATTGCGATATCTACAGCGTGAAGGCCGCGTCGCAGACGACGGAATGCGGGTTTTACGGCCCTAAAACGGTCGCGGCGAAACTGGCTGAATTCGAGGTTCCCGGGAAGCGGATCCATACCGCTATCGTCGGGCGATCGGTGGAAGTGCCCGGCGCGAAGGTCCACTTCGTCATCAATTACGACGACACGGCGATACGCACCGGCGGAGGCCAGGTCCTCCCCTACGAGGACTGCTGTGTCTCCTTCCTGTTCGAGACCTCGGGCGGGACTCTCCTGTTCATGGGCGACACCTGGTACAACGACGGTTACGTGCATCTGGCGCGTGAATTCGATATCGACGTCGCGATCTTCGACATCGGACACAACCATCCCGGAGCCTTCGACAAGATGACCCCGTACGACGGGGCCCGCCTGGGCGAAGCCCTGAACGCGAAGCTGCTTATTCCCGACCATTACGACAACCTGGCGCATTGCGCCGGCGATCCAAACCAGATCGTCGAGCAGTTCGAACGCATCGTCCGCGAGAATACGCCGGAAATCAAAACCGTCGTCATGCGGCACGGCGGCCGCTTCGATTTTCCCAAGGACAAGGACATCGGTCGCTACAGATATCCCAGCGGCGCCATCGACATCGATCCGGACCGTTCGGAGACCGGCAAACGGCTGCTCGAAAGCAAGCAGAACAATTCCAAGTAAAGGCAGGAAAACATGGATAAAGTCATCATCACCGCGGCGCTCAACGGAGCCCTCTCTCCCCGATCCGCGAACCCGCACGTGCCCCTCACGCCGCAGGAGATCGCCGACGACGCCGTAGCCTGCTACAACGCGGGCGCCGCCATCGTGCATCTCCATATGCGGGACGAGCAAGGAAACGGATCCCTCAGCAAGGAACGCTTCGCCGAGACCGTCAGACTCATACATGCGAAGGCTCCGAACGTCGTCGTCAACCTGACCACCTCGGGCGACCTCAAGGCGACCGACGAGATCCGCCAGGCCCACATCATCGAACTGCGACCGGAGATCGCTTCCTTCAACGCCGGGACCTTCAACTGGCTTCCGTCGGCGGTATTCACGAACCGCCCGGAATTCATCGAGAAGCTCGCCGCGACCATGCGGGAGCACGGCGTGAAGCCCGAGCTGGAGTGCTTCGACCTCGGCCATATCGGCGCGATGAAGTTCTTCATGGCCAAGGACGTCCTGCCCGCGAAGAATCCGCAATTCCAATTGGTGCTCGGCGCCCTCGGAGCGGCGGAGGCGACCGTGGAAAATCTCCTGTATTTCCGGAAACAGCTCCCCGAGGACGCCACCTGGTCCGCGTTCGGCATAGGTCGGGCGCACATACCCATCATGTACGCGACCATCGCCCTCGGCGGAAACATCCGCGTCGGCCTGGAGGACAACCTCTACTACGCGAAAGGGGACCTGGCGACCAACGTACGGTTCGTGGAGCGAGCCGTACGGATCGTGAAGGAAGCGACGAAGGACGTCGCATCGCCGGACGAGGCGCGGCAGATCCTTGGACTGAAGGGCGCGGACAAGGTGAATTTCTGATGATCGCAGCAAAGGATTCCATAGATATGGCGATCGTGACGGAAAATATCGAGGCCAGCCTCGCCTTCTACCGCGACGCTCTCGGCCTCGTTTCTGCGGGGAGTATATCGATCCCCATCGGAACCCTGCATCGGTTCCGTTTCGGGACGAGCGAGATCAAGCTGATAGAACCGAGGCAGGGAGCGGAGTCCGTCTCCGGACCGGGAGCGACTATCGACCGGGAGCCGGAAAAACCAGGCGAGCGCGTCGGCTACCGGCATATGACCTTTGCGGTTTCCGGGCTATCCGCGCTCTGCGGGGAACTCGCGGCTCGGAAGATCCGATTCGCGGTTGCGGAGACGGAGGTCCGGACGGGCGTACGGATGGCGATGGCGTTCGATCCCGACGGGAACATCGTCGAATTCGTCGAGAAGGCGTGAGGTGGGGAAATGCAGCAATTGAAGAGCATGCGCGACCTCATGGAGGTTGCGAGGAACGCTCCGAGGCGGACAGTCGCGGTCTCGGCTGCCGCGGACGAGGATATCCTCGCTTCCGTCGGCGCGGCGATGTCGGCGGGGCTCGCGGATTTCGTCCTGTTCGGCGACCTCAGGCGCATCCGGGAGATCGCCGCGGCCATCTCCGTAGACCTCGCGTCTTTTGAGATCGTCGATGTTCCGGACGCGGCGGAATCCGCCAAGGCCGCGGTCGCCCTCGTATCAGGCGGAAGGGCCGATATCGTCATGAAGGGGCTCGTGGAATCGGGGATCTTCATCAAGGCCCTGCTCGATCCCCTCGCGGGTTTGCGCATCGACGGCAACATCATCAGCGCCATCGCTGTCATGGAAATGCGCGAATTGGACCGGCTCCTGTTCATCACCGATCCCGGATTCATTCCGGCCCCCGACTTGGCGACGAAGAAAAAGATCATCGGGAACGCAGTCGGCGTGATGAAAAAGCTCGGCATCGCGGTCCCCAAGGTCGCGGTCCTCTGCGCGGCGGAGACGGTTTCGGAAAAGATAATTTCCACCGTGGAAGCGCGGAAACTTCAGGAGTTGAACGAAAACGGGGAAATCCCCGACTGTGTCGTTGCGGGACCGATCTCCCTTGATCTGGCAGTCTCGGAGAAATCGGCTTCCCACAAAAAATACGTCCATCCCGTCGCCGGGAAAGCGGACCTGCTGGTCGTCCCCACGATCGAGGTGGGGAATGTGCTGTACAAGTCGATGACTTACTTCGCCCATGTAGCCACCGGAGGCGTCGTGGCGGGAACCCGTTCCCCTGTCATCTTCACGTCCCGCTCCGATACGGCGGAAACAAAATTGCACACGATCGCCTTGGCCGTGTACTTGGCGAAGGAGGAACGATGAGCAACGGAAAAACGTTCCGGATGCTGGCGATCAATCCGGGGTCCACCTCGACGAAGATCGCTTTATTCGAAAATGAAAAAAAACTGTTCGGGACGGAGGTCGTACACGACGCCGCCGAATTGAGAAAATGCGCGGAAATCGCCGATCAATTCCCCCTGCGCAGGGATACGGTGGTCCGCGCTATGGCCGATGCCGGTTATCGATTGGATGGCGTCCGGAGCGGAAGCATCGACGCTTTCGTCGGGCGGGGCGGGGGTTGCGTCGCTTGCGCGGGCGGCACCTATTCGGTTAATGACCTGATGCTTTCCGACGCGGGCTCCGGCCGCTACGCCAAGCACCCCGCCAACTTCGGCTCGATCCTCGCCTCCGAATTTGCCCGCGAATTCGGAGGAAAGGCATTCGTCGTGGATCCGCCGTCGGTGGACGAGATGGACGACGTCGCGCGCGTCACGGGCATAGCCGGCGTGTACCGGCACAGCCGCTTCCACGCGCTCAACCAGAAGGAAGCGGCCATCCGGGCAGCCGCCGAACTCGGCAAGTCCTACGCGGACGTCAACGTCGTCGTCGCGCACGTCGGCGGCGGCAGTTCGGTTTCCGCCCACCGCAGGGGCCGGGTGGTCGATACGACCGATCTGGTCGACGGCGAAGGGCCGATGGCTCCGACGAGGTGCGGCAACGTACCGCCCGGTGCCGTCTCCGGGCTCTGCTTCTCAGGCGAATACGCCCCGAGCGACATAAGCAACCTGATCTTCAAAAACGGCGGCATGGAGAACCTCCTCGGAACAAGCGATGTCCGGGAGGCGAAACGCATGGCAGAGGCCGGAGACGAGTACGCGAAGCTCGTCCAAGAAGCGATGGCTTACCAGGTAGGGAAGTACGTCGGAATGTTTGCGGCCGCCTTACGGGGGGATGTGGACGCTGTGGTGCTCACGGGCGGGGTCGTCAGGGACACGGAATTCACTGAGATGGTGCGGTCGATGGTCGGCTTCATCGCCCCGGTCAAGGTTTACGGCGGGGAGTTCGAGATGGAAGCCCTCGCGAACGGCGCGCTCCGCGTCCTGCGCGATGAGGAGAAGCCCAAAGAATACACAGGCATCCCCGTATGGACGGATTTCAAGCATTTGCGGAGAGTAACCAAATGAGGGAAGCGGTCATCGTTTCGGCGGTCAGGTCTCCGGTCGGGAAGTTCCGCGGCGGACTCTCGCCGCTCAAGCCGCATGAACTGGCGGCAGTCGTCGTCAAGGAAGCCGTCTCGCGGTCCCGGATCGACCCGGCGCTCGTCGACGAGGTCATGTTCGGCTGCGTGATGGGCAAGGAATACAACAACGTGGCGCGCGTTGTAGCCCTCGCCTCCGGCCTGCCTGTCGGAACGCCCGCGATCAGCTTCGATCGGCAATGCGGAACTTCCCTGAACGCCGTCGCCTACGCATCCGCGCTGATCGAAGGGGGAATGTATGGTGCCATCGTCGCCGGCGGCGTGGAGATGGACACACGGAGGCCATGGCTGCTGGCTCGCACCGAACAGGCTTTCCAAGCCGCCCCGCCTGAATTCTTGCACCCTACGGTCACGCCCCCCGAGTACGGTAACGCGGGCATGGTCCAAACGGCCGAGAACGTCGCGAGAAAATACGGCGTCACGCGGACAGATTGCGATGCGTACGCTGTGGAAAGCCACCGACGGGCGATCGCCGCATGGGACGCCGGATACTTCGGTTCCCAGATCCTGCCCGTCGTGGTTCCCGCGGGCAAGGGGGCGAGCGCGACGGTCTGTCGGGACGAGACCATGCGTCAAAGCGACTTGGCGACGATGGGCTCTCTCCGTGTCGCCAGCGGCCTCGCCGACGGCGTAGTGACGGCAGGAAACAGCTCCCCCAACTGCGACGGCGCATCCGCGCTCGTCGTCATGGAGAAGGACATGGCCGAAGCGTACGGCGCGGCCATCCTGGGCGCGTGCCGCGGATTCGTTTCGGTAGGCGTGGAACCCGATTATATGGGTATGGGGCCGGTGACCGCGATCGGGAAGTTGCTGAAGGCGAAGGGCATGACGCTGTCCGACATCGGCGTGGTGGAGATCAATGAGGCGTTCGCATCACAGACGATCGCCTGCTCCCGCGAGCTCGGCATCGATCCCGCCAAGCTCAACCCGAACGGGGGAGCGATCGCGCTCGGGCATCCGCTGGCGGCGACCGGAGGAATCCTCATCGCCAAGACGCTCGCCGAGCTCGAGCGACGGGGCGAGGAATTCGGCCTGATCTCCTTCTGCGTCGGCGGAGGCCAGGGCGTCGCCCTACTCGTGCAGAGGCTATAGGAAAGCGATGCCGCCGGGCGCAGTGAAGGCCTATCCTCTCCGTTTGATCGCCGTCGTATCCTGCAGCGTTCCCATCGGGCAGACGGCACACCAGGCGCGCGGCTTGAAAAGCGCACCCAGGGCGACACCACCGCTCAGGGAGATCAAGCAGAGTCCCCAGAAAAAGCCGCCCAGTGCGCCCAGGTCGCCGCGGAGCCTGAAGGTGCTGCCGACCACGCAGAACATCATGAAGCCGCAAAGCGCCTTGCGCATGCCGTCGGTCCGAAGGAAGGCAGGCAGAGGGCGGCGCCGGGAGACGCGCGAGAAGACGAAGCCGAGGGCAGCGCCCCGGGGACAGACGGAGGAGCAGAAGGATCTGCGCTTGAACAGGTTCATCGCCAGGGCGATGAGCAGGAGTAGGGCGACGGCGAAGCCGAGGACCGGCACGAAGAAGCCGCCCGCGGCGACGGCGGAAACGAAGATCACGGAGAGGATTTCACGAAGGCGTCGGTTCATCCAAGCAGTCTATATATACGTTTTGATATATTCAAGGGAAACTTGCTTGACTGATGAGATATTTATTCTTGTCCCCTCGCCATCCGCACGAACATCGCATGCACCCTCGTATCCGCGGTGAGCTCGGGATGGAAGGTCGTGGCCAATAGCCGGCCTTGCCGGCAGCCGACGATGTCTCCGCTGACCCGCGCCAGGATCGACGCTCCCGGTCCTGCGAAAGAAATGACCGGAGCCCGGATGAACACCATCGGGAAGGGGCCGCCCTCCAGCCCCGCCATCGGATGGGAGCCGGTGAAGCTGTCCAGCTGGCTCCCGTAGGCGTTGCGCTCCACCCGGATATCCATAAGGGAAAGATGGGTCTCGCCGCCGCCCACCGCACGGGCCAGCAGGATCGCCCCCATACAGGTCCCCCAGGCAGCCAGCCCCCCGGCGACGGCCGCCTTGAGTTCCGCCCCCAAGCCGCCCTCCGCGAGCAGCTTGCCTACCGCCGTACTTTCGCCGCCGGGAAGGATGATGCCGTCCAGGCCGTCGAGGTCGGCGGAAACGAGGACGCGGCGCGCCTCGATCCCCGCTCCGCCCGAGGCCCGGTCGGACCCGTCCAGGCGGCGCAGCGAGGCGAGGTGCTCGGCGACGCCACCCTGCAGCGCGAGGACCCCGATCTTTGTCACCAGCCGCGCTCCGCGAGCCGCTGTTCAGGCGCAAGGTCGCGGAGGTCGATGCCGGGCATCGCTTCACCGAGGCCTTCGGAAGCAGCTGCCACGGCGGAAGCGTCCTCCCAGTAGGTGACGGCCTTGACGATGGCGGCGGCGCGGCGGGCGGGATTGGAGGACTTGAAGATGCCCGAGCCGACAAAGACGCCTTCCGCCCCGAGCGCCATCATCAGCGCGGCGTCGGCGGGGGTGGCCACCCCGCCCGCGGCGAAGTTGACCACCGGCAGGCGGCCGTTCTCGGCGACCGAGAGGATGAGGTCGTAGGGGGCGCCGAGTTCCTTGGCCTCCTTCATGAGTTCCTCGCGGGGAAGGGAGGCAAGGCGCCTGATGGCGTCATTGACGGCGCGCAGATGGCGGACCGCCTCAACCACGTTTCCGGTTCCGGCTTCGCCCTTGGTCCTCAGCATCGCGGCTCCCTCGCCGACGCGTCGCAGGGCTTCTCCCAGGTCGCGGGCACCGCAGACGAAGGGGATGCGGAAAGCGCGCTTGTCGATATGGAAGGATTCGTCGGCGGGGGTCAGGACTTCGCTCTCGTCGATGTAGTCGATGCCGATGGCTTCCAGGATCCTGGCCTCGATGAAGTGGCCGATGCGGACCTTGGCCATCACCGGGATGGTTACGGCGGCTTTTATTTCCTTTATCATCTTCGGATCGGACATGCGGGCCACCCCGCCCTGCTTGCGGATGTCGGAAGGAACCCGTTCCAGGGCCATGACGGCGACCGCGCCCGCGGCCTCGGCGATGCGGGCCTGCTCGGCGTCCACCACGTCCATGATGACGCCGCCTTTCAGCATTTTTGCCAGGTCCCGGTTCAAGGCGAATCGATCTTCCATATTGTGCTCCTTCACGTTAGAATATCACAAGTGTATCGCTCCATGTCAACACAGTTACGATACGGATGATCATGCGTATTGATACGATTCGGCTCGATGAAGAT
This sequence comes from Treponema sp., assembly GCA_003527485.1. GTDB lineage: Bacteria > Spirochaetota > Spirochaetia > Treponematales > Breznakiellaceae > UBA12037. Next base: position 11,355 of record DPXI01000009.1, on the reverse strand, counting down.
TCCGAGACTCCGCTCTACCTCAAACTCGCCGATTTCCTGCGCAGCGCGATCCTTTCGGGCGAAGCGGAAGGCGGCGAGCGGCTGCCTTCCATCCGCAGGCTCTCCGATGCCGCGGGCGTGAATCCGGCAACCGCCGTGGCCGCCTACCGCATCCTGGAGCGCGAAGGCTGGGCCGTCGCCCGCGCCGGCAGCGGCGTCTACGTGCGCGAGGGCAATGCGCCCAGGGAGGCGGCCGCCCGGAACCGCGAGGACGGCGCCCTCGCGGACCTCGCATCCGGCCGCGTGGTGGTCCCTGCCGGGGTCCTGGACATGGCAGCGGGCGCGCCCTCCCCCGGCCTCTTCCCCGCTTCCATATTCAAGGCCCTCATGGACGAAGTCCTGGACCGCGACGGCGGCTGGGCCTTCGGTTACCAGGAGAGTTCCGGCTGGCAGCCTTTCAGGCATGCGCTCGCGGATTATCTCCGTTCTTCCCAGGCGGTGGACGCCGACCTGGGGGACATTTCCGTGATTTCAGGCGCTCAGCAGGGCATCGACATCGCGGCCAAGGCCCTGCTCGGTTCCCGGGACGCGGTCGCGGTGGAAACCCCCACCTACCGGGGAGCCCTGGCGGTGTTCTGGTCGCGCGGCGCGGAAACCATCGGCATCCCGGTCGACCGCGACGGCATGGACCTGTCTGCGCTTGAGGTCGCCGCGCGGACGCGCAAGCTGCGTCTGGTCTACGTCATACCCCGCTACCAGAATCCGACCACCGTCTGCTGGAGCGGCGAAAGGATGCGCGGACTCCTGGCCCTCGCCGAACGCCATGACTTCTGGATACTGGAGGACGACCTGCTGTCCGACCTCTCGTTCGGAGAGCGGCGGAGCCCGACCTGCCTGAAATCCGTCGACGCCGCCGACCGCGTGATCTACCTGCGCAGCTTCTCCAAGGTCCTCATGCCCGGTCTCAGGCTGGGAGCCATGGTCGGGCCCCGTCAGTTGCGCGACCGCATGGAAGGCGCCAAGAGGGCCACCGACATCGCCACGGACGGCCTCGTCCAGCGCGCGTTGGAGCTCTACCTCCGCAGGAACCTGCACCAGGCCCAGCTGGAACGCCTGCGCGCCCATTACGGGGAGGTGTACGCCTCGTCCGTCCGGGCGGCTACCTCCCTCGCGTCCCTGGGGGTTTCCTTCGATCCGCCGGGCGGCGGCCTGCACCTCTGGTTGCGCCTTCCGCCGGGCATTTCCGGCGTCGCCCTCCGCGGCGCGGCGCTCGCCCGCGGCTGCGCCGTGGTCCCGGAAGCGGTGTACGTGGCCGGCACCCATGAATCCGGGGATTCCCATGTGCGCGTCAGCTTCGCCGCCCTTTCCGCGCGGGAAGCGGAGACGGGCATCGCCATCCTCGGGGAAGCCCTCGCCGCGCTGCCCGCCCTGCCCGGCCCGGCCGGCCTCCGGTCGGCTTCCGTACGCCCCCTGCTCTGACTACGACGTTTTCGCTTCCCCTGCCGCCCTTCCTCGGGTAGAATGGGCTCTCCCGGAGGAAACCCCGATGATCTACAGAAAATACGGAAACACCGGCAAGCACGTCTCGCTGCTCGGTTTCGGCGGCATGCGCTTCGCCGAGATCGAGGACCGCGAGGCCTGCGTGCGCACCATGCTCACCGCAGCGGAAGGCGGCGTGAATTACTTCGATACCGCGCCCGCCTACTTCGGCACCAAGAGCGAGGAAACCTTCGGCGAAGGCCTCGCGGAACTCAGGCGCCGCGGCGTCCCCTACTATCTTTCCACCAAGACCTTCAAATCGCGCCCCGCCGACGTCAGGCGCGAGATCGAAGCCCAGCTGAAGCGCCTCAAAGTGGATTCGATCGACTTCTACCATGTCTGGTGCGTCACGAGCCTGGACCAGTGGCTCGGCAGGAAAGAAGACGGAGTCCTGCAGGAGTTCCTGAAGCTCAAGGAAGAGGGCCTCATCCGCCACATCTGCGTCTCCAGCCACCTCATCGGCGACCAGATCAAGGAACTGCTCATGGAAGGCGTGTTCGAAGGCGTGCTGTTCGGCTATTCGGCCTACAACTTCAAGGCCCGGGAAAAAGCCTTCGACGCGGTCAGGGCCAAGGGACTCGGCGCCGTGATCATGAACCCCCTCGGCGGAGGCATCATCCCTCAGCACCCCGAACTCTTCTCCTTCCTGAAAAGGGCGGACGACGAAACCGTCGTCCAGGCGGCCCTCCGCTTCCTCTGGGACCATGAGGACATCACCACGACCCTCGTCGGCTTCTCCAACGAGAAAGAGGTCAAGGAAGCCCTCCTGGCGATGGAAGGCTGGAAAAAGCGTACGGCGGATGAATTCGCGGCGGTCAAGGCGGGAGCCTCGGCTTCCTTCGAAGGCCTGTGCACCGGCTGCGGCTACTGCGACGACTGCCCGCAGGGCATCCCCATCCCGAAATACATGGACGCCTGGAACCAGATGCTGCTCGGCGGAAAACCCGAAGCGATCGGCGACAGGCTCAAGTGGCACTGGAACCTCAACCCCGAAGGCGCATCCCCCTGCGTGGAATGCGGCCAGTGCGAGCAGGCCTGCACCCAGCACCTGGATATCGTCCGGCGCCTGCGGGAGATCGCGAATCCCGTCGTTCCCGTCTCCGAAGGAATGGGGACAGCGAAATAAGCGCGATTCTGCCTAACGCGCGTGCCCCGGCCCGACGGCGACATCGACGCGGTCCATTCGATCCGTGTGGACCGCGTGGACCGCGAGGAGCTGTACCGGCACAAGCGGCCTTCGGAAGGCGATCTTCCGCTGGCCTCTGAGCTGCAGTTCCAGGTTGTATTGCTGAATGCGCGAAATCAGTGCAATATCCTATATGGCCCAATATTACTTCTTCCTGGTGATTACCCCGATCATCTTCCTGGGCATCCTCCTGACGCTCACGCTGCCTCATTTCGCTCCTTTGTTTCAGCGCTTCAAGTGGTTGCGCAGATATAATTACTTGGCTCTCTTTTTTTTGATCACCAATTATTTCGAGCTTCTGACGAAGGACCACACTCTCAAGCAGACCTTGGCGGCCATCGACTATCTATTCATCGGTAGTTCACCTTCCTTCTGGCTCTTCGCGACCCTTGAGTTCGCGGATCAGGGTCAGAAGCTCAGGCGCCGCCTACCGCTCTTTTTTATCATCCCCGTCATCAGTTGCGTCGCGGGCCTTACGAACGGCCTCCATGGTATGCTCTGGCTCGGCTTGCGCTTTGAGGCCGTCGATTGGCTCATCGCGATGAGGGTTGACGGTTACGGGCCCATCGGAATGTTGATGTTCGCGCAGGCGTATAGTCTGATGGTTATCGGCGTGTGGATACTGGTTCGTCACGCCGCTCTCATCAACCGGATATATTACGGACAATCGATCCTGATATTGTCGGGAATCATTCTTCCCCTGATGATAAACCTTTTCTTCATCACCAAAATCATCCCTTGGTGGCATAAAGATCTATCAGCCCCGGCAATGGCAGTCAACGCCATCTTCCTGACCGCGTCCTTTCGGCGAAACCAACTGATCCTGCTGGTGATGGCCCCCCGTCCGGCCTCCTTCGACCGAGCGGATTTCGGAATAATCGTAACGGATTCAGCGGGCCTGATCGCGGATCTGAACCACGCGGCGTCGCGGATGCTCGGAGAATCGGAAAAGCATCTGTTGGGACTTCCTTCGGAACCGCTTATCGAACGGATAAGCAGGCACAAGGAAATCTCCCGTTTCCCCGTCGTTCAAGAGGGAAAGATAGAAGGTTGGACGCTGGAGCTCCGGGAACGGGGCTCGATCGCGAAATCGGCTCCGGCGGATACCCCGGTCCTGACGCTCGGAGAGCTCCGGGTGGTTGACTGGCTTTCAAAAAACAAATCGAACAAGGAAATAGCCGATCAGCTGGGCGTTTCGGTGAGTACGGTCAAATTCCATCTGAGCAATATCTTCAAGAAAACCGAAATAACCAGTCGCGCGGAATTGGTCATGCGCATGACCAATTCCAATCGCGACTGACCAGATCATTTAGTCCTATCCTAAAGCGGATCGACCCAACACGTCACGACCGTAAACTGCTGGTCACCCTTGGTCTCGGGGTACGCCATAAGTCCGTACTTGAACTTGTGACCCGCGTAATCGGGAGCGTTTATGATATCTCCCACCGCAACCTCCACGAATGTTCCCGAGGACACGCTGTTGGTGTAACCGTATCCATAATTGAAGCCCAAACCGCTGCCGGTCAGCACGCCGCTAACCACGACTTCTTTCTCTACACTGATGGCCAGATCATAATCGAAGGATACGGCTTCTTCCTCAAGCTTCGTAATTGAAAGGGAGGTGCTTCCGTTTCCCTGAGCGATTGTTTGACAGTGATTATCGTTCGTATACAGGCCTTTCCCGCCCTTAGCGGTTGAAATCGCGTCCCGATCGCCAGAGTCGGGATAGCTCAGCGGATCGCCCATCGTAAAAGAGAGAACCGTTTCATCGATGTCCTCTCCGTCTCCGTTGTTCGCGTTGTAGTAGCTCCGGCTCTGGGAGAGGATGACCGGGGTCCGAGGAATACTGACGACGGTTTGCGTCCCTATCTCGCTTGTTTTCGGAGAACCCACGATCGTGTAATAATAACAATCGAAGGGAATGGCGGAGAACACCACCTTATCTTCCCCGCCTGAGGCCGTGAAACCGCGGGTCGTCGTAATCTCCGTGCTGTCGGCGTAGGTCCAGGTGAAGGAATTTTCTATTGTCGCTTTGACCTCAACCGAAAGGGCGCTTCCGAAGAGGGGAGTCTCGGCGGATACGCCGAAAGACGCCGAGACGCTGAAACCGTAACTGTTCGTCGTTTCGCTGCCCGAGGCTTGGATATCGCCGTAGGTCATGCTCGTATAGTTGTCCGCCTGAGCGATACCGGACCAATAGGGCGGCGAAGTGATGACCGCGATGATCCGGGGTTCCGTGAACTTGAGTTCATGGTTCAGGTAGGAAAGAATTTTGCTGTCGCGGTCGACGTCCGGCAAACAAAGACTCCCGCCGATATCTCCGCTCTTTTTTTCCACCGGCACATGGGCGAGTCGTACCAAAGCCCCCGATCCGACCGTATATACGTTCAGATAATCCTTACCCTCATCGATTAATACGATGTCCGCTTTCTCGTCATCGTTCACGTCTCCGAGCGCGAGCATATCGGCGAACGTATTGGTACCAAAAACGTTTTCGCCGCCATTGTAGAAATCAAGCGTGAACGGGTCGCCGCCGGCTCCGCTGCCCGAAAGGGCGTAGATGCTGTTCCAACAGACGATCTCGTCGACCTGATCGCCGTCGAGATCCTCGCAAGCGACGGAGAGTATCCATTCACCAGCCTCGCCGTTGTTCTTATACGCATCGATCATCTGATACAGCAGGTTCGAGTTGGCGTCCGCGGAAACGTCCATGACCATTATCGTCGCGCTGTCGGAGTCGGTTTTGGCGCCGGCGAACACCAGCTCCGGGATGTTATCGCCGTCGATATCACCGGCGGCCACGGCACAGGACTGAAGACCGACGCTGACGTTTTGCACGGATTGCCAGGCGAGCGCAGTCGTCAGCGCCGACCCGTCCCAATCGTAGATCGCTACTTTCGCGGTGATTTCATCGTTGTCGGCGCCGTTGACGAGAATGATCCCGGATTTGCCGTCACCATCGAAATCAGCGGCGGCGACACGGAGAACCGCGATCGATTCGGTTTTCAGCGGCGCGATCGTCGTTTCGTAAAGCAGGTCGTAGTCGTCATCATAGATGAGGAAGAGGGTTCCGTTCGTAAGGAGAATCTCGTCCTTGCCGTCCCCGTCGATATCGGCGGAAACGAGGCTTTGGCGGTACTTGAAAATGGTTTCACCGGCGTTGGCTGGCTCCGCGGCGACGGAATAAGAGACCTTGTTCTTGAAAGTATTGTCGTGATGATCCAGCTCGCGGATGATTATATTTTTGCTATCAGAATTGTAGTACATCGCGACGACCTCGTCGTAACCGTCGGCATCCATATCCGCGGCAACGCTTTTGTTCGGATAGGTCGTCCAGGTCGTATCCGAATCCGCTTTCGAATACGTCGTATTATCGAATGCGGTTGAAAAAACCGCTGTTTTTTGGCCTGAATCAGCGTCGTAGTAGGCGCCGGAAAAGAAGATTTCGCTCTCCTTGCTCAGGATTGTCCGCGATGAGCCCAGCGGGTTGAGACCGGGATCAACCGTATTTCCTTTCGCGTCTTTCCTTGACGCGACGCTGTCAGTATCCACCCCGAGGTTCGTAAGGATAGTCCGGATATCCGACGACTCATCATCCCCATCATCCGATCCCAACAGATCGCAAGAAAGAACACCTGCCGCGAGCAATAACCCGAAAAACGCCATCCGCGCCGATCTTCCCATTTTTCGAATCCTCCATATTAGTTTATCGTCGAAAACGAGTGAGCCGCTTTAGTCGAAGCATGCGCTGACAAGGTACACCCGCGCACGGCGCTTTTCGCGGTCGGGAGGTATGGTTTTTGGCTAGGTTTGCTTTGGGGAGGATCAATACGACCGATTCGGCGTATCCGCAGGGATGCGACAAGCGCCGCAGGAGGCGATACGGGGATTTCAGCCGGCCTTGGCCGTCGGTAGGCCGGCCTTTGTCCAGGAAATGCGCCTGTAAGGAAAGTCCGTATCTTTGGGCTGGCTGTCGGCGCCCTCTATTTCTTGCGCGCCGGGAAACCCTCAGCGTTCCGGGATGGGGTCCCGAAAGGCAATCGAATAGATATAAATGGGCAAACGGTTTGCGGACGTTACCCTATCCATCGGATCACTCCGCAAGGAAGATACGCATGTACGATATGACCAGAGAATCGCCCAACACTCCATTAGCCCTGACGGCGGCCAATAACGTGACCGATTTCCGGAGCGACTCCTGTTCGATTGTCGAATTTCAGCGCTCAAACGCGAACGGCGGCGTCGGCACAACGACGAACTCCGGCATCGTGCTCAACGTGCTCAAAAAAGAGATGCTCGCCTGGCGCCCCACGCTTCAATTGTTGATAGACGACAATCCGAGTGGAACGAGGATGAGATCACCTGGAAACTGATCGCGGATATGGGTCTCAAAGTGGCCGAACTCCTAATACCCATATTCAAACGGTAGTTGGGAGTCAAGGGACGGCTGTCCATGCAGACGAATCCCGCGTATTACCGCAATCCCGCGGCGCTGGTCGAGCACGCATGCCATTTCAATGGCCTGGCCCCCAACGTCCAGGTCAAGATTCCGGTGACCGCGGCGGGATTCGTCGCGTTCGAGGAAGTCATCTACCGCGGGGCGACGATCAACGCGACCGTCCGCTTTACAGTTCCCCAGGCTATCACCGTTGCGGAAGCCGTAGAGCGCGGTCTCACGATTAAGCCATCCCCCCCTTAATGGGCTTTGCGCGCGTTGTGGCTGTCGCGACAATCCATCACACACCGGGTGCATTGAGGGGAGCGGCTTTCGTTCTGTCGCCACCGTGTCGTCTACATCCGGGAAAAAAGGTCAGTAAAAGATCCGGACAAGCAAGGAAATGCAATATCTCCAATATGTAAATCTATCTTAAGAAAGTAAAAAATGAATATTGGTAATGGGCGCAGCATGTTATAATGTTTCGGATAAACTGGTGGAGGAAGGGAAGGAAGAAAAGGAATAAATGGCATTAGGATGACGCCTTCGGCGCGAGATGCAAGATTAAATCTTTGACTACATGGTAGGTTATAAAATGAATGATAATATAAAGAAGGCAATTTTACAGTTATCAAAAAGAGCCGAAGGTTATGATCCAAGATACCTAATAGAAACTTTCGTAGATCTAGAGAACTTATATGTATCATTAGGAACAAAAGATCATCAAGTTATATATGGAAGAAGAGGCACAGGAAAAACACATTTATTACGGGTGTTAAAAGAAAAATCAAAAAATTGTTTTGGAATTTATATAGATATGAGAACTATTGGATCGACGGGAGGAGTTCAAAATGATTATTCAATACCACTGTCAGAAAGGGCTAACCGGCTCATCCTAGACGTACTTGGACATATTCATACAGAGATTTTAACATATGTTTATAGTGATGAAACAGCCGATTTAGGAAGATGGACTATAGCACTGGATAATTTTGCAAAAAGTGTAACCGAACTTGTTGTAGTTGGTGAGAAAGAAATTGCCACAAAGACTGAAGAAGAATATTCTATACACGACCAAACTGATGCAAATATTGAATTAGGGGCAAATGGATTAGTAGCAAGTATTGGAGCAAAAGCAGAAAGCACGGAAGCTAGAAAAGCGGAACGTACAGTTAACGTTAAGGGTAATGAAATTTGTCGCATCCATTTTGGAAGACTTAGACAAGACTTTAAAGATATTTGTTTACTATTAGGTGATAAAAGACTGTTAATATTGATTGATGAATGGTCGGAAATACCATTAGATATTCAACCTGCTTTAGCAGATCTCATAAAAAGGACTTTACTTCCAACATCAGGTGTAACTGTAAAAATAGCTGCAATAGAAAAGCGAAGTAATTTCTTGATAGAAGCCGCTGATCGTTTTGGGATTGAGATTGGAGGTGATATACCGTCAACAATGGATCTTGATGAATATTTAGTTTTCGATAATAGTAGAGAAAAATCCATGACTTTTTTTGGATCGCTAATTGTTAGGCATATTAGGAGTATTATTGAAGAGTCCGGCGTAAAACTTACCTTATCATATCAACAGATTATTAATGATATTTTTGCACGAGCAGATGGCTTTCAAGAATTTGTAAAAGCGACGGAAGGAGTCCCAAGAGACGCCATCAACATTCTTACAACATGTTGTCAACTTTCGAAAGAAGATAAAATTACTATTCCTGATATTAGGCTGGCTGCAAAGAAATGGTATAGCTTAGGTAAAGAAGCCACATTGATAAATAAAGATGCAAGAAAATTATTAAGATGGATTATTGATGATGTCATAAGCCATAGAAGAGCTAGGGCCTTTTTAATTGAATCAGATGTTGAAGACAAGCTTATTGACTTATTGTATGACATGCGATTGATCCATATCATAAAAAAAGGGGTATCTAGTAATGATCGTCCAGGAGAGCGATTTACTGTTTATGCAATTGATTATGGATGCTATGTTGATTTAATAAATACAGCAAAAGAGCCTATAGGACTGTTTGAGATTGAGGAAGCTGAAGAAATGAAGTATATTGAAGTACCTGGCAATGATTATAGGTCTATTAGGCGTGCAATATTGAACTTAAAATCTTTCTATTTATCTTTGACCTAACAATCGCTTCAACTCGATTCGTGACACCCTGAAGCCTGGGTCTTTGGACGCTAGCCTAGAAACATAGGCGCCTCACGAGTTAAGCGAAACGTTATTCCGAAATTGAAGGAGATTAATTCACATGTCACAACTTGATAGCATTATTCCACTTTATGGGTCACCTGGAAAGACCATCGCTAAATCTTCTGGATCCTATGTATTTGACTCGGATGGGAAAAGGTATATTGATTTCGAATCTGGAGTATGGGCCTCGAATCTAGGCCATAATAATCGCGAAATTAATAACGCTTTGAAAAAAGCCATGAAAGAAACATTTCATCATGGCTATCGGTTCAAAAACCCGGAGGCATCGTTATTATCAGCAAAGCTGCTAAATTTGTGTCATCTGGATAAGGGACAGTCCACATTTCTCTCCTCCGGATCAGAGGCAGTAAATTTGGGAATTCTCATTGCGCGCAACATCTCCGGGCGGAATAAGATACTAAAAATCAATACATCATTTCTTAGCGCCTATGGATATGGCAGATTGTCAGTCGACAATAATGACAAAGTTGATGTAGCATTTGACGATATCCGTGGTTTGGATGAATTGGATTTTTCTGATATCGCTACTGCGGTTCTGGAGGTCGGCTGCGCCTCACTAGAAGGAATCAGGTTTCCAAGCTCTGATTTTGTTGACACGTTATATCGGCTGTGTCGACTTAACAAGTGTTACTTAATTGCTAATGAAGTTACAACCGGATTTGGAAGAACTGGCAAAATGTTCGGATACATGCACTACGATGTCAAGCCTGATATTGTTGTAATGGGTAAAGGTCTTGGAAATGGCTATCCTGTTAGCGCCGTATTAATAAACGAAGAAGTGGCTACCAAATTTTCCGATCATCCTTTCCGATACGCCCAATCGCATCAGAACGATCCTAGCGGCTGCAAAGTGGGAAATGCAGTAGTTGACTATTTTGAAAAGTACAATATTCTTTCAAAATCGGAAATTGCAGGAAGATATTTCAAATCGAAGCTAGAAGAACTTAGGTCTGAAAAACCAAACAAAATCAAAGAAGTTCGTGGCAAGGGCCTCATGATTGCGTTTGAGATGTCCAGTGAAATTGAAGCACAGAAATTGTGTTTGGATCTCTTCAATGCCGGTTTCATAGTAGGAAATAAGGGCGCGAGTATCAGGCTGATGCCCCCCTTGGTAATTTCCAATAAAGACATTGACGCTCTGGTTGATGAAATTAGGAGAGTAGCCTGACAAAGTTTTCAACTTATTTGGGCGACACGACCCTTGCAAAAGCAAGGCTCGCGCCACCCAAAACGAAGGTCAAAATTGCGTTAGGTTGACCCTTCGGGCCGAGGAATAGAGAAAGAATAATCTCCGAAAGAGAATTGCTTTGAGTGTCCAATGAGGAGGAACATCGTGAAGGATAAAGTTTTTTGGAGTGCACTTTCGATCTTGTGCATAGTTGTGTTCGGGGGATGCGAAAATCTCCTTGCATCTATAGACAAGAAAACCGCACCCCCTAATACGCCTACCAATGCTGTCAGTATTTGCGGTAATGAAGAAAACGCGGTCAGTTGGACTTCAGTGACCGGGGCAACAAGCTACAACCTGTATTGGTCGACGACCACCGGTGTGACGACCTCCAACGGAACCAAGATTACAGGTGTGACCAGTCCTTACACCCACACGGGCCTTACAAACGGAACCACTTACTATTACGTTGTGACGGCTGTGAATGCCGGTGGTGAATCTTCGGCTTCGGGTCAGGCCAGTGGATCTCCGCAGGTTCCGATTGCCGGTGCCCCTTCCGAACTTGGCGCAGTTGGTGGCAATGCCCAGAACGCAGTCAATTGGACTTCAGTGACCGGGGCAACAAGCTACAACCTGTATTGGTCAACGACCGCCGGTGTGACGACCTCCAACGGAACCAAGATTACAGGTGTGACCAGTCCTTACACCCACACGGGCCTTACCAACGGAACCACTTACTATTACGTTGTGACGGCTGTGAACGCCGGTGGCGAGTCATCGGCTTCCGCCCAGGCCAGTGCTACTCCCCAGGT
>DPXI01000034.1:1248-28051 GCA_003527485.1 Treponema sp. | reverse complement strand
GCCAGCGAATCCGCCGCGGTCGCCGTCCTGTACGCCCTGCTTCTCGGTTTCTTCGTGTTCAAAGAATTGAAGCTAAAGGACCTGCCCGAGGTGTTGCGGAAGACCGCGGCCTCCTCGGCCTCGGTGATGATCATCATCGGCTTTTCCATGATCTTTGGCTGGGTGATGGCGATGGAGAAGGTTCCGGACCTCATCGCGGGTTTTTTCCTCTCCCTGGAAGTGGACCGCTTCTGGATCCTCATCCTCCTGGACCTTCTCATCCTCTTCGTGGGTACTTTTCTTGACGTGACGCCGGCCCTGCTGCTGATCACGCCCATACTGCTGCCGGTGGTCAGGGAGTTCGGCATCGATCCCATCCAGTTCGGCGCGATCATGATCGTCGGCACGGCCATCGGCTTGGTGACGCCGCCGCTGGGCATGTGCCTGAACGCCGCCAACAAGATTTCCCGAATGTCCATCATCGCCATTTTCAAGGCTTCCGTGCCCTTCCTGGTCTGCGACGTGATCGTGCTGAGCCTGGTGACCTTCGTGCCCGCGGTTTCCCTGTGGGCTCCGTCGGTTCTGATGAAGTGATCCGGGAGGACGTGATCCGGGAGGACGCGATGAACCTGAAAGAAAAAATGAAGAAGGGGCCGGTCTACGGCGTCGCGATCTTCACGGGAGCGGCCTGCGCCGTGGAGGCGGTCGGAAACCTCGGCTACGATTTCGTGTTCCTGGACCTGGAGCACACCCCGCTGGACGCAGGCGCCGGCATGGAAAAGCTGATCATGGCCGCGCTGCGCACGGGCGTATCCCCGCTCGTACGCACCGCGGACGACGATGAGGTCGTGCTGCGGAAACTCGTGGAAATGGGCGCCGAGGGCGTGATCGTGCCCCATACCCGCACCGCCGCGGACGTGGAGCGCATCGTTCGCGCCGTCAAATTCCCGCCGCTCGGCAGGCGGGGCGCCGACTCCAACGTCCGCGCTGCCGGTTTCGGCGGTCCGGGCTTCTCCTGGGAGGCCTACATCGCCGGACAGAACGCCGGAACCATGGTCATCCCGATGGACGAGGACTTCGAGTTCACCGAAAACATCGAGGCCATCATGGCCAGCCCCTGCGTGGACGCGGTCAACTTCGGACCCCTGGACTACGCGCTTTCGGTGGGCGTCCCCATCCGCTACAAAATGGACGACCCGAAAGTCGCGCACGCGTTCAGACGCCTCGTGGAGCTCGCGGGGCCGCGCGGCATCGGCGTGATGGCGCCCTGCGTGCCTCCGACTCCCGAATACGCGCGCGAGCTCATCGGCATGGGGGCGAACATGCTCATCATGGGCAACGACATGTACCATTTCCAGAAATCCATCGGGAAGGCGATGGAGGAGACGGTCCGGGCGGTGAGGGGCAGCTGAGCGTCCGGGGCCGCTGAAGGCACGGGGCCGCTGAATGCACGGGGCGCTACCCGGGTACGCCCCGCTGGAGCGCCATGAGTCCGGCGTAGCGGCCGCGCGCGGCCAGGAGTTCCTCGTGCGTACCCTGCTCCGCGACGCGTCCGCTTTCCAGCACGAGGATGCGGTCCGCCCTCGCCACGGTGGAAAGCCGGTGCGCGATCACGATGGACGTGCGCCCCGCGAGCAGGCGTTCCAGCGCATCCTGGATGAGGCGTTCGGACTCCGCGTCCAGCGCGCTTGTGGCCTCGTCCAGGATGAGGATGCGCGGGTCCTTCAGGAAGGCGCGCGCGATGGTGAGCCGCTGCTTCTGCCCGCCCGAAAGCGACGCCCCCCGCTCGCCGACCACCGTCTCCAGCTGCTCCGGCAACGACATCACGAAATCGTAGGCATTCGCCGACTTTGCCGCCTCCACGACCTGCGCGCAGGTCGCGCCCGGATTCCCGTACAGGATGTTCTCCATCACCGTCCCGCTGAAAAGCACGGGTTCCTGCAGCACCAGCCCAACCTGCTTTCGCAGGCACTTGAGCTTGAGGTCGCGGACGTCGATTCCGTCCACGAGGACAGCGCCTTCCGCGACGTCGCGGAAACGCGGGATGAGGCTGGAGACCGTCGTCTTCCCCGAGCCGCTCGGCCCCACCAGGGCGATCCTGCCCCCCGCCGGGATGGAGAAGGAAATCCCGTCCAGCACGCGCGGCCCGCCGTTGTAGGAGAAGGCGACGTCCCGGAATTCGATCGCTCCGGAGCAGGAGCCGGCGGGGAAGGGCGTAGCGAGCGGCCGGTCGGCGATGTCCGGAGGCGTGTCCATAATCTCGAAGATGCGGTCGAGGGCCGCCGACGAATTGGCGAATACGACGTTGAGTTCGGCGAAACGCTGGAGCGGCAGATAGAGGTAGGGCAGGTACAGCCCGATCGCGACCAGGATGCCGACCGTTATTTCGCCTTCGACCACCCGCCATCCGCCGATCAGGGTTACGATCAGGGGGGCGATATTCGTCAACAGGTTGGAGATCGTCACGTTCGCGCTCTGCAGCACGCTCGACCGCATCGTGGTCCCCAGCAGCCGGTCCGATTCCTTCCGGAAGTCGAGCCCCTCGTCTCCCTCGCGGCCGAAGGCGCGCACCACCGCGTTCCCGGAGATCTTTTCCTGGACGTTGCCCGAGATGCCTTCGATCTCCTCCTGCACGCGCCGGCTGGAATCCTTGATCTTGTCCCCGAGCTTCCGGAAGAAGAAGATGTAGAGAGGAAAGGTCGCCAACGCGGCGAAAGCGGTCGGCACGTCCAGGGAGAAGAGGAACCAGAGGACGAAGCTCAGCGAAGCCGCGTCCATCCACACGTTGGTGAGCGCGGTGCCGACCAGGTTTTGAGCGAGAGCCGTATCGCCGATGAGCCGGGACACCAGGCCTCCCGACTGGCGGGAATCGAAATAGGAATGGGGCATCCGCAGGATATGATCGTACAGATCGCAGCGCAGATCGAAAACCGACCGGTGGCCCGCCTTGGACGCGAAGAAGTGTCGGACGTAGGTGAAGGGCGTCCACAAGACCACGTAGATGGCCGCCATGCTTCCCGCGCAGAGCAGAAGCAGACGCAACCGCTCGGTACGGGGAAATGCCTCGTTCAGGTAGACCTCATCGATCAGATAGCGCGAAATCTGGGGCACGGCCAGCGGCACGAGGAATTTGATCAGGCCGCCGATCGCCGCGGCGGCCACGAGGGGCGCGTACGGCCTGACGTAGCCCAGGAAGCGTCTGAAATTGCCTGGTCGAGGTCGGCGGGATGTAGTTTTTGGCATAGGGACTCCCGGGAATCCCGCGTCGCGGGGTCCCCTCCTCCTTTATACCGGGGGGAGCGGAGGGAAGTCTCCCCCCGGGGACGATGCCGGCGGGCGGGGACGATGCCGGCGGGCGGGAAACCGGATCAGAGGAAGCGGCGGGATCTGAGCAGATTTTTCCCTTCGAAGGACCCGGCGTCGACGAATAGGTCCGTGAAGAGGGGAGGGAGGGCGCTCGCGGCGTCAGCCGAAACGGAGAGGCTGCCGGCCTCCGCCTTCTTCATACCCAGATGGTGGATGAAATTGACGTCTTCGGAAACGACGGTGCCCGTGCTTCCCGGAACCTGGAAGGGGGTGGTTCCCCTGTGCAGGGCGAAGACGAGCTGCAGGGGCGTCTCAAGGCCGAAGTGCTGGGCGCTCAACAAGGGCAGGTTCAGGAGCAGCCGTACGCAGGCTTCCACGATCAGGCGTGCATGGGCTTCCTCGGGCGGAAGGAGGAAGAGGAAGTACGAATCGGTTTGCATCCAGACTATCGCGTCCGCGGGGGAGAAGACTTGTGACAATTGGTTCTTCAGGCGTTCGCGGAGCGCGGAATATCGCCGTTCGCCGATCTTGGTCTTCAGGGCGGCCGCGTCGGTCGGACCCGCGTACAGGAAATGGAAGGAGCGGGTCTCGCCCGCTTTCAGCTTGCGCCAACCGGGAAAGGCCTCGGCCTGCTCCGCCGGAGCGGTCGGTCCCGGCCGCGCGGTTTCCGCGGCCGAGGATCCGGTCCGATTCGAATAATCGCGGAGGCGCTTGAATCGGGCGGTATCCAGGCAGTCCGCGTCCAGTACGCCCGGACCCAGATAATCGCTGGCGCCCTCATGGAATAGGGCCGCCGGGTCTTCGACCGAGCCTTCCGGATCGATGACGCCCCAGGGCATGGCGGCGCACTTGGCTCTCAAGCGATTGAGTTGTTTGCGGAATGCGGCGGGTTCCAGGTCTGCGCAGGAGAGATAGGCGACATCGTCAGGAAGCGCCTCAAAGCCGGGTAAATCGTACAGGGGCAATGTCTCGATCGAGCAGCGGGCACGGGGCGGCAGTTTCAGGGCTACAGCCGGATCGGCGGAAAAAACGACGATCCTCATGCTTTCTCCAGCAGGATCGAGTAATGACGGACTTTCAGGCCGTCAAGGGCGGCCTCGGTCCTGAAACGGTCCTGGATGATCCGGTCCAAGGACAGGAAGAGGTTCGCCGAAGCCCCAAGGCCGTCTATCGGAGTCCCGTGCGCTTCGATCTCCCCGATTTCGCGCACCGTCTCGTTTTTCCTCAACGCGCCCGGATTCGCCGAATAGCGGACCGGCCCCGCATGGGCGGCGATCCTGACGCGGAGCGGGGAGGAGAGGGGATTGGCCAGGCGGTTGTACAGGAAAACCTCATGCAGGATTTCCATGCCCGCGAGGATGGCCGCCTTTTCCTTGTGGGCGAAGAGGAAGCCGCAGAGGCAGCCGTCGCCTTCCCAGAACCAGACGCGGCCCATGCGGGAAACCACGGATTGGGAGACGATGGTCCGCAGCCGTTCATATGCGGCATCGACCTTCTCTTTCTCATTATCTTTCACGATCTGCGAATTCTTGGCGATGTCCAGCCGAAGCAAGGCCATAGGCCGTTCCTCGCCTTCCTGCAGCCTTCCCCAGTCGGGACTCGCGCGGCTTCCGGAGTCCTCGACGAAAAGGCCGGTGACGCGATCGAAGTCGTAGCCGTCGTCGAGAACCGCCTTGACCAGTTCGTGCAGGCGCACGATCCGGTAGATCCGCCCCATGAAACCGCGCTCGTCCACGGAGATGAGCAGTTCGATGAAGCGAAGGAATTCGCCCGATGCGATCAGGTCGCGGACTACCTGTTCCGCGGCCATCTGCGCGGTTATCGGGATGTTTTCCTGTATGCCCGTGCGGTCGTTGAGGTCGTAGCCCGGAAGAATGATGCGGGCCAGACGGACTATCATGTCCGAACTGAGCGATTCATAGAGCGCCTTGCAAGCCATTCGTTGGACCGCGTTTCGGATTTTCATGCTGAGTATGGTATTATACACGAAGTTGATTCTTTTGCCAGAATTTTTACCTGACATCCTCCTCGCGAGGGGGTAATATCTCAGGATATGGATACCAAAAAGACGAATTCGGTCCGGGCCGCGGTCCGNNGAGATCGCGATCGCTCCCGGCTGGACCCTCGTGGAAGGCGCGACCGAGGCGGTGCTCCAGGAGCAGGAACGCCGCCTTTCCGAAGCCTTCGATCCCGGCCTCCCTGCGGAGGGAGGCAAACTCGCCGGCGCGCGGAAACTCATCTCCGGGAAGATCGGCCTGCTCGGCAACCTCATCATCATCACCCTGTCCTTGGTGGACGTAACGACCGGGGCGACCGAGAAGGTCGTCACGGAGGAATTCCTGGGCGCGAAGGAGGACATCCGCAAGCCCGTCCGCATCGCCGCGCAGAAGCTCCTCGGAATCCGGGGCATCGAAGTGAAGCAAGGTTCCTTCCTGAGCGTTGAAGCCGATCCGGCCGGCATGGACGTCTTCGTGAACGGCTTGTTCGAAGGTTCGAGCCCGCTCGTGCTCAGGTTGCCCAAACCGGGAAAATACGCCGTCAAGATCGCGGGCGAAGGTTACAAGACCTGGACCCAGAACGTGGCGGTGGCCGAGGACGCGACCTACTTCGTGAGCGCGAGACTCCTGAAAAAGGAGAAAGAGGTGAACGAGCAGGTGAAGGCCCTGCAGGACGGCCGTACCGCCCTCCTCGCCTACGCGACGGTGTATTCGGCCTTCGCGGCCGACGCCGTGCTCTATACCTTCGATTCCGATAATCCGCGCCTGTACGTCGGACTGCCCCTGGTGGTGGCTCCCCTCGTGTTCTACGGTTCCCTGAGGCTTACCGAGGGAGCGGTCATGAACTCGGGCCGCTCGTTGATGATCATGTCCGGCAACCTTTGGGGAAGCGCCTGGGGCGTGGCCGCCGGCTTCGTGTTCGGCGCCTCGGCCGCCGAGGGAGACGCCGCGCCTGATTCCAGCCTGTACACGGGGCTTTCGTTGACCGGAGGGCTCCTGTACGGAGCGACGGCGGTCGCGCTCACTTGGGGCGACAAGCCCTTCCCGGCGGAGCGGGCCTGGCTCTTCAACCTCGGCTCGGTGCTGGGATCCCTCCTCGGCCTCGGCGTGCCCTACGTCCTCGGCGCCGAGGACCCGGCCGTCATCTACCTGAGCATGCTCTCCGGCAGCGTCGCAGGCAGCGCGGCCGCCCTGTACATGACGAGGGATATGACGGAGGGGCGAAGCATAGGGAACCTCGCCTTCGGGGCCGCGATAGAGGCGGGTCCTTCGGGCGTCCGCCCGGGTATCCCCCTCCCGGTCCCGGTCGCTTCGTCCGGCGGGGAAAGGATCGGATTGTTCGTTCCGGTCGCCCGTCTTTCATACTGACTTGGAGACGGCGGCCGTCATCCGGGAATCTCGAAGACGCCCTCCAGCACGTGGCGGGGCCGGTAGGCGAAGCGGCCGATGTCCCCGGCGCGGGTGACGCCGGAGAGCACGAGGACCGTCTCGATCTCCGATTCCACGCCGGCCACGATGTCGGTGTCCATGCGGTCGCCGACGATGGCCGTCTCCTCCCGCTTGGCGCCGAGCTTCTTCATCGCGTTGCGCATCATCAGGGGATTGGGCTTGCCGACGAAGTAGGCCTTGCACTCGGCCGCCAATTCTATGGGAGAAACCAGCGCGCCGCAGGCGGGGACGATCGAATCCTCCGAGGGGCCGTTGAGGTCGGGATTGGTGCCGATGAGGCGGGCGCCGTTGCGCACGAGCCTGACGGCGCGGTCCAGGGCTTCCAGACTGTAGCCGCGGCCTTCGCCGACCACCACGTAATCCGGATTGACGTTGTTCATGGTGAAGCCCGCGTCGTACAGGGCGCTTATGAGGCCCGGTTCGCCTATCACGTAGGCGGAACCGCCCGGTACCTGGGCCGCCAGGAAGGTTGCCGTGGCCAGCGCGCTCGTGTAGAAGTGATCGGCGCCGACTTCGATGCCCAGGCGCGCCAGCTTCTGCGAGAGCTCGGCGGGGGAACGCTCGCTGGAGTTGGTGAGGAAGAGGAAGGCCTTGCCCTCCGCGGCGAGCCAGCCGACGAACTCGGCGGCGCCCCTGAGCAGGCGGTTGCCGTGGTAGATCACGCCGTCCATGTCGATGATGAAGGCCCGCTTGGACCGGATGACCGAAAGATCTGCTTTCATGAGCAGATTAGCGCACGGGCGCGCTCGGGAGGTCAACTCTCGCTTCCGGAAACAGGTGAGAATGTGAAAAAAGATGCATAAAACCTCTTCATTCCTGCATAGAAATACAAAAAAATACTTGAATGAAGTTACGCGAATCGTTAGCATACCGGGACTATGGTCGTAGTCCTCTCCAAGAACATCACGCAAGCCGACAAGGATCGTCTCCGCTCATACCTCAGCGAGCGCGGCTTTACCGTCCGCGAGCAGAATTTCGGCGAGGACGCGATCATCGGGGCCACGGGGAAGGGTATAGTGGAAGCGCACGAACTCGCGCTCCTGCCCGGCGTGGAACGGGTCGCCCAGACCTCCAAACCCTACGAACTGGCTTCCCGCGAGACCCAGGCCGAGGACACCATCGTCACCATCGGGCCGGTCAAGATCGGCGGCTCGCGCATCTCCGTGATCGCCGGTCCCTGCGCGGTGGAAAGCCGCGAACAGATCATGGAGACCGCGGCCTGCGTGCGGGAGTCCGGGGCGGTCATGCTCCGCGGAGGCGCGTACAAGCCGCGTTCGAGTCCCTATACCTTCCAGGGGCTCGGCATCAAGGGACTGGAATACATGCGCGAGGCCGGGGACGCGTACGGCATGCCCATCGTGACGGAAGTGGTTTCCACGGAATTCGCCGACGCCATGAAGGAGCTCACCCAGTGCTTCCAGATCGGCGCCCGGAATATGCAGAACTACGAACTGCTGAAGAAGGTGGGAGCCATCGGAAAGCCGGTGCTCCTGAAACGCGGCCCGTCGGCCACCATCGAGGAATGGCTGCTCTCCGCTGAATACCTCCTGGCTTCCGGGACCAAGGACGTCATCCTCTGCGAGCGGGGCATCCGCACCTTCGAGACCTATACCCGCAACACCCTGGACATCTCGGCCATCCCGGTGGTGAAGAAGCTTTCCCACCTGCCGGTGATCGTCGACCCGAGCCATGCGGTCGGCATCCGTGGCATGGTGAGCACCGTCGCCCTCGCCGCGATAGCGGCCGGCGCCGACGGTCTGACCGTGGAAGTCCATCCGCATCCCGAGCTGGCCCTTTCGGACGGGCCCCAGTCCCTGTATCCCGAGCAGTTCGAAAAATTGATGCGCGACATCGAAGCCCTGGCCCCCGTGGTCGGCAAGGAGCTGCTGCGCACGCCGCGAAGTCGGGCCGAAAGCGCGATATCCGTGACCTCCCCCGCCGCGCCCGAAGCGGCGACCGGCGGGGCGGCGGACGGCGGAGCCGCGGACGGCGGAGCCGCGAGCTCCATGGTCGCGTTTTCCGGGGAGCGCGGCGCCTTCGCCGAGCAGGCCCTGGTGCGCGCCTTCGGCGAGGATGCCCCGCGCCTGGCCGTGCCTTCCTTCCAGGCGGTTTTCGACGCGGTGCTGGAGGGCAAGGCCCGCTACGGCATCGTCCCCATGGAAAACAGCCTCGCCGGTTCGATCCACGAGAACTACGACCTCTTCATCCGATATCCCGACATCGCGGTGGTCGGCGAGCTCAAGCTCCGCATCGTCCACTGCCTGATCGGCTCCCCCGACTCTTCGATCGAGAAGATCCGGGTGGTCCGCAGCCATCCGCAGCCCTTCGCCCAGTGCCGCGAATTCCTGGACAAGCATCCCGGCTGGACGCTTGAGCCCTGCGGGGATACCGGCGGCGCCGTCGCCTCCATAGTGCGCGGGGGGGACCCTACCGTCGCGGCGATCGCGGGCGAGATAGCAGCCAAGATCCACGGCGGAAAGATCCTGAAAGCCGGGATCGAAACGAATCCGCTGAACTACACCCGTTTCGCGGCCCTCGCCCGGCGCGACGGCGGCGATGCGGACCGGATCCCCGCGGGCCTGGCGGCGGGAGCCCCGAACAAGGCTTCCATCGTCTTTTCGACCCCCAACGAACCCGGGTCCCTTTTCGCCTGCCTCCAGGTCCTCAGCGAAGGCGGCATCAACCTTTCCAAGCTGGAATCCCGCCCCATCCCCGGCAAGCCGTGGCGCTACCTCTTCTACGCGGATGTCTCCATCCCCGAGTCCGAGGACGCCTTCCATGCGGTGATGGAGGAGCTCAAAAAGAAGACCGAGGACTTCCGTTTCCTCGGAGCGTACCGCGCCTCGCTGTAGGCGCGTATTGCGGAGGTAGGCATGAAACGACACGTGGTGTCGGCCTTGGTCGAAAACCGCTCAGGAACCCTGAGTCGGGTTTCCGGCCTGTTCAGCCGTCGAGGCTATAATATCGACGGTTTGACCGTCGGTGAAACGGACGATCCGTTCGTCTCACGGATGACGATCGCGGTGAGCGGGGACGACGCTATCCTCGACCAGATCGTCAAGCAACTCGGCAAGCTGGTGGACGTGATCTCCGTCCGCGAGCTCGATCCGGCGACCTGCGTCCGCCGGGAACTCATGCTCGTAAAGGCGAAAGCCGACGAGCGCACCCGCCCCGCCGTCATCGAGATCGCTTCCATTTTCCGCTCCCGCATCGTAGACGTATCCCCCACCACCATCACGATCGAAGCCACCGGCGATTCGGACAAGCTGGAAGGCCTCCTCCTCCTCCTACGCCCCTACGGCATCCTGGAACTAGCCCGCACCGGCCTGGTTGCGCTGGACCGCGGCTCACTAATCCTAAGCATTAGCATTTAACCGGCGCAAGCGAGAGCGGCGTCGGATGGGTTCCGGGCGATTGTCGCACCGGTCCCGATCCGTCGCGCGTCCGTTTGCGCCGTAATCCCATAGACTGAATCGCGCGCCGGCAATGCGCGCAAAGGAGAATCGTATGTCCAGGATGATCAAGATTTTCGATACCACCCTCCGTGACGGAGAACAGGCCCCCGGATGCAGCATGAACCTCCAGGAAAAGGTCGAAGTGGCCAAGCGGCTGGAGCTGCTGGGCGTGGACGTGATGGAGGCGGGCTTTCCCGCCGCGAGCCCCGGCGACCTGGCGGCGGTCAAGGCCGTCTCCGCGGTCGTCAGGAACTCGGCGGTCGCGGGGCTCTGCAGGGCGCTGGACAAGGATATCGACGCGGGCTGGGAAGCCCTGTCCGGCGCCGTCCGCCCGCGCATACACACTTTCATAGCGACCTCGGCCATCCACATGGAGCACAAGCTCAAGATGAGCCCGGATCAGGTGATGGAGAGGGCGGTCGCCGCAGTGAAGTACGCCAAGAAGGTCTGCGAGGATGTGGAATTCTCCGCCGAGGACGCCTCCCGCAGCGACCCGGCTTTCCTCTGCCGCATCTTCGAGGCGGTCATCAACGCGGGCGCCACCGTGGTCAATATTCCCGACACCGTCGGCTACGCGATGCCCGACGAGTTCGGCCGCCTCGTGCGCGCCGTCATCGAGGGGACGCCCAACATCCACAGGGCCCTCGTTTCGGTCCACTGCCACAACGACCTCGGGCTCGGCGTGGCCAACACCTTGGCCGCCGCGGCCGCGGGCGCGGGCCAGCTGGAATGCACCATCAACGGGCTCGGGGAGAGGGCTGGAAACGCTTCCCTGGAGGAGATCGTCATGGGCTTGCGCACCAGGCGCGATCTGCTCGACCTGGACTGCGGCATCGACACCACCCAGATCTATAACACGAGCCGCCTGGTGTCCCAGGTCACCGGCGTCAAAGTCCAGGTGAACAAGGCCGTGGTGGGCGAGAACGCCTTCGCCCACGAGGCGGGCATCCACCAGCACGGCATGATGGCCAACCGCGAGACCTACGAGATCATGACCCCCGAGTCCATCGGCCTGCCGACGAACCGCATGGTGCTCGGTAAGCACTCCGGCCGCCATGCCTTCGAGGACAGGCTGAAGGACCTCGGCTTCGCCCTGGACGCCAAGGAGGTCGACGAAGCTTTCGCGGAGTTCAAGACGCTCGCCGACAAGAAGAAGACCGTCAGCGACCGGGACATCGAGGCCTTGGTGCGCGGAGCCGCGGTGGCCGTCCCCGAGACCTACCGGTTGGACCGCTGGGTCGTCAATTCCGGTTCGAGCCTCACCGCCACGAGCACGATCCGCCTCATCCGCAAGGACGGCGCGGTGCTGGAGAAGGTCGCCATCGGGGACGGCCCCATCGACGCGGCCTTCAAGGCCATCGACGCGGTCATCGGCCGCGAGGTGGAGCTGGAAGACTTCGAGCTGGGCTCGGTCACCGCCGGCGAGGACGCGCAGGGAGAGGCGATCGTGAAGATCATGCGCGACGGACGGCGCTGGAACGGCCGCGGCCTTTCCACGGACATCATCGAAGCCACCATCAAGGCCTATGTGGCGGCGATCAACGCGATGGAATGGGAACTTGCGGCGACAGAGTCGCCGGCTGCGACTGAGTCGCCGGCTGCCACGGAAGGAGCTGCCCATGCATGACGCGGTGGACGGACTAACCGCCCCGGCCGGGACCCGGATCGAGATCTTCGATACGACCCTGCGCGACGGGGCCCAGGGCGAGGGAATAACGTTTTCGGTGCAGGACAAGGTCGCCGTCGCCCGTGCCCTGGACGAACTCGGCGTCGCATGGATAGAGGCGGGCAACCCCGGATCCAACCCCAAGGATCTGGAGTTCTTCCGCATGGCGGGGGATCTGGGGCTAACGACTTCCAGGCTCTGCGCCTTCGGAGCCACCCGCAAGAAGGGCGTGCTACCCGATGACGACCCGAACGTGCGCAGCCTCCTGGACGCGAATACGGAGGCGGTCGTCCTCTTCGGCAAGTCCTGGGATCTCCACGTCACCGAGGTGATCCGCGCGAGCCTTGACGAGAACCTCGCGATGATCCGGGATACGGTCTCCTTTTTCAAGGAGAAGGGAAAAATCCTCATATACGACGCGGAGCACTTCTTCGACGGCTGGAAGGCGAATCCGGACTACGCGCTGTCCACCCTTTCCGCGGCGATGGAGGCCGGGGCCGACCGCATCGTGCTCTGCGACACCAACGGCGGCTGCTTCCCCGATACGGTGCAGGCCGGCGTGCGCGCGGCGATCGGGCTTTCCGCGAGCGCGGCGAAGAAGGGCCAGGGCCCGGCGATGATCGGCATCCATGCCCACGACGACGCCGGCATGGCCAGCGCGAACTCGGTGCTCGCGGTGACGGCCGGCGCTCGGCACGTGCAGGGCACCCTGGTGGGTTTCGGCGAGAGGTGCGGGAATGCCGCACTCGCAGCCATCATTCCGAGCCTGGAGCTCAAGCTGGACCTGCGCTGCCTGCCCGAAGGGCGGCTGGAGCTGCTGAGCGGGCTCGCGCGGCGCGTGGCCGAAATAGCGAACGTGGGCGTCCCCGACGGAATGCCCTACGTGGGGACCCACGCCTTTGCCCACAAGGCGGGCATGCATGCCGACGGGATCCTGAAGGTCCGCCGTTCCTTCGAGCACGTGGATCCGGCCAAGGTCGGAAACGACCGGCGTTTCCTGATGAGCGAGGTCGGCGGGCGTTCCGCCATCGCGGAGCGGGCAAAGAGGGTGGACCCGACGATCAACAAGGACCATCCGGCGGCGGCGGCACTTGCCGCGCGCTTGAAGGCCCTGGAATCCGAGGGTTGGCAGTTCGAGGGCGCCGACGCCAGTTTCGAGTTGCTCGTGCGCCGCGAGCTGGGGCGCTACAAGCCGCTTTTCCAACTGGAGCGTTACCGCGTTGTCAGCGAGCACCCCGGCATGGACCCCAAAGCCTGCGCCCACGCATGGGTCAAGGTATTCGTGGAGGGCAGTCCGGAGATCGCGGCCGCCGAGGGGGACGGACCGGTCAACGCGCTGGACGGAGCCCTGCGGCGCGCGCTGGAACGCTTCTACCCCGAGCTCGGCACGGTCCGCCTGTCCGACTTCAAGGTCCGCGTCATCGACGGGAAGGACGCGACGGCCGCGAAGGTGCGGGTGCTCATCGAATCCACGGACGGGAAGGATAGCTGGACGACGGTCGGCGTCTCCGCCGACATCATCGACGCGAGCCGTGCGGCCCTGGTCGATTCGATCGAATACAAGCTGATCCGCGACATCGAGCGCAGGTTCAAGGCTTACCTCTAGGAGTATGGAAATGACCTATTCAATCGCACTCGTGCCGGGAGACGGCATCGGACCCGACGTCACCAACCAGGCGGTGGAAGTCCTGGACGCTGTCGGGGACAGCTACGGCCACGTCTTCAACTACGTGGAACTCCTGGCCGGCGGCTGCGCCATCGACGCCACCGGCGAGCCCCTGCCCGCATCCACCGTGGAAGCGGCCAAGGACTGCGACGCTGTCCTGCTCGGCGCCGTCGGCGGGCCGCAGTGGGAGAACCTTCCCGGCCACCTGCGGCCGGAGCG
Source organism: Treponema sp. (assembly GCA_003527485.1). Lineage (GTDB taxonomy): Bacteria > Spirochaetota > Spirochaetia > Treponematales > Breznakiellaceae > UBA12037. Next base: position 14,314 of record DPXI01000034.1, on the reverse strand, counting down.
GGCCCTGCTCGGCCTGCGCTCCGCCCTGGACGTCTACGCCAACCTGCGCCCGGCCGCCCTGCTGCCCCAGCTGAAGGCCGCCTGTCCCCTGAAGGACGAGGTGGTCGGCGCGGGCTTCGACCTCCTCATCGTGCGCGAACTCACCGGAGGCCTGTACTTCGGCGAGCGGGGCAGGAGCGAGGACGGCGAGTCCGCCTTCGACACCGAACGCTATTCCAAGCGTGAGATCGAGCGCGTGCTCCGCGCCGGTTACCGGGCGGCCGCGACGAGGCGCAAAAAGCTATGCGTGGTGGACAAGGCCAACGTGCTGGAATCCTCACGGCTCTGGCGCGAGGTCGCCGCAGTGGTCGCCAAGGATTATCCGGACATCGAGACGAGCTACCTGTACGTGGACAACTGTGCGATGCAGCTGATCCGCGCTCCCGGCCAGTTCGACGTGATAGTGACCTCCAACCTCTTCGGCGACATCCTTTCCGACGAGGCGTCGGTGCTCACCGGTTCCATCGGCATGCTCGCCTCCGCGAGCCTCGGCGATCCGAGCCCCGTGCCCGCGGGTGCCAAGGCGACGACCATGGGACTGTACGAGCCCATCCACGGCTCGGCGCCCGACATCGCGGGCAAGGACCTGGCGAATCCTCTTGCGGCCATCCTTTCGGCGGCCATGCTGCTGCGCCATTCCTTCGGACTGGAGAAGGAGGCCCGCGCGATCGAAGCCGCGGTGAGCGCGACCCTGGACGCCGGATTCAGGACCAAAGACATAGCCAGCCGCGGCGCGGCGGCGGCGACCGTGGCGGCGGGGGCGGCGGAAGAGAAGATCGTCGGCACGCTGGAAATGGGCAAGCGCGTGCTTGAAGCCCTTGCCGCCGGCGCGGCCAAAACCTAGGAAGGGGGACAGCGATGCGGTATTCAGGAGCGCGCATTCTGATCGAATGCCTGATCGAACAGGGCGTGGACACGATCTTCGGTTATCCCGGCGGAACGGTCCTGTTCATCTACGATGAACTTTTCAAACAGAAGGACCGGATCCGGCACGTGCTGACCAGCCACGAGCAGCACGCGGCCCACGCCGCCGACGGCTATGCCCGCGCGAGCGGCAAGGTCGGCGTCTGCCTGGCCACCTCGGGGCCCGGCGCGACCAACCTCGTGACCGGCATAGCGACCGCCTACATGGATTCGATACCCATGGTGGCGATCACGGGCAACGTGGCGACGAATCTCCTCGGCAAGGACAGCTTCCAGGAGATCGACATCGCCGGCGTGACCATGCCCATCGTCAAGCACAACTGGATAGTCAAGGACGTGCGCGATCTGGCCGAGGTGGTGCGCGAGGCCTTCGTCGTCGCCGTCTCCGGCCGTCCGGGGCCCGTACTCATCGACATCCCCAAAGACGTGACCGCCGAAATCGCCGACTGGGAGCCCCTGGACTCGGCCCACCGCAGTCCCGCCGACGTGACCGCGCGCGACCTGGCGATCGCCGCGCCGGCCGCGGCCGCCCGGGCCGCCCGGCTGGCCGCCCGCACCTCCGCGGCCTCCTTCACGGCGGCGGACATCGACGAGGCGGTACGCTTGCTCTCGTCCGCCAAGCGGCCCTTCCTGTACTCGGGCGGCGGCGTGATCATCTCCGACGCCTGCTCCCAGCTGCGCGAGCTGGCCGAGCGGCTCTCGGCTCCGGTGGCCATGAGCCTCATGGGCCTGGGTAGCCTCCCCTCCGACCACCCGCTGTGCACCGGCATGATCGGCATGCACGGCACGAAGGCGTCCAACATGGCCGTCCAGCGGGCGGATCTCGTGGTCGCCATCGGCGCCCGTTTTTCCGACCGCGTCACCAGCAAGGCGGATACCTTCGCGCCCAACGCCGATATCCTCCACTTGGACATCGATCCCGCGGAAATCAACAAGAACATCAAGTCGGAGCATTGGGTGGTCGGCGACCTGAAGCTGACCCTCGGAGCTATCCTCGCGCGCCTGCCCCCCCGCGTTCCGACCGAATGGAACGGAGAGATCGCGGAATGGAGGAAGCAGATTCCCCTGGCGCACTCCCGCGACGTCCCGCTGCATCCCCGCTTCCTGATGGAGGAGGTCTCGCGCGCGCTGGGCGGAGAGGCCATCATCGCGACCGACGTCGGCCAGCACCAGATGTGGACGGCCCAGTTTTACCCCTTCACGAGGCCGCGTTCCTTCGTGTCCTCGGGCGGCCTCGGGACCATGGGTTTCGGAGCCGGGGCGGCGCTCGGTGCTGCGATTTCCCAGCCGGGGAGGAAGGCGGTCCTCTTCACCGGAGACGGCTCCTTCCGCATGAACTGCGGGGAACTGGCGACGATGTCGAACTACCACGTGCCGGTGCTCGTGATCGTCGTGAACAACGGCGTCCTGGGGATGGTGCGCCAGTGGCAGGCTCTCTTCTACGACGAACGCTACGCGGAGACCACCCTGACCCGGCCGCCCGACTTCGTGAAGCTGGCGGAGGCCTATAGCCTTCCCGCATGGCTTGCGAAGGACGAGGCGAGCTTCCGCACGGCGCTCTCCGCGGCCCTGAAGGTCATCGAGTCCGGCAAGCCCGCGCTGATCGAGGCCCGCATCGACATGGACCAGCAGGTCCTGCCGATGGTGCCCGGCGGGAAAGCGATCGACGAGCAGTTCATGTAAGCAGGGCGTCCATCCAGCCGAGGACGCAGCGGAAAACTTCCGCTCGTTCCGGCTCGTTGTGCAGTTCGTGGTACAGGCCTTCGAAAACCTTCAGCGTGAGGTTCTTCCCGGCCTTCGCCGCGAACTCGCCGGCGGCCGTGGGATCCACGATGCCGTCGGCGGTACCCTGGAGGTACAGGACGGGGATGGTGATGGACGCCGCGTTCGCGAGGATATGCGGTCCGGCCTTCATCATGTCCAGCCCCGTCCGGGCCGAGACCATGGAATGGCCGAGGGGATCCGTCCGGTAGATGCGGACTATCTCGGCGTCGCGGGAAACCGTTTCGGGGTCCAGGCCGTTCGGCATGGTGACGGACGGGAAGACGAGTCCCAGGGATTTGGCCACGAGGAGCTTCCACGGGGCGACGGGTTCCGCCGTGCGCAAGAGGGGGCTTCCGACGATGAGCCCGCGCAGGGCGGGTTTCCGCCCGATGCAGAATTCCAGGGCGGCGGCTCCGCCCATGCTGTGGGCGTACAGGAAGACGGGTTTTCCCGGATGGCGCTCGCGCGCCTCGCGGACCAGGCGGTCCAGTTCGTCCATGATACGGGCGTAGGGCGCGTGTCCCCGTTTCCCGGCGGAACGGCCGTGGCCGGGCAGGTCCATGCCGACCACCGCGTAGCCTGAGTCCGTGAAGGCTTTGGCGACATGCTCGTACCGGCCTATGTGTTCGCCGAGTCCGTGCACCAGCGCGATGACGGCCTTCGGCTCGCCCTCGCTTCTCCAATCGACGGCGAAGATCTTCGCCCCGGCATCCTTACCCCAGGAAAACTCGCTGCGCTGCATGCGGAAGAGTATACGCGCAGCCGTCGCTTCGGGCAATCGAAGAGGCGGGCGGCCGGTCGGGCGGACGGCCGGTTCCGTCAAAGCAGTTCGGAAATCTTGACTTCGACCTCGCGGCCTTCGTCGTCGCGCACCCAGACGTCGCCGTCCTGGATCGTGCACTGGAGGCGCATGTCCTTGCCCGCCATCAGCGAGAGCGCGGCCGCGGAGGCGGCGTCCACGGAGAGGATGCGCAGATTGCGCAGGCCTTCCAGCTCCTTGCGTATCGGGTCGAGCCAGCGCCCGGGACGGGCGGAGTAGGCATAGACGACGACGCGGGCGGAACGGCCGGCGGCTTTGGACAACAGGCGGGCGTCGGGATGTCCCAATTCGATCCAGAGCTCGATGGTCCCCGTCAGATCCTTCAGCCACAGGTCCGGCTCCCCGGCTTCGGAGATGCCCTTGCCGAACTCAAGCCGTTCGTGCGCGTTCAGCGCGAAGGCGAGGATGCGGACCATCATGCGCTCGTCGGTCTCCGAGGGGTGCAGGGCGACGGTGAGGCGATGCGTCTCGTAGTAGTGCTTGTCCATGTCGACTATTTCGAGTTCGGCCTTGCGGACGGCGGATTTTATTGCCATGCGGGGCTCAGCGCAGCGCGAGGTAGAGGCCGCCCGCGACGGACGCGCATATCAGGAATATGCGGTAGGGTTTCTCCGGAATGAGGCGCACCAGGCGGACGCCGAGGAAGGTCGCACCGATAGCGAAGGGCGCCACGGCAAGATCGGCCAGAAGCGTTCCCCCGCTGAAGCTCTTCCAGACGAAGACGTGGAAGGGAAGCTTCACGAGGTTGGCGAGGAAGAAGAACCAGACGGAGGTTCCGACGATGCGGGTTTTCGGGAGGCCGCTGGAAAGCAGGTACAGGCCCATCACGGGACCCGCCGCGTTGCCGACCATGCTGGAAAAACCCGCGAGCAGGCCCAGGGGAGCGGCCGCCCACCAGCGCCCGGTCATCACGAAGCGCCCGCCGCGAAGCTCCCGCCATGCCATGAGGACCGCGCTGGAGAGGATGAATACGGCCATCAGGGTACGGAACAGTCGGTCGTCTATGTACTTCCCCGTCAGCGCGCCGGCTACTATTCCCGCGACGGCCCAGGGCAGGGTTTTCAGCAGGTGCGTGAGGCTGCCCTCGCGCCGGTAGTTCCAGACGGCCACGAGGTCGGCCGTCATCAGCACTCCCAGCAGGAGGCCGGAAGAGGAGCGGGCTCCGAAGATCGCGGCCATGAGCGGCACCGCCAGCAGGGAACCGCCTTCGAACCCCGCCTTCGTCAAGCCGACGAGCGTCGCCGATACGGCGAGCGCCATCCACCGGGGCAGGTCCATGGCCGAAAGGAATTCCATGTACGCATCCTAACCTACGGGGCGGCGTTGAGATAGCGGCACGCTCGGGGGAAATGGCTTTATAATTGAGGAAATTGTTTTAGCGCGGAGGAGGCGGCCGGTGCGGAAGGGATCCTTGATGTTTCCGAAATTGCTTTCGATACTTTTCGCTTTCTCGATGGCTTGCGCGCCCGATGCCTTCTGCCGCGATTTTCCGCAGCCCTTCGAAGTCGCCGATCCACTGTACGGTTCGGCGCCTTCGGAAAGCGGCTGGATGCCGCGCGGCTATACGGAGCTCATTTATTGTACCCATCTTCTCCGGTCAAGTCCGGAGGATTCCTTCGACGTCCGCGCACTCTCGTCCTTCACGCTCCTGGATGTCGACTCCCGGTTCGCGTTGAACCTGTATTGGGGAGGGATACTCCTGGTCGGGCCCCTCGCCGAGGGCGAGACGGCGGCCACCAGGATGCAGTGGTGGATGAACGCGAACCAGTTCGAATACGGACTGGCCGCCGGCGCCGGCCTCGGCGTCCTGGATCTTTCCTTCGAATACTCAAGGACCAGCCAGCATCCCTGGCGGGGCGACTACTCCCAGGTCACTACGGACGCGCTGAAATGGGGTCTGACCCTGCCCGAACTGAGGGCGGGGCTTTTCGAATTCGACCTGCGCTGTTTCGCGGGATACGTGGATCTCTTTGATTTCTGGAAAAGCTCCGTTCCGAAACCGCGGACGATCTGGATCGCCTCTCCCGCCGCCCGGATTTCCTTACATGCGATGCCGGGAATCTCGTTGTTCGTTCGTTGCCAGACGGACCTGCTTTTCCTCCGCGGCGGCGGGACCGACGCCGACCTCTGGGCCGAGTTCGGTATCCGGACGGGCCGGGGCGCGGGCCGCGCGGAGTTCTACCTGGATTATTTCGGATCAGGCGATACCGAGGAACTCGACAAGGGTCCCGCGCCCGCCTCCCTGCTCGGCTTCGGCCTCCGCCTGTACCGATAGGAGTCGGGCTTCCCTATCGGCGTCCTTTTCCCTTCTCCACAAGCTTCGTGACACTGCCCTCGCGCTCAAGGAGCCGGAGTTTGCGCCAGAGACCGCCGCCGTAGCCGCCGAGGCCCCCGTCGGCGGCGATCACGCGGTGGCAGGGCACGAGGATCGCGAGACGGTTCAGACCGTTCGCGTGCCCGACCGCGCGGCTCGCGCCCGGCGGCAGGCCGAGCTCCATGGCCAGTTCGGCGTACGATCGGGTCTCGCCCCAGGGAATGCGCCGGAGCCCGTCCCAGACTCGTACCTGGAAATCGCTGCCCGGATACGCCAGGGGCAGGTCGAATTCCTTCCGCGTTCCCCGGAAATATTCGCCGAGCTGCGTCCTGAGGCGGTCGAAAACGGGACTCTCCGCGTTCAGCAGGGGGCGCGAAAAACGCTTCCTCAGGGTTTCCAGCTGGGCTTCCATCATGCGGCGGTCCGTGAACTCAAGGAGGCAGAGCGCCTCCTCCGTCGCTCCCGCGACCATCGGGCCGAGGGGCGTCTCGATCCAGGCCAGGCGGATGAAGTCGCCGTCCCGGGCCGAGCCGGGCGGCATGCCCGTCGCCTTGCCGAAGGCTTCGCGGAAGCCGGAATGGGACTCCCAGCCGTGGTCGAAGACCGCGTCGTCGATGCCGCCGCCTCCCTTCATCGCCTGGAAGGCGTCGCCGAGCCGGCGGGAGCGGCAATAGGCCTGGAAGGTCAGCCCGTATTCTTTCAGGAAAAAGCGGCGGGCGGCCGCCGGATCTATGCCTTCCGCGCGCAGCTCGCCGTCCTTGATCCGCCTATCGGGGTCGGCTTCCACGCGTCCGATGAGCGCGCGCGCCCATTCCGGCGTCCGTTTCGCGTCCTCCATGGGCGCGCAGCGCTTGCAGGGACGGAAACCCGCGAACAACGCTTCGCGCGCGGTGGCGTAGAACTCCACGTTCTCCGGATTCGGCTTGCGCGCCGGGCAGGACGGCCTGCAGAAAATGCCTGTGGTGGTCACGGCCGCGAAGAACAGGCCGTCGCAGCTCCCGTCGCGTTCCGTGAACGCGCGCAACATTTCCGTCCGGGGCGGCAGGATGGTTTCGTCAGGGAATAATACGCTTTCCATGCATTCAAACTACACCGGCCGGAGGAAACCTTCCACCGGAAAATGGACAGCATATTCCGTCGCGGTCCGCCCGCGTGCTAGCATGGGCCGGTGATTCCATCCTTGAACCCGACCTTCGACGTCCTCGTCGTCGGCGGAGGTCCCGCCGGACTGTTCGCCGCGATCTCCGCCGCCGAGCGGGGCGCGTCCGCGCTGTTGCTGGAACGGATGCCGACGCCCGCCCGCAAGCTCCTGGTTTCCGGTTCGGGCCAATGCAACCTCACCCATTCAGGACCCGTCGCCGGTTTCCTGGACCGTTACGGTTCTTCCTCGTCCAAAGGCGCGGCCAAATTCCTGCGCCCGAGCCTGTTCGGCTTTTCCAATGCCGATCTGGCCGGATGGCTGGCCGCCCGCGGCCTGGATTTGGAGGAGACCGAGGGCGGCAAGATCTTTCCGGCTTCACGGCGGGCGCGCGACGTGCTGGACCTGCTGCTTTCGGAGGCGAAGGGACTGGGCGTGGAACTGCGCACGGGAACCAGGATCCTCTCCGCGGACCGTTCAGAAGGCGGATTCCGGCTTTTCACCAGCGGGCGCGCGGCGTCGGGCGGGGGCGCGGCTTCGGGCGGGGGTGCCGGGGCGGCGGCGGGAAAGGCCCTTATCCTGGCGACGGGGGGCTCCTCCTGGCCCGCGACCGGTTCCAGCGGGGACGGCTACGCGCTCGCCGCCGCCTTCGGCCACCGCATCGTCGAGCCGGGACCGGCGCTGACGGGCGTCGTGGCGGAACGTTCCGCCTTCGCGCCCTTCAAGTCCTGCGCAGGCATCGCGCTGCGCGCCTGCCCTATCGCCGTTCATCGCGGCGGCCGGAAGGTAGCGGAGGGCATGGGCGACGTTCTCTTCACCCATCAGGGACTCTCCGGACCCGGAGTCCTGGATCTCTCGCGTTCGGTTCGTGCAGGAGACCTGCTGCGACTACCCCTCGCGTCGGATCCGGCGGATGCCGCGGAGACGGAAAGGCGGCTCCTGGCCGAGCTGGATGCGCACGGGAAGCGAGGCCTCGTCCGTGTGCTCGCTTCCTGCGGACTCGCCGAAACCTTGGCCCGCGCCCTTCTCGCCTCCTGCGGGGTCGATGCGGAACTCAAGGCCGCCCTTTTAGGCCGGGAGGGGCGGAAGCGGATCGCCGCGAGCCTTTCCGCCGGCTCGGGCCATCCTTTCCCGGTGGCCGCCCTCGGCGGCTGGGACGAGGCGATGGCCACCCGCGGCGGCGTCTCCCTCGACGAGGTCGACGGGCGGACCATGGAAAGCAGGCTGGAGGACGGGCTGTATTTCGCGGGGGAACTTCTGGATTATGACGGGGATACGGGCGGGTACAATATCCAGGCGGCCGTCTCGACGGGGCGGCTCGCCGGCGCGAGCGCGGCGAGCCTGATTTGACGGAAGGGTTCGGGAACCGGAGGGGCGGCCGACCGGGAACGGACGGAAGCCCGCGCCGCCATTCCGCCTCTCCCGGTCAATACCTCAGCTACTCGGCAGGCCGAAAGAAGCCTTCAGACCGTTTGTCCTGACGGCGACCCAATTCCCGGAAATCGGCGAGGTGCAACCGAGGGAGAAGGCGTAGTAATAACCGGCCTTGGTAGGATCGTAGATCTTGGCCATTCCCGTCTTCCCGTCGATGACGAGCTTGATGGGGAGCGGATTTTTCAAGGAATCCGAATTTATAAGGTAGGCGTACTTGTTCAGGTCGATGCTGGCCACGAGGTCCATCTCCCGGTGGGAGACGCTCTTGTAAATCTGGGCGCTGAAGCCGGCCGGTATATCGGCGGATCCGGGTTTCTCGTCGTAATTCAGCCAAAGCAGGTATGAGTTCCCGTTTCCCCAGGAAAGGCCAGGATGCACGGAGTCGGCGAAGACGTGGACGCCGAAACCGCCGTGTCCGTCCTCGGCCCCTCCTTCGTACCGGGCATTGAATTCGTAGGTCATGACGTCGTTCTGAGGCGCCTTGATGTTTATCTTCGCGAGCATCGAACCCGCATCCCCTTGGTACAGTCGGTCGCCTTTTATGGCCCACGAACCTACGGCCGCCTTGTATTCGGGCATTGCGGTCTGGGCGGCGAGCGGGAGCGCGAGGGCGACGACCGCCAGGAAAGCGAAGAGCTTTTTCATTTTCTTCCCCTTGTGCGTTGGAATATGTTCGGCGCGATTCACCATCCTAGTACCCGATTTTTAAAATCGTCAACTCGATATTCAAGAGTTTATTGTTGTTCAGGAATGAGGATAAAAGAACGGGCGAAGTTATGGAGAAGTCGTAACCCGCCCGGGGCATCGAATGTTTTAGCTTTCCGGCCGCAAATTACCGCACTTGCCTGATCCTGGCTTAAATCCGTTTCTCGCCGGAGCGGGGGGAAGGGAGGCGGCTCAGGCCGTCTTCCGTCCCCCGTACAGGACCTTCCTGATCCCGTCGGGCGAGAGTCCGTATTCATCGGCTAGATCTTCGATCCTGCGGCCGGCGGCTTTGGCTGCGCGGATATCGGCGTTGCGGCGGTCGAGCATCTCCCTCGTCCCGTTCTTGAGCCCCCAACCGAGCTTGAGGTCCAGGGGCCGGGGAATATAGACGAGCGAACCCTGCACGTATTTCTGTATCTCCTGCAGGAGTTCAGGCGGGAGTAGCGAATCCGCGTTTATATATGACATGTCAGTCCTCGTGGGATGGCTGGAACACATCCGCATGAACCGAGGCGGGAAACGTAATTTCAGGAAAAGGTACGTCCCGAACGGTTCAGGCGGCGCCGATTGAAATCGGGGTGCCGTGGGAGGGCGCAATGCGCTGGCGGGCTACAATTATAAACATTTCCATTTTGTTCCTCCGTTCGGAATGGGCTGGGATCGATATTTGCATGAACGACGCGACCCTGTATAGGGAAAGATCCGTTATATGCGAACCATCCTGCAGGAATTCGATTCGGACATCAAGAAAAATCCGGTAGAATCGAACGCTCGCTTTCGCGCCTCGCGATACCGTGCGACACTGCGGACGCCGGCAATACGAAGTTTCGTCCCCGGCCGGGACGGAAAAGGAGGTAAAAGGATTGAAGACTTTTAACGAGAGGGCGCGAGCCCTCTGAATCCGCCCCGCGAATCCCGCCTCCGGGCGGCCTTCGCGGTCGCCCCGCCGACCACGAGCCGGCGGGGCGTTTTTTGCCGCGCCGCGCCGCGCCGCGCCACCGCCCCGCCTTGCTCCGGGCGCGGCGTCCGTGCCATCATCGCCGGATGCGCCCCATCAGCGAAATGACCGCCGCCCAGGCCCGCCGCGTCCGCTTCGTCCTCATGGACATAGACGACACCCTCACCCGCGGAGGGAAGCTCCTGTCCTCCTCCTATGCCGCCCTCTGGTCGCTGAAGGAAGCGGGCCTCGTCGTGGTGCCGGTCACCGGGCGTCCCGCCGGCTGGTGCGACCTCATCGCCCGCGAGTGGCCCGTCGACGGCGTGGTGGGGGAAAACGGCGCGCTCGCGTTCTGGGAGGAAGCGGCGCCCGCCGGCGCCGGCTCCGGCGGCCGAGCCGCCGCCGACGGCCGCGCGCGCCTGCCCGCGCTGAAGCAGCGCTTCCATCCCGCGGCCGTCCGCAACGACCACCCGGCGCTCGAGCGCATACGCGGGCGAGCCCTTGCCGAGGTGTCCGGCCTGCGGGTGGCCAAGGACCAGTTCGCCCGACTGTTCGACCTCGCCCTCGATTTCGCGGAGGAGGACCCGGTCCTTTCCCTTTCCGACGCCCTGAGGGTCAAGGCGATCGCTGAGGAGGAGGGCGCCGTTGCCAAGGTTTCTTCGATCCACGTGAACGTCTGGATGGGCGCCTACGACAAGCTTTCCATGGCCGAAAGTTTCCTGGCCGCCCGCTTCGGCTGGGACGCTGCGACCGGATTGGATCAGGTGGTCTTTGCGGGCGATTCGCCGAACGACGAGCCCATGTTCGCCCGCTTTCCCCTGGCCTGCGCTGTGGCCAACATCCGCCGCTACGAAGGCCTCGTGAAGTCCCTGCCGGCTTTCGTCGCCGAGCGCGAATGCGGAGAGGGTTTCGCGGAAATCGCTGCGACCTTGCTGGAGCGCGGGGCGGGCTTGCGCAGGGCGTCCCCGCTCACATCCACTTCCGCTTCTTGAAGAACGCGACCATGGCTCCCGCGATGACGGCCATCACGCCCCAGGCGAGCGGATAACCCCAGCGGGATTCCAGTTCCGGCATGAAGCGGAAATTCATGCCGTAGACGCCGACGATGAAGGTCAACGGGATGAAGATGGTGGAGATGATCGTGAGGACCTTCATCACCTCGTTCATGCGGTTGGAGACCGACGACAGGTTCACTTCCAGTATGCCGGCGGTGAGTTCCCGGTAGCTCTCCATGGTTTCCGCCGCCTGCACCACATTGTCGTGCAGGTCCTTCAGGAAGGGCGCCAGCTCACCGGAAATCAGTTCCGTCTCCATGCGCACCAGAGCGCCGATGCTTTCGCGCAGTGGCCAGATCGCGCGCCGCATCCGCAGCACTTCCTGCTTGATCGCCTGGAGCTCGCGCATGAAGGCGCGCCCCGTTTCCTCGATGGCCCGCGTCTCGAAAAGCTCGAGTTCGGTTCCCAGGCGCTCCAGCACCAGGAAGTAGGAGTCCACGATCGAATCCACGATGCCGTAGGCCAGGTAGTCCGGCCCCATCTTGCGGATGCGGCCGAGGTTCGCGTCGATGCGGCGGCGTATGGGGTCAAAGCTATCCCCCGCCTCCTCCTGGAAGGTGATGACGGTGTCCCCCGTGAGCACGACGCTGATCTGCTCGTATTCCACGCCTCCCGTCTCCCCGGCTTCCGGCTGCAGGGCTTCCTTCCAGGAAATGGCCTTCAGGGTGAAATAGATGTAATCGTCGAACTCCTCGACCTTCGGCCGGTGCTCGGTGTTGAGGATGTCCTCCACCGTCAGCATGTGGATGCCGTAAGCCTGGGCCAGGCGGGAGATCGCCTGGGCGTCCTTGAGGCCATTGACGTTGATCCAGTTGACTCCGCCGGTATTGCGGTAGCCGAGGAGCTCGTCCACCGTGACGGCCGACTTGGTCCATGAACCGATCGGGTCGTAGCCGATCACCGAGAGCACCATATCGGTGGGCTTGCGGTCCCCGATGTAGACGGGGCTTCCCGGAGGAAGGCCCAGGTCGGGACGCTCGATCCGTTGCTCGGCGATCGCGGCGCGCTGCTTTTTCCTCATGCCTCCACGATAGCCGCCGCCGCGCCGCCGCGCAAGGGGTCTCGCTGCGCGAGGGGTCGCGCAAGGGGCCGCCCCCATCCCGAGGGCCGCCCCCATCCCGAGGGCCGCGCGTATGGGCGTATCGCGGATGGCGTTCTTCACCAGATCCATCTTTCCGCCTGCATGTTAATCGTTCTTTCACACAAAATCCTTCGCGGCGGTGCTAAGATATATCCATGCATCTGCGTTCTCCCAGGAGGAAATCATGAAAAGAAACCGAAAGACCTTCGTCCTCGCGACCGTCCTCGCGACGTTCGCCCTGCTCGCCTCGTGCGCGGGGGCTCCCGCGCCGGCGGCGCCCGCCAAGAACGAGGCCGCCGACGCGGCCAAGGCGGCCGTCGTATCCAAAGCGGAGGCGCCGAAACCCGCGCCAGCCGCGCCCGCCGATCCGCGCGTGAAGTACGCGGAGACGCCAGCCGTGCTGAAGATCGTGGAGGTATCGGACCTCCACGGCAAGTTCTTCCAGTACGACTTCAAGACGGGCAATATCTCGGACACCTCCCTCTCCCAGGTGTCCACCCTCCTGAAGGAGGAGCGGGCCAAGGCGGGGCAGGAAGTATTGTTCCTGGACTGCGGCGACAACCTGCAAGGGCAGCCCATCATCTATTACTACAATTTCACCAAGACGGACGTGCAGAGCCCCTATTCGAAAATGATGAATTGGCTGAGGCTGGACGTCTCCGCGGTAGGCAACCATGACGTCGAGACCGGCCACGCCGTCTACGACAAGGTGCGCAAGGAGCTCAAGGCGCCCCTGCTGTCGGCGAACATCCTGGTGGACGGGAAGCCCGATACATCCTACTTCCAGCCGTACGCGATCGTCGAGCGCGGCGGCCTGAAGATCGCGGTCATCGGCCTCACCGAGCCCGCCTTCAC
>DPXI01000034.1:0-1221 GCA_003527485.1 Treponema sp. | reverse complement strand
TCGTCGCCGAGACGGTGGAAGGCTTCGACCTCGTCCTCGTCGGCCACGACCATCAGGGCTGGGACGGAAAAGGCTACGATCCGGCGACCAAGACCAAGGTCGAGGTCAAGGGTCCCGACGGACGCATCGTGCCCATCTACGGCGCCCTTGACGACGCACGCGCGATTCCGATCATCACCGCTTCCCTCCGCTGGGACGCGGCCAAGGGAGTCTGGGAAAAGAAGATCGCGGGCGAGCTGCGCCAGGTGAAGGGCGTCCCGGCCGATCAGGAATTCCTGACCGCCTTCGCCCCGGAACTCAAGGAAGCGACCGAATGGGCGAACCGCGTGATCGGAAAGACCACCAAGCAGGTATCCGCGCGCGACGCCATGTTCGGGGATTCCGAATTCGTCGACGCCATCCATCAGCTGCAGCTGGCCCTTTCCCGCGATCCGAAAAGCGGCCTGGCGCCCGCGGACATCTCATTCTGCGCGCCCCTGGACATGAACATGGTCGTCCCCGCCTCCGCGGACCTCTCCCTCCGCGTCCGCGACATGTTCGGCCTGTACCGCTACGAGAACTGGCTCTTCACCATGAAGCTGACCGGCAAGCAGGTGAAGGATTCGATGGAATTCGTCTACGCGCGCTGGTTCGATACGATGAAGACCGACAAGGACCAGCTCATCCTCTTCCAGAAGGACGGCGCCGGAGCGATCCAGACCGACCCCCGCACGGGCGCCGGCCGCACCGCGATGCCCAGCTACAACTGGGACACCTTCGCGGGAATCAAATACACCGTCGACGTCACCAAACCCGAGGGAAGCCGCGTCGCGATCCAGTCGATGGCCGACGGAAAGCCCTTCTCCCCGGAGAAGACCTACGTGGTCGCGATCAACTCCTACCGCGCGATGGGCGGAGGCGACGTACTCACCAAGGGAGCGGGCATCCCGAAGCAGGCCCTCCTGGACCAGACCCTCGTGGTCGGCGCGACCGACAAGGACCTGCGCTTCTNNAAGGACGACAACTGGACGGTGGTTCCCGCCGACCTGTACAAGACGGGGAAGGCCAATTCCTATCCCCTGCTGTTCCCCGACAAGAAATAGCGGACGCCTCTTGTTGAAGAGGGGGAGCGCCGTTCCGCGGGGCAATGATGCCATGAGCGGAAATCCCGCGGCATGGACGCCGCGGCTCCCCCTGCCTCCGAAGTCCTCGGAGAACTCGGAGGCGAGTACGCCTCCGAGT
>DPXI01000107.1 GCA_003527485.1 Treponema sp. | reverse complement strand
GCCAGTACGAAGAGCTCCTCCATTTCGGCGACGCTGAAATCGCGCGGCTCGATCAAATGGCGACCAGTTAGCATGGAACCTCCTTAAGCAAAAAAAAGCCGCCCGAAAAGGGCGGCTTCAATGAATTCGAATTTGTTCGCTGCCGGAGGCTACATCCGGATGCCGGAATCTTCTTCGATCCTGCTTCACTTTCGGTTTACCTCCCGGCTGAACTTACGGGAATGTANNTCGGGCGAATTCGATCAGATACTCAGGTTGATGCGGGATCATGCATACCTGCAGTACGCCCCTTCATCGCGGGCGGAGTACGAAAAGAAGATAGAGGCCGCTTTCTGGCATTTCCGGGAATTGGTGAGATCGTGCGCGGGGATTGAATTGGGTTCCGATCTTGAGGCCGCCCAGGAGATCGCGCGCTTGCGTTCTCCATCTTCCTCGGACGCGGCCCGCGCGCTTGCAAGGGTCGGCAAGAGGCTGGCGGCGTCGGGAAAAACGGAGGACGCGCTTCCCTGGGTCAGGGCTTCGGAAGCCCTGCGCGCCCTCCGATGAGGCGCTTACCTGAAGGAAGCGTGGCCTACGGCCATGAAACGCCGCAATTCGCCCAGGGCGGCGTCCACGCCCGCCTTTTCGTTGGCGGCCGCGGCGCCCGCCCCTTTCAGGGCAGCGAGCACGACGGCGTCCAAGGTCTTGTCCCAGGCTGCCTTGTCGCCCTTGTTCGGCACGAAGCGCTTGATCGAGTGCATGCTGCGCGCGATGTCGGCGAGGGCGACTCCCGCCGCGATCAGGTCCCCCTTCCCGGAGGCATCCCTCGCGGCGGCCAGCTGGGCGACGTTGTTCCTCATNNGCGAGGACGGCTGCTTTCCGTGACTTCATGGCTATCTCCTATATATGACAGTTTATGTAATATAAAAAATCAGGCCTGGAAGGGCAAATAAATATTGCCGGGAAGCGGGAGGGCGCTTGACCGATTGGAAAATCGGAGCGATAACGACTCTTATGGCCTACGGCCCGCACNNACCCGCAACCGCCTCATTTCGCTCTTCAAGGCGACCGGTGCGCTTTCCAAAATCGAAGCGCGCAAGCTTTCCGGTTATTCGATGGACGCCCTCATCGGCGCCTTCCTCTCCTTGGAGAGCGAAGGCTTCATCGCCGCCGAGGCATCCTTCGCCGGTATTTCCGGCAAGGTCGCGCATGCCGAGCGATATCGGCTCGTCGAAGACCGCGAATCCTGCCTCGGCATCGGCTTCACGGGCGAGGGCATCCATTCGGCCCTCGTTGGCTTGTCGGGAGCCCTGCTCGCACGGCGGGACGATCCCTTTCCCGGACCGCTCGATTCACGCGCTTTCGTATCCTTCCTCCAGGACCACTTGCGCGCGTTCTACGCTTCCGGGGCCGTCGCGGCCCTGCGCTGGGCTCCTTCCTTGGCCGTGATCGCCGTGCCGGGGGACTGCGACTGGGAACGCGCCTTTCTGCGCCGGTCCAACCTCCTGCCGGAAGTGGTTGACGTGGACCTGGCCGCGGCGGTTAGGTCGGTGGCCGGGGACGTCCGCCTGGTCGCGCGCCGCAATGTGGAAGGGATCGTTTCAGCGGCGCTCAAGGACGGATCGCTTTCGGGGGACGGGGGGCGGACGCTCGTGGTTTCGGCCATTTCGGCTCCGGTCCACGCCCTCGTCCAGGACGGAATCCTGATTTTTTCGGACGGCGAGATGGAACATCTCTCCGTAGCCGGGGACGGCCCCGTTTGCCGGTGCGGGCGGACCGGATGCGTCGGCACCCTGTTCTCCGCGACCGCCTTCGGCCGCCTCTTTCCGGAGGCCGCCACGCCGGCCTCGATCCGCGCTTCCCTGGCGGCGGACGAGGCCGAGGGACGGTTCGACCGGAAGCTCGCGGTCGATAAGGCCTTCGATGGAGTCGCCGACGCGCTCCTGAACCTGTGCGCGGCCTTTTCTCCGCATGAAGTCCTGCTGACCGGCGCTCTCTTCGGCGCCTCCGCGGACCCCGAGGCGGAAATAGCTTCCCGTTTCCGACGCGCGAACGTCCGGGGCGATTGGATTCCCCGTTCGATCCGCTATCGGGACTACCGGGAAGCCGACGCGGCCATCGGCCTCTGTCTGGCCGTGCAGGACGAATTGCGGATGAACGGGACGGCGACCATCCGGTAGGGATCCTCGGCCGGCAAATATACTCAGCGAGCGGCTGTTTCCGTTCCTATGTCCTTCCGGTATCCCATCCCCGCGAAGCGGACGGCGTCCATTCCCGCGTAGGCCCTCCTGCGCGCTTCGTCGGCGTCCGCGGCCACCGCCGACACCGCCAGCACGCGCCCGCCGTTCGTCCTGAGCGCGTCCCCGTCCAGCGCCGCCCCCGCGAAGAATATTTCGGCGCCGGATCGTTCCAGGGCTGCCGTATCCACCGAGATCGGGTCGCCCTTGCGGTAGGAGCCGGGATACCCGTCGGCTACCGCTACCGGGGCGCAGCAGTGCGCTGTCTTCCATTCAAGGGGAAAGGAGGCAAGGCTCCCGTCCAAAATGGCGGCGCAAAGCTCCGCCAAGTCCGAATCCATAAGGGGAAGCACCGCTTCCGTCTCGGGGTCCCCGAGGCGGACNNATCATCAGGCCGAAGAAGATGAAGCCGCGATAGTCGAAATTCTCCGCCGCGATGCCGCGGAGGGTCGGTTCCAGGATCGCCGCGCGGAAATCCGCCGCCGCCGCCTTGGTGAAGTCCGGCACCGGAGCGATGGCTCCCATGCCCCCCGTGTTCGGCCCCCGCGCCCCCTCGAAGCGCCGCTTGTGGTCGCGTGCGGAGACGAACGGCAGGATCGCGCCCGCCGCGCCTGGAGCAGCCGCCGTACCCGCTCCCGCCGCGCTCGCCGCGGCCCCGCCGCCGCGGACGGAAACCGCCGCGAGCACGGAAACCTCCGTTCCGGAAAGGAAGTCCTCCAG
>DPXI01000063.1 GCA_003527485.1 Treponema sp. | reverse complement strand
GCGCGTCAACGGCTTCATCCGCATCCAGATCCACTCCGAATACTTCCGACAGGTCGGCATCGGCGATCCGTCGGCTCTTGCCGCCCTTGATGACTTCCCGCACGGCTTCCTCGACCCCGGCGCTCACCAGTTCTTCGTGGTTCACCCCGCGCAACAGAAAGAGGAGTTCGGGTGATTCGTCCAGCCGCGCCCCCACGCCGTACAACACGGCCGCCACGTGCTTGCACATGGTGGCGTAATCCGGGCAACTGCAATCCAGCGAGATTTCCCGGGGCTTGGGGAAGAGTCCCTTTTCCCTGTCCGTCACCACCGCCATGACGCCGTCGGACAGCCTGCCGCCCAGCAGGTCCAGCAGCGATTCGATCTTGCCGGTGCAACGCTTCCTGATGTCATCCCAGGTCTTGTCCTTCAGGGGCTTGATGTCGATGCTCACGGTGTACATGTGGCTGCCCGAAACCTTGGCTTCCACGTGTCCCCGGCTTATTTCGAGATGGCAGACCGAACCGTTGCGGACGTAGGTCCTGCCGCGGGGGAGGCGGTTCTCGTAGTCGCTGAAGCTTTCCAGATGCTCGCACCAGGCTTTGCCCCAGAAGGACCGGGCGATGGTCCTCCCCTGGATGCATACCGGTTTGAGGACCTTTCCTTTCGTTGCGGACTTGGCGATCTCCTTGGCCGCTTTCCTGCGGCGCTCGGCCACAGGCACGTAGGGCGCCCAACCGTAACTCATGATTCCCTCCCGGCCCCGGACAGGGCGCGATCCAGATCCAGGCTGACCGTCGCCAGCAGCGCGTCGTCGGACATTTCGGTCAACAGGACATCCGTCCCGCCTTCCAGCAGATCTTCGGCCAATGCGGCTTTTTCCTGCAGAAGGGCATCGATCTTTTCTTCCACCGTGCCCAGACAGACGAATTTATGGACCAAAACGTTTTTGTGCTGGCCGATGCGGAACGCGCGGTCGGTGGCCTGATTCTCCACCGCCGGGTTCCACCAGCGGTCAAAATGCACCACGTGGCTGGCGGCGGTCAGGTTCAGGCCCGTCCCGCCGGCCTTCAGGGAGAGCACGAAGAAGGGCGGGCCATCGTCCGCCTGGAAAGCCTTCACCAGTTCCTGCCGTTCCTTGACGGGGGTGCCCCCGTGCAGGACCAGGCCCTTCCTGCCGAAAACGCCGGCCAGGAAGTCGGCCAGGGGCGCAGTCGTCTCGCGGAATTGGGTGAACACCAGTACGCGGTCCTGACGGGAGGCGATCTCTTCGCAGATGGCGCCAAGCCGCTCGAACTTGCCGCTTTTGGCGGGATCCCATCGGCCGTCGCCCGAAAGCTGGGACGGATGGTTGCACACCTGTTTCAGCCTCATGAGCGCCGAAAGGATAAGGCCGCGCCGCGCGATCCCGTCGGCCGCGCGCAGGCCTTTTTCCAGATCCTGGGTCACCGAACGGTACAACACAGCCTGCGCCTTGGAAAGCCCGCAGAAGGCCGCCACCTCGGTTTTTTCGGGGAGATCGGGGATGACGGAGCGGTCCGACTTGAGCCTGCGCAGGATGTAAGGGCGCACCAGATTCCGCAGCGGAGCGTACCGTTCCCCTTCGCGTTCTTCCAGGACCTTGGCGAATTTCTTGAAGGCTGCCGCCGAACCGAGCAGGCCGGGACAGATGAAGTCGAAGAGCGACCACAGGTCCGAAAGCCTGTTCTCCACCGGAGTGCCGGTGAGGGCGATGCGGGACCGGGCGCGGAGCAGCTTGACCGCCTTGGTCTGGGCGGAACCGGGATTCTTGATGGCCTGCGCTTCGTCCAGGATCACGAGATTCCATCGGACGCCCTGCAGCCAGGGCTTCCTGGAGAGCATCCCGTAGCTGGTCATGACCAGGTCACAGTCCGGAATTTTGCTGTCCGGAAATTCGGTGTCCGAAGGGTCACCGTCCGGAACCTCGCCGACGGCGACGGCGCCGCCACCGCCGGCGTCCGCCATGGAATCTACCATGGAAGGGTGGATGATGCGGGTGCGCAGGGACGGGGCGAAACGCGCGATCTCGGCCTGCCAGTTCGCCAGGAGCGATGCGGGCAGGACCAGCAGGGAGGGCGCGGGCCTCTGCGGTCCTGCACGTCCGGCATTCCCCGCACGTCCGGCATTCCCCGTACGTCCGGCCTGCCCGGCTTCCTTTTTGATGACCAGGAGCAGGGCGATGATCTGGACGGTCTTCCCAAGGCCCATGTCATCGGCCAGGCAGGCGCCCAGGCCCAAGCGCGAAAGCAGCAGGAGCCAGTTCAGGCCGGCAGTCTGGTAATGCCGGAGAACGGCCTTCAATCCGGTCACCTGCAGCCCGCCGTCGACGGCCTCGGGCGCACGCAAGCGCTCCAGCAAGTCCTTGAGCCAGGGGCCCGCGCTCACCGCCGACCAATCCTTGACGGAATCGTTCTGGGCCGAAGAAAGATCGGTCGGCGCCCCCGCCAGCAGGCGCATTCCTTCGATGAAGGATATCTCGCCCGATTTGGCCTTCTTCTCCAGCTTTTTCCAATGCGCCAAGGCTTCGGAGAGGCGGTCCGGGTCCACCTCCACCCAGCGGCCCTTCAGCAGGAAGAGGCCTGCGCCGCCTGCCAGTATTTCCGCCGTTTCCTCGGGGCTCAACTCCTGGTCGCCGAGGGCCACGCCGATATCGAAGTCCAGGACGGCGCCCGCGTCCAGGCTGGAAACGGCAGCGGAACCGATGCGCACAGAAGCCTGGGGCCGGGACCGCCTGGCCCACCAGTCCGGGACGCGCACCAGGACCCCGCTCTCTTCGAACAGGGGTATCTCGTTCAGGAAACGGTAGGCTTCCTCCGGGGTCCATGCAAGGGGATGGTAGATGTCGCGCGAGTCCAGCAGCTCCCGGATGAGGACGCTTTTCTCGGCCGCACGGGAGATGGGAGTAAGCAGTTGCACCAGGCCCTTGCGGTTGCTGTCGCCCGCGAACTCCTGCAGGGCACGGGAGAGCGGCTGGTAGCGGACCCACTCCGATCCGGCCATGCGGGGAGCGTAGGTGGCCAGGAAGGCGAAGGGAAAATCCGGGTCCTTGCGGTTTTCCGCGAGGTGGAAGCAAACCCTGCCGACCTGGTGCCAGAGCGGCGCGCGGGTAGCCAGGAAGGCTTCCAAACCTCCCGCGGCCTCGTCCCGTATCCACTTATCCAGACCGGACCAGAGGTCCTGGAGGACCGCCTCGTTCAGGTATTCGGCTCCGGGCATGGGCGGAGCTTCGAGCAGCAGGCGCTGGATTTCACCCGGATCCAGCGGCGGCAAGGCTTCCATGACCGATACGCCCAAAGGGGTATGGCAACGATTGGTAAGGCTGCGGGAAGCGAAACTGCGCCAGTAGGCCAGGTCCGGCGAAAGCCCGCCACCCTCGGCGGGCCGGGCGGCAGGCCGGGCGGCCAATTCGAAAAGCCCCTCGGCCTCGTTGTGCCTGAAGGCCGCCGTAACTTCCCGCGCCGAAGTTTCATCGTCCGCGCCGTGGACCGCCGGCCGCAGATGGCCGGAGGGAGTCAGGCAGAGGCTGAACGTATCGGCGGCGGTCGCCGCGGCTGCCGCGGCTGCCGCCGCGGTCGCCGCGGGAACGGCCGCGGGAACGGCGTGAATCTTGTCAGGCATTATCGCTGAATATACGGGACAAGCAATTCGGCTTGCAAGGTCCGCAGAGCTCGCGGCACCCGCCGGAGCCGGAAGGCAGCCGCTAGTCCAGCGTGTGGAAGAACACGGTGGCGATGAAGCCGAGCACGGTGAAAAGCCCCACCATTCGGATGTTGCGCTCGTAGGCCTCGGGCAGCATGGTCTGGGCCGTCATCGCGAGCATGGATCCCGCCGCCAAGCCTTCGAATAGGGATTTGGCGAAGGGAGGCAACGCGGCCGAGATCAGGTTGCCGAACAGGGCGCCTATCCCCACCGCGAACACGAGGGAGGTCCACATCCAAAGGATCCGTCCGGTGCGCATGCCGGATTCCTTCATCATGGTGGAGCTGGAAAGGGATTCGGGGAGGTTGGCCATGAAGAGGCCTGCGATTAGGGCGGGGCTCGCCGAAAAGCCGGTCATTCCGGCGCCTATCACCAGCGACTCGGGCACGCCGTCCAGAAGCAGCCCGAGCCAGATGGCGGTGGCGGCCCCGGAGGCGCCCTCCCCCGCGGCGACCTTGAGTTCGGTCTCGGTCGGGCGGTAGGAGCTCTCGTCCAGGTGGCGCGCGGCCGTCCTCACCCATTCCTCGCCGCTCTGGGCCGCCTGCGGTATCTTTCCCGTCCGCGCGCGCTCGGCGGCCAGGGCGGCGACCGCGTCCTTCAGGGCGGGGCTGGCGGCCGAAAGGCGCTCGAAGTCCTCACGGTGGATGACGAAAGCCTTCGTCTCCGCCAAGGGGATCGCGTCCGCCGTACGCGGGGAGTTCCAGATGAGGGCCATCTCGCCGAAGGTTTCGCCCTCTCCCAGCTCGGCCACCGTACTGCGCCGGCCTCCCGCATCGGTATATTCGATCCGCACCGACCCCGAATCGATGATGAACATGGAGTCGCCTTCGCTTCCCTGCAGGAACACCGGCTTACCGGCTCCCAGGGTGACGAGGTCGATATAGGGGATGAGGGCCTGGACCTCTTCCGCGGGCAGGGACCTGAGGATGTCCACGCGGCCCAGGTGCTCCAGCAGGGCCCGCGCATCGGCTTTTTTCCTGGTCCGCAGCACGGCCATCAGCGTGGACCGCTTCCGCGCCGAAGCGCCGCCCTCGTCGGCCATCCTCGAAAGGGCGATGAACAGGAGGCAGCCGGTGAGGAGCCCGAGGGCCAGAGGCGGGAAACCGGCTCCCTCCCGCTCCACCGCCGGATTCACCAGCTCGAAGGCGATGGCCGCGATGAGCGAACCCGCCCCGAAGGACATGACGGCCGAGATCACCGTGCGGGAAGGCTTTGCCCACAGGCCGATCAGGGCGCCGACAGGCAGGGAAGCGGAACTCAAGGCGCCGAAAAGCAGGGCCGCGAAGGCCGGGGATACGAAGAATTCCATGGATCAAGTATAGGTCATGCGGGATCGCCCGTCGAATGACGCATCGAATGGCGCGCCGTCGGCACGCTGGTCCAGGGCATCGTTTACCAGGACGCAGAAGTCAGGATAACGGACGCGACCGCGGCGCCGTCCCGGTAGCCGCCTTGAAGGCGCGTTCGAAGACGGCGTATTCCCGGTAGCCGACCGAACCGGCCACCTGGGCCACGGTGAGCCGGCCTTCCGCGAGAAGGATCCTGGCGCGCTCCATGCGCAATTCCGTCAGGTAAGCCTTCATGGTGGTCCCCGTCTCGGCCTTGAACAGCGAAGAGAGGTATTCCCGGTCCAAGCCGACGAACCGGGCGACATCGGAAACCGCCAAGGGACGCACGAAATGCTCCTCCATGAAGCGGCGGGCCGCGGATGCATAGGAGACAGCGCCGTGCTGTCTTCCCGGCGCCGGAATAACGAAACCGAGGACGGCGGGGAGCCTGGCAAGGATAAGGCGGAGCACGCCGTCCGCCGCCAACGAAGCGGACGGACCCCGGGCCGATAGTTCCTCGACCGCCCGCCGGAACAGGGCGGCGAGCTCGGGCGAGTAAGGCGCCCGGAAACAGGGCCGGTCCCTATCCACCCCCGCGGAGGCGAGAGCGCCGGCGGCCAGACTCCCTTCAAAGCCGATCCAGGCGTAACGCCAAGGCTCCTCCCGGGAGGCGCGGTACTCGTGCTCCTGTCCGGGGAAGAAGACGAATCCGCCACCCCGGACGCAGGGGATGGTCCTGCCGCCGATGCGGACGCTCCCCTTACCGTCCAGCACATAGTGGAACAGCCAGTGGTCCCGGACGCCCCCGAAGCGGTGACCGGGAACGCAAGCCTCCTCGCCGGCGTAGCGGAGGCGCAAGCGATCTTCGGAGGACCCCGCTTCCGCCCAAGCCTCGCGCAAGCTCAAAGGATACGGCTTCTATCGAACAATTTATCCACCATTTCAAGGATAATAGCATATTCATCGAACATTTCATCATATATTTGCATTGCACTTCAGCCCTATGATCAGTTCCGTAACACCCTTTCCGCTGGAGGCCAGCCATGCTCAAGATCACCTTCCTCGGCGCGGGAAGCACCGTCTTCGCCAAGAACATACTCGGCGACGCCCTGCTCACCCCTTCGCTCCGCGAGGCGGAGATCGCCCTGTACGACATCGACGCCGGAAGGCTGGAAGACTCCTTCCTGATGATGAACACCCTGAACGCGACGATCAACTCGGACCGCGGCCGCGGCCGCGCCCGCGTCACGAAGCATCTTGGCGTGGCCGCCCGGAAGGAAGCCCTTCGGGGCGCTACCTTCGTCGTCAACGCGGTGCAGGTGGGCGGGTACGAACCTTCCACCGCGATCGATTTCGATATCCCGAAAAAATACGGCCTCCGCCAGACCATAGCGGATACCCTGGGCATCGGCGGCATCTTCCGCGGCCTTCGTACCGTACCCGTAATGATGGACATCGCGCGCGAAATGGAGGAAGCCTGTCCGGAGGCCTGGCTCCTGAACTACACCAACCCCATGGCCATCGTCACCGGAGGACTCCTGCGCGGATCATCGGTGAAGACCGTCGGACTCTGCCATTCGGTGCAGGTCTGCGCCCGCACGCTCCTGGAGGACGTCGGCCTGGAGGTAAGCGAAGCCGACCTCAACTGGAAGATCGCCGGAATCAACCACATGGCCTGGCTCCTGGAAATCTCCGAGCGCGGCCGGGATCTGTACCCCGAGATCAAGAAGAGCGCCGCGGCGCTCAATGCGGCCGCCCGCGCTCCCGGGGGAACCAAGCACGGAGACATGATCCGCCTGGAAATAATGCGCCACTTCGGCTACTACATCACCGAATCGTCGGAGCACAACGCGGAGTATACGCCGTATTGGATCAAGCGCGACCGGCCGGACCTGATCGAAGAATTCAACATTCCGCTGGACGAATACCCGCGGAGATGCGTGAAGCAGATCGCCGACTGGCGCCAACGCCGCGACGCGATCGTTTCGGCCCCTTCGCTCACCCATGAGAAGACCCACGAGTTCGGCTCGTTCATCATGGACGCGATGGTCACCGGTACGCCCTACCGAATCCACGGGAACGTGCTGAACCGGGGCCTCATCCCCAACCTGAACGCCGACGCGGTGGTGGAAGTCCCCTGCCTCGTGGACCGGAACGGCATCCAGGGCTGCTACGCGGGCCCCCTGCCCACCCAGTGCGCGGCCCTGAACATGACCAGCGTGAACGTCCATCTACTTGCGGTGGAAGCGGCCCTGACGGGCAAGCGCGACCTGGTCTACCAGGCGGCCTTCCTGGATCCGCACGCGTCGGCCGAGCTCACGCTGGACCAGATCCGTTCGCTCTGCGACGACATGTTCGAGGCCCACGGAAATATCATGCCGGAGTTCAAGTAGCGGATTCGGCACTCCGCCGCTTTCCCCCGTTCTCCCGATAGCGGAATTCCGCGATCCGCCTGATCAGGTCGAGCGGCAGGGGCTCGTCCATGGGGAAACGGACCGAACCCTTTCCGCCTGAGTATTTGGCGAGTTCGGCTTCGAAACCGGTTATGCCGGTCGGGGTCGGATAAAAACCGATATGCTTGGCGAAGGCGGCGAAATGGACCAG
>DPXI01000059.1 GCA_003527485.1 Treponema sp. | reverse complement strand
CCCGCCTCCGCCATGACCTTGACCGCGTTAGGGTTGAGGCCGTGCGTCTCGACCCCGGCCGAATAGGCTTCAAGCACCTCGCCCTTGAGAGAGCGCGTCCAGCCCTCCGCCATCTGGGAACGGCAGGAATTTCCGGTGCACAGGAACAGGATTTTCTTCTTGGCGCTCATGCCTTCTCCTTCATGACGCAGGCGAGCCCGCGTTCTGCTTCTTCAAGGATGACTTCGTCTATGCAGTGGATGAACTGCATGATGCAGGGGCAACGGAGAGTGTAAAGGACCCTGCTGCCTTCCTTCCGGTCTGAAAGGAGGCCCGCCTGGCGGAGGACGGTCAGGTGCTTGGACACGGTCGAGACGTCGGCGCCGACGGCTTCCACCAATTCGCCAACGGAGGCGTCTCCCGCGGAAAGCCGCGCCACCATATAAATGCGCGAAGGGTGGCCGAGGGCCTTTATCACGCGGGCCCTGGCTTCCGCCAAGCTCCGCTCCAGAGGGGTCATCATGCGCCCACTCTGGATTATTTCCGATCGGGAGTCAAGATTTTCGTTGACAACTCTTGGCTATTTTGCCAAAATACCAAGTCATCCAATACGGAGGTCATCATGGCGCAGAAGAGGATCGGTTTTTTCGCCCGGTACTTGTCCCTATGGGTCGCGCTCTGCATCGCGCTCGGCGTCGCCGTCGGCGTCCTCTTTCCCGGCGTTCCCGAGACCCTCGGCAGGTTCGAATACGCCAGGGTGTCCATACCCGTCGCGATCCTGATCTGGCTGATGATCTATCCCATGATGCTCAAGGTCGATTTCCGGAGCATCGTCAACGCCGGGAAACGACCGAAGGGACTCGTCGTAACCCTCGTCGTCAACTGGCTGATCAAGCCGTTCACGATGTACTTCTTCGCCTGGCTCTTCCTGAAAGTCGTATTCAAAACCTTCATCCCCGACGGCTTGTCCACCGAATACCTGGCCGGGGCGGTACTCTTGGGCGCGGCGCCCTGCACGGCCATGGTCTTCGTGTGGAGTTACCTATCGGACGGCGATCCGGGCTACACCGTAGTGCAGGTGGCCGTCAACGATCTCGTGATCCTCGTGGCCTTCGCTCCGATCGTCGCTTTTCTGCTCGGCGTGAGCGATGTCCGCGTACCCATGGACACCCTGCTCCTGTCGGTGGCTCTCTTCGTCGTCATCCCCCTCGGCGCCGGATTCCTGACCCGGAACATTCTGGTCAAGCGGCATGGACTTGCGTGGTTCGAAGGCGTGTTCTGCAAGAAATTCGACGGCATCACGGAAGCGGGACTCCTGCTGACCCTGGTCATACTCTTCGCGTTCCAGGGAGAAACGATCCTTTCCAATCCCCTTACCATCGTCCTGATCGCCGTCCCGCTCGTGATCCAGACCTATTTCATCTTCTTCCTCGGCTACGGCTGGTCGAAGCTCTGGAAGGTCCCCTACTCCGTGGCCGCGCCGTCGGGCATGATCGGCGCTTCCAACTTCTTCGAGCTGTCGGTCGCCGTGGCGGTGAGCCTGTTCGGCCTGTCCTCCGGAGCGGCCCTGGCGACGGTGGTCGGAGTGCTGACGGAAGTGCCCGTCATGCTGAGCCTGGTCAAGATCGCCAGGGCGACGCGCAATCGGTTTCCGCAAGAAAATGCCCCGGAAGTCGCCGAAGCGGTGGCAGGCCCTTCGCCGGCCATCTGACAAAAAGCCCGGCAGCTCGTGCCGGCGACCGGGCGGTAACACGGGCGGGAGACTGAGCGGGAAACCGGACTGCCGGCAGAACTGAACGAGGGCCCTGAGCGAAAAAGCATTGCAGCCCTTGCGCAAACCTGCGGAAAGAAAGATCCCGTTCCGGTTTCGGCGCCAAGCCCTTGCGGATCAGGATAGATTTCCAGGTTCATGATTACGAAGCCCGAGTAATGTTCTTGACTTCCATTCATTGATATCGTATCATGATATCAATAACCGCTATTATTCACAAGTCCGGGTCCCAAGGAGGATTGATATGAATAGGAAAAAAGAACTCGAACTGACGCGGAATACGGCAATCTCATTTATAGTGTTGCTCGGCATTGTCAGCCTCTTCTCGGATATGAACTACGAAGGAGGACGCAGCGTCGTCGGGCAATATCTCAAGCTGCTCGGAACGAGCGCCTTCGCGCTCGGTTTCGCCGCCGGCATCGGCGAATTCGTCGGTTACGCGCTACGTTTCGTGTCCGGAACGATCGCGGACAAGACGCGGAAGTATTGGACCCTCATCATCGCAGGATATTTCGTGCAGCTTTGTTCCCTGCCCATGCTGGCCTTTATCGACGGGTGGGAGCTCGCGATCTTTTTCCTGTTTATGGAACGGGTCGGCAAGGCGATCCGGAAACCGGCCCATGACGCTATCGTATCGTTCGCGTCAAAGCAAACAGGAAGCGGTTTCGGTTTCGGACTGCATGAGGCCATGGACCAGATAGGCGCGTTCCTCGGTCCGGCGCTCTTTTCCTTGCTGCTCTTCACAAAAAAAAACAACGCCGCGATCGCGGATTACAGGTCCGGATTGCTGCTCCTGTTCATTCCCGCCGCGCTGGCTATCGGTGTGACTTTCGTCGCACGGTTCCTGTTCCCCCATCCGCAGAAATTCGAACTTAAAACCGGCCGCCCGGCCGTAGGCACGAAAGGATTTTCCCGAACTTACTGGATCATCGTAATCNNGCGGCGGCTATCGTTTTCGGTTTCCTGTACGACCGCTTCGGTCTCAAGGCCTTGGGCGGACTCTTCGTGATCGAGATCTTCACCGCGCCTTTCATTTTCCTCGGATCTACGGGCATGGTGATCGCCGGGATGGTCCTGTGGGGCATCAGCATCGGAACCCAGGAGTCGATCCTCAAAGCCGCGATCAGCGACCAGGTCAGCGAAGACAGGCGCGCGCGCGCGTTCGGCCTATTCAATACGCTGTTCGGTCTCTTCTGGTTCATCGGCAGCGCGTTGATCGGACTTCTTTACGATAGATGGGGCGTAGCGCCGCTCGTCGCATTCTCGGTGCTTTCGCAGACGGGAGCGCTCCTTGTATTCCTGAGCCTGTTCCTCGGGAAGAAAAACCAGAAATCGGCTGTCGCCGGATGAGATGGGAAAAAACGGCAAGGAGACGTCAGGGGAGGTTCCATCCGTGGCGCGAGGTTCCGGTTTTCCTTGACCTGGGAATATTCGATATCGTATCATGATATCGAGGTGTCTTAATTTGAAACCGAAAACGAACCAGAGCTTGATGAAGGATTTCTTTCTCGGATTCATCAAGATTCATATCCTGTACCATACGGGGAAAAGACCCTTTTATGGCCAGGAATTGAAGGAAGAGCTTGAAGAGCACGGCTATACCATGTCGTTCGGTTCCCTATATCCATTGCTCCATAGACTTTGCGACGACGGCTACTTGAGCAGGGAAGATAAAAACGTCGAGGGCAAGATACGGAAATACTATACCCTCACGTCCCAGGGCAGGACTCTCTTGGGAGAAGCAAAAAACAAAATGAAGGAGCTCGTCGACGAAGTCATGGAATGAGGCCCGCGCAAGCGATTCCCCGCGAGCGCGTCGCGAAGGGTCGCGACGCCATTCCCGCTATGATTGAAGTCCCGGCAAGTACCTCGGAATCACGTCAGGGGTCAAGACCGACGCAAGAATGGCGAAGCGAAAATGAGCTTTCAGAACGTTATCACCCTATCGGCCCATTCCACCATCTTGATGCAGTCGTTCATGGTGGAGATGGGACATACATCGGTGCCGTCTCCGTTCCGCGCCTTGATGCAGGTGCCGCAGGCCAGGACGATTCCATTGTTGGCAATGAATTCATCGATCTGCTTCTTCGCATTGTACTTCTCGTGTGTGATGCTCTCGATTTCAACGCCGGCGCTCATCAAAAAGATTTTGGCCTCATGGCCCGCCTTGAGCGAGGAGTTGGCGAACCGAACGCCGTTCCACGCTTTTTCCGGATCATTCGTTTCAATGATTATTCCGAACTTCATGCTGTCTCCTCCATGGAATGATTGACGATTCGTCAATATGTGGTTAGTATTATACTATTATATTGAATAGTTTATCAAGGACATCACGACATGAAAGGAAGAGAATTCAAGGATGCCGTGTACGAGCAGCTATCGCACGTCGCCGCGGCGTACGGAAGCCCCAAGCGTATCGAGATCATCGACGTATTGGCCCAGGGCGAGCGCAATGTCGAAACTTTATCCGCCGAGACGGGACTCTCGGTAGCCAACACCTCGCGGCACCTGCAGGTGCTGAAAGGGGCAGGTTTGGCCGTTTCCCGCAAGGCTGGGCTCCAGGTTTTCTACAGGCTCGCAGGGCCGGAAGTGGTCGAAGGGCATCGGGTCCTCCGCATTATCGCGGAGGCGCGGATCGCCGAGCTCGGCAGAGCCGCGAAGGCCTATTTCGATGGGGCGGACGGCATGCAACCCATCGGTCGCGAAGAGTTGATGGAACGGGCCAGAACGGGCGACGTCGTAGTTCTGGACGTGAGGCCGGCCGAAGAGTATGAAAGCGGACATATAGCGGGGGCGCTCTCCATTCCGCTCGAAGAACTGGAGAAGCGTCTTTCCGGGATTCCATTGGACTGTGAGATCGTCGCGTATTGCAGAGGGCCGTATTGCGTCCTCGCCGCGGAGGCGGTGCGGCTTTTGCGGCAGCGCGGGCGGAAGGCCGTCCGGTTCGCGGAAGGGTATCCCGAATGGCGCGACGCGGGGCTCCCGGTCGAAACCTTCGCGCC
>DPXI01000064.1 GCA_003527485.1 Treponema sp. | reverse complement strand
AATCGGGGTGGGCCCGGAACAGGAGGCTGCGCGGATTGACCATCTCCGGTTCGATCCAGATCCCGAATTTCAGGCCGAGGGCTTCGACTTCGCGCGCCAGGCCGGGGATGCCCCGGGGGAGTTTGCGCGGATTCGCGTCCCAGTCGCCGAGGGAGCTGGTGTCGTCGTCCCGCTCGCCGAACCAGCCGTCGTCCAGCACGAAAAGTTCGGCTCCCAGGTCCTTCGCGGAGGCGGCTATGGAGAGCAGCTTGGCCTCGTCGAAGTCGAAGTAGGTCGCCTCCCAGTTGTTGACCAGGATCGGCCGCGGCCTGTCCCGCCAGGGTCCGCGCGCGAGCCTTCGCCCGAAAATCGCGTGGAAAGCCGCCGAAAGGGGACAGAGGCCGGCGGAAGAATGGGCGATCAGGATTTCGGGCGTCTCGAAGGCCCCGCCGGGGGCGAGCGTCCAGGAAAAGCCGAAGGGATTGATGCCTGCGACGATACGGGCATCCCCGTGGTCGCCGACGTCCGCTTCAATCAGGAAGTTGCCGGAATAGACGAGAGCCAGGCCGCAGGCTTCGCCTGAGGTTTCCGTCGTGCCGGGCCGCGCCAGGATGACCACAGGATTCTGCTGGGCGCTTGACGAGCCGCGGGAGCTGGAGACGGATTGGGATCCCGGGACCAGGCGGCGTCTGGTTTCCTTCCGTTCGCGCGCCCAGGAGCCGGAGAACTGGATCAGTTCCCAGTCCGGGTCCTCCAGGTCGAGGGCGGCGGAAAGCGCCCTGCGGAGAACGATCGGCTCGGCGCCCGCATTCCGGACGGTCGCGCGGCGGGAAATCGCCGGATGGTCGCGGAAGATCGAATAATGGAGGTCGACTTCCACGCCGGTCGCCGCGTCACGCAGGAAGACGGTGAGGGTTTGCGCCTCGGCGGCTTCCTCCGCATAAACCGAAGGAAGGCCCGGGATTGCGGGCTTGCCCGCGCTGATCAGGTGGCCCGAACAGACGAGGTCCAGCAGGAGCGGCGCGCCGGAGGCGTCGGCCGCTTCGATCGCGGGGGAGCGGAAATCGCCCCGGCCGTAAGAAGGGAATTCCCGGCGCGCCCAATCCAGGCAATACTCGGCGGGCAGCCCATCGCGGTGGGTGGAAAGGCCGCGCCCCTCGAAACGGCCCAGGTGCGCATAGGATACTCCGAAGGAGAGAGGGCGCCCGAAGTGCAGGAGGCCAGGCTCGCCGTCCGGTCCGAAGCCTATGATATAGCTGATCAACCCGTTGCCCAGATGGAATTCGCGGGTATCTTCCCGCCATTCGATATTCATCCAAACCCTCCCCTTGCATTCTTTTTGACTGTGGAATACCTAAAAGGGGAGCCTAAAGAAATCAACGCGAGTCCTCCAGCACGTATTGGCCGATCACCGCATCCAGCTCCCGGCTCGAGGCCTTGAGAGCGACTGACAAGCGCGCCAGCGATTCCGACGACTCGGCGTTCCTCAGTGAATTTTCCCTGAGGAGGCGGATGGAGTTCATCGTTTCTTTGGATCCCGACTCCTGTTCGGCAACCGCCGAACGGATCGTTCCCGAGAAATCCTTCAACGCGACCGCATCGGAAAGGATGGCCGCCGACCGGCGTTCGTAATCCCGTACCGCTTCCGCCGCCTCATCCATCCCGCGGATAATCTGGCCGGTGGTTGCCGTAATCCGTTCCAGAGCGGCCTTCGCGTCGGCGGTATTCTTCCCCAAACCACGCGAAATGTCTCCGGTCTCACGGGAAGTCGCCACGGCCTCCGAGACGGTCGCGTCGATTGAGTCGGTCCCTTCACGGATGGATTCCAACGCATTGGAAGTGGAGGACGCCAGCTCGCGGATCGAGGCGGCTACCACCGCGAAACCTTTTCCCGATGCGCCGGCATGGGCTGCCTCTATGGACGCGTTCATCGCCAGGAGCTCCGTCCGCTGGGCGACGTCGGAGATGGTCTCCGCCATCGCACCGATGGCGATGGACGCATCCTTGATCCTTTCGATTCTGAAGGCCAAGGCGCGGCTTTTCTCTCCGAGCGACTCGCTCCGTTCAATGAGGCCGCGGACGCTCGCGCTTCCGGCGGCAGCCGCCGAATCGCTTTCCGTGGCCATCGCCCTCAAACCGTCCATCGACAAGACTACGGTACGCAGGCTTTTTCCGGATTCATCCAGGGAGTCCGTCGTACGCTCCACGGCGTCGATCTGGCGCTCGACGCTCCGCCGTATTGACCCCATGAGTTCTTCGGATTCGACCAGCGTCGCCGCGATCTGCTCGATCGTGGAAGCCAATTCCCCGCTGGACTCCGACATCCGCGCCGACGACGTCGATACTTCCACTGACGATCCTTCCATTTTCTTCACGGCATCCCGGAAGGCGCTCAGGGACCAATTGAGTCCCGTGGTCAATACGGCAAGATCCTTCGCCGTCGCGCCCAATTCGTCCTGCGAATCCGATGCCTCGGCCATGCGAAGGTCCTTGGACGCTATTGCCGACACCCTCACGCGCAAGGCCTTGATCTGGGTCAGCAGGTTCCGGGCGATCACCAGCACGACGAGGTAAGCAAAGGCCGTCGCGACCGCCGCCGCGATCGACGCCGTGAGCAACCGGGATTCCTGGGCGCGGACCCGGGTTCGAAGGAGACGCTCCAGGGAGTCGGCGGTGGCTACCCAGTATTCCAGCGATGAACGGATGCAGGCTTCGACCGATCGTTCATATACGGATCCGGTGCCTGCTCCAGGCTCATGGAGCCGCCGGCTGGTCGCAAGGTACTTCTCAAGCGCGCCGGGGAACATCGATTGGAGCGCGGCGTCGGTCCCGAGGAAGTTCCGGTCCTCGTCCAAGGCGGTACGCGAACTCAGCTCGATGCGCGCGAGGTCGATATCCGAGTGTAGTCTGAGGAAGATGGCCCGTTCCGCGTCGTCAGCCTTCTCCGCCGAGACTTCCGCGTTGAGCCGGCCGATGGAATCGGGCAAAGCAAGCAGGGCGACATCCATGAGGTAGTACGTATCGAGGTCCGGATCCAGGATGAGGTTGGAGTAATCGCCGACATGGACGATCAACTGCCGCAGGCCGGCTACTAGGGCTTCCGATTCCCTGCCCTTCGCGGCGCGCACCGTATTCCATGCGGCTCTGAGGGCTTCTGGAGCCGCCGCCATCCGTCCCCGATCCGCCAGCTTTTCCGCGGTAACCGCCAGGCTTTCCCCCAATCCCAGTTGGAGTTCATCCAATGCGTCGAAGGCTGCTTCGATACCGGCGGCATCGTCCTCCGCGCCGGACGTCTCCGAAACCGCCCGCCGCGAAAAGGCTGGAACCCTGACCAGCAGCTCCACGAGGGGCCGCAGGTAGCGTACGCCGTCCGCTTCCTTTTCGGAAAAACGGGCATCGTAGCGCATCCCGTTCACGATAAACAGGGCCATGACCGCGATCGGCACCGTGAACGCCAGGCTGGAGAGGGCTAGCTTACCCGAAACGGAGATTTTGGAAAAAAGCATGAGCACCCCCACAACGATTTCCGTAATACGCCAATATTATCGAATATGCTGGCTTAGTGAAGGCGGGGAACAAAGAATAGGACTCTTTCCCGTGCAGCCCTCATGCCTTATGCTTAACCCATGCGTATCGCCCTGGTGCAATCCGATCCCCGTTTCGGCGAGGTCGAACGGAATATCACGGCCCTGAGGGCCGCGGTGGAATCCGTCGACGCCGATCTGTACGTCCTCCCCGAACTCTGCCTGTCCGGCTACGATTTCGAGGACAGGGCGGAAACCGCCTCCTTCGCGGAACCCTCCGACGGCCCCTTCGTTTCGGCCCTCGCGGCCGTCGCGAACGCGCGGGGGGCCGGCATCGTCTTCGGCTTCGCCGAGTCCGCTCCCGGCGGAAAACTCTTCAACAGCTCCCTGCTTGCGCTGCCGGACGGCCGCCGCCGGGTCTACCGGAAGACGCATCTTTACGCCCGGGAGAAACTGCTCTTCGATCCGGGCGATACGGGCTTTTTCGTGGAAGAATTCCGCGGCCTCCGCGTGGGCCTGGCCATCTGCTTCGACTGGATCTTCCCGGAGAGCTTCCGCACGCTGGCGCTCCGGGGCGCGGACCTCGTCGCCCACTGTTCGAATCTGCTGTTGCCTTGGTGCCAGAGGTCCGACTTCGCTCGCGCGGTGGAAAACCGCATGTACGTGGCCACCGCCAACCGCGTCGGGACCGAGGAACGCGGCGGACGGAAGCTGACCTTCACCGGAAAGAGCGTGTTGGTGGCGCCCGACGGCGAGTACCTGCTGGAGCTTCCGGAATCCAGCAACGCGATCTCGGTCGCGAGGGTGCATCCCGCCAAAGCGAGGGACAAGAGTCTCGGCCCGTACAACGACCTTGCCGCCGACCGAAGGCCTGAGTTCTACGAGCGCTGAACGCGCTCCAGGGCTTCCCTGGACCGGCGCTGGAGCTTGAGAACGCCGGGATTCCTTTCCCAGGCCGAGACGATTCCGGCGCTGACTCCCAGACGCAGCGCGAAATCCTTGCCGGACAGGCCCAGGGCGGTGCGCAGGTCCCTGACCATGCCGCCGGTGACTTCATCGGGCAGGGGCCGCGCGGGAATGCGGGCCGCGGGCCGCTCCGCTCTTGGCCGCTTCGGCGCGGGCAGGGGTCGCTCCGCTCTTGGCCGCTTCGGCGCGGGCAGGGGCCGCGCCGCTTTTGGCCGCCTCGGCGCGGGCAGGGGCTGCGCGTCAACGGCTTCATCCGCA
>DPXI01000047.1 GCA_003527485.1 Treponema sp. | reverse complement strand
TGCCGTGCCGGATCCCGGGACGGCCTCCGCGAATCACGAGAAGATGCCGTGCATGAAGTAATGCACGATCCGGCGAACGGTCTCCGTGTCGGGATCCAGGGAGTCCGCAAGGAGGAGACCGACATAGGCGTCCGCGGTGCCGATGAAGGAAGCCGCGTAGTACGCGGCGCGGCCGCGCATGTTGCCGTGGTCGGCGGAGGCCGCCTCGAAAAGGGCGGTAACCGCGGCATAGAGCTCTTCGGTGCGCGGCCGGAAGACGGCGTGCTCCTCGCTCGCGGGCGGACTGAACGCGAGGGAGAGCCGCAACCGGGCGAAATCGCGGTCCGCGCGCGCGGATTCCAGGAAGGCGGCCGAGATGCCCGTCAGGGAGGAGGCGACGTCGCCGGAATAGCGGGCCCGGGCGCGGACGGCTGCAGAGAAAGGGGCGTAGCGTTCTTCGGCGATCGCCTCCAGGAGGCCGCGCTTGCTCCCGAAGCGGTAGTAGAGCGTCGGCTTGGTGACGGCAGCCGCGTCGCAGACGTCCTGCACGCCGACGGCGTTGTAGCCGCGATCGGCGAAAAGAGCAAGAGCGACGGATAGCAGGCGCCCGCGGGTGTCTTCCATGCCAAGAGTTATATACCGATCGGTATAACACGTCAAGCGGCATCACAGGCGGATGGATGGCGCATTTGCATCCCGGGCCGAAGAGTCCTAGAATTCAATGTAAAGATGCCCGGACGGTGGACGCGGCGGTTCTCCCGCTTCGCCGCCCGGCGCGTTCGGGGAGGGAATCATGGCGGTACTTACCATTTCCCGGGACATCGGATCGGGAGGAATCGAACTCGCGCGCCGCATCGCGGAACTCGCCAATTACCGCATCGCCGACAAAGTCGTCATCGAGCGGGTAATGCGCGAATACGGATTCGTCAATTTCGAGCGGAGCTACGAGGCGGCGGGCGGCTTCTGGAACGCGGAGGAAGAGCTGACGGAACGGACGTTATCCTTCCTGGACAGGGTGATACGCGCGATCGCCAAGGAAGACCGGGTCGTCATCGTCGGCCGGGGCGGCTTCGCGCCGCTCGCGGGTTTCGGCGACGTGATCCACGTGCGGGCAACCGCGCCCTTCGCCGTGCGCGTGGACCGGATAATGAGCGAGCAGGGCATCCCTTCCCGCG
Organism: Treponema sp.; assembly: GCA_003527485.1. Taxonomy (GTDB): domain Bacteria; phylum Spirochaetota; class Spirochaetia; order Treponematales; family Breznakiellaceae; genus UBA12037. The sequence goes on along the minus strand of DPXI01000047.1, from coordinate 60,706 downwards.
CCGAGGCGGAAAAGCTGGTACAGAAGCGGGACAAGGCGCGCCGCGGCTTCGTGTCGCGCTACTACGGCACCCACTGGGAGGACGCGTCCCACTTCGATCTCGCGGTGAACGTGGACGCGTTCGGCGTCGGACCCCTCGCGGATCTCCTGGCGGAGTCAGCGCTGAATCTGGACAGGGGACCGAAACGGACGCCCTCGGTGAAGGATATCGAAGTGGATTCCATACTCTCGGAAGCGGCCCGGAAGCGGCTCGACGAGAACCAGGAGCGCGGTTTTGACGATTGATCTTCTGAAATGGCCGGTTGCCATTTCAGAAGATCTTGTAATTGCTTCGCAATTACTGCTTTAAAACAGCGAAAAAATATCCGCATCCGCGGATATTTTTTCGCCCGGCCTGACCGGCGGGCGGGCTAGGAGCGCGGCCGACGCGACAGGGCCGTGCGGAGGGCTTCCAGGGATACGCCCCGGCCGTAGCCGCCGGGCGCGAGTTCCTCGGTTTCCGCGTCCAGGGAGAAGGGCCGCCGGCCGACGTGTTCGGGGTAATGGGCGTCCGACGAGGTGATCAGCGGATAGCCGCGCGTCAGGACCGTTGAGGGAATCCGCACGCATTCCACCGCGCTCCATGGACCGTCCGTCACGAAACCGAGCTGGCTCGTCATGGAGAAGGCCGGCCGATCCACATGGGCGGGCACGACGAGGCCGCCGTACCGGGCGACGAGCGGGCCGATATCTTCCAGGCCGAGATCCAGGGCGGCGCCGAGATAATGCTCCACTTCCCCGACGATGTTCTCTTCTTCGTCCAGATATACCTGGTCCCCCATCCGCTCGGGATCGTTGGGGAAGGACGGCAGCAGGGAATAGGCAAGCTCGCCGAAAGACAGCGCGGCATCGAGGGAGGCGAAGAGGCAGAGCACATGGACTTCTTCGGTTGTGGTCGCTTCCATGCCGAACAGGGGAAGGATGCCGAAGGGCACGCAGGCGGCGGCGAAGGCGGGACCGTTCAGGGCGCTGTTATGGTCGGTCAGCGCGAGCAGGCCGACGCCCTTGGCCGCGGCAGCGGCGGCGAGGACTCGCGGCGAAAGCTCCAGCGAGCCGCAGGGCGAGAGGCAGGAATGGTTGTGCAGGTCAGCGAGGATCGGCAACGCCGGTTCAGGCCGCGCCCGCCGGGAGGAGGGCGTACAGCTTTCCGGAGACGACGTACTGGCTCTCCGCGGTCCTGAGCACCGCGATGCCTTCGTCCTTCGCCGAGGCCAGCATGTCGTCGGGCACGGGCCGTGAATTGCAGACCACGATGGCGGGGAGAGCGGCCAGAGTCGCCACCGCCACCGTATTTTTGTGGGCCTGGATAGTTATCAGCGCGGCGCCCGACTTCGCGTTCGCCATGACGTCCGAAAGAAGATCGGAGGTATAGCCGCCTTGGAGGTCCGAGTCTTCGAACTCGTTTTGAAGAATCTCGCAGCCCAAAGCCTCGGCCGCTTCCCGTATCGTCATGATGCCGCCTCCCCGATGCGTATGACCGATCGGACAGTCGTTCCGGTTCCGACTTCCGATTCGATGAAGAACTCGTCCGAGACCCGCTTGGTATTGGTGAGCCCCATGCCGGCGCCGAAGCCGAGGGAACGGATCCATTCGTTCGCGGTCGACCAGCCCTCCTGAAGGGCGAGGTCCAGGTTCGGGATGCCGGGGCCGCTGTCCGCGGCTACGATGGTCACGGTGTCGCCCCGGATGGAACAGCGTATGGTCCCGCCGTAGGAATGCACCACCTGGTTGATCTCCAGCTCGTAGCAGGCGACCGCGATGCGGCGGACGAGCTTCGGATCCAGCTCCAGACCCTTCAGGGCTTTTTTTATTTCGGTGGAGGCATGGCCCGCGGCCTCGAAATCGTAGCGGGTGGTACTGAATTCCAGTTCGGTCGCGCCGTCGTTCGCCGGAGCGGCATGGTTCATGCGCTGGGTCTCCTCCAGTTTCAGCACTTCCCGGTTCATTTCCACCAGCAAGGCCTTGATCACGTCCTTGGAGGTGATGATGCCGACGAGTTCGCGGTTCTTGTTGAGGACCGGGAAACGCCCGAAACGGAATTTGTTGAGGTAGGAGATGGCGAAGGATAGGGGCATGTCGTCCTCGAGGACGATGACGTTGCGCGTCATGTGCATTTCGGCGCTTTCGTCGATATAGCCCTTGTCCAGGGCGGTGACGATGTCGTCTATGGAGACGATGCCCAGGAGCCGGAGATTTTCAGCGATGGGAAGGCCGGTGATGTAATTGTCCCTCATTATACCCTGGATATGCCGGAGACTGTCGCCGCGCTTGGCGGTGATGAGCGCTCCGGTCATCACGTCCTTGATTTTCAGCTGATAGATCAGCTCAAGGACCATCGAGGGAGAATCGTCCGGGCTGATCGGGATGGTGGAGGCGTCCGACATCGCCGCCTACCTTCCGGGCCGCGCGTCGGCCGGCAGGGCCCGCTTTCCGAGGATATAGCGCTTCACGAGGTCGGCTATGCCGTCCTCTTCGTTCGTCCGCTCGGTGGTGAAGGACGCGATGGCCTTGATCCGCTCGTCGCCGTTTTTCATGGCCACTCCGTAACCGGCCCAGCGGATCATGCTCTCGTCGTTCATCGAATCGCCGACCGCCATCACCGCGTCGCGGCTGATGCCGAGTTCGGCGGCGATCCATGCAAGCGACTCTCCTTTGCCGGTGGCCGGGGGCAGGACCTCCAGGAAATACGGTTTGCTGGTGAAAATGGTGACCCGGTCGCCGAGGAAATTCTTCAGGATGGTCTCCAAGGGACGGAGCAGCATGGGATCGCCGGGGATGACGAGCTTCAGCTGGCCCGCGGCTATCATCGCCCGGAAATTCTCCACGACGACCTGGCGGAAACCGGTCAACTTTTCGTCCTGGTCGGCGAATTCGTTCTTTCGCGAGATGTAGATGATGTTGTCATCGTACACCTGGATCGAAAGTCCCTCCGCGGTCACGAGGTCGAAAACGGTAAGCGCGGCGTCGGTCGGCAGCATGGTTTCCCGCAGGATCTTGCCGGTTTCGCTCGACAGGATGGTCGTGCCGTTATTGCACACGAGGAAACCGGGCCTTTTATGCATGTCCAGCTCCCGCGCGTAGCGTTCCATCGCCCGCGGGGCGCGGCCGGAGGCGAGCACCACCGTGACGCCAGCGGCTTCCGCTTTCTTCAACATGCCGCGGGTCCGGTAGGAAATCGTCAGATCGCCGCGGAGGAGGGTGTCGTCCAGGTCGAGCGCGAGCATGCGTATCCCGCCCATCAAGATTCCTCCTCGGTTCCGTCGATCAGGCGCCCGAGCGAAACGCAGGTTTCGAACATCGTCAGGGGAGTCGAAAGCATGGTGAGGTCCTGCTGGACGGCCAGCGCCTTCATGGCCGGCAGCGGCGTCTTATCGTTGACCAGGATGATGCCCCGCGCGCCGACGATGTCGGCCGTCCGCACCGATTGTTCGGAGGCGAGGGAGGTCACCATGACGGCGTCCTCGTAATCGCAGACGAGCACGTCGCTCATGAGGTCGCTCGCGATCACGTGGCGCAGGGGCGCGCCGGGGAAATCGCTGGACCGGTGGACGATATGGGCCGGCAGCCGCTCTATGATGTCGACGAAGGTCATGGAGCCTCGCGGGAACCCGGAAGGGCGGTCCCGTCGCTCCGGAAGGCGATTTCGCGGCAGGAAGTCTTCGCCTCCCGCGCGCGCTCCACGTAATGGCGGGAGTTGACGAGATTTTTCGACGCCTCATCTTCGGTGAGTTCGCGGACGAGCTTGGCGGGGGATCCGAGGATCAGGGAACGCGGGGGATATTTCTTGCCCTGGGTCACCAGCGAGCCGGCGCCGACGATCGAGCCTTCGCCGATCTCGACGCCGTTCAGCAGGATCGCGCCCATGCCGATGAGGGTTCCGTCCCCGACGACGCAGGAATGCAGGATGGCGCGATGTCCGATAGTGACGTTCCGGCCTATGACGCAGGGTACGCCGTAGTCGATATGGATGACGGAACCGTCCTGGACGTTGCTTTCCTCGCCGATTTCGATACGCGCGATGTCGCCGCGTATCACCGAAGAATACCAGACGGAAGCGCCGCGGCCGATGCGGACCTCGCCCACGACCTCGGCATTCCAGGCTATAAAAACGGATTCGTCAATTTCAGGCGTCGATTCGCCCAGCGCATGGACCATCTTGGTTCTCCCCGGTTCAGGATAACGACAAGGCCTCCGGGATTCAATAGAGGGAGACTCCATAGTAAGCGGAGCTCCGCCCATGCTATAATCCGGCGAAATATTCATCGACGGTCGGGGCAATGGGAAAGACATACGTATTCGTGAACCAGAAAGGCGGCGTCGGCAAAACGACCTCAGCCATCAATATCGGAGCCTATCTCGCGGACGCGGGCAAGTCCGTCCTGCTCGTCGATTTCGACTCGCAGGCGAACCTCACGAGCGGCGTCGGCGCGGACGGGGCCAAACCGGGCTCCTACCAGCTGCTCTCGGGCGCGGCGACGCTGGAGGAGGCCGTCCAGCAGACCTCCGTCCGGGGCCTGTTCGTCGTTCCGGCGAGCATCGATCTGTCCGGCGCGGCGGTCGAGCTTGTGGAGCAGAAAGACCGGGACTTCTACCTCAAGCGCGCCCTGGAACCGGCGAGCGGACGCTACGACTACGTGCTCATCGATTGCCCGCCCTCCCTCGGGGTGCTCACCCTGAACGGTCTGATAGCCGCCGACGCCGTCCTCATCCCGCTCCAATGCGAATATTACGCGCTGGAGGGCCTGTCCCTCCTGCTCCAGACCGTCAAGCGCATCCAGAAAAACCTGAATCCCGAGCTGGACGTCGGCGGCATCTTTTTCACGATGTACGACCAGCGTACCAGGCTTGCCCAGGACGTGGTCCGGCAGGTGAGTTCCTATTTCAAGGACCGCGTCTTCAAGACCATCATCCCCCGCAACGTGCGCCTCTCGGAGGCGCCGTCGCACGGCGTTCCGATTTCCCAGTACGACGCCCTCTGCGTCGGGGCGCGCAGCTACAAGAGCCTGGCGGCCGAGGTGCTTGACCGTGGCCGCTAAATTCGGGCTCGGAAGGGGCCTGGACGCCCTGCTCGCGAACACCGAGGCCGACGAAACGCGCGAGGCGCCTTCCGGCGAACTCATGATCTCGCTGGACCGCCTCAAGGCCAATCCCAACCAGCCGCGCCGGGTCTTCGAGGAAGAGGCCCTCCAGGAACTCGCCGCCTCCATCCGGGAGCACGGAGTGATCCAGCCGATAGTGGCGGAAGAGGACGGGAACGGCGGCTACGTCATCGTGGCGGGAGAACGGCGGGCCCGGGCGGCCCGGCTCGCCGGCCTCCGCGAGGTGCCGGCCGTGGTGCGCGCCTTTTCCGACGAACGCCGGATGGAGGTCGCCCTCATAGAGAACGTGCAGAGGGAAGACCTCAATCCGATCGAGGAAGCGAGCGCCTACCGGAAGCTCATGGAAATGACCGGCCTTTCGCAAGAGGACGTCGCCGCCCGCGTCGGCAAGAACCGTTCCACGGTCGCCAACGCGCTGAGGCTCCTGAAGCTGCCCGAGGACATGCAGGGAGCCGTATCCGTCGGGCAGATGAGCGGCGGCCACGCTCGCTCCATCCTCTCGGTCGTCAATCCCGCCGACCAGCGGATACTCTTCGGGAAGATCGTCTCGGACTCGATCTCGGTCCGCGAGGCCGAAAAATTCGCCGCCGATCTCAACGGGGGCATCCGCGCCGCAAGTCCCGTCGGCGGGGACAGACCCGCCAAGGCCCGCCCTGCGGAGTTGTCGGCCATCGAGCAGAAATTTATTGATGCCCTCGGCACCAAGGTCGCCATCTCGGGGGGCCTGAAACGTGGTACAATCAAAATCGATTATTATTCGATGGACGATCTGGATCGCCTGTACTCCATCTTGGCAAAGGAAACCTGATATGAGCACGATCCTGATCGTCGATGACGAGCAATCCATCCTCGACGTGGTCGCCGCCATACTGGAACGCGAGCGGCATGTTACTTTCAAGGCGCACGACGCCGAGGGAGCCATGAGCGTGATCGCCCGCGGCGGCATCGACGCGGCCCTCGTCGACGTCGTGCTTCCCGGACGCGGCGGCCTGGACCTCCTGATGGAAATACGGAAGGATTATCCTGACCTTCCCGTAATCATCATGTCCGGAAAGGTCAGGACGGACTCCCGGCCCTTCACGACCCTCGCACGCCAGTTCGGAGCCAAAGGCATCCTGCCGAAACCCTTCACCCCGAAGGAACTCATCGAATCCCTCTCAACGGCCCTCCCAGAGTAGTATCGCGGCGGCCGCCGCCAGATTGAGCGAATCCACCCCGTCCTCGTCTTTCCTTGCTTGGGGAATCGCGACCGCCCGGGCGCAGGAACGTCGCCAAGCCTCCCCTATCCCCGTCCGCTCGTTTCCGAGCATCAGGGCCAGCTTGCCCGCGGTCGCGAGCGAGCGCGGACCATCCGCGCCATCCTCGACCGCCGCCGCGACGATGGTCCAGCCGTCGTCCGCGAGAGGCGCGAGATGGGCAGGCTCCCCGCAGGTCCAGGCCGGAAGGATGAGGGTCGCGCCCATGGAACAGCGGAGGGCGCGGCGGCCGAAAGGATCGCAGGCGGAGGGGCCGAGCACGAAACCGTCCCAGCCGAGGGTCGCCGCGCTCCTTACCGTCGCGCCGAGGTTCACCGGATCGGTCGGGTCCGGCAACACCAGCAGGCGCCGGCCGGGAAGGCGGTCGGGCAGGACGGGAACGGCGGGACGTTCGGCGGCGGCGATCAGGCCGCGATGAAAGGGATAGCCCGCGAGAGCGGAGATCCGGTCGGCGGAAAGTACGATGCAGGGGCAACGGCCCGCGGCGAGCGCCTCGGCCTCGGCGGCCGCCGACGGTTCGGCCAGCACGCCCAGGAGGACGCAGCGGGACGCGACCCGGGAAACGACCAGGCGGCCCTCCCCGATAAGGACGCCTTCGCGTCGGAGGTCGCGGTCGGGAAGGTCGGCGAATACGCGCAGGTCCATGCGGACATGATACACGGACCGCGCGATCGGCGGAATATCAAGGTTTCGGGAAATCCTTGATGCAGTCCAGGGAACGGGCGAGCACCTCGGGCGACGGCTCGTGGTCCTGGAGCTGCCCGGTCAGGTACTTGTCGTAGCCGATCAGGTCCAGCATCCCGTGCCCGGAAAGCCCGAAAACGATGACCTTTTCCTTGCCCTCTTCCTTCGCCTGCTTCGCCTCGCGGATGGCCTGGGCCACCGCATGGCTCGTTTCGGGAGCCACGATGATGCCCTCGCTGCGCGCGAACGCTACGGCGGCCTCGAAACACTCCGTCTGGCCGATGGAGCGCGGCGCGACGAGGCCGTCGTGCACCGACTTGGAAACGAGGGGAGACATGCCGTGGTAGCGGAGGCCGCCCGCATGGATGGTGTCGGGAATGTATTCGTGGCCGAGCGTGTACATCGGAAGCAGGGGCGTCATGCCCGACATGTCGCCGATGTCGTAGGCGAAGGGTCCCCTGGTCAGAGTCGGGCAGGAGGAAGGCTCAACGGCGAGGATTTCGATCTTGGCGCCTTCGATTTTATCCTTGACGAAGGGGAACGCCAGTCCCGCGAAATTGGAGCCGCCTCCGGCGCAGGCGATCACGATGTCGGGCGTCCGTTCGTTTATCTTGGCGAGCTGGGCCTTGGTCTCCTGGCCGATGATGGTCTGGTGGAGCATCACGTGGTTGAGCACCGAACCGAGGGCGTACTTGGTTTCCCCGGACTTGTCGCTGACCGCCTCCTCGACCGCTTCGCTGATCGCGATCGCGAGGCTGCCCGGGCAATTCGGGTCCTTGGCGAGCATGGCGCGGCCGGCCGCGGTGGTGTCGCTCGGGCTGGGGATGCAGCGGCCGCCCCAGGTCTGCATCATGAGCTTGCGGTAGGGTTTCTGTTCGAAACTGACCTTCACCATGTAGATCTTGCACTCCAGGCCGATGAGCGAGCAGGCGAAGGAGAGTGCGCTGCCCCACTGGCCGGCTCCGGTCTCGGTGGTGAGCTTCTTCACGCCCGCGATCTTGTTGTAGTAGGCCTGGGCCACGGCGGTGTTCGGCTTGTGGCTGCCGGCCGGCGACACGCTCTCGTTCTTGTAATAGATCCGTGCGGGAGTCCCGAGCAGGCGCTCCAGGGCGACCGCGCGGTGAAGGGGGGACGGCCTCCACTTGTACAGGATCTCCAGCACGGGCTCGGGGATGTCGATCCAGCGCTCGGGAGACATTTCCTGCTCGATGAGGTTCATCGGGAAGATCGCGCTCATCATCGCCGCGGTGACGGGTTTGCCGTCCGGACCGAGGGGCGGGAGCATCGGGGTCCTGAAATCGGCCGCGAGGTTGTACCAGCGGCGAGGCATTTCGGCTTCGGATAAAACGACCTTGACGGGGCTGACCGGCTTCTTGTCGATGATGGACATGGCTATCTCCTTGTTTCTATGCATAGATACAACGAAGAAAGGTATAACACGGGTCCGGAAATCGCGCAAGCCGGATCGGTATTATTCCGCTTCGGAGGCTTCCGCGAGGATCCGCGCGGCGGCGGCCGTCGGAGCGTCGACGCGCGCGTATTCGATCTGCGCCGCCCCGTTGAAGCGCGCGAACTCGGCTATCGCGCGGCCGACCTCCCGCGCCAGGTCGGCGAGGCCGCGGCTGCGGACCGGCGCGCAGAATACCCCGTCGCCGAGCGCGAGGCGCCGCACCTCCAGGACGCTGCGCTTGCGGTCCGCCTTGGCGTCGACCAGGGCGACGAACCGGCCGTCGGCCATGGAGCGGCCGTCCAATCCGCCGCCCTCGGCGAAACCGCCCGTCGCCAGGACCGGCAGGGAAAAGTAGCCGAAGCGCCTGCGCGCCTCGGGGATGTAGCATTCGATCGTATAGCCGAAGCCGAACAGCCGGCTGATCCTCGTCCGGTCTATCAGGAAGGGATCGAAGGGCGAAAGCACGAAACAGCGTCCCTTTCCGGCCGCCGTCCCGTCCCGCGACGCGGCGAGGCCGATAGCTTCCTCGGTCGCGTAACGGACAAGGGGCTTCTCCCCGGGAAGGACGAAGGCGCGGAGGCGGCCCGCCTCCAGCCGCGCTTCCAGCTCCGCGCGGATGCCGCCGACGGCGTCCTTCCGCCCGTACGCGATCTCGTCGGCGGCGAAGACGCCGAGGGCTCCGACGGCGGCGTCCACGTACCGGGCTGCCGATTCCGCCTCCGTCGGCATGATCTCCGACCCGCGGAAGGGCAGGACCCGCTCCGCCAGATCGAACACCTTGACGAAGCCCTTCCGCGTGGTTACCAGCAGTTCTCCGGCCTGGAATAGGTATTCCAGGGCGCGCTTGGCAGGCTTCCAGTCCCACCATCCGGCGCCGCCTCCGCGCGGATCCTCGAAATCGGCGGAAGAAAGAGGTCCTTCGTTGCGGATCCGTTCGAGCACGGAGGCGACGACGACGCCGTCGGAGCTGAACCAGTCGTGCCCGTCGCGCCTGACGCGTTCCATCCGCGGAAGGCAATACCGGAATTCCGCCACGGGAAGGTAGGCCGCCGCATGCGCCCAATACTCGAAGATCCTGCGCTCCCCGCCCGCCGCTCCTTGGAGCGCCGCTCCTTGGAGCGCCTTCAAAGGATCGCCTTCGAGGGCGCCGACCCGGGACCATAACGCGTGCTCATGGGCGCGGGCGACGACGCTGATGGTGTCGATCTGGATATATCCCGAGCGGGAAACGAATTGGGCGGCGCCTTCCAGATCGCGGGAGTATGCCGGAGGAAAGCCGGACGCGGCGGCGAGCGCGATCCTGCGCGCCGTCCGCCCGTCCAGGGTTTCTATTTTCACCCCAGCTTCTCGCCTTTCCAGCGGACCTGTATGCGCAGGATCCCCAGCAGGGTCAGGAAGGCGTTGTACGCCGGGGTGAACAGGGTCTGCGGCACGTAGCGGAGGCCCGGCGGCGGCAGGTTCTTGCCCGCCAGCGCAAGCGCCGCGATCGTATTCATGGTCATCGCGAGGTAGACGGAGACAGAAATAGGCCAGAGCGAAGGAAAGAAGGGAATCAAGGGAAGAACGACGACGCCCAAGGATATGAAACCGATGAGGAGGCGGAAGCCGATGCGCGTCACCGGATCGGGGGCGAACAGGCCGCCGTTGTTCCAGCGCAGGCACTGGGTCGTCAGTTCCTTCCAGCCCTTCTCGCCCTGGGTGACCACGCAGGAGGACTTCGATGTAGCGGCCCTGATGCTCAGCCCCGACTTCAGCCTGACCACGGCGACCAGGGCCGCGTCCTCGGTCACGGAATAGGGCACGGCTTCATATCCGCCGATACGGTCAAGAGCTGTCCGTCTGACGATCATGTTATTGCCGAAGGCGCCGCAGGGCGCGCCGAGCCCTGTGGTGCCGGCGAGGTACGTGTAGCGGACCGCATGGTCGAAGGCCTGGTACAGGTCGTAAAAGCGCTCGCCTTCGATCCTTTTGAAGACCGGACCGACGGCCAGCCCCACTTTTTCGTCGGCGAGCTGAGCCGCCATCGCGGAGATCCAATCGCCCGCCATTTCGCAGTCGGCGTCGGTAAGAAGCACGAGTTCGCCGTCGGACGCCTCGATACCGCGGGCGAGCCCGTATTGCTTGAAATTGGGTCCCGGATTGGCGGTGAGGCGGAGCAGGCGCACGCGGCCTTCCGGCCAAGAAGCGGCGAAGGCTTCGAGCAGCTCGGTCGTGCCGTCCGTGGACCGGTCGTCCACAAACACCACATCGAAGGAGGGGTAGACCTGGGCGCGGAGGGATTCCAGCAGGGGCCCGAGCCGCGCGATCTCGTCGTGCGCGGGGATCACGACGGAAACCTTGGGCGCGAGCGCGCGGGAGGCGGAGACGCGGGCGCGGTTGCCGCGCCGGACTTCGACAATTATCCCGATCATGGCGAACAAATGCAGGACGAGGAACAGGGCGGAAGAGCCGAACCGCACCAGATTGAAGATGAACGACACGGATGCCTCCACGAACGGATTTCTTCGCACGACGATCGCTGCGCCGCCATTTTAGTTATGGAGCGTCTTTACATCCGCCAACCCCGATATATACTATCCGAACGGATGACGCACAGGAACATTACCACAAGTATGAAAAAAACACGCAAATTAGCAATACCGGAAAATCCGCCTGCCAAAAGCGAAGATGATCGGCTCATGGACAGGCTTCTCGCTTCAGGAAAGATAGCCTCGCTCATAAAGGGAGCCGGCATCTTCATCAGGGATTATACGTCGGACGCGTACGTTCCGAGCACCTTCTGGAAGGAGTTGGGCTACGCGGCCGACGATCTCCGCGGAGATAAATGGAAGGATATCGTCCATCCCGATGACAGGCAGCTCGTCGAGGGATTCGACAGGCTGCTCGCCCGCGGCGAAGCCGATTCATGGAACGGCACTTTCAGGCTCAAGGGAACCGACGGCGCCTACCGGCAAGTCAGCCACAAGGCCCTCGTTCTGGAGCGGACGGCGGAGGGCACCCCCAGCCTCTTCGTAGGTTGGGACGTGGACGTCACCGCTTTCAGGGAGCGCGAAGCGGCGCTGTCCGCCAAGTACGAGGACCTGGAAAGCAAATTCCTCCGTTCGGAGGAACTGCGGGCAGCCGAGGCCATCCTGACCTCGGAACTCGACCCGGTCCGGGCGGCCGAGCGGGTCCTCGTGCAGGCGGAACGGGTCGTCAGTTACGATGCCGCAGCCGTGTGGACACTGGAGGACGGGGAACTATTCAGGATAGCGGGCATCGGTTTCGATATCGTCTCCCCCGGCCGACGCGGAAACCCCGTGGCTGACGTGCCCGGACGCGAGCGCGACCGCGTCCTGCCCTTCGTTTCCGCGCGTACTCCGAAACCCTTCCTATCACGATTGGAAGTGCCGCTGATGATACGCGACCGCGTGATCGGTTACCTCGTATTCTATTCCAGGAACCGCAACGCCTACGCGAACGAGGACGTCGCATCGTCCATGCTCTTCGCCGAACACGCGGGCATGGTGTTGTCGAACGCGCTCAAATTCCAGGCGAGCGAACGGGAGGCCGCGACCGACTGGCTCACGGGACTGCCGACCCGGCGCGCCTTCATGAGCCGGGCGGCGAGGCTCTGCGCGGACCTTCCCGTCGAGTCCAGGCTCGCGGTGCTGATGATCGACATCGACTGGTTCAAGCACGTGAACGACCAATACGGCCACTGCGTCGGCGACGAGGCCCTCGTCGCCGTCTCCTCGGCCTGCCGCGAAGCGCTTCGTTCGGAAGACCTGATCTGCCGCTACGGCGGCGAAGAAATCGTCGTCATGCTTCCTGGGGCGGACGAACGGACGGCGCTGGCAGCCGCGGAACGCGTCCGCGTCCGCATCGTGGAGCTCCGGCTGCCGTCCCAGCCCGACCTGCGGCTCACCGTCAGCGTCGGAGTCGATTCCGGAATGGGAACCGACGACTTCCGCGAAATAATCTCCCGCGCGGACGAGGCGCTGTACATGGCCAAAGAATCGGGCCGCAACCGCTGCGAGCTGCGCTGAGTCCGGAACGGCAACCGGCCGTTCCGATTCATCAAGCCTCCACCGTCATCCCTTCCCTCGCCATCATGATCTCCATGTTCGTCCTTCCGGCGAGCTTCCCGCGGTATTCGACCTCAAGTTGTTCCAGCTGGTCGTCGGTGCGGTTGGGGTCGTGGTGGAAAAGGACCAGCTTCTTGACGTCGGCCTTGTGGGCTGCGTTGATCGCGTATTCGTAGGACGAATGCCCCCAGCCCATCTTTCCGGCCTCGTATTCCTTCTTCGTGTATTGGGTGTCGTGGATCAGCACGTCCGCGTTTCTGAAGAAGCGGAGCATCTTCTCGTTCTCCTCCCGCACGACGAGCTCGCCTTCCCGCGCCGCTTCCTCGTCGTAATTCTCGTCCGCAGGATCGGTCGGGAAGACGTTGCGGAAGGGTTCGGTGTCGTAGGCCGTGACGATTGAGGAGCCCTTGTACTCGAAACGGTAGCCGAGGCAAAGGATGGGATGGTTGAGGTACTTGGTCCGGACGGTCAGGCCGCCCCCCAGGTCCAGTTCCGTCTCCTTGAGTTGGGCGTATTCGATGCTCGCGGCGAGTTCGCTCTGGCGTACGGGCCAGTAACGGTAGGAAAGCTGAGCCCCGATAATCGATTCGAGCGTTTCGTCCTCGTAGGAAACCGGCCCCTTGATGCGGAGCTTCACGCCGGGGATGAAAATGGGCGTGAACATGGGAAAGCCCATGATATGGTCCCAGTGGGTGTGGGTGATGAATATGTCGGCGTCGAGTGGGCCTTTCTTGAAGTCGTTGCCCATGAGCCAGTCGCCGAGAGGCTTGACGCCGGTACCGAGGTCGACGATGACCAGGCGGTCGTCCGCCCGGATCTCCAGACAGGAAGTGTTCCCGCCGAATTTTACGGTCGCGGGTCCCGGACAGGGAATCGATCCCCGGTCGCCCCAGAAACGTACGGACAGCATCGATACCTCCTGCGGACGCACTTATCAGATAGTTGATGCGATGCAGTATTTCTGCAATTCGTAATAATGCCAATAATTTCCGATTATGGCAGAAATACTGCAAGAGACAAATCCAAAAGCTACCGCTTTTGGATTTGTCTCAATCGACGCGGAGGAAAACTTTCGCCTTGTCGATCTCCTGGTTGACCACCCCTTCGATCTCGTCGAAGATGCCGCGGTCCACGCCGAGGAACTCCCAGACCGAAGGATCCAGCTTGTCGGGATAGCGGTTGCCCGAGAAACCGATCTCCATCACGGATGCGAAACGGTTGGCCAGGACGACGCTGTACAGGACGTCTTTGTTGGGCCCGGTGTACGAAAGGTAGTCATGGTGGTGTTCTATGGCGTCGCCGACGGTGCCTTCAAGCTTCCAGGCCTTCGCTATCATGCCGCCGGCCTGCATGTGGTCGATGCCGATGATGCGGCGCTCGGCCAAATACAGGGAGATGCGCTCGCGGTCGGACACGCTGATGGCTAACACGTACTCGTTGGGGAGTACGGCGTTCAGGGGTATCTTGCCGATGTCGTGGAGGAGGCCCGCCGCGAAGTATTCCTCGGCGAGTTTCGCGTCCACGCCGCGCCGCTTCGCCAGCACCTTTGCCGCGACGCCGACGCAGAGCGAGTGGCGCCAGAAGCCTTCCATATCCAGGGCCTGGAAGTCCTTCTTGGACGTGAGGTTCCGAAGCACGGCGCTGGAGAGCGCAAGATTCTTGACGGTGTTGATGCCGAGCATGATGATCGCGCGAACCAGGCTCGTCACCTGTTGCCCGAGTCCGTAATACGCGGAATTGATCAGCTTGAGCACCCGGCCGACGAGGACGGGGTCCAGGGATATCACATGGTTGAGATCGGCGGGCGAAGTCCTCGGATTGTTGCAGACCTCCAGGACCTTCGAAACCGTCGTCGGCAGGCTCGGCATTTTCTGGATGTAGCCTTCGATCTTCCGTGCTGCCTCGTCGCTCAAGAGAGCCTCCCCGTGGCGGTATCGTCCGATGGAACGCCCCGCTTGATGTCCTGCAACACTTTCCCCACTTTCTTCTCCAGGGCGCTCGTAAGGTCAGGATCGGGCAAGGAGCCCGCAAGCCTGCCCAAATAAGACAGGGTCTTCTGTATGTCGGCCTTTCCTGCCGCAGCCGAGGACTCGGCAGTCGTACGCGGCGCGGAAGGGTGCGGCAGTCGTTCTTCCATGTCCTTGAGCAGTCCGGGCTTGCCCTCGAGCGAATCGATGAGGTACTCCATCCGCAATCGGGCGTCGCTTTTCCGGAATGCGGAGCGTCGAGCCTCCGGGAGCGTTTCGGTCAGGTTTTTCAGGTATCGAAGCAGGTCCAGCGTCGCTTTGCGCGGCGGTTCCCGCACGGAACCTTGCGTCCCCAACTTCCCGCCCGTATCCGCCGCCCGGCGCGCCGGCGCGCTTTCCGCGGCCGCCTCCTCAGTCGCAGGCGCCTCTTCGATGTCGGCCGCTTCTTCGGCATCCTCCGCCGCAGGCGCCTCTTCGACATCGGCCGCTTCTTCGAACTCGGTTATTTCTTCGGCATCCTCCGCCGTCTCGGCAAGTTCGGGGATGGAGGGTTCGAATTCTGCTTCCTCAAGTTCAGCGGTTTCCTCCGCAGGCGATTCCGCGCCCTCCGCAGGCGCGGAGGCCTCCGCAGGCGCGGAGGCCTCCGCTTCTTCCTCTCCGGTTTCCAGGATCTCGTCCCCGTACGAATCATCCCCGGACGCATCGCCGAAGGTTTCTTCCTCTTCGTCGAAGGAAACGAGGTCGGCGTCCTCCGGTTCCCCGACGACTACGGATTCTTCCTCTACTGCCGGCGGCTCCTCTTCGGATACCGCAGGATTTTCTTCCGGCACCGGTTCAGGTTTGGGTTCGGGTTCAGGTTCAGGCTCGGGTTCAGGCTCGGTCCCGACACCAGGTGCAGGCTCGGTTTCGGACTCAGGCTCCGCGAAGGGTTCCTCGGCAAAAAGTTCGTCAGCGGGTTCCTCCACGGCGGGAGGAGGCAGCGGAAGATTCTCTGCCGGGCGCGCTTCGGGCGAGGGTTCTTCTACGGGGGGGGGAGGCACGGGAGCCGCAGCGGACGGCGTCGTGGGAGCAGGCGCGGGCGCCTGCGGGGGCGGCGGCATGGCAGCCGGCATGGCGGCCGGCATCGGACCGGGCATGGGCGGAGGGTACGAAGGGTACTGCGGATACGGAGGATAATTCGGGGGAGGCTGAGGAGCGGGGGGCGCGGAAGGGAACACGGGAGGCGGCGCGGATTGTCCGGCAGGAGGCTGAGCCTGGCCCGGCGNNCACCAGCGCCTTCGCCCGAGCCCGCGCCGCCCTCGATGAGTCCGCCGTAGGGATCGGCGAGAGGGGTCTCGTCGTACAAGGAGTAGCCGTCGTCCTCGACGAGGAATTCATCTTCCTCGACTTCGTCGTCGAAGATCTCGGCGTCTTCGATGAAAAGGGTCTCGCCCTCTTCGTCCACCGCGCTCGCGGCCTCGATCGCGCCGTCGAGCAGGGGGTTGGCCGAATCGTCCTCGCCTTCTGTCCCCGAGACGTCCCGGAGCATCTCGAGGTTGCGCGCCCACATGTCGCGCATGGAGTTCGAATACGTCTTCACCGCCTTCTCGTAGAAATCGAGCGAGCGGTTCAGTTCGTCCAGGTCGTCGGGCGTTCCCCGCCCGCCCTGGAGGTTCACGAGCTTGTCCGCGGCGAGCATGGCCTTCTCGGCGTTCCCCGATTCGCGGTGGAGTTCGGCGAGCGCCGCGAGGGCTTCCGCGTCGTCCGGATCGGCTTTCACGAGTTCTTCGAAGACCTGGATGGCGTGCGCTTTTTGGCCCATCTCCGTATAAAGCCGGCCGAGCATGAGTTTGGCGTTGCGGTCGTTGCCTTTTCGCGCGAGGTAGGTGAGGATGCGCGCCTCGGCGGCGGCGTATTCCTTCCGGCGGAAATGGAGGTCGGCGATGTCGAGGTGGAAAGAGAAGTTGCCCGGCTCGATGGAGAGGATGCGCTCGAAGGTCGCCTTGGCGCCCTCGTCATCGCCGAGCGCCCGCTGGGCGGCGCCGAGTGCCCGAAGGGCGATGGTGTTCTCCTCTTCCCATTCCAGGGCGGCTCTCGCCTGTTCCATGCCTTCCTGGTATCGTTCGAGCTTCACGTACAGGCCCGCGAGCCGCGTGTGCGCCTCCGCGCTGTTCGGCGCGAGCTTCACCAATTTCTCGAGTTCCACCAGGGCGTCGGAGAAGTCTCCGGTGCTCTCGAGCAGGCGTTCGAGGTTGACAACGGCCTTCACGTAACCGGCGTCCGATTCCAGGGCCTGTCGGTAATACCGTATCGCGTCGTCGTTCCTTCCCTGATCGGAGAGGACGACGCCCATGTTGTTGCGGGCTTCCGCGTTGAAGGGATCGATGGCGAGGATACGGGAGAATACGTCCATCGCCTCGGCGTGGCGGCCGCGCTTGAACTGGACGATGCCGAAATTATTCATCGCCTGGAGCCAGCCCGGTTTGCTCTTGAGCGCCGCCTCGTACTCCCGGGAGGCATCTTCCAGGCGTCCGACTGCCTCGAGCGCTATGCCGTAGTTGAAATGGAGGGTCGGATTGTTGCGGTCCAGCAACAGGCCCTTCTTGAAGACGTGGAAGGCTTTATCCCACTCCCTGAGCCGGTCGTACATCGTGCCCAGGTTGTTGTACGCGGGGACGTAATCGGGATCGAGTTCGACCACCTTCGCATAGGCCATGGAAGCGGCCTTCAGGTCGCCGAGCTGCTTGTGGACGTTGCCAAGGTTATAGTGGAATTCCGGCTTGGTGGGATCGGCCTCTATGGCGCGTTCAAGCGCGTCGAGCGCGTCGCCGAACTTCTCGCGCCTGCGGTAGATCACCGCCAGATTGTTCAGGGCTTCCGCGTCGGCGGGGTTGCGTGAGACGAGGACGAGGAATTCATCCGTCGCGGAATCCCATTTCTCGGCCTTGGCCAGAACGGTTCCGAGGAGCAGGCGAGCGTCCCGGTCCTCGCTTTTCTTGGAGAGATAACTCGTGAGCAAGCGTTCCGCTGCCTCGTGGTCTCCGACCCGGGCAGCTCCTCTGGCCCGCTCAAGAATGTCGTTCAGGTCGATCGGGCTCATCGTACCGTCCTTGCGGGGCGAGCGGCGACCTCGCGGGAGAATTCGCCGATATGACGCGGTAGGGCGCGATCGTACGCGGCCACCGCGAACCAGTATAGCGTACCGTCAGTCAATCCGTCGATGCGCAATGAGGTTCTGTTGCCGACATCGAGGGGAGAGGGACCCGCGGTCGTCGACTCGCCGAAGTATTCGCCCTTCCGTTCTCCGAAGTAAATAAGATAACCGCCGAGGTCGGCGTCGGGGCTGGCCCTCCAACGCAGATCGACGGCGCCTTCCGCGGCGACAGCGACCACCAGCGACGGAGGCGGAGGCGGATCGTCCGTCGCATAGCGCAGCACGAGCTCCTCCAGAACGGGCGTGATTTCCCCGTCTCCGTCAGGATACAGGACGGCCGCGACCTGTATCCATCGGCCGCGGATCCTGCCCCCGAGCGGCGCGCCGGACGCGACGGGAATCCAGGTCTCTTCATCGTCGCTCCAGCCGTAGGGGGAATCGCCGCCCCGGGCGAAGAGGCGCACTTCGGCGGTGGATGAGGCCCCGTCCGAGCCGACCTTGGCGTCGATGCCGAGTAGTTCCGCGTTGGTGGTGCCGAGGTCCAGGAAGCGTGTTTCTGCCCGGCCGCCCCTGGCGGGGAAGCGTGCGAGGCCGGGTCGGTCCTGGAAACGGCCGAGGATGCGGAATTCATCGACGAGTCCCGCGTAGCGGGGGGCGATGACGAGGGTACCGCCCGAACCCGCGACGGGCGCGTATACTTCGCCGCCTTCGCGGCCGCTCTCCGTCGCGTAGGCGACGCTCGCGGTCGCCCCGTCCACAAGGTACTCCAGCATGCCGGTAACGGAATCGAAGCGGATCAGATGATGGCTCCAGGCGCGCGGGACGATGCTCGCCCTCGAGGCGAGGGAAAGCATGAGCCGCCGCCCCTCGTCCGGCGAGGCGAAAAAGTCGGCGAAGGTCCATTCCAGGCGGTTCCTCACGACGAGGCAGCGCACCCGCTGGAAAGAACTCTCCCCGGAAGGGGACCGGCGGCTCGCCGTCCAGGAAAGGATCTGCTCCCCGTTCTCCATATTGGCGGGAAAGAGCCAGAATTCGATGGAGAAGTCGGCTAGGCGGGTGCCCGGGGAAAGGAGGGCGCCCCGGGAAGGAAGCGCGGTGATGCCCGACGGATCGCCGGAGGAAGAGGAGCCGGTGAAGAGGGCGGCCCCCGATCCCGAACGGGCGCGGAGCGCGCCGGCGACCGAGACGGAGGGGGAGGCGGAAACCCGGTATCGGCCGGAGGAGTCGGCGAATTCGGCGGCGCTCGGCGCGTCGAAGGAAAGCGAAAGATCCGCATCGCCGCCGGCTGGGAGCGCGGAGGAAAGCACCAAGGCAGGATAGCGGCGGGAACCGGAGATCTCCGCGACGCCGTCGCGGCGGACGACGTCCGCCCAGTTCGAGGCGCCGCCGATGCGGACGGTCTTCTCCTCGGCGGAGGACGTCGGGGACGCGAACATTGCGATGGCGGCCGCGAGGACTGCCGGAACGGTTCCTTTTCTCATCGATTACCTATATCTTATCGGCAGCGTCGGCCATGGAACACGATACGAATTCGCAGGATTATATACGACTGCGCGCGACAGCGAAAGACGCGCCCCTGGAACCGGGCGTCTATATCTGGCGGGACGTCGACGGACAGATCATCTACGTCGGCAAAGCCCGCGTGCTGCGCCACCGCCTCAACTCCTACTTCTCGGGGGAGAAGGACGTCAAGACGCGTACCCTCCTCAAGCGCGCCCGTTCGATCGAGACGATCATCGTCGGCAACGAGTACGAAGCCCTGCTCCTCGAAAACACGCTGATCAAACAGCATACGCCCAAGTACAACATCAACTTGAAGGACGGCAAGAGCTATCCGGTCGTTCGCGTAACCAACGAGGATTTCCCCCGCGTGTTCCGGACCCGGCGCATCGTCGAGGACGGCTCGCGCTATTACGGCCCCTTCCCGAACGTCCCCGCGGTCGACGCGATGCTGGAACTCGTGGAAGCCCTATTCCCCCTGCGGAAGTGCCGGACGATGCGCAAGCGCGTCGCGCCCTGCATGTACTTCCATATCGGCCGCTGCGCCGCTCCCTGCTGCGGAAAAATCAGCAAGGAAGAATACGCGACCCATGTGGAACGGGTGAAGCAATTGCTTGCGGGCGAAACGGAAAGCCTCGTCGGGGACCTCGGAAGGCAGATGGCCGAAGCCGCCGCCGCCCTCCGTTTCGAACGGGCAGCCCAGCTGCGCAACGCCATCCAGGCGATACGCGACCTTTCCGCGACGAATTCCGTGGTCGACTTCGATCCGGATTCCCGGGACTACATCGCCTGGGCCTCCGAGGGCGTTCTGACGACCTTCACCGTTTTCTCCATGCGGGGAGGCAAGATGACGGGCCGCGAGCTGTACCGCGCCCGGTCCGCCGCCTCCGAGCTGGAATCGCTGGAATCCTTCCTCGCCGCCTACTATTCGGCCGACCGGCTGCCCCCGCCCCGCATCTATCTCGCGCCCGTCGACTTCAGCGGCCTTGAGGAGGCAGGCGCGGCAGGCACAGCAGGCGCGGCGGCCGCGGATCCTCTGGCGGGAATCCGGCTCTGGTTCGAAAAGGAATTGGGCCAGACGCCCGCCCTGCTCCGCGCCGACGAGCGGCGCCATGAGGCGGTGCTCGCCATGGCGCACCAGAACGCGCGGGAGGATCTCGGCAAACGCCTGAAGGAACGGGGCGCCGGCCCCGCGCTGGAAGAGCTGGCTGCCATCCTCTCCCTCGGCTCTCGCCCGGACCGCATCGAGGGCTTCGACATCGCCCAGCTGGACGGCAAGCACACCACGGCCTCCCTCGTCTCGTTCAAGGACGGCCTGCCCGACAAGAAAAACTACCGCCATTTCAACATCCGGACCGTGGAAGGGCGGATCGACGACTTCGGCGCGATGCGGGAGGCGGTGAGCCGACGTTACGGCCGCCTGATCGCCGACGGGGGCGAGTTGCCCGACCTCGTGCTCATAGACGGCGGCATCGGCCAGGTAAACGCGGCCCGCGGCGTGCTGGACGCGCTGGGCCTGGACCTGGACGTCGTCGGCCTGGCGAAGCGGGACGAGGAACTGTGGCTTCCGGGAGCGACCGAGCCGATACGGGTATCCAGGAATTCCGAGGCCCTGAAAGTCCTGCAGTTCATACGCGACGAAACCCACCGCTTCGCGACGGGGCGGAATCAGAGGCTCCGGTCGAAGGATCTCGCGCTGGAAGGCCTGGAATCCGTGGAAGGCGTCGGGCCCGCGCGGGCGGCGGTCCTACTGAAGGAATTCGGCTCCCTGGAGGCCATCGCCGCCGCCGCGGCAGAGGACATCGCGGCGCGCTGCGGCCTCTCCGCCTCCCTTTCGTCCGCGGTCCGGGCCGCGGCCGCCACCGCCCTCGCCGACCGCGCGGCGGAAGCCGCGCGCCTGTCCCCCGCGGCTCCCAAGCGCGCTTCCTCCGTCAGGCGGACCGAATACCGCTCACGGCGCGGGTCGGCTCCTGCGGCCTCAGCCGCCGACCTCGCCGCGGAGGCGTTGGCGGATTATGGGCCGGACGGGGACGGGGACGGGGAAGGAAAGTAGCCAGAATCCGGTAGCCGATAGCCGATAGCCGCGGTAACTGGTAGCCGGTAGCTGGCTGAGTGACACTATGCCGCGTGACCGGTCAAGCTTTCATGGCGCACGGCTACCTCTTCCGGCTTCACCTTCACGTCTTGAAACACGCGATCGCTTCGTCCATCCGCCGTATGGTATCCCGCGTGCCTTCGGCCAATTCGGACACTTTCCTCGCGCCCTCGGCGAGACCGGCGGTTCCGGCCGCCATTTCCTCCATGTTCTCCTCGATTTCCCGCGTGGCGCCCTGGAGCAGCTCCATCTCCCGGATCAGCGTGTCGTTGCCGGCGCTCATCTCACGGGAACCGCTCCTGACCTGCGAGGTGACTTCGTTCATCGACCTCAGCGCCTCCAGGACCTGGGAGGAGCCTTCCTTCTGCTCATCCATCGCCTGGCGGACTTCCCGCACCAGCGCGTCGGTTTCCCCGATGCGCCCGGCCACCCGCGCGAAGGATTCCTCGGAGGCATTGGACGAAAGGACGACTTCCTCGATCGCCTTCTGGACCTGCGCCAGTTCCGACTTGATTGCGCCCGACTGCTTTGCCGAGGTTTCCGCCAGGCGCCGGATCTCGTCCGCGACCACCGAGAATCCGCGTCCCGCGTCCCCGGCGTGGGCAGCCTCGATCGCCGCGTTCATCGCCAGCAGATTCGTCTGGGAAGCGATCGCGGCGATGGTCTTGTTCGCCTCCAGCAGAGCCTTGGATCGCTCCGAGATCTGGCCGATCCTTTCCCTGGCGGCGGCCTGCGTCGCCTTGCCCTCTTCCGCCGCCGCGAGCAGTCCCGCGAACTGTTCCGCCATCATCCGGATGGAATTCGTCATCGATCCGATATTTCCGACCATCTCCTCGATGGACGCGGAAGCCTCGGTGATGCTCGCCGCCTGGTCGGCGATGAGCCCGTCCAGGGATTCGATGTTCGCCG
This sequence comes from Treponema sp., assembly GCA_003527485.1. Classification (GTDB taxonomy): domain Bacteria; phylum Spirochaetota; class Spirochaetia; order Treponematales; family Breznakiellaceae; genus UBA12037. Next base: position 38,508 of record DPXI01000047.1, on the reverse strand, counting down.
CGATCTGCCGGACGGCTCCCGAGGACTCCGCGACGCCCCTCGTCTGCAGCTGGGTCTTCTCCCGCGTCCGGGCCGCGTTTCCGGACACCCGCTCGACAGCTCCCGACGCCTCGCCCGCATTCGTCCCGAGCTCCTCGCCGAGCCGGTTGAGAACGAACTGCGCGCTTTTAAGATTCTCCACGCTGCCGGAAAGCCCCGCGCAGAAGCCGTTCACCATCCCGGCGATCGTTCCGAGCTCGTCGATCGAACCGATGGAGACCCGGCCGGTGAGGTCCTTCTCCGCGGTGGAAAGCTTTTCGAACTGGGCTATGACCGAACGGTACAGGAGGGCGGTATTGGCGTTCCAGATCAGGACAAGCACAAGCACCACGGCGAAGTAGACCAGGGTGGCGATGAGGCCGTACAGCGAGACGCGTAGGTCCAATTCGCCGGAAGCCTTCCCCCCGATAACGAGGAAGGACACGGAGAAGGCGAAAAGGAGGGACATGAGGCTCATGAAGGTCGGAATGATGAGGGTCTTCCGACGCTGCCGCTCATCCCTCAGATCCAAGGGATACGCGACGAGGTCGTGGGAGAAGAGGGTCTTGGAAACGAGCCGATCCGCGATCACGAAGATGAACGCGGCGTCGAGCAAGCCCAGCGAGAACATGAAAGTGAATAGGGGGCCTCCGATTCCCGCCCGCAAGCCGAGCTTCCCGCTGACGGAAAACAAGAGGGCGAGGTAGGGAATCAGGATGAGCGCGAAGCGTTCGAGCGACTTCAGGGGAGCTTTCCCGATGGCTTCGAGCGCGGTCCGGTATGCCCCGGAATCCTTCTGGCGGGCGTTGAAATCGAAGCCGAACGCTCCGGCCGACCGGCCGACGAAGAACAGGCTCGCGAGGACGAAAGGAATGCCCGACAGAAGGACGGCGACGACGGGAAGCGACGCGGTCGTCCCCGGCTCGCGGAACGCCGCGAAGCAGACGGCTACGACGACGACCAGGGCCGTCCCTCCGACGGCCGAGATCAGCTTGAACGATAAGGCCCCATTTCTCACGATTCGCTCCATAATTCCACCTGCGGACTTTTTCAAAAAAAGCCGTCCCCGGCGGGACGGCTTGGATCGCAGCGCGCTCGAGGGCAGGATCAATGCTTCTCCTGCACCTTCTCCTTCTCCTTGACTATCTTATTTTCCAGTTTGTCCATCAGTTTGTCGATCGCGGGATTCAGTTCGAAATCCCGATCCGTCACATGGACGGATACGCCCCACCGGAAATTGACCGTCGTCTCGGCGGTAAAATCCTTCTTCTCTTTGGTGAGGGTGACCAACAGGTCAGTTATCATGTTTTCGGCGTTCGGAATCCGGGCTATCTTCTTGTCGATGAATTCCCGGGTTCCGTCACGAAGCGTAAAATGGACGGCCTTCACGTCGATGTTCATGCGTGCCTCCTATAGCGATTGTTCGATGCCGCCCGACGTCGGCGGACGAGGTCCTTCAGCGATCGTAGGATGACCCCAAGTCCAGCTCCTTCCGATACTTCGCGACCGTCCTCCGCGCGAGCGGTATCCCTCTCCGCGCGAGCAGCTCGGCGATCTCCTGGTCGGAGAGCCTCCGGGCCTCGCTCGCGATCATTTCCTTCAGAAGTTCCTTGACCCCGCTTTTCGAGAAGCGGGAACCGGCGGAACCGGCCCCGCTGATGGAGTTGGTGAAAAAGTGGCGTATCTCGAAGATGCCCCATTCGGTCTGGATGAACTTCCCGTTGGCTATGCGGGAGACCGTCGTCTCGTGGACCCCGATCTCCTGCGCGATGTCCTTCAGGGTCAGGGGCGCGAGCTGCTTGGGGCCGTTCGCGAAGAAAGAGCGCTGGAATTCGACGATGGCGCGCGCGACGCGCAACAAGGTGTGGTTGCGCTGGTTGATCGAGCGGATGAACCAGCGGGCTTCCTTGATGTTCTCCTTGACGAAATCGCGGACGGGCTTCTCGCCGTCCTTGCCGTCGGAAAGTTTCATGAAGAAGGGATTGATGCCGAGGACGGGAATTTCCTCATCGTTGAGGATGATGACGAATTCCCCTTCTTTGCGTACGATCTGCAGATCGGGTACGACGAAACGGGTATCCCCGGTGTCGTAGCGGCGCCCGGGGAAGGGATAGAGTTCCTTCATCCGTTCCAGCGCGGCGCTGATTTCGCTTTCGGTCCGCTTCATCCGCTTGGCCACCTCGGCGATCTTGCCGCGGTCCAGCAATTCCAGGTAGGTGGAAATGAGTTCCTCGATCCCGTCGGGCGGGTTCGGCATGAGCCGCGCCTGGACGAGAAGCGATTCCTTGTAATCCGAGACGCAGGTGCCCTGGGGTTCCAGGCCGCGGATGAGGTCGATGGTCGAAGCGATGAGGGCCGGATCGGCGCCCTTGAGCAGAAGGTCGACAGGCTCCTTGTGGAAACCGTCGGAATCCAGATTCTGGATAAGGAGTTCGCCGATCCGGCGCGCCTCCGGCGAAATGGGCTGCAAGCGGAATTGCCAGAGCAGATGGTCCTGGAGGGTCTCGGGCCGCGAGAGCACCCCCTCGATGAACTTCCGCTGCTCGTCGGAATCCTCGTCTCCCGAGCCGCGCCGCTCAAAGCCCGAATCGGAGGTCGCCTCGAAGTAGTCGTCCTCTTCCTTCCGGGGGCTATAATCGTCCAGGGAGACGGTAGTCTTGTCCTCGAGCACTTCCAGTGCGGGATTCTTCTCCAGCTCCTCCTCTATGCGTTCGCGCAGGTCGACGACAGGCAACGCCATCAACTTGATCGATTGAAAAAGCTGAGGATTCATTTTGAGTCGTTGTTCTTGCGCGAACGACGGACGCTGAAGCTGCACGCGCGACTCCTCACCAAGCGGGACTCAATCGTCTTCCGATTCAAATATTGTGTTGCGGCGCTCCTTTGTCAAGCTGACGGTTGACGCCGCGAAGGCCGCTCCCCTATAGTCGCGCTGGAGGACGAGCCATGAATACCCCCCATGAACGCCTTGAAGCGCTCGGCACCGCGATCCCGGAATTGCTTCTGCCCGAAAGCGGAACCGACCTGGAAGCCTGGGCCGTCATAGCCTGCGACCAGTTCACCCAGGACCGCGCCTACTGGGAATCGGTCCGCGCCCGCGTCGCCCGCGCGCCTTCGACCCTTTCGCTCATCCTCCCCGAAGTCTATCTGGAGGACGGAGACAGGAAGGAGCGGACTGAGCGCGTCCGCTCGTCCATGCGGGAATACCTGGACGGCGGAACCTTCGCGCCCGGGCTGCGAAGCGCGGTCTACATCGAACGGGGCTCGCCCGGCCATCCGCGCCGCCGCGGCATAGTCCTCGCCGTGGATCTGGAGCGCTACGAATGGCAGGTCGGAACGCGGCCCCTGATCCGCGCCACCGAAGGAACCGTTCCCGAAAGGATACCGCCGCGCATGGAGATCCGCCGCGGCGCGCCCCTGGAGGTCCCCCACATCCTCCTCCTTGTTGACGACGAGGAGCGGCGCCTGATCGAAGGCCTCGGCGAACGGGCGAGCGCCCGTCCGCCCCTGTATTCCACGCCCCTGATGATCGGCGCGGGCTCCATCCGCGGCTGGGCCCTGGATCGCGAGGAGGACTGGGCTTTCATGGCCGACGGCCTCGAACGCCTGGCCGCCCGCGCCGCTGAACGCTACGGAGTGTCCGGAGGCGATCCCTTCCTGTACGCCGTCGGGGACGGCAACCACTCCCTGGCCACCGCCAAGGCGGTCTGGGACGAATATAAGGCAGCCCACGTTGCTGAACCCGGACTCATGGACCACGCGGCCCGCTGGGCCCTCGTGGAGGTGGAAAACATCTACGACGAGGGAATCGACTTCGAACCCATCCACCGTGCCGTCTTCGGCGTCACCCGGTCCGAACTCGCCGACGCGCTCTCTAGTCTCCCGGGATTTTCGATCGAACCGGCCCCCGGCCCCGCGGAACTCGAGCGGCTCGTCGCCGAAGGTTCCCCGGACGGCAACCTCTACGGCCTCGTCTCCGCCGACGGCTGCTCGCTCGTCCGCACCACCGCCGCCGGCGTCGCGACCGAAGGCCTGCAGGCTCTCCTGGACGCCTTCGTCGCCGCCCGCCCCGGCCGTTCGATCGACTACCTCCACGGCGAGGAGGAGACGATCCGCGTCGGCCTGCGCCCCGGCGCCGTCGGCCTGATCCTCCCCCCGATCGGCAAATCCGCCCTCTTCTCCACCGTCGCCCGCTCCGGCCCCCTCCCCCGCAAGAGCTTCTCCATGGGCGACGCCATCGAAAAGCGTTTCTACCTTGAATGCCGTAAACTTTTCGGCTAATATCCCGCCATCGCCGGCGTGGTGAAATGGCAGACACGGTGGACTCAAAATCCACTGCCTTCACGGGCATATGGGTTCAAGTCCCATCGCCGGCAAAAAAAACAATCGGGCGTCCCGCAAGGGACGCCCCTTTCATTTAATCGCCGGCGATGGGACTTGAACCGAGGGCGCGCCGAGCGGTAGCGAGGGAAGGCGGACAGGATGTCCGCCGCCAGCGCCCGAAGGCGGCCCGGAGGGAGGCGACAGGAGGTCGCCGACCGGAGGGAAGTCCCATCGCCGGTCGAAACGAGAAAGTACAGGCGATGGGACTTGTAGCTGCCGCGCGCGCAAGCGCGCAGTCCAATCGTTTCCTTACAGCTGGATGCGAAGCGTCACCGGAGCGTCGTCCCGAACGGATGTGAGGGCGAGGCACAGGATGTGCCGAGAGACGCGCAGGCGGCCCGGAGGGAGTCCGCATGGATGCGGACGACTGGAGGGAAGTCCCATCGCCGGCACAAAAAACGTTTCAGGGGCGCCCTACCGGGCGCCCCAATTTTTTGTAACATGCCGGCGATGGGACTTGTAGCTGCCGCGCGCACAAGCGCGCAGTCCAATCGATTCCCAACAGCTGGACGCGAAGCGTCACCGGAGCGTCGTCCCGAACGGATGTGAGGGCGAGGCGCAGGGATGCCGCCGCGCGCGAGAGCGCGCAACCCAACCGTTTCCGATCGGCAAACGGAGCGCAGCGACGTATGCGCCGAGAGACGCGTAGGCGGCCCGGAGGGAGGCGACGCATTCCGCCACGCCGCCGAAGGGCGGCGTTTCGACCAATTCCAACAGGATGCGTCAGGAAGGATTTGCCGCCTTCGCTCCCGATCATAACGAAATTGTATTCCTCCCCGTTCCGCCTATACTTTCTCCATGCGAAAAATCGGCGGCGGCGGTCCCGGAGCGCTGAGCAGGAAGCTCTTTTCGGCCACCTTCGCGGTCGGAGCCGCGACTATCGTTGTCTTCATCGCGGCGCGTTGCTGCATAGCGACGGGCGTCAACGAACGGCGCCTCCGGGACAGTCTCGCGGATTGCATCGCGGTCCACGCGGCGCCACTGCGGAAGGCCTTGGATAAGTCGGATGCGGGGCTCGTAGCCGCGATCCTGCAGGGCATGGAATCATCCTCCAGCATCTCCTTCGCCGCCATCGTCGAAGGGGACCGTTCCGTAATCTCTTCGGGCACGCGGACAATCGGAAGCGGGTACGAGCAGTCAGTGGAGCTCGTGGAAGGAAGCGGACCGGCGGCCGGCACGATGCTTGTCCTCCAGGGCGACGAGGGCATGATCCGACGGGAAACCTTCGCGTCGCTGGCCGGCGAACTGCCTCCGATGATCGCCGCCGTCGCGTTCATCGCCCTGTTCCTGACCTTCTACATCGATCGCACCGTCACCCGGAGGCTGGCCGCGGACGCGGCCGAGCCGAGATCGGTACCTTTCCGGAGCTTTCCCGGTCAAGGGAAACGAACGGCCTCCGAAGTGCCGGACGATATTTCCGTCCCCGATGAAAGCCTGGACGAATACGGAACGCGCGTACGCCTGCCGAAAGCAGCGACCGTGGCGAACGAGGAACAGTACCGGGTCCTGTTCGAAAATTCGCCCGTACCCATACTGATCGCCGATTTCTCGGATGCGGTCAGGGAAGCTGTCGAACTCCTCGGATCGACTCCCGCGGTGAATGCGGGCCGCGCCGGGGTCGTCCGCTTGCTCGAAGCGAACGAAGCCGCTCTCGCCTTCATCGGCACCTCCGATCTGGCCGGGCTGTCGGAAAAGAGGAACGAAATCTTCGGAAAGATTACCGGCGCTTTCTGGTCGGAAATATTGGAAGCGATGATCGAAGGCAGCATGAGGGGGCGCCAATACGGTACGCTGCGGACGGTCGCCGGGGAAGAGAAGCGCATTTCGCTTTACTGGGAATCGCTCCCCGCCGACGGCGCCGATTTCATGCGCGTCATCCTCGTCCTCATCGACGTGACCGAACGAGAACGCGCCCGCGAGAAGCTGGCGGCGAACCTGAAGGAGAAAGAAACCCTGATCCGGGAGTTGTTCCATCGGACCATGAACAACATGCAATCGATCATCGGGCTACTTTCCTTCGAATCGTGGAAAGTGGAAGACGAAGCCATCAGGTCCATACTCAAGTCCCTGGAAGACCGCGTCTACTCGATGGCCCTTGTCCACCGGATGCTGTTCGAATACCAGGACCTTTCCCGCCTGTCGCTCACCGCCTACCTGCGCGAACTACTCGCCTGGCTCGACGCGAGCAATGACGTCAAAGCCCGGAACATCAATTTCGACCTCAGGCTCGAAGAGATCGAGGCCTCGATCGATATCGCCGTCCCCGTCGGGCTCATCATCGCCGAACTGGTCGACAACGCGCTCACCCATGCGTTCCTCCCCGGATCGGGCGGGACCATCCGCATCGATCTGGCCAGGTTGGACGAACACAACGTGGCGCTCTCCGTCTCCGACGACGGCAAGGGCGTCCGGCGGGGCTTCGAACCGACGAAGGACGGGATACTCGGAATGAACCTGATCACATCTCTCGCGGAAAGCCAGCTCGGCGGGGAGGCGGTATTCGAGTCGCCGGAAGCCGGCGGTTTCAGTTGCCGCGTCACGTTGAAACCGGACTTCTACGTGTCTCGGATCTAGCCTTCAGCGGAGCGCGCGGGTCGAATTGAGGACGGCGACCAAAGCGACGCCGACATCCCCGATGACGGCCTCCCACATGCCGGCGAGCCCCGCGATGCCGAGCGCGAGGAAGGCCAGTTTCGCTCCGAGGGCGAACGCCACGTTCTGCATGACGATGCGGCGCGTCCTGCGCGCGCGGGCCACCGCCTCCGCGACGCGGAGGGGATCGTCCGTCATGAGCACGACGTCGGCCGCTTCGACCGAAACGTCGGCACCGGCGGCCATCGCGATGCCGGTGTCGGCCCGCGCGAGCACGGGCGCGTCGTTGATGCCGTCCCCGACGAAGATCGTCCCGCCTCCGCGGGCGGAAAGTTCCTCCAGAGCCGCGAGCTTCCCTTCCGGCAGGAGGCCGGCGCGGACCTCCGTTATCCCCAATTCCGCGGCCACGCGGGCGGCGGCCGCCGGGGAATCGCCGGTCAGAATGACGAACTCCTTCACGCCGAGGGACCGGAGGGCGCGGACGGCCGCGGCCGCGTTCGGCTTGACCGTGTCCGCGAAGAGCAGCCTTCCGGCGTACGCGCCGTCCACCGCCGCGAGGATAGCGAGATTCGCCCCGTCGGGATCGCCGCCCGGGATGGAGGGAGGGAGGGCGATGCCGTTCTCGGCCATCAGGCGTTCGTTGCCGATGAGCACGGCCTTTCCGCCAACGGTCGCCGCTATCCCCCGGCCGGCGAACTCGGTGAAGGCGGTCGGCTCGACGAGAGGGCGCGCCCCTGCCTCCGGCGCGCCCTCTCCACTGATCGAGCGCGCTCCACGGAGCGCGCTCGCTTTTTTAAGCGCTGCCGCGAAGGGGTGGTTCGAATGGGACTCCGCCGAGGCCGCGAGGTCGAGAAGCTCGCCGCCGTCCGTTCCTTCGGCGCTCTCGACCGCCCGCAGGGAGAACACGCCCTCGGTCAGTGTTCCGGTCTTGTCGAAAACGACCCGGCGCGCCTTGGCCAGCGAATCCAGGTGGATCGAACCTTTGACGAGGATGCCGCGCCGCGCGAGGCCGCCGAGGCCGCCGAAATAACCGAGCGGGACGCTCACCACGAGGGCGCAGGGACAGGAAATCACCAGCAGGATGAGCGCGCGGTACAGCCAGGCCGCATAACCTCCGCCGGCGAGCAAGGGCGGCACGAGAGCGACGAGGACCGCGGCGATCACGACTCCGGGGGTGTACCAACGCGCGAAGGACGTGATGAAGCGCTCGGTCCGCGCCTTCGCATGGGCAGCGTTCTCCACGAGTTCAACGATGCGGGCAGCCGAAGATTCGCCCGCGAGCCGGGTCGCGCGGATTCGGAGGGCACCGTCGACCGATGAGGTGCCGGAGCGGACCTCGGAACCGGGGGAGACCGCGATCGGCGCGGACTCGCCTGTCAGCATCGAAGCGTCGACCCAGCCCTCCCCTTCCTCCACGGTTCCGTCCAGGGGTATTTTCTCGCCGGGACGCACAAGGAGGATGGCGCCCACGGGCGCCTCCTCGCTGGGAATTTCGACCCAGTCGCCGTCCCGCAGGATGCGCGCCCGGTCCGGTTTCAGGGCCAGGAGGGCATCTATCGACCTCCGCGACTTGAGTACGGCGGCTTCCTGGACGAGTTCGCCGATCATATAGAAGATCATGACGCCGACCGCTTCCTCCCACTCGCCTACGGCGAAAGCGCCGATGGTCGCGAAGGACATCAGGAAATTCTCGTCCAGAGCCCTGCCGCGGCGGATATTGAGGAAGGCGTCGCGGAGAACGGGCGCCCCGGCCAACAGGTACGCGCCGACGAAGGGTATCAGCGCGACCAGCCTGAGGGGTAATCCGGGGAAAGCCAGCCCAGCCAGGATGCCCGCGATCCAGAGCAGGGAGGCTACGGCGAAGATGGCGACCCGCCGCCGGGGAAGGGAGTAGGAACCGAAGCGTACGACCTTCTCCTGCCTCTTCTCGTGGACGGGCGTCCGTCCGTCCGCCGCTGCCTTCGCGCGTCCGGCGATGCGGACGGCCGGATCGACCGCGGTGATCGCCGCCGCCACCGCATCCATGTCGTCCGCGTCGATACGCATCGAAAGGGTTCCGAAGTCGATGGACACCTTGCGCACGAAGGCGCAGCCTTCCAGGCTCGTCTGTATCTTCGAGGCGCATACGGCGCAATCCAGGTTTTCGAGCCGGTAATTCGTCATCGCATCACTCCGCAAGATGTTCCCGCGCGTATCCGATGATCTGCTGGACATGGATATCCGCGAGGGAGTAGTAGATTATGCGCCCATCGCGGCGCGGTTTTACGAGTTTTTCCCGGCGCAGCGCCGCAAGATGGTGGCTCACCGAGGAGACCCCTGAGCCCGTTACGGCCGAAAGGTCGCAGACGCAGAGTTCGCCCGATCCGAGGGCGAACAGGAGTTTGAGCCGGGTCGGATCGGTCAGCACCTTGAAGAACTCGGCCAGTTCTTCGAGCACGAACGGATAAGGGAGGACCCGGCGCGCCTTCGCGACTTCCTCTTCATGCACGGTTTCGCAGGAGCAAGTTTCGACCTTTTCCACTACCTTCATGAGGTCCTCCGCATTCGGGAATATTTGAACACTTGAATACTCATTCATATGATCAATCATACCAGTGAAAATAGTCCACGTCAATACTTGAACACATGATCATATATTCATTTATTAATCCCTTTTAGCCTACTCGATAACCGGGGCCCGATGTCGTAGACTCTACCGGATGAACAAGGGAAAAATGAGATTGCTTGCGGCGGCGATCCTCGCGCTCGTCTGCGTGATCGCCTTCTTCATCACCTTCGCCGAACAGCCGTATTACCACAGCGGCATAAGCATCACGCTCAAGGACAACGGCTATCATCTTCAGAAGGTCGTCCGAGGCTCTCCAGCCGAGTTGGCTGGCTTGAAAGCCGGAATAATTCTGGCGAAGGTAGACGGCGTGGACGCGGTCAGCCTTAACAAGGTGTCCGACGCCGACATGGCGGCCTTCTTAACAATCTCCACCCGTTTCTTCAAGCTGGGCAAAATCTTCACGGCTATGGATTCCGAAGGCAACGGCTACGCCTTCAAGGTCGGCCGACTTTCGTGGGCCGAGCGCTTTCCCCTGCTGAACGCGACCGTGCTCCTGAACGTCCTCGTGGGGATGCTTTTCATCGCCTTCGGCATCTGGCTACTCCTGATCGGCCCGGCCGACCGGGCGGTGAAATGGTTCCTGCTGTTCTCCTCGTTCACGGGACTCGCCCTGTCGGTCTCGTACTTCAGTTCCTACTGGACGCCGTTCCTGCTGACGGTCCGCTTCATAGTTCTCGATTTCGCGGCGGTCGCCGCCTGCATCTTCCTCGTCTTCTTTTCGCGCCGTTTCCCGGTTCCGCGCGAAAAGGCCATCGACAAGCGTCTGGCCTTCTCCGCGGCCCTTCTGCCGATCGGCATCAAGTACGCGCTCGTCGCTACGGGCACGCTGAGCCTCTTCGGGCCGGCGAGCTTCTTCATCCATATCTACGTTTTCCTCGCCCTCGCCTACGCCGTCTGCTATCTCGCGATCCGGTACGGAAGGCTCAAGGCGAAGGATAAACGAAAGTTGCGCTGGGTCATCGCAGGAGCCGCGCTGAGCCTCTGTCCCTATCTTCCCTATCTGCTTACCCTGATCATGCGGCTCGACATGCTGAGCAGCGATGTGCCCATCCTTAACTACATCGCCACCTGCGCGATACTATTTTTCCCCATGTTCGTCGCCATCGGCGTGGTCCGGTACAATCTGTTCGATATCGACCGCTTCGTGAACCGGATCGTCGTGGTCTTTTTCCTCGCCCTCATCGCCACCGGCGCATATTTCGTCGTCTTCGTGGCGATTCTCGATACCCGGCTGACCGCGTCGATGTATTTCGGCCTGCTTTTCTCGGTCCTGCTGTCCCCCCTCCTGTACAATGGGGTCAACCGCGCCGTCGAGCGCATCGTCTGGCTCGGCAAAAAGGAGAAGCTGGAGATACTCTCGCGGATGGAGACAGGCTTGGTCGGCGTCTTCAAAACGCCGGAGGTCTACGAGATCGTGTCCAAGGCCATGGCCAATGCTTTCGATCCGGGCTTCGTCGCCTTCCTTTCGGAAAAATCCGACGGCTCGATCGAGGTGGACGCGGCCTGGCCGGACGCGGGCGCGACGAGGGGAGCGACGCGCAAGGATCGCCTCGACAGACTCGGAAAGGGATCAACGCGTTCGCATGAGGACGGATCGCTCAGTCTCCGTCTTCTGGGGCAGCGGGATAGACGGGTTCTCGAACTCGGTCCCGTGAAAGGGGACGACATCTATACGAAGGAGGACGTCAGCGCAATTTCCGGTTCGATCGCGCAGATATCCAAGGCCCTGGAGAATTGCGATCTGTACCAGCGACTGCAGGAATCGCTGATGAACGAAACGAACGCCCAGCGCACCGCCATCCTTTCGCTCGCCAAGCTCACCGAATACCGAGACCACGAGACGGGCCGGCACCTTGAGCGCATCCGCGAATATTCGCGCCTGCTCGCCCTCAAGTTGCGCGAGACCGACAACGGGAACGCATACCTCACCGACGCGTATATCGACGACCTCGGCCTTTCCTCCGTCCTGCACGACATCGGAAAGGTGGGCATACCCGACCAAGTGCTGCTGAAACCGGGAAAGCTCACCGAGGAGGAGTTCGAGGTCATCAAGAAGCATCCGTCCATCGGCGGCAAGATCCTGGAAGAGACCGAGCTGCTGAACCCCACCCGGTCCTTCCTCGCGATCGGCAAGCTCGTCGCCTACCACCACCACGAGAAATGGGACGGGTCCGGATATCCCTTCGGCCTCAGCGGCGAAGATATCCCGCTCTCGGCGCGCATCGTCGCCGTCTGCGACGTGTACGACGCGCTCATTTCCGCCCGCCCCTATAAAGATGCGCTCTCGCATGAAGCCGCGACTGCGATAATCCGGAAAGGCCGGGGGACCCACTTCGACCCCAAGCTGGTCGACGTCTTCATCGCGGCCCAAGAGGACTTCAGGAAAATCGGGAAGAGCGGCTGAGCATTCCTACCTGAGCGGCTCGAAGCGCGCCGTGAAGTGGCGGAGGACCGGCGCCTCGTAGGTGAAGCGGAGGCCCTTCAGCTCGGCGCGCCGTTTCCACACTTCCTCGACCACCTCGATCACGTAGTCGATGTGGCTCTGGGTGTAGACCCGGCGCGGCAGGGCCATGCGCACGAGTTCCATTGGGGGCGCGATGTGGCGCCCTTCGGCGTCGCGCTTGCCGAACATCACCGAGCCGATCTCCACCGTGCGCACCCCGCCTTCCAGGTACAGGGCGCAGCTGACGGCCTGGGCCGGAAATTGCCCGGCCGGAATGTCCGGGACGAAGCGCTTGGCGTCGATGTAGACCGCGTGTCCGCCGGGCGGTTCGATGATGGGCACGCCCATCGCCACGATGCGTTCGCCCAGGTATTCGGCGGTGCGCACGCGGTAGCGCAGGTAATCTTCGTCCAGGATCTCTTCCAAGCCCTGGGCCATGGCTTCCAGGTCGCGGCCGGCAAGCCCGCCGTAGGTCGGGAAGCCCTCAGTCACGATGAGGCTGTTCCGCGCCGTCATCGCCAGCGCGTCGTCGTTGATCGCGAGGAAGCCGCCGATGTTCACAAGGGCATCTTTCTTGGCGCTCATCGTGGCGCCGTCGGCGTAGGAAAACAGCTCCTGCGCGATAGAAAGGACGCTCCGGTCGGCGTAGCCTTCCTCCCGCGTCTTGATGAACCAGGAATTCTCGGCGAAACGGCAGGCGTCGATGAAGAAGGGGATACCGCGCGAGCGGCAGAAGACGGAGGTCTCCCGTATGTTGGCCATGGAGACCGGCTGTCCGCCGCCTGAGTTGTTGGTGACCGTCATGAGGCAGAGGGGTATGTTTTCCGCTCCGACCTCGTCAACGAAGCGCTTGAAGGCGGGCAGGTCGATATTCCCCTTGAAGGGGGCGCGGAATTCGGGCCGTTTGCCCTCCGCGGTGAGGAAGTCGTGGGCCTCGGCGCCGGACACCTCGATGTTCGCGCGGGTGGTGTCGAAGTGGGTATTGCTCGCGAAGTGCTTGCCCGCGCCCCCGAGCAGGGAGAAGAGGATATGCTCGGCGGCCCGGCCTTGGTGGGTCGGGATGATGTTCCTGAAGCCGGTGATCTCGCGCACCTTCGACTCGAAGCGGTAGAAGGAACGGGAGCCGGCATAGGATTCGTCGCCGTCCATGATGCAGGCCCACTGCTTGGCGCTCATGGCTGAGGTGCCGGAGTCGGTCAGCAGGTCGATGATCACGTCGTCGGCCTTGAGAAGGAAGGGATTGTAGCCCGCCTCCGCGAGGAGGCCGACGCGTTCCTCCCGCGTCGTGACGCGGATGGGTTCCACGGACTTGATCTTGAACGGTTCGATGATGGTTTTCATGCCAGCCATGATGGCCCGGTTTCTGCGGGAACGCAAGCGCGGCTGGCTTGCGGTCCGCCGGAATTCGTCTACAGTTAATGGAGGCCCGGAAACCGGAGTCCGTCGGCCGCCGGGAGGAAAGTATGTCCGATCAGCGAAAAAGAACGCTCGGGAAAACGGGGTTCATCATCTCCGAAGTCGGCCTCGGAACTTGGCAGGTCGGCGGGAAATGGGGAGAGCCCTTCGACGACAAATCCGCGGAAGAGATCCTGAACAAGGCGATCGATTCGGGGATCAACTTCATCGACACGGCGGACGTGTACGGTTCGGGAATGAGCGAGGCCGCGGTCGGCCGGGTCGTCAGGAAGCGCACCGAGCGCGTCTATGTCGCGACCAAGTGCGGCCGTCAGATATCCCCCCACGTAGCCGCCGGATATACCCCCGAGCGGCTCCGCGGTTTCGTGGAAGCGAGCCTGAAAAACTCGGGCCTCCCCGTCCTGGACCTCGTCCAGCTGCATTGTCCGCCGACCGAGGTCTACTACAGGCCGGAGTTGTTCGAAACCTTCGACAGGCTGAAGGAAGAGGGAAAGATCCTCAATCTCGGCGTGAGCGTGGAAAAGGTGGAGGAAGCCCTCAAGGCGATCGAATACCCCAACGTGGCGACCGTGCAGATCATCTTCAACATGTTCCGCCACCGGCCTTCGGAACTGTTCTTCGAACAGGCGAAGAAGCGGAACATCGGCGTGATCGTCAGGGTGCCCTTGGCGAGCGGACTGCTCACCGGGAAGTTCAGCGGGACGACCGCGTTCGGCCCGGCCGACCACCGCGCCTTCAACCGCAACGGCGAAGCCTTCGACAAGGGCGAGACCTTTTCCGGCGTCCCCTACGAGATCGGGCTCCAGGCCGTCGCGCGCCTGAAGGAGATTTTCCCGGCCGAGCCGGAACTGGCGCTCTGGGCGATCAGATGGATCCTCATGTTTCCCGAGGTCAGCACCGTCATTCCCGGCGCCTCCCGGCTTTCCCAGCTGGATAGCAACTGCAGGGCTTCCTCGCTTCGGGACCTTACCGGGGCCGAGATGGAAGCGGTCGCCGGACTGTACAGGGAGAAGATAGCGCCCGCCGTTCACCAGCTCTGGTGACCATCCGACCGGGCCCCGGGTACCGAGATACCCGGACCAGTCCCGTAACGGCGGGATGGAGGGGACGAATTCCGCCAAAACTTGACAGGGGATCAGGGCGCGGATAAGCTTTGCGAAGAAAGGCAGGCACCGCAGCACCATGGCGCCATCGTCGCGAAAAGACAACCTCGAGCACGAAGCTTTGAATTACATCAAACTCGGAACCCTCGTTCAACGGGAACGGCCGCCGGAAACCGCCGCGGCCATTGAAGAAATATTGTCCAAGAACATTCCGGTGGAGGAAAAAATCAAGGAGATCGAGCTGGTCGACGGCGTTCCGGCGCCTCCGGTCACCTCCCCTCCAGCCTCCCGTCCCTACCTTTCAAGGCCGCGGGACGGCGGGACCGATGAGGAGATAATTCCCCGCAAGCCCAAGCAATCGGTCCTCGCCGCCGCACGCAGACGCGCCAAGATGATTGCCGATATCGAAGCGACGGGCGTGATGGACTACCTGTTCAAGGAACGCCGGAACGTCAAGAAGGGCGCGGCCGGGAACCTTCTGCTTAGGCCGCGGCTTCTTTCGGTGGAGTTCCGGGAGGAATCGGCCCGTACCCTGATCGAACGACTGCAACGCGAGACCCTGCCCGCCCTCGACGCATCCCTGGACCTCATCCTCGCCGAAGGCTGGCGCTTCCTGACCAAAGCCGATTACAACCTGGTCGCCCTGCTCCGAAGACTTTCCGCCAGCACCGCCCGGTTGATTCCCTCCAAGCTCAGCCCCCGTTGGCCCCAAGCGGCGAAAGGAATGTACTCCCTGGGGATAGCCTTCCTTCCGTTCCGCATGGAACCGGGTCGGGCCGCCGCCGCGCTCTCCGCGGTCGGAACCGCGCTCGCCAAGCTCAACTATGACGGCGAGTCGCTCGAACTCGCCAGAAAACATGTTATCCACTTGCTGCAGGACGGCGGTCCCCCGGCTTGCCTCCAGGACCTGCTCCTCGCTTCGGCGATGGTCAAGGCCCGTCGCTTTCTCTCCATCGGCAGCCTGACCAAAAGCGATGCCGGGATGTTGTCCAGCGTCGAAGAATTCGATTGTTCGAACGAGGTCCAGGACGCGATCGACGTCCGGATAGCGGAGCTGCTGGAACACTTGTCCGAACTCGATGAGACCGACAAGGAAGCTCAACAGGTCCGTGCCTTCGTCAAGACCGACGAGGCGGGCGATATCGATTTCCTGCCGCTGATCTCCTTCTACGAAAAAGGGAAAACCGGAGGCGGGTCTTGGGACAAGGATTCGGACAAGCTTCCCGTCCTCGTCTACAACCTGGTCGAACGGTTCACGGCCGCCGCGAAACCCATGGCTGATGCCGAGTCCCGCCGTGCCGGACAGGGCGACAGCCTTGGTACGGCTCTCTCGTACGAACTCTCGCGCCTTTCAGTGTTGGAGGAGAAACTCCGGCGGCTCGCCCCGGATTGCCCCATATTTCCCTGGGCCAGGTTCATGGGGATCAAGTCGAAGGCGCTGCGGGCGACTACCGTGGAAGCTGAAGCGGCGGCCTTGGCCTCCGAGGCGGCCGACCATTTCGCCGCCTGCGGACGCATCCTTTCCGCCGCGCTCCTCGGGGCCGACCCCGACGGCGGAACCGAAAGCGGCGCCGACGCGCGCTTCATGGAACGCCTGGCCGAGAGGGAAAGGATGGCGGGGACAACGAGCGCGGCTTATTTGGCCGCCTTCAAGCTCCAGGATCCGGCGGTCGTCGCCATCATCAAGAACGAACGCAAGGTCAAGGACAAGATCGCCAATCTGAGAGCTGAATTCGAGCGTCTGGCGGATGCGGAGACTTTCCGGGCAGCCATCACGGGAACTGCCTAAAATCCGGCCGCCTTCACCGCAGCCTTCGCCGCCGCCTGTTCTTTGGCGTCCAGCCTCATGATCTCGCTGTTGGTCATATCGGTGCCGCTTTTCTCGGCGATGACCATCTTGGCTCCCGGCTTGGTGACCGTCGTGTGCCATACGCCCAGCGGTACTTTGTAGAGGCTTCCGCATTCCATCATGGCGCCATGAAACGAGCCTTCCTTGTCCCGCATCAAGAGGCAGCAGTCCCCCTGGATGTGCACGAATATCTCATCCGTCGCCCTGTGCACTTCAAGACAATCCAGGCTTTCGATCGAATTGGCAGGCTTGAAATTCTTGATGCCTATGCACCACGACTTGTTGTCGTAAGCCCAAAGCAGTCCCTCGCCCGCGAACGCCGTTCCCTTCAACCCTTCCATAATTCCTCCCGAATAAATAGCGGTTGCCCCGAAGGATTTGCTCAGCCTTTGACTGCGCCCGCGGTCATGCCGCTGATCATCGTTTTCTGAATGAAAAAGAACATAGTCAGGATCGGAATGGCCGCAACCACGCCGCCGGCGGTCAGCAACCCCCATGCGATCTGGTATTCGCCGACCATATTCTGCAACGATACGGGAATAGTCCGTACGGCGCTGGAAGTCAGGATCGACGCGTAGATGAACTCGTTCCAGGAATTGATGAAGATATAGATTCCCGTAGCCGAAACGCCGGGCAGAGCGATCGGGACGATTACGCGGACAAAGGTTCCGAAGCGGCCAAGTCCGTCGATCTGTGCGCTTTCGTCCAGCTCCCGCGGAATCGCGCGGAAGAATCCGGTCATCATCCAGGTGGCGAAGGGAATGGTGAATGTCGAATAGGCGATCATGAGCGCAAAATGGGTATCCATGATCCCCAGGTTTTTCATCATCACGAAGAGCGGGATGATCAGGAGGACGATAGGAAACATATTGATGACCAGAAACTGGATGAGGAAGAATTGCTTGAACCGGAAATTGAAGCGGGAAAAACTGTAGCTTGCCGTCAGGGTCAGCGTCATGCCAAGTATGGTGCTTCCCAGCGCGACGATGAAGCTGTCCTTGACGTTCGTCCCGAAATTCAGGTTTCCGAAAAGGCGGGCGTAATTGTCCATCGTAGCGTGCTCGGGCAGATAGCGGAATTCCATGTCCATTTCTTTCTGGGGCGTGACGGAGGAAATGAAGGTCCAGACGTAGGGCCCTACCGCGAACAGGACGATGAGAAGCACCGGAAGATGCAAGGTCAGAATGTTCCGGAGGAGTTTGGATCGACGCTTCATTGCGAATCCTCCGTCGAAAGGACTTTAGCGACATAACCCGCGACGACGACGGCGAGTAGGGCAGCAAGCAGCAACGCCAAGGTCGCGGCATAACCGAAGTCCAGGGCTTTGTAGGCTTTGACGTAAGAATACAGCGGCAGCGTGTAGGTGCTGTAGCCCGGTCCTCCTCCGGTCATCACGAAGATGATGTCCAACGAATTCGCGACCCAGATGATGCGCAACAGAATAGTGGTGAAGAGAATCGGAATAAGTAGCGGAACGGTGATTTTGACGAAGCGCGTCACTGCTCCGGCGCCGTCGACCATCGCCGCTTCGTAAAGGCTGGAAGGGATGGATTGGAGTCCCGCCATGATCATGATGGTGAAGAAGGGAAAGCCCTGCCACATGAGCGCGACCATCACCGAAACGAGGGCGGTTTTATCGTTCGAAAGCCAGGGAAAGTAATGACGCAGGAAACCGAAGCGCACCAGGAGGTCGTTGATGACGCCGCGGTTGCCGTCGTACATCCAGCGCCACATGAGCGCGGTGATGACTGAGGGCGTCACCCATGGAATAAGGATGAGGCTGCGCGCAATACCGCGCCACCAGAAATTCCGGTTGAGCAGGAGAGCCGCACCGAAACCGAGCGCCAACTGAAGCGATATGACGCCGGCGATCCAGACAACAGTGTGCCGTATGGAAATCCAGAAAACGGGATCGGCCAACGCTGTGATATAGTTCTTGAGGCCAATAAAGCTACGAGCCTTCGGCTTGTAAATCAGGTAATTCATGAAGCTCATGCCCGCTGTCTGGAGGATCGGAATCAGGACCACGAGAGTGGCCGCGAAAACGGCCGGCGCTATCAGGACGTAAGGGAACAGATCCAGTCGTTTCTTGGGCATGATTTACCGTCCTCCCCCGCGTCCGCCCCCGCCGCCCGAAGAGTTCCGTCCCGGACGGAACTCTTCGATACATAAACGGAGTCTAGTTCTGGAAGTGCTTCTCGAAGGCCCTCATCATTTCTTCGGGAGTGATCTGACCGAGCAGGGTTTGCCCGGTGACCGTCGGCCAGACGGCGTCGACGAATTCGGCGATTTTCTGGTGCGCGGGGAGGACTCCGGCGAAGGGCATGGAATCGACGGTGGCCTTCATGAAACGGGCCAGCTTCGGATCGGATTTGTCGCCGTTGGAAACGTTGATCGAAACCTGGCCGGAAGCTTTCTGCCAGATAGCGTTGTTCTCGGCGGTAGCCAGGAACGCGACCCATTTGAAAGCCGCATCCTTGACCTTCGAAGCCTTGAACACGGCGTTCTCTTCATCGCCGAAACTCGTCCACGAACCTTCGGTCCCGACCGGTACGGGGCAGGCGGAAATCTTTTCGCCCAAAGCATCGTCCATTTCCTTGGCGCTGCCGATGTGGTGGATAGTCATGGCGGTCTTGCCGGACTTCATGTTCGCGATGATTTCCTTGAAGCCGTCGGTCGGAGTGGTCGGCGGGCTGACCTTATGCTTGCGGTACAGATCGATGAACCATTCGTTGGCGGCGATCGCCTTGGGAGTGGTCAGGCCGGACTTGCCGTTCGCGTCGAAGAACCGGGCGCCGCTGGAGAGCGCGAAGGTACCCCACCAGTCGTGGCCGCCCTTCGCCCCGCGGATGCCGAAGCCGTAAACGTCGGGTTCCCCGTCCTTGTTGAGGTCCCGGGTGAGCTTCTTGGCCACGTCGAGGAATTCGTCGCGGGTCTTGGGCGGCTGCAGTCCGAGCTCCTTGAACATGTCCGTGCGGTAGTACATGTAGAGGATGACCATTTGGAGCGGCATATAATACTGTTTGCCGTCGGAGTGCTTGGTCAGCTTCCAAACGTTGTCGAACACGTCGCCCTTTCCGGCCCACTTGGCCAGGTACGGATCCAAGGGCTCGAGAGCGTCCATTTCCACAAGCTGGGGTTGCCACCAGAGCTTCACCTGGGAGACGTCGGGCGGCGTTCCGGCCGCGATGGCGGTCACGAGCTTCTGGTAGTAGCTGCCCCAGTCGACGCGCTCGGCGACGATCTTGATACCGGGATTTTCCATTTCAAATTTGGCGATGAGCGGGTTGATGGCCGTTTCGGGATTATCGAAATGGTACCAAAACTTGACCGTTTGAGGCGCAGCAGGTTTGGCGCCGCTCTTTTCGTCACCTTGACCTTCGGCAAGCGCGGTTCCCAGGACCATCGCGAGCAAACAGAGGACTGAAAGGATTCGTTTCATAGCAACCTCCTTCATTATCCCGCCCGTCAAACGGCAAGCGGCCATCGAACCGGAAATTCCGGTTCGTTGAGTTCGGTCGATCTCTTTTCTACTTTCTCTTGATAGCCTTGAGCGCCGCTTTCTGGATGTCCGAAGCACAGAGGCCGTATTTCTTGAGAATTTCCGCGGGTTCTCCGCTTTCGCCGAACACATCGCGGACGCCGACGAATTCCATCGGTACCGGCCGGTTCGCCGCCAGAGCCTCGGAAACGGCGCTTCCAAGGCCGCCGATGATCGAGTGCTCCTCGGCCACCACGACGGCTCCGCATTTTCCGGCCACGCTCACGAGCGTCTTCACGTCGAGCGGCTTGACGGTGTGCATGTTGACGACGGTCGCCTTGACGTTCTTGGCTTCCAGGGCTTTCGCGGCTTCCAGCGCCGTGGCGACCATCGAACCGCAGGCGATTATCGCGACGTCCCCGCCTTCCCGCACTACGCGCGCCTTGCCGATCCTGAACGGTTTGTCGTCGACGATGGGGGTGGCTATACGGCCGAGCCGAAGGTATACCGGACCGACGTGCTCGGCGACGGCCAAGGTCGCCTTGTACGCTTCGTTGGCGTCGCAAGGAACGACGACCGTCATGCCGGGGATGGCCCGCATGAGCGCGATGTCGTCGATGCCTTGGTGGGTGGCCCCATCGGCGCCTACGCAGACGCCGCCATGGCTCGTCGCGATTTTCACGTTGGCTCCATTGTAGGCCACCGCGATCTTGACAGCCATATTCGCCAACCCGGCCGCGAAAGCCGCGAAGGTCGTCGCGAAGGGAATCCATCCGGTCATCGCGAGCCCCGCGGCCACGCACATCATGTCCGATTCGGCGATGCCCATCTGGATGAAGCGGTCCGGGTATCTTTCGGCGAACCACTGTACTTTAATCGCGTCGGCGAGATCGGCGGTCAGCGCGACCACTTTCGGATTCTTTTCGCCGAGTTCCACCAGCGCCTTGCCGAAAGCGTCGCGTATGGGGGTGGGTGCTTCGAACTTCATTTTGAACCTCCGGCGGCCGGATAATCGGAGAAGGAAGCGGATTTCCCCAATTCGGCGAGCGCCGTATCGGCTTGTTCCTTGCTGAGACAGCTACCGTGCCATTTCCTGTCATTTTCCATGAAGGAGACGCCTTTAGACATTACCGTACGCGCCACGACTGCGGTCGGCTTTCCCGTCGCTTTCCGCGGCCTATCCAAAACGGCCTGGATCGCCCCGATATCGTGGCCGTCGATCTCGATCGTTTCCCAACCGAAAGCGCGCAGGCGGTCGGCTATCGGTTCCAGGTTCTTGACCTTCTCGACGGTGCCGTCGATCTGGAGACCGTTCCAGAGCACGAAAACGACCGCGTTGCCCAGCTTGTACTGCGGCGCCGTCATAAGGGATTCCCAAACGAGGCCTTCCTGCATCTCGCCGTCGCCGACCAGCGTGAATACTTTCGAGTCGCTGCCGGACATGCGGAGCCCCAGCGCTATACCGTTGGCGACCGAAGCTCCTTGGCCCAAAGGTCCGGTGGAAGTCTCGACCCAATCAGGCAGATGTTTGCGGGAAGGATGTCCCTGCAAAGGGGAACCCAGCTTCCTGAAGCCGTTGAGGTCCTTGCGGTCGATGCAGCCGGCCAGGCTCAGCGCCGAATACCAAGCGGCGCAGATGTGTCCATTGGAGAGCACCAGCCGATCGCGGGACTTACCTTTCTCGTCCTTGACGCGCATGCCGCCGGAATATAAGGAGGCCAGGATATCGGCGGCTCCCAAGGCGCCGCCCGGATGTCCATGCCCCGCCGATGAAATCATCCTTATAACGTCCCGCCGGATCTGCGTCGCCATGGCGGCGCCCTTCTCCTTTTCGCCCATATCGAACTCCTTATTTTATCAAACGTCTGGACTTTGACTTCTCCATATGGCTGCGCATCGCCGCTTCCGCGGCATCGGCGTTTTTCGCGACGATGGCATCGACGATCGCCTGATGTTCACCGTACGTCCGCGACGCTCGTCCGGGGTCGTTTTCGGCGAAGTCCCGGTTCATGGCGATGATCTTCGGCGTTATGATGCTGACCAAAGAAAGGGTCACGCTGTTGCCGCACGCGCGGGCGATGGCCAGATGGAAGAGGTGGTCTTCCTCGAGCGTATCCGCTCCGGCGTCGGCGGCCGCCTTGAACGCCGCATGTGCATCCATCACCGAGGCGAGGCCTTCGTCCGTCGCCCGTTCGGCGGCCAGACGCGCAGAATGGCGTTCCAGAATGCCCCGCGTTTCCATCAATGAATCGATATCCTCGCTTCCGTCGATTTCGATGATCGCCTGGATAATGCCGGACATCGCTTTTCCGCCGATGCGCTCAACCACGCTGCCTTTTTGAGGCAGGGTCTTGACCAGCCCGTAGTATTCCAAACGCTGCAAAGCTTTGCGGACATACCCGCGCGTCACGCCGAACGATTCGCTCAACTGACGTTCGGAAGGCAGCTTATTGCCGGCCTTGATGCTTCCGGAGCTCAACAAAGCCTGGATGTGCTCAAGGACGCGCTTTTCGCCTTCTTCCTTTTTTTCTTTCATTCCTGGCAGGTCCATTGTGGTCACCCCTTGTTTTGGCCTTCGACCACTGGTTAACCAGATGTGGTTAACCAGTTATGAGTCTATACCCGAATTCTTCGGCAGTCAAATGGAATTCACATCAAATCGGCTTTTTAACGGGTCTAAAAGAAGCTTCCATACTTTTTCGGGCCGACCGGCCCTTCAGATCCCCCTTTTTAACCATTTCCTAACAATAGATGAATCATCTCCTCACTAGCCGGATCGATACTCCGGCCCGTACACGGAGAAAAGCATTCAATTATGGAGGAACCAAGATGAAGAAGCTCCTTATCGCATCCGTCATCTGCGCGCTGGCCGTTTCCGCCGGAGCGCAGGCAAAATTCGCCTGGATCGATCCCGTCTCCGATGACGCGGACAAGATCCTTCCCGGCGTCGATCCGACCAAGGTTACCGGCACCGTAGTCACCGCCGGTTCGTCCACGGTATTCCCGCTTTCAGAAGCGATAGTCGAACGCCTCGTGAAGGAAGGATTCACGGGCCAGATCACCATAGACTCCATCGGTTCGGGCGCCGGATTCGAGCGCTTCTGCGTCAGCGGAGAAACCGACGTCTCCAACGCCTCTTCCAAGATCAAGCAGACCCAGATAGACGCCGCGGCCAAACTCAGCCCGCCCCGCGTTCCCCTCGAGTTCCGCGTCGGCACCGACGCCCTCGCGGTGGTTGTCAGCACGAAAAACAAGTTCATCACCGACGCCACGGACAAGGAGCTCGCGCTCATCTTCTCCACGGCCGCGTTCTGGTCCGACGTCCGTCCGACCTGGCCGAAGAAGGAAATCAGGCGCTTCTCCCCCGGAACCGATTCCGGCACCTTCGAATACTTCGTGGAGCACATATTCAAGAAGGACAAGAAGCCCCTGCTCTCGGCCAAGAATCTCCAGCTCTCCGAGGACGACAACGTACTGGTACGCGGCATCGCGGGGGACGAGAACGCCATCGGCTACTTCGGCTTCGCGTACTACCTTGAGAACAAGGGCAAACTCCGCGCGGTGAACGTCAACGGCGTCGAACCCAACCAGGCCAGCGTCGACGCGAACAAGTACCCGCTCGCCCGCCCCCTGTTCCTGTACTCCGACGCCCGCATCATCGCCGAGAAGCCCCAAGTCGCGGCCTACCTCACCTACTACCTCACCTACGTGAACGAGGTGATCAAGAAAGTCGGCTACTTCCCCGCGCCCGCGGACGGAATGAAGAAGACCAAGCAGCTGCTCGCCGACGCGATGAAGGGGCGGTTCTGACCGATGAAGCGCCGTTCGTTCCGTAGTCCGATCAGCGTCGAATCCGCCGGTTATCACGAAGAACGAACGGGCTTCATCACCTTGGCGCGCCGGGCAAGACCCGGCGAAACCCTCGTTGAAGCCTTCCTTCTCTTCTGCGCGGCAATTTCGATCTTCACCACGCTCGGCATCGTGGCCACCCTGGGGCGGGAATCGCTCTCCTTCTTCCGCGAGGTCTCGTTCATCGAGTTCTTCACCGGGAGAGTCTGGCAACCCGCCATCGGGGAATTCGGCATACTGCCCCTGCTCACCGCCACCCTCGCGACCAGCTTCTACGCCATGCTCGTCGCCCTCCCCCTCGGCCTCGTCGTCGCCATCTACCTCTCCGAATATGCCCCCTTCGGCGTCCGGGAGGTGCTCAAGCCCGTCCTCGAGGTGCTCGCGGGCGTCCCCACGGTCGTCTACGGGTACTTCGCTCTCACCACCGTGACCCCCTTCCTCCAGGGAATCCTCGGCCAGGACAGGGTCGAAGTCTACAACACCCTTTCCGCGGGACTCGTGATGGGCATCCTCATCCTTCCGCTCGTCGCATCGATGTGCGAGGACGCGCTCAGCGCTGTCCCCGCCGCGCTCCGGGAAGGCGCCTACGCCATGGGCGCCACGAAGCTGGAAACTTCCGTCAAGATCGTCGTCCCCTCCGCCTTTTCCGGTCTCGCGGCCGCCTTCATCCTCGCCCTCTCGCGTGCCGTGGGCGAGACCATGATCGTCGCCCTCGCGGCGGGCGCAGGACCGAACCTCACACTTAATCCCTTCCGCTCCGCGGAAACCATGACCGGCCACATCGTGAGGATTTCGGGAGGAGACCTTTCCTACGATTCGATCGATTACCGGAGCCTCTTCGCGATCGCCCTCCTGCTCTTCCTGGTCACCTTGGCCCTCAATATCCTTTCCCGGAAGATCATCCGCCGTTACCGCGAGGTCTACGAATGAAACGCGACACGTTTACGCCCAACCTCGCCGCGCGGAACGCGAAAGGAGCCCGATGGCGGCTCGCGTTCCTGGCCGCGACGGCTTTCTCCGTCCTCTTCCTCGCGTCCCTCATCGCGAGCATAGTGAACCAGAGTTTCGGCTATGTGGTCATGACGGCGGAAGTGGACCCGGCCACGCTCCAAAACGACGGCGTGCCCCTGGAAAAGCAGGACGAGGCGACCCTCGCCGGGACCATCCGCGGAAACGTCTCCCGCCGGCTTTTCGTCAAGCTGGACGCGGAACGGAGCCTCGCCTCGCGGAGCCGCGAGGAGCTCCTTGAAATCATCGTCGCCGAGATCGTCCAGCCGACGGTGCGCAGGACCTGGACCCTCGCGCAGAGCCTGTTCGACGCGGACGCGATACGCGGCCAAGTCGCGGAGGAGTATCCCGACGGGAACCTGAGCTTCAGGTCCTGGGTCAACGCGGGGCTTTTCGCCAATCCCCAATCGAGCGTCGCGACAGCGGCCGGCATACGGGGCGCGATCATCGGATCGCTCGCGACCCTCCTGCTTACCTTGCTCGTCGCCTTTCCGCTCGGCGTCGGAGCCGCCATCTACCTCCAGGAATACGCAAAGGACAACGCGATCAACCGCATCATCGAGACGAACATCTACAATCTCGCGGGCGTCCCTTCGATCATCTACGGCATGCTCGGCCTGGCCATCTTCGTCCGGGCCCTTGAACCCCTCACTTCGGGGGCCATCTTCCGGGCGGCCGCCGCCGAAGGCGCGAACGGGCGGACCATCCTTTCCGCCTCGCTCACCCTGGCCCTCCTCATCCTGCCCATCGTCATCATCAACGCGCAGGAAGCCCTCCGCGCGATTCCGGACTCGCTCAGGCAGTCCAGCCTCGCGGTGGGCGCGACGAAATGGCAGACGATCCGCCACCACGTCCTTCCGGCGGCCGCCGACCGCATCCTGACGGGCACCGTCCTGGCCGTATCGCGGGCCCTCGGAGAAACGGCTCCCTTGGTGGTTGTCGGCGCCTCCACCTTCCTGACGCAGGATCCGGCGGGACCTTTCTCCAAGTTCACGACGCTCCCCATTCAGATATACCAATGGACGGCGCGACCGCAGGCCGAATTCAGGAACCTCGCGGCGGCGGCCATACTCGTCCTCCTCGTACTCGGCTTGTCGCTCAACGCGGCGGCCATCATCGCGCGGAACAGGTTCCGCAGGGAAAAGAGGCTCGGCAGATGAACATATTCTCAAGGAAAGGCGACGACAATCCCTTCGAGGTCCCGACGGACGACGATTCGCCGGCGGCGCTGGATGTCCGCGGCCTGACGATCACGTACGGAGACGGCTTCAAGGCGGTCAAGGACCTTACGATGACCTTCCCGAAACGG
The DNA here is from genome assembly GCA_003527485.1 of Treponema sp. Taxonomy (GTDB): domain Bacteria; phylum Spirochaetota; class Spirochaetia; order Treponematales; family Breznakiellaceae; genus UBA12037. The sequence continues at coordinate 12,449 of DPXI01000047.1, read as the reverse complement.
AGCGTGACCGCCATCATCGGCCCCTCCGGTTGCGGCAAAAGCACAGCCCTCCGGGCCTTCAACCGCATGAACGAGCTCATCAGCGGCACCAGGACCGAGGGCGAGGTTCTCTTCCACGGTGTGGACGCCTATGCGCCGGAGGTCGATCCCGTGCACGTCAGACGCTGGATCGGCATGGTATTCCAGAAGCCGAATCCCTTCCCGAAAAGCATCCACGAGAATGTCGCCTGGGGCGCCCGGATCAACGGCTACGAGGGGGACATGGACGCGCTCGTCGAATCTTCCCTGCGGCAGGTGGCGCTATGGGACGAAGTGAAGGACAAGCTGAAGCAGAGCGCGTACGCGCTTTCGGGGGGACAGCAGCAGCGCCTCTGCATCGCGCGGACCATCGCGGTCAGACCCGAGATCATCCTGATGGACGAACCGACGAGCGCCCTCGATCCGATATCCACGTCCAAGATCGAAGATCTCCTCGACGAGCTGAAAAAGAAGTATACAATAATCATCGTGACGCACAACATGCAGCAGGCGGGACGGATCTCCGACTCCACCGCGTTTCTCCTCACCGGCGATCTCGTGGAATACGCGCCCACGAAGGACCTGTTCTTCAATCCGCGCGACGAGAGGACGGAGAGCTATATATCCGGGCGCTTCGGTTGAGGAGAATCGCATGAGGAGAATCGTATGAACACCAGAATCCATTTGATGGACGAGATGAACAGGATACGGCACGACATCCTCGCGATGGGCACGAAGGTCGAAGAAGACCTCGCCAAGGCCCGCGCCGCGCTCAAGGAGCAGGACGTCGAACTGGCCAAGGAAGTGAAGGCGGGCGACGCGGTGGTGAACGCGATGCAGCTCAAGATAGAAGACCAGGCGGCCGTCCTCATCGCCACCCAGCAGCCGGTCGCCCGCGACCTCCGCGAGCTCGTCGCCCTGTTCAAGGTGACGGACAACCTGGAGCGCGCCGGCGACCACGCGGTCCATCTGGCGAAAGCCGCGATAAGGCTGGCCGGAGAAACGCCCTTCCGCCAGGTCGAGCGGCTGGACCGCATGTCCATCATCGGGGGAGAGATGATCCGCGGCGCGGTCTCGGCATACCTGGACCGTGACGCCGAAGCCGCGCGCCGCGTCGCCGCCCTGGACGACGGGATAGACCAGGAGCACAAGCTGCTGGTCGAAGAGGTCCTCGGCCTGATGCGCGGGAATCCGGACCTCGTCAAGCGCGCGACGAAACTCATCCAGACTTCGAGCTTCCTGGAGCGTCTCGGCGACCACATGACCAACATCTGCGAAGCCGTCGTCTACATGGTCGAAGGACGGCACGTGGAGCTGAACGAATAGGAGCGGACCATGGCCAAGCCGACCATACTCGTGATCGAGGACGACGCCGAAATCCGCGAGCTTCTTGCCTTCTCGCTCGGGAAAGAAGGCTGGATCCTGGTCTTCGCCGCCTCGGGCGAAGAAGGCATGGCGGCCTTCCCGACGGCGAATCCCGACTGCGTCGTCCTGGACATCATGCTCCCCGGCATCAACGGCCTGGACGTGCTCAGGAAGATCCGCTCCGATCCCTCGCGATCCCGGCTGCCGGTGATCATGACGACCGCGCGGGGCGAGGAAGCCGACGTGGTCTCGGGGCTCGAACTCGGCGCGGACGATTACGTGGTCAAACCCTACAGTCCGAAAGTGCTCGTCGCCCGCATCCGCACGGCGCTGCGCCGGCGCGCCGATCCCGGCGACCATCCTGCCGCCGCGGGGCAGCTCGTCGTCCTGGGCGAGTTGTCCCTGGATCCTGCCCGCCACGAACTGCGGTTGCGCGGAGAGGCCGTCGACCTTTCCGCCACCGAGTTCGCCATCCTGGAATTGCTCATGCGGAATCCGGGCAGGGTCTTCGCGCGGAGCGGCATCATAGATGCGGTGCGCGGCCCGGACTATCCGGTCACCGAACGCTCGGTGGACGTGCAGATACTGTCCCTGCGGAAGAAGCTCGGTGATGACGGCGATCTGGTGGAGACGGTGCGCGGCGTCGGCTACCGCCTGAAGGATTGACGATGGCGGGACTTTTCGTACGAAGCTTCCGGACGCTCTCGATCGCCGCGCTCTCCATGGCGGCCGTCATCGCGCTCGCGGCCGTGCCCATCCTGGACAACCTGTACGAGGGTACGAACGGGCGCGCCCTCGGCGAGTCCGCCCGCGCCCTCGCCTCACTCTACGCGGCGCGGAGCGTTCCGGCGGCCGGGGACTTCGCTGGGGACTTTGCCGGGGGCATCGCCCGAGACTTCGCGCGGGAGGCCGCCGCGGAATCCGGAATCCGCGTCACGATCGTCCGCGGCGACGGCTCGGTCGCCGCCGATTCCGCCGCCGATTCCACCGTCATGGAAAACCACGCCTCCCGTCCCGAGATAGCGGCCGCCCTGGAAGGCCGCGTCGCTTCGGCCAGCCGCCGTTCGGCCACGGTCGGCATGGAATCCTTCTATGCCGCGGCCCCCGTGCCCGCTCCTGCGGGCAGTCCCCGCGAAGTCCTCAGGATCTCGGTCGAACTGCCTTCCCTCGCCGTCCGCCTCGCCCCCGCGCTCTGGGGTCTGGCCGCGGCCCTCCTCTTCGTGGCCGCGGCGGCCGCCGCGGCGGCGGCCGTATGGAGCCGCGGCATCTCGGCGCCGCTGGCCCGGCTTGCGGCACTTGCCCGCGGTTTCGCGGGAAGGGAACCGGATTCGGAAGCCGACAATCCCTTCAAAGCCCCGGAAAACGATCGCAACGCGCCCGAGGAGATCCGTGTCCTCGGCGCCGCCCTCGCGCACATGGCCGCCGAACTCGCCCAGCGCGTGCGCGCCGCGAAGGAAGAAGGCCTGGAGAAAGGCGCCATACTCGACGGCATCGCCGAAGCGGTGCTCTCCCTGGACGCGGAACTCGCGATACGGCTCGCGAATCCGGCGGCCCGCGAACTTTTCCGCCTCGGGTCGGACGATACCGGCAAAGGCCTGCTCTCCTTCACGCGTTCCACCGAACTCCAGGCTGCCGTCGCGCGCTGCCTCCGGACCGGGGAACGGACCGAATCCGAGGTCGCGCTTTACGGAGAACGCGGCGAGCGGTGGTTCCAGATCACGGCGACGCCCCTCCCTTCGCTTCCGGGCGGGACCGGGTCCTCCGGCGGCGCGGTCCTCGTGCTGAACGACATTTCGCGCCTGCGCAGGCTGGAACGGGTCAGGAAGGACTTCGTCGCCAACGTGTCGCACGAGCTCAGGACACCCATCCAGCTCGTGAAGGGTTTCGCCGAGACCCTCCTGGACGGCGCGTTGCAGGATCCGGCCAGGGCCGGGCGCTTCGTCTCGATCATCGGGCGGAACGCCGGGCGCATGGAAAGCCTCATCGACGATCTGCTGAGCCTCGCCGCCCTGGAGCAGGACGGCCGGACCGCCCTGCCTACGGAACGCGTCGAGATCGCTCCGATCCTGGCCGCGGCCGTCGAAGCGAACTCACCGGGCGCCGATGAGAAGGGCATGGCCGTTTCGATAGACTGCCCCGATGGACTGGAGGCGGCGGTGAACGCGGGACTCCTGGAGCAGGCCGTCTCGAACCTCGTCGGCAATGCCGTGAAGTACTCGAAAAAGAAAGCGCCCGTTTCGGTGAGCGCCCGGGCCGAGGGATCCGAGCTCGTGCTGGAGGTCCGCGACCGCGGCTTCGGCATAACGGCGAAGGACCTGCCGCGCATCTTCGAACGCTTTTACCGGGTTGACAAGGCGCGCAGCCGCGAGCTGGGCGGCACCGGCCTCGGGCTGGCCATCGTCCGCCACATCGCGCTGGCCCACGGCGGAAGCGTATCCGCGGAAAGCTGGGAAGGGGAAGGATCCCGGTTCACGCTCCGGCTTCCCCTCCAGGGGCCGGGACTTTAGGGCCGGGACTTTGGCGGGATTTTCTATCCTCATCGGCGGATTCGGTCTATAATGCCCGAATGCTCGACCGGGAAATACGCGCCTTTCGTATCCGCGCCTTCATCGCCAACATCGTGCTGCCTTTCGCCGTGGGCGCGGTGCGCGAACTCTTCGTCGCCCTCTTCAATCCGCGCCTCGCGGGAGGGCCTTCCGAGCGGCTCGCCTATGGCCTGAAACCGCTCGTCTACGTCCTCATGATCCTTTTCGGCCTGGGCGGCTATGCCGCGGTCATGCGGACGGTACGGCCGCTGCTGGATCGCCTGCGCGGTTCAGGGGACGTGGCCGCCGCCCGGAAGGCTTCGATCGCCCTCCCATGGATCATGATCGCCATCCACGGAGGCCTCTGGATCGCGGGCACCACGGGTTTCTACGCGCTGTACGGCTTCTCCACCCCGGGGGGAGTGCCCTACGGCGTCTCCCTTTCGCTCAGCGTCTCCTGGGGCATAGCGGCGGGCGTCTTCTCGGCCCTCATCGTGGAAAGCGCCCTGGCCCCCCTGAAACGGCGGCTCGCGATGCGCGACATCCGTGCGGGAGAGAAAGATCTCTTCGCCCGGACCAGAGATCCCCTTGCCGCGGCCTCGTCGGCGGCGGCCCTCGCCTCGGCTTTCGTCCACGTGTCCGATTTCTACCTGCACCGTACGGCCGCCGGCATGCCGGATTCCGGCGGCCTCCGCTACCTCGCCTTCGCGCTCCTGGCGGCGGGCTGGATCGCATACGCCTGCGGCCTCCTCATCGCCTCCCGCAGCGAGCTCCGCGCCCGCCTCTCCTCCCTCCGAACGCAGATAAGCCAATTCGCGGACGGCCAGGGCGACCTCACCGGACGCATCGACCTCGTCTCCTTCGACGGGGCGGGAAAAGTCGGCGCGAGCGTGAACGCCTTCGTCGACCGGCTGGCGGCCATGATCATCCGCATCAAGGCGGTCTCCGAGGAGGAAGCCGCCTCCGCGGAGGTGCTCGGCCGCTCGGTCGCCGACAACGAACGTTTCCTCGGCGAATTTTCCGCCACGATAGCCGATGCCCTGGATGCCTTCGCCGCCGAGAAGGTCCATATCGACGCCGCCGACGAAGGCGCGTCCCGCATCGCCGAAGGGACGGACCGGAACCTCGCCGCGGCGCGGAGCCAGGAGAGCTCGCTCTCGGAGGCGGCCGCGACCGTCGAGACCATGATCGAAGGGGTCAAGGAAGTATCGTCCACCGCTGTGCTGATCAAGGACCGGACCGACGAATTCTCCCGGACGATGCGTTCCCTTTCTTCGACCATCAAGGAGCTCCTTGCGCTGCAGGAGCGCCTGGCCGAACGCGCGCTCTCTATGAGGGAAGGCGCCGCGAATATCACCGACGTAGCCCAGCGCATCAACCTCCTGTCGCTTAACGCCTCGATCGAAGCCGCGCATGCCGGTGACCGGGGCAAAGGCTTCGCGGTGGTCGCCGGCGAGGTCCGCGCGCTGGCGGCCCGTACCGCCGAAGGCGCCCAGGGCATCGACGAGCGGATCGGCGACGTGGAGAAAGCCGCCGGAGAGAGCGCCTCCGCGATCGAGCGCATCCGCTCCGCCCTGACCCTCATCGAACCCTCTGTCGCCGAAATCGAGCGGAGCCTGGAAGGCCTCGCGGCGGCCGGAGCGACGGAGCGCCTCGGCGCGGACAGGATCGCCGCCTCCATGCGCACAAGCATGGAAGCCGCCGCCACGGTCCGTTCGCTCTCTGAAGAGCAGAAGGGCCGGGCAGCCACGATCCTGGACGGCATGGTCGAATTGGAAACCATCGCCCGCAGCGCGGAGGGCATCTCGGCCGAACTCAAGAACCGCACGGACCGCCTCTCCGAATCCAACCGTTCGGTCGCCGCGATCGCGGAGCGCCAACGCACCCTCGCCGAGGAGCTGCGAACGATGACGGCGGCGTTCAAGACATGAGGTTTAATACGGGAAGAGGGAAGCCGGTAGCTGGTAGGCGGTAGCCGGCAACGGGTAGCGGGTAGCCAGCAGGAAGAAGAAGAAAGGATGAAGAGACGACTCACATGCAACCTGGCCTTCTTCTACTGCCGGCAACCAGGCCCTTCGCTGTAGACTGGCTACCCACTAACGACTACCTCTCCCCCACGCATCCAGGAACTCCAGCGCGTACTGCTGCACCCCGCCGAACCGCTTCTGCGCGAGGGCGGCGGCGGCGGTACCGAGATAGCGGTAGTGCCAGCTTTCCCAGCGATAGCCGGTGACCGTTTCCAGGCCCTTGGGGTAGGAGAGCGACCAGCCCCGGCGCGACGCATTCGCGGTCAGCCAGGCCGCGGCGGAGGTTTCGGCGAAGGAATCGTCTATGGAACCGAAGTCCACCGCCAGGCCGAGCTGGTGCTGGCTTTGCCCGGCCCGGGCCGACTCGCGGTCGGCCGCCGCCTCGCCGAGTTCGGCTTCCACCCGCGCGCGCACCGTTTGCTGGTATGCGTACGAACGGTAGGCCGAGGAGACGACCAGCGAGATCCCGTCGGCGTGGGCGGCGGCCGCCATCGCTTCCAAGGAGCGGGCCGCGGCCTCGCGGAGGAGCATGCCCGCGCGACCGGCGATATAGGAGCCGCCAGAAAGCGGGACGAGGTCGGCGGGAGCGTAGTCGGCCGGCAGCGCGGTCTTCTTATCGACGAGGCGGACGAGAAAGGGATCGCCTGAGAGCGCCGAATCGATTTCCGCGGCGAGGGCCGCGCGTTCGGACCTGGCGGCGAGCAGGAGCGTGTCCGCGAGAGCGGGCGGAAGGGCGGCAGTGCGGGAAGCGGCGGAGACCCTGGCAGCGAAGGCTTCGGCCGCGGAACGCTCCGCGGCGGCGGCCGCCGCGGCGAGTTTCGCCTCAGCGGCGGCGGCCGCCGCGGCGAGTTTCGCTTGCGAGGCGGCCGGGGCTGCCGCCGCACGGTCGCCCGAAGCGGCGCAGGCGAATAGCGTACTGGCGAACAGGGAAAAGCCGAATAGGGAAAGGGAGAGCAGGATGACGGACGGTCGCATGTCCTTCAGAATACGACGGATACGAGGTGGCGGAAAAGGCCCGCCTGCGTGGTCACGCCGGACGCGACGGCGAGGCACATGGTCAAGCCGAGGCCGCGATACCGACGGTCGTCCGCCGCGTAGCGCGGAGCCCGTGACGGCGAAGGCAGAGCGGCGTGGGCGCGGGCTGCGGCCAGCTCGGCTTCGAATTCCGGGAAATTCGTCGATTTGTAGCTAAGGTCGAGTTTAAGGGGCGGTCCGGGGCTCAGGCGGATGCTGACCCTGGCGGGGCGTGGGTCCCGCGCATGGGCCACGACGTTGTCGAACAACTCGGTCGCCGCGATCCGGGCACGCATCCGGTCGCGTTCCGCGATGTCGGGAAAATCGTCGAAGAAGCGCTCGAGCCGGGGGAGTTCGGCATAGTCCGCGATGAGCACTATCCCGGCCGCCGGCGCGCACACGGCTACATGACCTCGTTGATGGACCGTATGATCGGGAAGAATTCCGCGAACCCGGTCGATTCGATCGCCATGCGGACGATTTCGCTGGGATTCATGATGTACAGCTTATGGCCGCTTTCTTGCCCGTCCTCGACCGCCGACATCAGCACGCCCAGGCCGGTGGAAGACAAATTGGTGACGCGCCCCAGATCGAGCACGAGGTTGGTCCTCTTGATGAAGTCGTAGACCCGCACCTGGAAGTCCGTATACGTGTAGGAGTTGATGGTCCCCATGACTTCGAGCAGCATGTAGCCGTCGCCTTTCCGCTCGCTGATGTTCAGATGGTCCATTCGTCCCCCCGCCTCAGTTGAATTTTAACGCAAGAATTGTGATGTCGTCGTTGAGTTCCTGGGAGACGAACTCAGAAACGGACTCCGAGAGGAAGCGCACTATGCGCTCGGCGGACGCGCCGCGGTTCTCCTGCAGCAGTTTCTGGATCCGCTCCTTTCCGTATCGCTGGCCGCGGACGGATTCCGCGTCGGTCAGCCCGTCAGTCGTAGCCAGCAGGATGTCGCCGCTCTTGAAGACCGACTTCCTGATGACGACCATCGGGGCGATGTCCTTCACGAAACCGAGCACCTTCCCCTCGCCCTGGATCTCCACCGGATTGTTGTAGGCGCTGGACGAAAGGAAGATCGCGGGAATGCCGCAATTCACGTAGTGCAAAGTACGGCCGGGAAAATCGACGATCCCGAAAACGCCGGCGAAGAAAGTGCCCTTGGGCAGGTTGGTCTTGATGAAGGCGTTGGTCTTGACCACGAGCTTCTTGAAATCCTTCGTCTCTTTGAGGAAGGTGCGGATGACCGACTTGAGGATGACCATCGACATGCTCGCGTTCAGGCCCTTGCCGGAGACGTCGCCTATGACGAACACGTACCGGTCCTGCGAGAGACGGATGAAATCGATGAAGTCGCCGCCGAGTTTGCGCGTGGACCGGGTCATGTAGGAGATGTCGACCGCCGGATGGGATATGCGGTCCATATTTTCCTGTATGGACTGGACGATCTGGTCGGAATATTCCAATTCACGGTCCACGGTGACCACCAGGGATTCCTGCGCGATGTTTTTGAGGTAATAGGCGACGACGAAGAGCTTTCCGTAGACGCGAGAGAGGGTGTCGAAGTCGTACCCGGTGAAGTCGCCGCCTGTCCTCTTCCCGCCCAACAGGAGGGCACCGATAGCGGTCCGGCCTTCGCGCAGGAGCACCAGGGAATCGGCGTCGAAACGTCCCAGGGTATCGAGCAACTCTTCCTTGACGGCGGCGTAGTCGTGGTTGGTTACTATTTCCGATTTCAGGATCACCGAGACGTCGTTGTTGAGCAGCAGGTCGATGCCGGCGGCCTTCCGCTCCAAGGCATCCGTCGTGCCGCTCGTTGATCCGACATTGACCATCGAGCCGCCTGCATTCTCTATGAGGAGATTCACCGAGCTGCATCCTATGTTCTCCTGCAGGACTTCCAGCAGGCGTCCGATGACCTTGTCGCGGCCCTGCGAGAAGTCGACATCGGAAAGTTCCGCTTCCAGCTTGTCGCCGTATGCGCTCCGGCCGGCGAACTGCTTGCGGAAGCGGAACCGGAGCGTTTCCCCGATGAGCGCGCCCGCGACGAAGATCGCGGCGGCGGCAAGGGCGACGAGCGGAGCGCGCCCGTAGCCGATCGCGAGCGAGGCAAGGGCAAAGGCGGTTCCGGCGAACAAGCTGAGGAAGACTCCGTACAGCGCGATGCCCGCCGCCGACAAGGCCGTGGCGCGGACATCGAAGAGGCGCGTGATCATGATCCCGAAGCCGAGATTGGCGGCCAGCACCGCGGCCCCGACAGGCATCAGCGCGTAAGCCCAGGATAGTTCGAAATACGTCGGCAGGACATACGCGGTGGAAAAGGCGATCAGGTATCCGAAGATGAGCCCCGCCGCGACGATCGAGGTCTGGAGCCTGAAGATCCGGCTCCTGAAAAAGAGGCGCCTGACGAGGAGAGTGCCGGCGGATAGCAGGCCGAGCAGGAAGCCCCCGATGACGACCGGATCGTACAGTGGCCCCGCGTCGCGGAAGAGGAACCCCGCCTGGTAGGTGAAACTGACCAGATACCTGTCGGTGAAGAGTATGAAATAGCTCGCGACGGCCCAGAACGCAGCCGCCGCGATACGGAGGATACGCGGTTGCTTCTCGTAGGGGAACGAAATGGCCAGAAGGGCGACGATCAGGAAGGAAGCCGTGGTCGCCGAGGCGGCGATGCGCGCGAACGTGACCGCGAAGAAGGCCGAGCGGGAAAGGGCGGACGCGTACGCAAGCCCTATGCAGAGCGAAACCACGGACGCCGCCGTGCAATACAGGCGGACGAGCCGGGCGCTGATATTGTCGGCCAGAAGGTAACTGAGCCTGAAGCCGAAGACCAGGATGGCGATGGCGAGCGCGTAATCGACGAAGGAAAGTATCATCGGGCTACTCCAGGACCTTGGCGGCCAGAACGGTGACGTCGTCCCTGAGCGGGGCTCCCCCCGCATGTTCGGTGACGAGGGCGGCCAGGGCCTCCACGAAGACGCCCGCAGGCCGCGCGGATTCCTCCGTCACGAAATCTATCCAACGATCGCTGTCGCCGAGCATTTCCCCCGCGGCGTCGGGAACCTCGGAAACGCCGTCGGAGGCGATGAGGATGACGTCGCCGGGAAAGAGCCGCACTTCCGCTGTCGGCACGGTCTGGAGGTCAAGGATCCCTATGAGGCTGCAATTGGAGGCGAGGCGCCGGATCTGCCTGCCCGCGCGCGTCTCGGATATGATCAGCGGATCGGCCATGGAAGCGTTGACGTAGCTTATGGTCATCTTCGCCGTGTCCACGATGCCCAGGAACATGACCGTATACTTATCCTCAAGCCGCATGCCCTTGATGGCCGAGTCGACGCTCCGGACCAGGGTCTCCAGGTCGTTCTTGTCTTCGATGATGCGTATGGTATTCACCACGATGCCCATGATGAGGGCGGCCGAGAGGCCTTTTCCGGACACGTCGCCGACCATCAGCAGGGTCCGGTCCCCGTCGATCGGCAAGGCATCATAGTAGTCGCCCGACACGTTGACGAGGGGCTGGAAGTGCGCTGCGAGGTCCAGGCGCTTGACTTTCGGCAGGATCTTGGGGAGGAAGGAGCGCTGGGTCTCAGCGACGAGCGCCCACTCCTTGGAAACGGCGGCGATGGAGAACATTTTTTCGATCGTCTCGTTCCGTTTCAGGAAGCTCGCCAATTCCGCGTTCAGCTGTTCGAATATCTCCGGCTCCATGATGCGTGCGAGGCGTATGAAAAAGTAGGCGTGCAGATCGCCGTTCACCGCGAAGAAGCCGCGGGATCGCGAATTGCCGGACACGAGATCCAGCTGTTCGTCGAAGAAGAAGATACCGTCCCGCCATTTGTCGTAGCGGCGCACGAGCGTGGCGATGACCTCGGGATCGGAGCCGATGATTCCCGGACTGTTGTACACGACGTAGTGCTTGGGCATGTCCATTATGATGACGGTACAGTCGGCGGAGAACTCCAGCAGCTCGCGGCATGCGCGGATGAGGTCGTCGGTCGTGAAGCAGAAACGCAGACGGTCGACGAAGGCTCCGAGTATGCGCGTGTCGCCCCTGCGGAAGGCTCCGGTCCGCAGGAACGAGTCGCCCCTGCGCCTGACCAAGCCGGAAAGGGAGAATAAGCCGGTGAAAAGGACGCCCGCGGTGATGGCGACGGCGACGGCGGGGAGTTCCGCCGTGAGCGGGGGAACGAGGACGGCGAACACGATCGCGGCCGCGGCGAGCGATGCGATGTCCAAGGTTTTTCTAGCACTGCTGTACATGGATGTAGGACCTCACACCTTTGCTGGGGCGTTACCGGACCCTGTCATTGTTCCGGCTTGGGAAGCAGGGCATCTTCCCTGACGGTTTCCCTGATGAAGGAGAGCAGGACGGACAGGGCGTTTTCGTTCTGTCCCCCTTCGGGGATGATTATATCCGCGCACGCCTTGGTCGGCTCGATGAACTCGAAGTGTCCGGGCCTGACGACGTTCATGTACTGTTCGATGACCGAATCCACGGTTCGGCCGCGTTCCTTGATGTCGCGGGTCAGGCGGCGTATGAAACGGATGTCGTCTGGCGTGTCCACGAATATTTTGAGGTCCACAAGATCGCGCACCCTTTTATCGGTATAGATCATGATCCCTTCGAAGATGACGAGCTTCTTCGGCTCCACGCGGACGGACTCGGCCTCGCGCCGGTGGTGGACGAAATCGTAGCGGGGCATATCGATCGGCTCGCCCCGTTTCAGGCGCGTCAGGTGGTCGATGAGCAGTTCGTTGTCGAAGGCTTCCGGGTGGTCGAAGTTGAACGCTGTTATGTTCGTGTTGGAGATGAACTCCGCGGACTTGTAGTAGTTGTCCTGGGGAAGGAATACGAAATCGGAAATGAGCTCCGAAATCTTCCTGACGATGGTGGTCTTGCCCGAGCCCGAACCCCCGCAAATCCCGATGACCTTTACGTCGCCCATGGATATGCCTTCGCGTCCGCTAGAGGCCCGCGACCGCGGCGATCGCTATCGCTTCAATTTCCACGCGCGCGCCGAGAGGCAGGCCAGCGACGGCGACGGTGGATCGCGCGGGCGGCGCGGAACCGAAGAACTCGGCGTAGACGGCGTTCATGGCTTTGAAGTCCGCCATGTCGATCAGGAAAACGGTCGTCTTGACCGTCCTGTCCAGGGAAGTTCCCGCGGCTTCGAGCACGGCCCGCACGTTCTGCAGGCAACGGCGGGCCTGCGCCGCGACATCGCCTTCCACGAGCTTCCCGGTCGCCGGATCGAGAGGCGTCTGGCCCGAACAGAAGACGAAGGGGGCCGCGGAAATTCCCTGGGAATACGGACCGATGGCCGCGGGCGCCTTTTCGGTGGATATCACTTTTCGTTCCATGGAGTTCCTCCCGCCGCATGGTATCACGACGCGGCGGGAGGACGCCATAGAAAAGTACCGTTAAATCGTCAATCGACCGGGTCCACCCAGTAATTCAGGACCATGAAGGCATTGCCTGGGAAAGTATGCGGGTAGGCGTACA
>DPXI01000137.1 GCA_003527485.1 Treponema sp. | reverse complement strand
GAGGCGCGCGGATCGGGCGTGATCTCGGTGGACGGCAAGATGGTGGACAAGCCCATCGTGGAGCGCGCGCTGCGCAACCTGGAACTCGCCCACGCCTCGGGCATCGAGATTCCCGAGGAGGTCCGCTCATGAGCAGGAACGCATTGGGCCGGGAACTCCCGGCTTCGGTAGACGGATACGGAAAACTGGCGCCCTTCTCAGGCGCCTGGGAGAACACGCCGCTGGTGCGCCGCGAGAAGGGCTCGCGCACCCTGCCGCGCCTGACCAAGGTCGTCGATTCGATCGAGGAAGCGGTCCGCAAGGTGGGGCTGGAGAACGGGATGACCATCTCCTTCCACCACCACCTGCGCGAGGGCGACTTCGTCGTGAACCTGGTGCTGGACGTGCTGGCGAAGATGGGCTTCAAGGACCTCGTCCTGGCCCCCAGCTCACTGACCACCTGCCACGCTCCCATGATCGAACACATCAGGAACGGGCTCATCCGCCGCATTTCCACAAGCGGTATCCGGGGCGCCCTGGCCGACGCGATCTCCGACGGCCTCATGGACATCCCCGTGCTCATCCACTCCCACGGAGGACGGGCGCGCGCGGTGGAGACCGGCGACATCGCGATCGACGTCGCCTTCCTCGGGGTCCCTTCCTCGGACGTCTACGGCAACGCGAACGGCTTTTCGGGGCCTTCCGCCTGCGGATCGCTCGGATACGCGGTGGTCGACGCCCGGCACTCCAAGAAGACCATCCTTTTGACCGACTACCTGGGCGAATATCCGAACACGCCGGTCAGCATCCACCAGGACTGGGTGGACCATGTGGTGGTCGTGGACAAGATCGGCGACCCGGCGGGCATCGCCAAGGGCGCAACGCGCATGACGCGGGATCCGCGGGAACTCCTGATCGCCCGCACGGCGGCCGACGTGATCGGCGTCTCCGGCTACATGGAGCAGGGCTACTCCCTGCAGACAGGCTCCGGCGGGGCGTCGGTGGCGGTCACCCGCTTCCTGCGCGACATGATGATCGAACGGGGCATCACCGCGAGTTTCGCCCTGGGCGGCATCACGAGCCAGATCGTCAAGATGCACGAGGAAGGCCTGATCAAGCGCCTGCTGGACGTGCAGAGCTTCGACCTGGAGGCGGTCCGTTCACTGGGAGCCAACCGCCTGCATACGGAGATCGACGCCTCCATGTACGCGAATCCCCTGAACAAGGGTTGCTTCGTCAACAAGCTTAACGTGGTGATCCTGTCAGCGATGGAGATCGACACGAACTTCAACGTCAACGTGATCACCGGTTCCGACGGCGTCATCCGCGGCGCCTCCGGCGGCCATTCCGATACGGCCATCGGCTCCGGCCTTTCCATCATCGTCGCGCCGCTTATCCGCGGCCGCATCCCGACGGTCATCGAAAAAGTGACGACGGTGGTCACCCCCGGCGAGACGGTGGACGTGCTGGTGACCGACCAGGGCATCGCGGTCAATCCGCGCCGTCCGGAAGTCCTGGAACGGCTGAAGGCGGCGCGCCTTCCCGTGTACGACATCAACGAGCTGCGCGAACGGGCCGAGCACGCGACGGGCAAACCCGCGCCGGTCCAGTTCGGCGACAAGATCATCGGACTCGTGGAATACCGCGACGGCACGATCCTGGACGTGATCCGGCAGGCCAAGGCCATGGAGACCGACGAGGAATGAACCCGGATACCCTGCTCGCCGCGATGCTGGCGGAGCGGGAACGGCGCGCGGAGCGGCGCGCCGCCCTGTCCGCGGAATGCGGAGCGACGGTCGTGCAATTGACGATCTGCGCGCCGGGCGTCCGCAAGGACGGGGCGGACATAAGGAGGGCAGCGCGCTACGGCGCAGCCCTCCTGGAAAAGGTTCTGGCCGAACGCGGCCTGCGGACGCTTCACGGCGAATCGCGGGACGGCGAAGCGGGACCCTGCTGGTTGTGGGTGGTGGAAGCCGAAGCGTCGCTCGTTAAGGGCGTCGCGGTCGGCCTTGAGAACGGATATTCCTTGGGGCGCCTGTGGGACTTCGACGTCTACGGCCCGGAGGGATCAAAACTTGACCGCGAATCCGTCGGATCGGATGCGCGGACCTGCTTCGTATGCGGATCGCCGGCGGCGGTTTGCGCGGGACGGCGGCTCCATGAGCCGACCGAAGTCGCGCGGCGCTTCTCGGAACTGCTTGAACGGGGCATGGTCGAACTGGACTCAAATGGAGACATCGCATGAAGAAATTGGCCCTCGTCGCCGCGGCAATCGCCGTCGCAATCGTCACGCCGCTCGCGGCGCAATCGTACAAACCCAAAGGAAACCTGGAGTTCATCGCACCCGCCGGCGCCGGCGGCGGCTGGGACCTCACCATCCGCACGGTGGCCAGGGTCCTGCAGGACACCAAGCTCGTCGCCAATCCGATGCCCGTCACCAACAAGGTCGGCGGCGGCGGCGCGGTCAACCTCACCTACATGCAGACGCAGAAGAAGAACGACAAGCTCATCGCCGTCTACAGCCCGCCCATCCTCCTGATCAATCTGAACGGTTCCACGCCCCTCAGCTACAAGGACACCACCCCCCTTGCTCGCCTGATCACCGACTACGGCGCCTTCGCGGTCAACAAGACCTCCAAATACAAGTCCATCAACGAGGTCATGGACGCACTGAAGAAGGACGTCACCAGCGTAACCATCGGCGGCAACTCCGCAGCCGGCTCAATGGACCATGTCCAGTTCCTCGTGATGGCCAAGGCGGCCGGAATCACCAACCTGAAGGCCGTCAAGTACATCAGCTTCCAGGACAACGCCGGCGCCGCCATGCTCATGGGCGACCACATCGACGTGCTTTCCGCCGGCCTCAGCGACCTGCGCGGCCTGGCCGAATCCGGCGAGATCAAGGTAGTCGCCTCCACCGCCGCCGCCAGGACCTCCTTCGGACTCGGCAAGATCGTTCCCACCTGCCGCGAAGCGGGAATCCCCGCGGACTTCCTGAACTGGCGCGGACTTTTCGGCGCTCCCGCAATGTCCGCCGACGCCCAGAAATACTGGCGCGAGACCCTGGCCAAGATGGTGAAGACCCCGGAATGGGCCGACGCCTGCGAGAAGAACGGATGGGACCAGAACTACGCCGACCAAGCCGATTTCGAAAAGTTCCTTGAATCCAACAACACGCTCATGCATTCCATCCTCGTGGAGATCGGCATCGCCAAATAAGCCGCCTCGATCCGGCAAGGCCGGACGGTTCGTCCCGTCCGGCCTTTTCAAAAGGAGCTATCATGACCATGAATCTGATCACCGGCATCGCCGCGATGTCCATCGGCGGCATCTACACGCTGATGGCCTTCATGCTGCCGCGCTCTTCCTTCGGCGACCCCTCGCGTCACCTGGTATTTCCGATCATCATCGGAATCGGCATGCTGTTGCTGGGACTCGCCCAGACCATCCTTGAATTCGGCAAGATCACGGCGCACAAGGGCGGGGACAAGGTAGCCATTCCGAAAACCCTGTCCCAATATGGAAAGGAAATCCTCCTCACCGTCATCGCCAGCATCGGCTACGCGCTGATCTTCGAGCATGCGGGCTACGTGATCTCCACCATTCTGTACCTCGGCTGCATCCTTTTCCTGATCAACGGAAAGAAGGGCGCCGTCGCCAACGTCATAGTCGCCGTCGCGTTCAGCGTGAGCGTCTATGCCCTCTTCGCCTACGCGCTCGGCATCCAGCTCCCGAGCATGCCCTTCCTCGACATCTAATCCGGAAGAACGGAGCAAATATATGGAAACCATCTTCGTAAACCTGGCGCAAGGCTTCCAAGTGGCCCTGACGCCCATGAATATCTTCTGGACGACCTTCGGCGGCGTACTCGGCACGATCATCGGCATGCTTCCCGGCCTCGGGCCTGCCACTGGCGTCGCGGTCCTGCTGCCCCTGACCTTCGCCATGGGCCCCGTCGGCGCCATGATCACCATGGCCGGCGTGTATTACGGCGCGATGTTCGGCGGCTCCCGCGCTTCCATCCTCTTGAACACCCCCGGCGACGGCGCCGCCATCGCCAGCTGCTTCGACGGCTATCCGATGACCCTGAACGGCCGGGCCGAGGCGGCGCTCGCCATCTCAGCGATAGCCTCCTTCATCGGCGGCATGATCGCCAACGTGGCCCTCGTCTTCGTCGCCCTCCCCGTAGCCCGCTTCTCCCTCCATTTCGGCCCCGCCGAATACTGCCTCCTGATGCTCTTCGCCCTGGCCGCGACGGCCGCCATGTCCAAGGACAAGATGCTGCTGGGCTTCATCGGCATGTTCCTGGGCCTGATGATCGCGACGGTCGGCCAGGACGGGCTGACGGGCATCTCCCGCTTCACCTTCGGCGTCCTGGAACTCCAGGGAGGCATAGACTTCCTGATCATCATCATCGGTATCTATGCCCTGGGCGAAGTCTTCAAGAGCTTCAAGACGGTCCACGATCCGAATAAGAAGATGCAGACCAAGTTCGGCAAGATCTGGATCACAAGGGAAGACTGGAAACGTTCCTGGCCCGCCATCCTCAGGGCGACCCCGCTGGGCTTCTTCATCGGCGCCCTTCCAGGCGCGGGCGGAACCATGGCGGCCCTCATGTCCTACAACAACGAGAAGACCTTCTCCAAGCACCCCGAAGAGTTCGGCAAAGGGGCGATCGAAGGCCTCGCGGCCCCGGAAGCGGCCAACAACGCATCTTCCGTCGGCGCCCTCATCCCCATGATGACCCTCGGCATCCCCGGATCGGGAACCACCGCCGTCATGCTCGGCGCCCTGCTCATGCTCGGCCTCCAGCCCGGCCCCCTCCTCTTTGAGCAGCAGCCGGAAGTGGCTTGGGGCATGATCGCCTCCATGTTCATCGGGAACTTCATCCTGGTGATCGTGAATCTGCCGCTCGCCAGCGTGCTGGTCCGCCTTTTGGCCATCCCCGGCAAGATCCTGTACCCGATCATCCTGGGGCTCGCGTTCATCGGCACCTACGCGATCACGAGCAGCACCATCGACTTTTTCACCCTGATCATCTTCGGCCTGATCGGCATGTTCATGGAAAAGGCCAAGATCCCCTCTTCCCCGCTGATCCTGGCCGGGATCGTAGGCGGGACCATGGAGCAGTCCTTCCGCCAGGCCCTGTTGATCTCCAACAGCGACATGAAGATCTTCGTGGGTTCCCCGATCGCCCTCGTGCTGATCGCGCTCACGGTCATCTCCGTCGGCTGGCCCCTCGCGAAAGGTGCCTTCTCCAAGAAAGCCGGCAAGGCGGCCTGAAAAGTGCGGATCGGAACCTGCGCCGGTTCCGAAGCCGACACCGCGGAGCGCATCGGACGGCTCGCCGTCCGCGCGCTGCTGCGGGAGGTCGCGGCGGGTCCCAAGCCGGGGCTCGTGGACCGCTTCGGATCCGGCTCGCACGACGACATGGATTTCATGACCTTCTCCGACAGCGCCCTCGCGCTCGGCCCCTCCTTCGCCGCCTGCGCGAGGGAGGGACTGGAGCGCGGCCGGTCGGACCCCGGTTGGCCCGCCGCCGCCACCGCCGCCGAGCGCGGCTCGGCGGCGACTGGACCCGCCGGGTCGCAAACCACCCTCGTGCAGGCCGCAGATGCCGCCGTGAAGGCCGCCGATGCTGCCTTCCTGGCCGCGCTCCGGTTAATCGGCATCCAGGGCGAAAAAGAAATGTTCGCCGCCACCGGCGGCATCAACACCCACAAGGGTGCCCTCTTCCTGGTCGGATTCCAGGCCGCCGCCGCGGGCGCCCTCCTGGGCGCCGGCATCCCGCCGACCGCCGACCGTATCCGCCGCCTGGCAGCGAGGGTGGCCCGCGGCATCGCGGACCGTGAACTTCCCGCCGCTTATGCCAACGGCACTTTTGCCGACGGCACCCATGCCAAAGGCACCCTAGCCGACGGTACCGACACCCACGGCGCGGCGGCCTTCCGCGCCCATGGCTCCCGCGGCATCCGCGGCGAGGTCGAATCGGGCCTCTCGAGCCTGGATTCCGGCGCCCTCGCCCTCCTCCGATCCGCTTCATCGCACGGAAACATTGACGACACCGCCTGCGTGGACACCCTGCTCCTTCTGATGACCATCGTGGACGACACCACGGTCCTGCACCGCGGAGGCGCGGATGCCCTCGCTTTCGTCCGCCGTTCGGCCTTCGCGGCCCTTGCCCTCGGAGGCAGCGCGACAGCGGAAGGACGGGCGGAACTCGGGCGGATGGGCAGGGAGTTCGAAGCGCGCCGGATCAGTCCCGGCGGCAGCGCGGACCTGCTGTCGGCGGGAATCTTCCTGGCGGAGACGGAACGGGAGTTCGCGGGGAGCGCCCGCGGCCATTCGGCGATATCCTCCGGCGCCCGCAGACCTATTAAGCATCACTGCCGACACCCCGGAGCCGTCCGCGCCTGACGGTCGATGTCGCCGCACACTAAGGGAGCTTGACTCGATCCGTTTTCATTCGTATATTGAACACGTTCAATACTTGTTCAAAGGCGAAGAAAACATGGCCGATTCAATAACCGAACGCCTATTATCGACGACCGAGCGCCTCATCCGGTCGGGAAGGAAGGCGGAGACGCTGACCGTCCGCGAGATCGCGACGGCTGCGGGAACGAGCGTCGGACTCGTCAACTACCATTTCGGCTCCAAGGGGGCCTTGGTCGCGAAAGCTTCGGAACGCATCTTCGCCGATTTCGCTCCCCGTTGGACCCGGGTCGCCGAGGCCGTGAACGCCGCGGCGGCGAACGAGCCGGACACGATAAAAGCCAGGAGCGCGGGCCTGCGCGCCGGGAAGGAAGAGCTGAAAGCCCTCCTGAAAGACGTCGCGGCCGCAGTATATTTGACGGCGGGCGCTTCCGGTTTCAGCGTCAGACAGGAACTGCTCGAAGGCGACATGGACACGACGAAATTCCTGGCCCCCGTGCTGCGCTCGATTTTGCCGCCGGAGACCGACGAGCGCGAACTCCGCTGGGCCTGCTTCTTCATCGTCGCGCCCCTGCAGCTGCTCTTCCTCCGGAGGGATTGGCTCGCCGACTGGACAGGTACGGACCTTACGGACCGTGTCGCGCGCGACGCGGTTTTCGATTTTCTCGTGGATCGGATTCTGGAGCCTTTCGCCGGGAAACCGGGAAAGGACTCTCTCGATACTCGATAGGGATTCTGTCGGATCGGCCCGCGCGCAAGCGGGGCGGATCGGCGAGGCCCGCAGGAGGTTCCCATGGCTACGAACAGCGTCTTTGATGAAAGGAATCGGGATTTCTTTGCCCAAGCGCGGAGCGCGGCGCTCCGCTCCGCTTTCCGCGCCGCACGCCGCGCCGTCTTCGGCGGGGGCGGCGGAGGCGGCATCCCGGGCGCGGCGCGGAACGTCGCCCGCCTTGTGGGAATAGCCCGCGACCAGGGCAGGCAGGCGACAAAACGGAGGATCGCGGCCGGCGAGGACAGGACGGTGCCCGGCATCCTGATCGCCTCGGTGACCCGGAAATGCAACCTTGACTGCACGGGCTGCTATTCCAGGACCCTGCGTCCCGGCGCCTCCGCGGAACTCTCCGACGGACGCTTCCTGGAACTCTTCAGCGAAGCGGCGGAACTCGGCGTCGGCACCCTGATGATCGCAGGCGGCGAGCCCCTGATCAGGCGCGGCCTGCTGGAAAGCGTCGCGAAGCTGCGGGGCCTCGTCGTCCCGGTCTTCACGAACGGGACTCTCATGGACGAAGGCTACCTGGACCTATTCTCCTCCGGCCACCTCATTCCCATTTTCAGCGTCGAAGGGGACGCAGCCTTCACCGCCGAACGTCGGGGAAGCGGCATCCATGAGGGCGTGCTGGCGGCGGCGGCAGAACTCCGCTCCCGCGGAGCCTTGTTCGGCTTCTCGGTGACCCTCACTTCAAAAAACGCGGACTCGGTACTTACGGACCGCTTCCTGGCCGGGATAGGCTCGCTCGGGGCTTCGATCCTGTTCCTGATCGAATTCGTTCCTGTGTCGCCGGGCGGAGAAGAGCTCATCCTTGCCGACGCCCAGAAGGCGGAACTTTCCCGGCCCGGCCGCTTCGACCGGCTCCCCTATATGACGGTTTCACTCCCCGGCGACGAGGAGGCTTTCGGCGGCTGCCTTGCCGCGGGCCGCGGCTTCATCCACCTCGCCGACGACGGGGCCCTGGAAGCCTGCCCCTTCGCCCCCTTCTCCGACACGAGCGCCGCCGACCGCAGCCTGCGCGAGGCCCTCGATTCTCCGCTGATGCGCGCCATACGCGGGCGCCACTCGGAATTGACCGAGACGAAGGGCGGTTGCGCCCTCTGGAACAAGAAGGGTTGGGTAGCCTCGCTAGGCGCCTGCGCCGGGCGGGAGAAAAACCCCGAAACCGGGACCGCCGAGGCGATGGCCAGGGAAGCCGAGGAAGCGCGCGGGCTTCCGGCCTAGCGCAAGCACGCGGGCTTCATACCTAGCGGGCTCCCGGCCTAGCGGGAGCCCCGGAAGCGGCGGAGGTCGCCGCGAGGCCCTTACCCCTTGCCGAGCTCCTCGCGCTTCGGGATCGAAGGAGCGGCGCCCTTGCGGCTGACGCAGATGGCGGCGGCCCGGGTAGCCTCGTCCAGGGCGGCCGCGGGCGGCTCGCCGCGGAGCGTCGCCGCGATGAAGTAGCCGGTGAAGGTATCGCCCGCGGCGGTCGTATCCACCACGCGCGCGGGGGCGGCGGGCACGACGAGGGCGGTGCCGTCAAGCCCGGACCAGCGCGAGCC
>DPXI01000114.1 GCA_003527485.1 Treponema sp. | reverse complement strand
AGGTCGGCCGGACCGAGCGCGTCGGAGAATTCTTTCCAGTTGGCGATGTCGGAAAGGAGGCCGAAATACATGGCCGCCTTTCCGGAACGGAACAGCGCGCTCGCGTCCCGGATATGGTCCCGGAAGGCTCCCGCGGAATCCAGGTAACCCCGGTCGCGCAATTCGCGGATCAGGAGGGTGATCCTGATGAAGCGGTCGTCGTCGGCGAAGGCGGGGGATGCGAAAAGGCCCTTCAGTTCTTCGTCGGAATAAAAGGTCGAAGCGAAGCTGCGGCGCAGCCAATCGCTGCCGTGGGGCGGATTGTTGCCCCAGGCGATGGGAAGGATGCCCGCGGCGCCAAGGGTTCCGCAGGCGGCCAGGAAGTCTTCCCAGCGATGGGGAGGAAGTTCCGCATCCAGGCCCGCCGCCGCGAACAGCCGTTTGTTGTAGTACCAGCCGAAACCCTGGACGGTAAGGGGAACCGCCATGACGCTTCCGTCGCTCCCGCGGCAGGCTTCCAGGGCTCCCGGCAGGATGCGGTCAGCATAAGGCGCGAACGCTTCGTCCAGAGGAAGGAAATGCGATTCGAAGACGCGGAGTTCCGCCCCGGAGTGCACCATCACGACGTCGGGTCCCGCGTTCGCCGCCAATGCCGCGGCCAGCACCATGTCGTCGTCCACATCCGACAGGGCGCGGTGGTCCACCCGCACGCCGGGGTGCTTCGCTTCGAATGCGCGGTCGATCTCCCTCATGACGTCGCCCATCGCCGCCTCGCCGTACTTGAAATCCCATACCCGCAGCGCCCGTTCCGTCCGGGGCGTCGCGCGCATACAGGAAGAAAAGGCGGCGGCTACCGAAAGAACGAAGAATACGCGCGCCGCGCGGGCGCGAAAAGTGGTAGTATCGGATCCTCGATGCATGGAAAGAGTATACCCCGGAGTAACGGGGACCTGATCGAAAAAATACCCGTTCCGCTCGCCATCGCCGCCGCGCTCTGCGCGGCGCTGATAGCCGCCGCCGCGTTGACGGTGTCGGGCATCCTCCGCCTGGAGCGCATGGAAAAGGATGCCCTGGTCGCGCTGACCCGCTGGCAGGCCATCGACTCGCTTACGAACGACGTCCTCCTGAAACGCGCCTCCCTCGCCGACGGCGGGTATTCGGAGCTGCTCGGAGATTGGGAAAGGCGTACCCTTGATTTTTCCCTGACCCTCGCCCGGCTCAACGACGAGCGGCGGCTGCGCCCCCTCGGCGGGGACGTCATCTCCGACGTGGCGGGCGCCGTCGGCCTCTGGATCAGGGCCGAGGGAAGGCTCAGGAACGCGCAGCAGGCCATACGGCGCATGACGAGGTCCGGTCTCGCCTCCCGCGTGATGGTGAACGGCTTCCTCCCGACCTTCTACCAGATGCGTCTGGAAGGCCTGCTGAGCGAACGGGAAATAATCGAAATCCGCGAAGTGCTGTACGCCCTGGATATCCTGGACGCGACTACTACCCAGTTCGATCTCCGCCTCCGCTCGGTCGTGGATCATGTATCCCGCGAGGCGGATGTCCGTATTTCGCGGGTGGCGGTGATTTCGACGGTGATGGCCTTCGGCCTCGCCGCCCTCGCGGGCCTCGGATTCTGGTATTTCAGGCGCCTGCGCGCCGTGGAGCGCAACCGGAGATCGGAAAAGGAGCGCCTGCGCAGGGATTATCTGTTCGAACTGTTCGATCCCGACGGGGAAGGCGGATCGTCGGTCCAGGCCGAGACCGCCCTCCGGGAGCTCGGCGTAGTCCTTCCCTTCGGGAATGCCCTCCGTCTGCTCCTCCTGCGTGTCGACCGGCCCGATGCGGCCGGGGAACGGATGAGCGCGGAACGCCTGCGGGAACTGGCGGACGAGGAGGCCGGTCCTTCCCGCGCGACCTTCCCCATCGGCGCGGACATGGTGGCGGTGCTTCTGGCCCAGGAACCGGCGGGAGCCGCGGGGACTGAGCCGGCCTTGGCCTTCGCGGAAGCGGTACGCCGCGCCTGTTCGGGGAGGGGCGCAACGCTTTCTTTCGCCTTGTCGCCCGTCTTCGACGCCTCGACGGATCGCCGCGCGATGATGCGGCGGATGACGGAAGCTTTTTCGCGCCGCTACGCTCTCGGCCGCGGCGCGTCGATCATCGTCGATCCCGCCGAGCCGTTTCCGGGTGCCGCGCCGCAGGAAGGCGCGCCGGCAGGCGGTGCGCCGATAGGCGGTGCGCCGGTGGGCGCCTACGAATATCCTGGCCGCGCCGACGAACTCATCGAAAAAAGGATATTGGAAGGAAAGATGGAAGAGGCCAAGCTCCAGATCGACGCCCTCATCCGGGGAGCGTCGGCGTATCAACCGACCGTGCTCCGCTCCGTCGTCGCGCGGATTTCCGCGAACCTCTTCGCCTCCGTGGAAAAGCTGGAGCGCGCCGCGGGATTCGCCCTGCCTTCCGCTTCGATCGAGAGGCTCGCCGAGATCGTCTCCCTGGATACGGCCCAGGCGGCGCGCGACCGTTTCGCGAGCATCCTGGACGAGATCGGCTGCCTGCTGGAACGCCACCGCTCCGGCCGGGTCGCCGACCTCGCCGCCAGGACCGATGCGATCATAGCCTCCCGCCTCGCCGAACCGAACCTGTCCCTGGAGCTCGTCGCCGGCTGCCTTTCCCTCTCCGCCTCCTATCTCGGGCGGACCTACCGTAAACACGCGGGGATTTCCGTTTCCGAGCGGATCAACGAAAAGCGGCTGGAGGCGGCGCGGACCCTGCTGGCCGGAACCGACCTGACCGTGGACGCCATCGCCTCGTCGGTCGGAATCTCGAATACGGGGAGCCTGTACCGCCTTTTCAAGGGCCGCTACGGCATCACGCCCGCCGAATACCGGGAGAAGGAGCGCGCCGACGCGAGCCTGCCGGGACCGGCCGGATCATCGCGGTAGCCGGAGCGGACTTTCCAGCCCTTCCATGCGTACATACCCGGTCACCCTCCTGCCCCAGTCGCGGATGCGATCACGTGACTCGGTGGAGGAGTGATGCAACGCTCTGTTTTGACAATTACGGCTACACGCAGATCCAGCTGTAGCCGGGGAACACGGCACTCTGGACAGGCACGCCCCGGCGGTGTTCTTTCAGGGGCATGAATAATTCGCCCTCCAGGATGTACTGGAAGACCGTGCCGGTTTCCGGATGGATTATCCAGTATTCCCGCACGCCGTTCCGTTCGTAGAGTTCTTTCTTGACGCCGAAATCCCGGTTGGCCGTACCATCGGAAAGCACTTCCGCCACAAAGTCCGGGGCGCCATGGATGCCCTCTTCCCCGATCTTGGCGGGATCGAAGACCGCCAGCACATCGGGTTCCACGACCGTCGCCGCCCGGTTCGCGTCCTCTTCGTCCAAGAACACATCCAGAGGCGCCATAAAGACTCTGCAGGGATGACCTTCAAGAAAATTGGACAACTGTACAAAAAGACTCCCGGCCCGTTCCTGGTGCCGTACTTTTGGCGACGGGCTCATGGCAAAGGCCCTGCCGTCTATCAACTCCCAGCGCTCCCCTTCGGGCCAGGATCGCCAGTCCTCTATGGTATATATTTTGTCCGGCTTGAGCGCGCTGCTACCTTCTGTTCTTTCCATAGCGGGCCCCCATCCCCAAAGATATCATGGATCAGGGGCAAATCATACAATTCCCCGGAGGTCTGGTCGCTCGATATCATGCCTGTGGCTTCCTCCAGCGGACGGTCCCGCTGGAGGAAGCCAAGCACGCCTTGGGGGATGGTCCATAATTGTGTGTCCTCGTCCCTATTCCAAGTGAGCTTCTCCAGGCCGACCTGCGCACGGACTATATATTGGGAAATCGACCGGCGGGCGGCATCGTCGTAGACCTGCATACCCGCTCCGATGGAGAAACCGGAATGTTGCCAGCCGAGCATGATGGCTACCAAAGCCTCGTCGATGAACACAACCGCCGGAGCTCTTGGGGCCTTTCTCCGGCACCGATGGGAATGAAGAAGAAGAGGTCGAGACTATGATGCCGCGGCGCGCTTTGATCTGACAGAAAAGCGCTTTCTCCTCGCATAATCGATGAGACGGAATAAAAACTTTCTCGTATTGAATTGACCGAAAAACGAGGAGGGGTAGCCGTCCTTTACGACAGCTACCCCAAATCAAGCCACCCAAGCAGGGGTGATCGATACTTCCCTTGTCGGTCGATCTGGCGAAAATCCTTACACCCGGGAAGATATACCCGTGGCCTCGTCCGCACAACTGTCCTCGTTGCGGAAGCGCGAGGCTGTGGGGCCATGGATATGTATGGCGATACTTCGATAAACATAACGATGGATAGCCGATCCCTGGCGCTTCATTCCGCATCGTGCTTGGTAACCAGGCCGCGCGCTCTATCTCGTAACCCTCTGCTTTGCGCCAACGAGGTACGCAAGCTTATCGACATAGATGCCTCGATTTTCCGGGAGGAAGTCCCTCTCCGAGAAGCCGGCGTAGGCGAAGGGATTCCTGCCTCCTTCCTTGGCCATCCGGGCAACGATTTTTTCTGGTTCAGTGTCCCCGGAGATCGTCCCATAGGCCACTTCGGGCAGCCTTCCCCTGGCCCATCGCAGCCATGATCTGACGGGAGGAGCCATGTTCCAGGACCAGACGGGAGTAAGGACGAAGACGCGGTCATAGCCGGAAGGATCACGGCTCGGCTCCAGGATCGGCGTAGCCTGGCCCATAGTGGCGGCGAAGCCGCCGTTCATGAAGCCCCAATTCCGGGGTTTTTTTTCGGTAATTCTTTCCACATCGGCCGAGTAGAGAGCGGCTAAATCCTCGGCGACCCGTTCCGCGGCATTGCCGGTCGTGAAGTAGACGACCAAGACCCTGCTGCTATCCGGGATGAGGACGAGTTCCTCAGGGGATAGAGCGTTCGCCTCTGCGACGAAGCTTACGCCGGAGACGGCATCCGGCTTCGTCTCCTCCTGCGGAGCGCTCGCGCAAGACGCGGCGAGTAGCGTGGCTGCCAGTACCGTGACAAAAGCCAGCTCCGGCCGTCCCGTTCGAATCAAACACTTCATAATTCATTCCTCCGATATACGCGTTATCGACCTCTTGACAGAAGCATTGTATAACATATCTAATAGATATATGCAAGATACAAGCCGAACCCGCTTCTTGATCCTGGGACTCCTTGCCGAGGGCCCATGCTCCGGCTACGACATCCGTCGCATCACCGGAGTCCGCTTCCGTTTCTTCTGGAGCGAGAGTTATGGACAGATTTATCCCTGCCTCAAGCGCTTGGAGGCAGCGGGCTTAATCGAACGCATCGGCACCGCACTTAGGGCCAAGGTCCTCTGGGGAATAACCGAGTCCGGCCGGCGAGAGCTGATAGCCTGGCTGATCGTGGAAGCACAGCCGGAGACGGCCCGCATCGAGTCGATCCTGAAATACTACTTCTCCTGGGCGATGCCGGAGCAGGCCGCGAAACGGCTCCTTGAGAGTTTCCGTGACCGGCAAGCCCTAAACCTCTCTGAGCTCGAAGCATTCCGGAGGGAACTCCGATCCATTCCGGATCCCCACGGGAATCACGATCTGGCCCTGGATACCATAGAGCTCGGAATCGCGACATACACGGCTTGGCGGGACTGGGCCATGGAACGCTTGACCTCTTCGTCCAGGGCCAAACCCCCTGATGCAAGCCACACGCATCCCGTGAATGAAGGCGGCGTTGAATCATAATCCTGGTACGGGGTCAACGCCATTTTTTCAATATAAGGAACATGACATGAGAACGAGCCGCTTCGTAATTGTCCTGGCGTTATTTATGGCCATACTCATAACTGCCGCCCATGCCGAGGGGAACGGGAATTTGTTGGACGATGAATTGGAGCTGTTCGGCTTCTCGCTCCTCAACAACGGACTCTTCCTTATCCCGCCCCTTTTATGGAATATCGTGTTCGCGACTAAGCTGCCGAAAACGTATTACGAGGGCACAGCCCCAGCCGCTTTGACGGTGGTCGAGAATGTATTTCGCACGGCTACCATGCTGTATCCCGTGTTCATACCCGTCGATACCGACAATCCTGGATTCTACGCGGGGTTGGCGACATATTCTATCGGGCTGGCCTTGTATTTTGGCTCCTGGTCAATAATGATGTTTTCCGAACGAGACGACCTTAAGCAAAACGCTTTCATAAAGCTTGCCCCCGCCTATACCCCGATCATCTGGCTGATCGGGATCAGCCTCATGTCCGGGTCTACCATCCTTCCCATTCTCTCTACCGGTTTCATCGCTACCCATGTCGTCGAGTATCTGTTCAGGTTCGATATCGTGCATATTCGATATTGACTGACAGGAAAAGTTGTAGCCGCCCGGCGATCCCGCGCAGCCCATCGCGGTCCAGAAAACGCCCGCTGTTCTGGCCGTCGACAACGCCATTCCGGGCATGACAGCTGAGCCAGAGCCGCGGTATCCTGCGGCGGGGAGCCGGGATAGCGGATTGGGCTCGGCTACTGAGGCGGCCGACGGCCCGCGCCATCCTTCGATTGTCGACCCGCAAGGCGGGCGATGATGCCCCTGATCTCGGCTGGGTCCTCAATTACCGCAATAACCAACATCTTCCCTCCTTCAGGGACGCCCTCCGCCTGCGCCTTCTGTGCGTCGACGCCGCCGGCAGGCAGTGCGCCGGTGGGCGGTGCGCCGGAGGGCGCGCCGGAAAGTGCCTACGAGTATCCCGTCCGCGCGGACGAGCTCATCGAAAAAAGGATACTGGAAGGAAAGATGGAGGAGGCCAAGCGACAGATCGATGGGCTCATCCGGGGAGCCTCGGCGTATCAACCGACCGTGCTCCGCCCGGTCGGCGCGCGGAGATCGTCTCCCTGGATACGGCCCAGCCGTCGCGCGACCGTTTCGCGAGCATCCTGGACGAGATCGTCTGCCTGCTTGAGCGCCACCGTTCCGGCCGGGTCGCCGATCTCGCCGCCAGGATCGATCTGATCATAGCCTCCCGCCTCGTCGGTCGGCATCTCGAATACGGGGAACCTGTACCGCCTTTTCAAGGGCCGCTACGGCATCACACCCGCCGAATACCGGGAGAAGGAACGCGCCGGCGCAAGCCTGCCGGGCCCGGCGGGGTCATCACGGTAACCGGAGCGGCCCTTATTCATTTTTTGCGGATTCGGAAAGCCCGCCGTGCCAGGAAATCCCGCCCGCCATCGCCCAAGGACAACACGAGACGGTAGAGCGGCGAAACCGCGGCAAGGTATCTGGATTTGGGGCGGCGCGCTTCCACAGCCTTCTGGATGATCCGGCTGACCTGTCCGGCGGGGGCTCCCCGGAAGGCCGGTTCGGCCGCGATGAGGTCGAATTCACGATACAGGGCGGCATACGGTGAATCCGTATTGCCGGAAATGATGGCTCCGATACTCTTTGAGCTGGCCATGAAATGGGTATTAATGGTCCCCGGCTCGATGAGCACGACCGGGATGCCGAAGCCTTGGAGCTCCACGCGCATCGAATCGGCCAAGGCTTCCAGGGCATGCTTGCTGGCGGCATAGGCTCCGTTGAGGGGAAAACTGAAGCGTCCGACCACCGACCCGACATGGACGATACGGCCTTGCCCGCGCACGCGCATCGCCGGGAGCACAGCTTTGCAGACCCTCAGCGCTCCCCAGACATTCACCTCGAACATCGCTTTGGCCAAGGCGTCGTCTATCTCCTCCACCGCCGCCCGGATGGCATAGCCGGCATTGCTCACCAGGACATCGATGGGACCGCAGGCCGCGACCGCAGCCTCGATCGCCCGATCAACCGATAACTGGTCGGTCACATCCAGGGCCAGGCGGCATGCGACGGGCAATTCCTTCAGGCTGTCGGGGTTGCGGGCCGTGGCGATGACCTGATGACCCGCTTGGGCCAAACGAACAGCAAGATCGCGCCCCACTCCAGTCGAACAACCGGTTATCAGGATGGTTTTCTTATTCATGGATCCTCCTATGCACAAGTTACGCGGAGAACAAATGGTCGACCATGACCGCATGCGCAAGATATTGACCGGAGGCGAAACTTGACGGGAATACGGGAGGCGTTTAATTTGGGTGCAATGGAACCAGTACCCGACGCCCCTCCCGTTTCGGTTGAGAAATTGGCCTTGCTTGCCCGTTATTTGCGCTACCGATCCGCCGATCCAACGGTCCTGCTTCCCGTCCGACCGGAACAGGTACTGACATTGGATGACTGGGTCCGCCTGAACCATCGATTGGCGGAGGAGCTGGATGATCCTGACTTCGGCTTGGGATTCGGCGAGCGTTTTTTCGGAATGCCTACCCTTCTGGGTCACCTGATGTCTTCTTGCCGTACCGCAGGCGAAGCCCTATCGGCCTTCCTGCGCTTCCAGGAACTCGAACATGGCGCATGGCATTTATCGGCTCACTACCATTCCGATATCCTGGAGTTGCGCTATTGCCCGGCCCACCCCTTGGCCCGGGATCGGCTTGTCATTGATTTTGCCTTCGCCAGTCTCTGCGGCGTCCATTTCCGGCTTACCGGTATGACGCTCCAACCGGTCTCGGCCGGATTCAGCTACCCGCGGCCGTCGCATACTGGTCACCACCGGAGACTGTTCGGCGACGAACTGTCGTTTTCGCTCCCGACCAACTTCCTGAGACTACCCTTGGCCGCCCTTGAGCTACCGGTCATCGGCGCCAACGAAACAGTCCGCACCGTGCTTGAATCCCCTTTGCGAACCAGATTGGCCGAAAAAGCTTCCCTCCTCACTATGGGAAGACAGGTCATGGCACTCATGGACCGCCAGGCCGCGCCTTTGGATTTTCCCGCAATAGCCCGGCAACTCGGAACTGGCCCGCGGCGGCTCCAACAATTGCTGCAATCCGAAGGCACCAATTTCCAGACCATCCGGGACGAATGGCGGGCGAGACAGGCTCGCCGGCTATTAGCCGTTCCCCATCTGTCCATCAAGGAAATCACCGCCCGATTGGGCTTTTCCGAATCAAGCGCGTTCACCCGGGCGTTCCGCCGTTGGACCGGTCTGGCTCCCGCGGCATGGCGCCAAGATAACGTCCCGGAGCCGCAGGGCTGACCCTCATCCACCCCTTCGCAGGATAGTGGCTTCCGCTATATTCCGGCTATAGCAGAACCCATCCAAACGGCGTCATCGCGGGGCGCGCCGATTCAAAAACTGACCTTGGCTTTGATTCCCGCCGCGCTCCGATACGGGGTCAATTCCATTCCGCCGCCGAGGTTTCGCTTCCCGCCGAATTCCCCGTCGCCGTCCGCGACGAAGACGCGGACGTACGCCGAAAGTTCCACGGAGAGCGCGGGCATGAACGCCGCTTCGGCTAGGAAGGCCAGGGAAAGATCATCCAGATTCGCCAAGGCTCCTCCCGACAGTTTCCATTCGGCCGCCTCCGGATCTTCTTTTTCCAGCATCGCGAAGAGGTATCGCCGCGCCGACAATACCCGTTCCCCGGCAAGGAGGGCCGCGGTGTCGTAGGCCGCCGGGTCTTCCACTCCGCTTCCTATCCATGCGATTTCAGTCCGGAGAGTAATTTCAAAATAGGGGACGATCCAGGAGAATCCCGCGCAGGCTTCGGTTTCAGTGTCGGTTCCGCTCC
The DNA here is from genome assembly GCA_003527485.1 of Treponema sp. Taxonomy (GTDB): domain Bacteria; phylum Spirochaetota; class Spirochaetia; order Treponematales; family Breznakiellaceae; genus UBA12037. Next base: position 61,049 of record DPXI01000114.1, on the reverse strand, counting down.
CGCCCGGAAGCCGGATCGCGGCTTCCGCGTACCAGGAAACGGGGCCGAAAAAGCCCGCCGCGTCGGCCCCCGCCCAATAGGCGGCCTCCGCGTCGGCGTTCGGGAGTTCCCTCAGGAACGAGACCGAAGCGTCGATCAGGTCCGACCTTGATTGCAGCTTGGCGCCGAAGGGGAATCGATCGATCGACGCTTCATCGACGGCGGGTACGACGGAGCGGAGCCGGGGCTGAGCGAGCGAGTAGGCTTCCGCGGAAAAACCCGCCGGAAGGGAAAGGCGGACTACGGCGCCCAGGGTACCCGGCGCGGTATCGGAATCGTCGCCCGGGAACGCGGCGGGACCGGTGCGTGAGGTCGGATTGAATAGGTAGCCCGTTCCCCAGGCGCAGGGCACGATGCCGAAAGACAGATCCGACGGACCCAGCGAGGCGCGGGCGTAGGCTTGGTCCAGGAAAAAGGTACGGTGCAGGTCCGTTCCCGGCGGAAGATCTGCGGCGGCGGGCGCCGGGGCGATTCCGGCGTCGAAGGCGAGGGCCTCCGCGGAGGAGGTGCCGTAGTTCCATCCGATGCCCCCCTCCGCGCGGAAGCCGATGCCGCTCTCCGGCTTGGATTCAAGGATTAGGCGCGTTTCGGCGCTGAGTCCGGGATTCCTGCCTTCATCGAAGGGCACGGACGCGCCGAGTTCGGCTGAACCGTACCAGGACGCGGCGGCGATCCCGGCAGCCTCGGCGGTTTCTGTGGCCTCGGCGGCGGAGACGGCTACGATCAAAAGCGTTGCGGTCATTGAAAGAAAATTGACCCTGTTCATGGCTGGCCTCACTTGTCGAAACGCGAGGGATCGAACAATCGATCTTCGAGGGGGAGGTCGAAGGCCGCTTCCGCAAGGATGACCACCGTGCTGGAATTTTTTTTGAGGTTCTTCATGACCATTTTCGCGGCGCGCGTCTTGCCGCCGAAATCCCGGAAATCCGAAAAGGACAGTTCCTTGAAATAGCCGCTTTCCTTTTCCAGGGCGAACGTCGCCAGTGTCGGAAGCTCCCGCTTTTTATCGACATGGAGTTTTACCGAATCGTAGGCGGCGTCAACGGACTTCTTCTTTCCCTCAAGCTCCCAATGCCCGGCGTCTTCCCGCATGATGGCGAAGTCGTAGTCGTCGGCCCACGCGCCGCCGCCCAGGTCGTCGTATGAAAAATCGCCGCCGACGCCCTGCACCGAACCGGAGCGCGATGAACCGGCTATCTTGCGGACGCGGCCTGTAGAGGGGAAGAAGACCCAGCTGTCGCTACCTTTCGACAAAATCCTCAGTCCCCGCACCGAGCGCGGTTCGACGAATTCGACCAGGGACGCTTCCTCCGCGCCGCTCCTGTCGTACGAAAGCACGGAGAAGGTCCGGCTCGCGCCGCCGTCCGCGGGACGCACCGACATTTCCATCGACGATCTTGCGGTTATTGACCTGTCAAGTTCGTCGACGCGGCGGACGATCGCCTGGGCGCGCTCGTCGGCGAAAACCGATCCGGTGGCGAGCGATGATAACAGGACTGCGATAATCGCCATCCGGGAATAAATTGATTTCATTCAGATTGCCTCCTTGACGGATTCTTCGGGAATGTTCGCCGCGCTGCCGCGGCCGCCGCGGCTACCGTGCCGGCCGTGGCTGTAAAACGAATGGATTGCGGGCAGGACAAGAATCGTGGAAACCAGGCAGCATCCGATTCCGAGCAATAAGGTCGCTCCGAGATCCGCTATCCCCTTGAACCTGCCCGCGAAAGCGAGCGACCCGAAACCGATCATCGTCGTCAGCGCGCTCAGGACGACCGCTTTTCCCGTCCTTCCCAATGCCGCTTCCAAATCGATCCTTCCGTTCGATGCGGCCTCGGCGTCCCGAAGCGCGGAGACGTAGTGGACCGCATAGTCGATGCCGACACCGAAGATGAGCGGAATGGACAAGGCGTTGACGATATTGAATCGCCCGATGAAGGGATACAGACCGAACATCCAAACGAGGCCCATGGCGAAGGGGATCGCGACGATCGTAGTCGCGGAGACGGAGCGGAAACTGATAGCGACCAAGAGCAATACCAGCACGCCGACGATGACCATCGATGAGCGCGACTCCTTGAGCATTTCCCGCGAGAGTTGCACCCCGAGTATCAACGTGCCCGTAGCTCCCTGATCCGCTTCGGCGAGGCCGTCCGAGAATCGGAGAACGGCTTCGTCCCCCGACAAGCCTCGGGAGGGTTGCGCGACCACAAGGTACTTGTCCCCGGCCGGCGACCTGAAATCATCGAGGATATCCGCGGGAACATCGTTCTCGGTCATCGGTCGGCGCACATCCGCCAGAGCGGTGATCCGCCGGTCAAGGGCGGCCGCGAAAGCCTCGTCGATCCCCGCGAGTACGGAGGCCGAAGCGCCGGGATCGAGATTCCCGATCGTTTCGATCAAGCGCCCGTATACCTCCTCGCCGCTTTTTCCGGCCTCCGGACCGAAGATTTCGCGTATCGTCGCGGTCCTCGCCCGGACGGGAGCGGAGTCTTCGCCCAGGGATGCCGCGGCGAGATCCCCCAATTCGATGAGGTTCATTTCGAGCCGGCGGATTTCCCCGGTAAACGCGGCGACCGACTCCGCGTTCCAATCGAAAGCGCCGATCCGGTCGGATTGCCGCGCGATGACGCCGATCGCCTCAAGCCGCCGCTCCTGTTCGCCGTCCGAGGGTACGTAGTCAGCGAGCGATTCGACGCGGCGGATGAGCGGCGCTTTCTCCAGCCGCTCGGCGAGTGAGCGCGATTTTTCCAGGCTTCCCGCCACCGCGAGCGCCTGATAGGTGGAGATGCCGAAGCGTTCGCCGATCAAGGTTTCGGTATTCTGCGCGTCCGTCCCCTGCGGCCCGATGCGGCGCATATCGAACTCGTACTTGTTCCGCCCGATGAGGACCGCCGTCGCTATCGTCCCGGCGACCGCGAGGATGAGAACCGGGACTCCGGCGCGCGCGGAGAACGCGGAAAGCCGCGCGACCGACCGGTAAGAAAACACGCGCCGCGCGCCTCGGACGCCTTTCGGGTCACGTCCCTTTTTGGGAAATGCCGCAAGTAGGGCCGGCAGTACGGTGATCGAGGCCGCCAGAGTGGTGAGTATGCCCGTTCCCGCTATAGCCCCGAATTGGCGGAAGGCCAGGGTGCCGGAAAGGCAGAGCGAGTAGAACGCGAGAGCCGTCGTGAGCGCCCCCACCGAAACGGGGAGTACCACCGCGCCGAAGGTTTCCGCCATGGCGTCCTCGGTATTCGCGCCGGTCCCCGCGATTTCGTCGAAACGAGACGCGATATGGATCCCGAAATCGATTCCCAGGCCGATCAGGAGCGCGCCGAACGAGCTGGTAATCATGTTGAGCTTGCTGACCGCCACGGCCGCGAAGCCCAGGTCCGCGACGATGCCGACGACGAGGGCCAGAACGGCGAACAGAATGGAACGCAGGCTATCGAAGGAAAAAGCGAAAAGCACGAGGATGAGGATGATCGAAATGATCGAAGGGTAGAACAGGTCCGCGCTTATCGCCTCTTCCTCATCGGCTTCCGAGGCCACGTCCCCCGCGAAGGAAAATTCCGCGCCGACCGTTTCATCGGCTATCCTTCGGGCCTCCGTCATGAGAGCGACCAAAGAGGATCGATTCCCGATGTCGAAAGTCGGAGAGGCGGTCATCAGAAGGATTTTCCCTTCGGGATCGAAGTAGTACCGGTCGCCGATGAGGAAGTCGTCCACAAGGCGTTCCGCGGCTACGGTTCGGCCGCGGCCGGTCTCGGCGAGAGCGCCGCGCAGGTCGCGCGCGAACAGGCCGAAGCGCGCCATCATCGCCGCCGCCTCATCTTCCCCGTCGGGGCCCGAAACTTCCTCGTCGTCGCCGTCGGAAAGTTTTTCTTCCATCAGGTCGTTGACGGCTCCGAGGAGCGGAACGAGGCGGGTTGACCCGAGCATCCGCCCGGTGTCCGCGAGCTCTTCTTCGTCCTGAAGCATGAATCCCCAGCGGTCAATGAAATCGCGGTCCAGCTTCACGCGGACGGATCGGACGAGTTTCTCGGTCTTCGGGTCCTTCCGGAGCTTCGCTGCGAATTCTTCCGCCGCGTTGATGACGGAGGCGCGGTCATCCCCTTCCGCTACGATCGCGAGGACCGAGGTGGTGCTGAAACCGTCCGCGATCTCCGTGTAACTACGGGCGGCGGGATTATCCTCCGGCAACAATTTTGCGATATCGGTCTCGACTCCGAGGCGCGAGGCGCCCCAAAGACCCATGAGCGTCGTGAAAACTGCCGCGGCCAATATTCGCCGGGGTTTGCGCGCCATCACGCGTCCGAGTTTCTCCAATGCGGTGCGCAAGTTCATAGCTTCCTCCTACCTATCCGGTTAGTTAATGATTGTCGAAAAATTGATGGTACTAAATAGTTAGTTAGTTTCTCTATGCATTTTTTCGCCAAGCCTTCCCAAAGCAGGCCTGCGTTAAGGATTCTCATCGCCCGTCTCCAGTATCCTTATCGATCATCGCTTTCGCTATTTCCTCCATCGGCAGAGCCTGTTTGTAAGTCGTCGCGGAATAATCGAAATGCGTCCCGATGAACGCCGTGATGAACCGCTCCCTCAGATCGCTTTCCTTTACGCCGAAACGCTCCATCCAGGCTTCGTGGTAAACGACGTAGCTGAGGAGCGGCATGATTCCGGTGAAGAACTCCATGACCATCGCGAATTCGCGATCCGGCATCGCGGACCCTGCGGCGGAGTCGACGGCCGCGAAAATGCTCGCGACGATTTCCCGTATCATATCGAAAATCAGGTCGTTCACCGGCGACCTCTTGAGCGATTCCATGAGCATGACGCGCAGAATATCCTGACGCTCTTCCAGGACATCAAGAAACTTGTGGAGCAGACGGATGGTTCCTGCCCGATCGGAAAAATCGAAGTCCCGCATCTCCGGAATCGCCATGAGACCGACCGCGGTTTCCAACGTTTCGCGGAACAGCCGTTCCAGCAGTTCTTCTTTCCCCTTGGGGAAGTAGTAGTAGATCAGCGCTTTGTTGACCGCGGCCCGCTTCGCGATCTCGTCCACGCGGGCGCCGTCGTAGCCTTTCTCCGCGAAGATTTTGGAGGCGGCTTCCAGAATGCGTCGTTTCGATGTCGTTTCTTCTTCGTTTGCGCTCATGATTAACCGGTTAGTTAATTTTAAGGCTATTTCGCATTTCCGTCAAGGGCGTTTCGATCGGCGCGTTTTTTTCCTTCCGGCATCCCTGAAGTGTGGACTATAATCAAGGGAACAGGAAGGCAGTGAAAATGTTGAACGCTCAAAAAGTGCTGTTCGTGGACGCTTCCACCGGTTTCTATAAAACCAGACGCTATCCGCTCAAGGACTACTTCGGTCCCGTTGACCTGGGGCTTCATCTGGACGGCCGATACCGGAGCCTCAACATCGGGACCGGTCTTTTCGCCGGGTCCATCCTGCCGGGGTCCAACCGCTTGGTTTTTACGGGATTTTCCCCCTGTTGGCGCAGTTTTTACATTTCGAGCATGGGCGGGGCCGGACTCGCTTTCGATAACCTCGGCATAAACATGGTGTCCATAATCGGAAAATCCGCCGCTCCTTCCATCCTGTACCTTAACCGCGATCACGGCGAGGAGGTGGAGGTGGAGCTCATTCCGGTGGACGCCGGGGCCGTATGGTCGAGCGGCCGGGGCGGGGCCTACTCTATGATGGATACGGCCCTCCAGACCCTGGGGCCGCGCTACCACGGCGATTACCGGGCGCTCGCTGTCGGTCCCGCGGCGCTGGCTTCCGATTTCGCCGGCATACTTTCGGCTCCGGTCAAAAACGGCAAAGCCACGGATATCGATACCTGGGCGGGGCGGGGCGGTTTCGGCTCCTCGCTTTTGGCGGACCACGGAATCGCCGCGGTGATCTACGGCGGCACGGTGATCGACGAGGATTTCCGGGACCGCAAGGTGGCGGACGGATGGTTCGAAGAAAAATACAAACAGAGACTCGCGGTCAAGGATTTCGAGTCCACCACGAAATACCGTTTCGATCCGAAATTCGAAACCGGAGGCACCTTCGGGGTGAACTACGCCACGGTAGGCGGACGGATCATCGCCTTCAATTACCGGACGATCGACTGGTCCGAAGAGCGGCGGCTGGATCTTCACAAACGTTTCGTCCTGGACCACTACCTCAGGCAATTCAATGAAGAGACCATCAAGACCAAGAATCAGCATACCTGCGGGGAACCCTGCTCCGCGGTCTGCAAGAAACTCAACGGGGAATTCAAAAAGGATTACGAGCCCTACCAGACCCTGGGTCCCCTCTGCGGCATCTTCGACCAGCGCGCGGCGGAGCTGCTGAACAAGGCGGGGGACGCCGCCGGCTTCGACGCCATCTCGTTGGGCGGCGTGTTGGCCTGGCTCATGGACTGCCTGGATACGGGGGCTCTCCGACCGGAGGATTTGGGCGTTTCCGGCAAACCGCGCTGGGACATCGATGGCTTCGATCCGGTTGAGGATTCTATGCATAACGCGAAGCTGGGACTCGAACTCATCGACTCCATTCTCAAAAAGAGGGGAGTCCTGGATCTTCAGGACGGCCCCAGGAAATGGGCGAGGAGCATACGGCGTTCGGGCGGCGATCGCATTCTGGACGGGTTCGTGCACACCGCCAATGGACGGATGGGGTGGATGGTGCCCAATCAGTACTGGACGCCCGGGGTTCTGGCTCCGATGGCCATCATGGGCAAGTACTATATGCACTACGGTCCGGAATTTCTGGAACCCCGGAAACTTGGCCGGAAATGCGCCGAGAGGCTCAAGACCGAGCTGGTGATGGACAACGCGGGGGTCTGCCGCTTCCACCGCGCATGGGCCGAAGACCTGATACCCCAAGCCCTGAATTCCCTGTACGACTGCGGGAGCTCCTATGCCGCATCGGTTTCCGTCGCGGCGAGCCGCATCAATTCCCGCAATTCCAGCGTGTACTGGGAAAGCGAACGGAATATCCGCTTCGTCAGTACCTTCCTTGAGCGGATTCTGACCTCGGAAAAAAAGGATGATCCGGAATTGCTGAAATGGGTGAATGCCTTCCGGGAAAACCCGGCGGAGGCAGCTCTCAATTTCTGGTTCGAGGTACGCAAAGGCATAGACGAGTCCCTGCGGGATTTCCTGTAGGGATCTGATTGGTCCGCAGGAGGACGAGGCCTCCGGATGCCTCGAGCCTCATGCCTCGAGCCTCATGCCTCGAGCCTCATCCGCGGGCCGGCGCTTTCTCCGTCTTGAACGCGTTGATCGCGGCGTCAAGCGTCGCGCTGACCTCCACGATGCTTCCCGTGATCGATTCGACGGCGTCCACGGTCTTGGAGATGGTCCGCAGGCCTTCGGCGATTTCCCCGATGTTCGATCGGACCTCCCCCGAGACCCGCTCGACTTCCTCGATGCCCGTCCGGATGGAGATCGAGGCGGTCTCGATGGAGGCGACGCCCTCGAGGGAACTGCCTGCGCTCTCCCTGACCGTCCGCATCGCGGCGAGCACGGCGCCGCCTTCGCGCCGGATGTCCGCGAGCAGGGAATCGATGCGGGCGACGGAATCCGACAGGCGCCGGATGAGGCCGTCGATCTCCTCGAAGGCCGCGGAGGCCTGCTCCCGCGACTGGGCGGCGGTGCCCATATTCCGGATGATGGCGGCGATGGTGGACGCGATGCCCTTGGAGCTGTCCGACGAGGCCTCCGCCAGCTTGCGGATTTCGTCGGCGACTACCGCGAAGCCCTTGCCCGAGGATCCGGCGTGAGCGGCCTCGATCGCGGCGTTCATCGCCAGCAGGTTGGTCTGCTGGGCGATTCCGTCGATGATGGACGCCATCTCGTTGATGACGTCCACGCTCTGGGTGATCTCGCGCAGACGGTCGAAGGCGTCCTCGAAGACGACGCGTCCGCTTTCGGCGGCGCCGACGAGCTTGTCCGCCGTCTCGCGGTCCGCCTGCGCTATCGCGCCGATGGACTCGATGGAGGACAGCATTCCGCCGACCGAATCGGCCGAAGTGCGGATCGCCTCCCCCTGGGAGGCCACGCGGACGCCGTAGTCGGCGATAGTCCGGGACATGCCCCGGAGGGCTTCCCCGGAAGAGACGATGTGGCCGTCGAGGGCGCCTATCATCGACTTGATCGATTCCGAATTCGCCCCTATCTCCGTCGCGGAACTCACCGCGTCCTCCACGGAGGCGCCGAGTTCCTCCTTCAACCGGACGTTCCGCGCGGAGACGCCCTTGATGTCGTCAAGGGAACGGGAGAGAGTCGTGAGGAAGGAATTCAAACGGAGCCCGAGGGCGCCCAGCTCGTCGCGCGAAGCGGTATCGGCGCGGACGGTCAGGTCGCCTTCGCTCATCTCGGTGATGGTGCGCTCGATGGCCGCGATCGGCCGCGTGAAGGTCCGGGTGAGCAGGAAGGCGACCGCAAGTGCGACGCCTATAGCGGCGAGGGCGGCGAGCGACGCGGTCAATCCGGAACGGAAACCGGCGGCGGCGAGCGCCTCGTCGATCATCGTGGAATTGTCCGCGATCACGTCGCTGGAGGTTTCCAGGATTTCGCCGAGACCCTGTTGGGTCGTGGTGAACCGGTCCAGGAGCACGTAGACCGCGGTGAGATCGTTCTTCGACCGGACGTACTCGTCGGTATAGAATTTCTGGAGGCTGACGGCGTTCGTCGTGAAGAAGTAGCGCTCGACCGCGTCGATCAGATCGGCGTACTGCTTCGTCAGGTCGTCCAGGTCCGCGGCGGCGAGCTCGCGCAGGGACTGGATGCTCGAGATACGGTCAGCGATGTCGGGGTCCACCTTGGGCAGCTCGCGCAGGGCGGCGACGGCTTCGTACTCCGTTTCCGCCGCTTTCCGCGACTCCTCGAAACGACCGGCGGAGACGGCGACTGAGATGGTGTCCATCGAGTGGACCACGACCGCGAGATCCTTGATGGTCGAATCCAGGCGCTGGAGGCTCTTGCGCTCCTCCTCGATCCTCCGCGCGGAACCTTGGGCGAGGAAGTAGACGGAGAGGGCGGCGACGCCAAAGAGAAAGATACCCGCCACGAGGGCGAATACCTTCGATCGAATCCGCATGCTGCTTTCCTTCCCGGAGTCCGCGCCCGGACCGATATTATGGGACCGTTTCGCGGAATTCGCAATGAGCTGATGGGATACGGAAAAACGCGGAATCGCCTCAATAATCAAGACCCATCGAAAGGGCGGAAGCGCCGAAAAGGAGGCCTCCGACGATGAACATCGCGATACGGTTGGTTCCGCCCTTCTTGGATCCGGAAGACGCGGCGTCAAAATTCTTCGTGAAGGTCCAGCCCAGATCCGTCCGCGATTCCTTGAGGTCCGCGAGGTATGCGCGCCAGGCCCCTGGCTGGACGCGGTCGGCGTCGATCCGGAATGACGTGTCGATGGTGACGACGCGGCCTTTGCCCCGGATGGACCGCTCGAGCGTGAAGAAATTCCCTCCCCTACTATCGGAACTATCTTCGACGGTCCAATCCTCGGGGAAGTCGATCTCCTGACGGTGCGAAACCTTTTCGTGATACGGAAGGCTGTAGGGCTGGGAACGGTCCAAAACGGAGGGAGGATCGGTCATGGTATCCAGGACGAAGTAAGGGCTAACGGTGAAGCGCGACTTGTTCCCTTCGGCCGTCCACGCGCGGGGAAGCCGGGCATGGACGAGCACGGTCAGGACGTTCGTAATCCGATCGTCCCTTATTTTCGGATCCCCGATCAGGGCGACGTCGTCGTAGCGGTCGAGCAGGTATTCCGCGAACTCCTTGCGGATATCCACCTCCGCCTTCTCGTTCGCGAAGGCGCGGAAACCGTCGGCGGCCTCGGACGAATACGTGAATTCGGCGCGCAGGTTCGCCGATCCGGTGAAGTCCGTTATCGTGATCCTTTCCGCGAGGGAACGCGAGATCGGCCGCGGTTCGGGAAGCCGGGAAATGCCGACGGTACCGGGCGCGAGGACGAGCGCCCGGCGCAGGTCCCCGATCGCCCTTTCCGCGAGGGGACCTCCCTGCAGCGATCGGGTTGGATCGACGAAAAAGGTCCGGTCCCCGATTTCCAGGCGCGCGATGACGTGGTTGAAGGACTCCGGGGACGGGAGGTCCTCGTCGACCAGCTCGGACCTCCAGCTGCTGACGAGGGCGGGGCGCGCCCGCAGGCCCGCGGCCTCCGCGAGAGCGCAAAACAGGGCAGCCTTGTCCTTGCAGTCGCCGAATCGATTTCCGAGCACCTCGGCCGGGTCGTGGGGGCGGTGGGAATTTTCCCCCGCCTCGATCCCGAGGTATCGGACCTCGTCCTGCACGAACGACAGGATCGCCAAGGCGCGGCTCTCGGGATCGGCTTCGTTCGCGACGAGTTCCGCGGCCTTCGCCGCGATCGCCGGGGCTGGCTCGAATTCGTACAACCGGCTTCCCCAGGCCGCAACGTCGGCCCACGAACCGAATTCGGAGATCGCGACGCGGGAGGCGGGTTGGTAGCCGTGCGGCAAATTGTCCTCGTAACGGATCGCGGGAACGGCGGCGCGCCTTATCCGGAATTCACGGTAGGACCCTTCCTCCGTGATTTCTCCTGGAGAGCCGCCGCCGACTACCTTGAAGGAAAGTTTCCGATCCCGGGGATAGCGAACGCGGAGCGACGCGAGGCCGATCGGCGTGGTTCCCTGCATATCGATGATCGAGGAATACAATCCGGCGAATATCGGATTGAATCCACGGACCGTATACGATAATTCGATGACGTCACCCGCGGCGACGTCCCTGAGGAAGGCGACCCATGACTCGATTCCGAGGTACATCGATTCTTCCAGGTCGACCTCGCGCTGCACCCTCTGGAATTTTATGCCGGATTGATCCTCGGCGATGCCCTCCCTCCGCTTGATGGCGGAGTGCAGGGTCGGCGCCGAGTAGGAGGGGTCGCAGGAAAGCGTGACCGTGGAACCCTGCTGCACCGCGTCAACCGTCGTCGGGGTGTAGACGATCCGGAAGAAGGTCTCCTCCGTCTCCAGGTTCACCTGTATGTCGATCAGGTGGTCGACGAAACCGTTCGGGGTGGAGGCTTTCTTCCACTCCGTCCACTCGACCGGCTCGACCCAAGCCGGCGGAGGGGCGACGATCAGGCCGGTCCCGTCCTGGGCTTGCGCGATAGCCGCGGTGAGCAGCGTCGCGGCGAGAATCATGCCGCTCCTTCTCATCGGAAGCCTGCCTGGAAGGAGACGCGGAAGAAGTAGTCCGCGGGGCCCGGAACGCCGGATACCTCGGGGTCGTCGAAGAGGCGCCAGGCGGTATCGGCGGGGAGGTAGCCCGCCTGCGCGTATAGGCCGAGCACGAGGCCGACGCCCTTCTCCTTTTTGAAAAAGCGCCGGTTTGCCCAAAGCTCGGCGACGGGGAACCAGTTCCACCGGGAAACCAGGTCCGCCTGTCCTGGGGACGAGAACAGGTCGCCGAAGGCTCCTCCGTCTTCGGGCCACGCTTGCAATAGGTAGGACGAAACGCCGACTCCGGCGCCGATCCCGAGCTTGAAGGAGGACCCGTCGATCGGCATCCAACCGAGGCTCAGCTCCGTCTCGTCCCAGGTGAGCTTCATCCGCGTCCCTTCGCCGTACGGTCCGAGCAGGAAATTCGAGGAGCGCGAGCCGGCGATCGCGTAATACGCCGATTCCGCCGAGAACGCGATGCGCCAGTCGACGTTCAGCAGGCGTTCCGCATCAAGGGGAGGCAGGCCCTCCTCCCGGAGGAAGTCGTCGAAATCGGCTCCGCTCCGCCATGTCCAACCCATTCCGAAGTGCATTTCCACTTCGGGATTCGACCAGGACGGGGGGGAGGCTTCATCGGCCGCGAACGATGGGACGCCCGAAAGTAAGGCGAGGACGAGGATAAGGAGGGAGGACCGATTCGATTTCATCAACGCTCCGCGGAAGGATAGAATATGGATTACATCCAGAGTCCCGGTTCCGGGGATTTTCGCGGTCGCGCGCGCCTTTGTCAATGGCGCGCGCGGGCCCGTCGGGGGACCCTCTGCTGGCTCTTCAAGGACCGCGCCGGCGCAGTCCTGTCAGGCCGAGCGGGATCATGGCGGCGGCCAGAACGGCCATGACGATGAAGATGGACGGCAGGCCGAAGAGGTCGGCGATCATGCCCATCGCGACCGCCGCAACGATGTTCCCCAGCGTGTTGGCCGCCGAGTAGAGGTTGTTCAGGCCCAGGCGCTCGGCGTCCGGCCCCGAGTTCACGAACAAGGTGGACAGGAGAGGGTAGAGCACCGAATGCCCGATGCCGTACAAGACGCCGATCGGCACCAGCAGGGCGGCGTCGGTCAGGGTGAAGGTCATGAGGAAGGCCGCGGAGATCAGGGCGAAGCAGGACGCCGTCAGGATGCGGGGACTCAGCCGTTCGATCCAGGTGCCCAGGAAGAGGCGGATGAAGACGGCGACCGTGGAGAACGAAACGAAGAAGATGGAGATGCTTACGGTGCCCAGCCGTTCCCGCGTCAGGTTGGCCAGGAAGGTGGTGAGCACGGCGAAGGCGCCGCCGAGCATGAAGGCCAAGGCGATCAGGGGCGCCAGTTCCTTGCGGCCGAGCAGGGCGAGGAAGGGGCTCCGCTCCGCGTCCCCGCCCGGTTCGTGGAAACGGTAGGCGAGGGCGGGAAGGGACGCGGCGAGGGTCAGGGCGAAGACGGCGGCGAAGAGCCAGCGCGGTCCCGGACCTTCGATCAGCCGTTCTCCGATGAACGACGCGACCGGATTGGCCGCCAGGCCCGAAACCCCGAACACTGCCATCCCGGACATGCGTCGCTCGCGCGGTATGAGCCCGAAAGCCTCGGTGATCTGTATCGTGAAGACCGCGCAGAAAAGGACGGTGCCGAGCAGGCGCAGCAGAGCGAGGGCGACGAGGTCGTCGGCGAAGAAGAACGAGAGCGCCGCGGACAGCAGGGCCGTCGCGTAGCCGGCGAGCATGAGGCGCTTCCTGCCGATCAGATCGGACCAGCGGCTCAGGGGCACGACCGCCAGGACCAGGACCAGCGAATTGACGTTCATGAAAAGGCCGATATAGGTCTTTGAGGCGCCCAGGGCCGCCAGATGGTCGGGGATGACGTTGAAGACGCTGAAGGCGCAGAATACGAGGAAATTCTGGACGAAAAGGGAAAGGAAAGCCGATGTAAGGTACGATCGGCTCACGCGCGCTCCCGGATCGGTCGATCGGTGCCCTTCATTCAAAGCCCGTAACCCGCGATCGCATCCCGGTAATAATAGAAGCTGTCCTTCGGGATGCGTTCCATGGTGGCATAGTCGCAGTAGACGATGCCGAAGCGTTTGGAGTACCCGAACGCCCATTCGAAGTTGTCGATGAAGGACCAGACAAAGTAGCCCTTCAGCGGGATACCCTCGGCGATCGCGCGCGCGCAGGCGTCCAGGTGCAGGCGCAGGTACGCGATCCTGTCCGTATCGTGGACCCGCCGTTTCCCGCCCGCCTCCAGGACCGGCGCGTCGCGCTCCGCGCTCCCGTTCTCGGTGATGTACAGGGGGATCCCGCCCGCTTCGGTCGTGATCCAGCGCAGCTGGCGCAGGAGTCCTTCGGGAACCACCGGCCAGTCCATGTCGGTCACCCGTTCGCAGGAAGGTTCGTCCAACACGACGCGCGGATCGTCCGCGTCGCCTGAGACCGGCCGCTCGTTGTAATAATTCAGGCCGATGAAATCGATCGGCCGGGAAATCAGCGCCATGTCTCCGCTTTCGATCGGCAGCGCGATGCTCCGTTCGGCGACGACGGAGGCGGGGTAGCCCTTGCCCAGGACGGGGTCGGTGAACATGCGAGTGTCGTGGTCGATGATCCTTTCGGCCGCGCGGCGATCTTCTGGCCTTCGGGTCGCGGGCCGCGGCGTGGACAGGTTCCAGACGATTCCGATCTCGCCCGGCAGGCCCGTTTCCCGGAACGCCTTCAACGCGAGTCCGTGCGCGAGGTTCAGATGGTGGACGGCGCGGTAAGCGGTCCCGGCGTCGCGGATCCCCGGGGCGTGCGTTCCGTACAGGTAACCGAGGTAGGCCGCGCAGAACGGCTCGTTCAGGGTGATCCAGCGCCGGACGGAGGGTCCGAATTCCCGGTAGCAGGTCCGCGCGAACTCGGCGAAAGCCTCGGCAGTGGCCCGGTTCGTCCAGCCGCCCGAGTCTTCCAGGGATTGCGGCAGGTCCCAGTGGTACAGGGTGAGCACCGGTTCGATGCCGGCTTCAAGCAGCGCGGCGATCAAGCGCTTGTAGTACGCGATGCCTGCGGGATTCGTTTCTCCCGTGCCGCCGGGAACGATACGTGGCCAGGCGACGGAAAACCGGTAGGCCTTGATGCCCAGTTTTTTCATGAGGGCGATATCTTCCGGATAGCGATGGTACTGGTCGCAGGATACGTCCCCGTTGTCGCCCGCATGGACTTTTCCGGGAATCCGGCAGAAACGGTCCCAGATGCTCTCGCTCCGCCCGTCCTCGCGTGCGGCTCCCTCCACCTGGAAGCTCGCGGTGGCCGAGCCCCAGAGGAAATCGTCCGGAAATGAAGTGCTCGACATGTTGCGCTCCTGGAATGCCGTCTTGTTGAAAATCCGCAGCAATTCGGTTACCCACTATAGCCGCGATGCCGGGCAAGCTTCAATATTGAATCATCCGGAAACCGAAGAGGAGGGCTTTGATGGATGAGCTACGGCAAGCCGCCGTCATCGGACCGAACATGATCGGGAGCTACGGAAGCTGGGCGGCTTCACTTTCGGGCGAGGGGCCCGCCGCCTTTTCCTGGCGCAACCCGCGCTGGAAGGATCAAGACGAATGGCGCGCGGCCGCGCGCCGGCGTTTCCTGGAACGGCTCGCGGCGCCGGCGGCCGGCGAGGTTCCCGCAGCCGAGGTGCTCGGGCGCCTTGAATGGGACGGGCTGGAGATCGAGGAACTCTCCTGGCGGCTTCCCTACGGGCCGCCGGCGCGGGGGATGATCCTGAAACCCGCAGGCGCGGAGGGAAGGCTTCCCGGACTGCTCGCCCTGCACGATCATGCCGGCGATAAATACTTCGGCTTCGAGAAGATATCCCGTTCCGGTGCCGCCTGCCATCCCTTGATGGCGGCCCACCAGGAACGCTATTACGGAGGCGCGGCCTGGGCGAACGAGGCGGCCAAACGCGGCTATCTCGTGCTGGTGCCGGACGCCTTCGCCTTCGCCAGCCGCCGGGTACTCCTGGCCGACGTGCCCGAGTCCCTTCGCGGGGGGCTGGTCGATCCCGGGCGGGACGACGAGCCGGGCATCGCGGCCTACAACGGCTGGGCGGGCGGGCATGAAGCTATCATGGCCAAATCCCTGTTCTGCGCGGGAACGACGTGGCCGGGACTAGCCCTCGCCGACGACCGTGCGGCTCTGGACCTGCTCTGCGCCCGCGACGATGTCGATCCTTCGCGCGTGGGCTGCGCCGGGCTCTCCGGAGGGGGACTGCGCACCGTGCTGCTCGGAGGTTCCGACGATCGCGTCGCCTGCGCCGTCTGCGCTGGCATGATGACCACCTGGCGCGACTTCATGCTCAACAAGTCGTGGACCCATACCTGGATGATCTATCCGCCCCTGCTCGCCGCGGAACTGGACTTCCCCGAGATCCTGGGCCTCCGCGTCCCGCTGCCGACCCTGGTGCTCAACAACACTCATGACGGACTGTTCACTCCGGGCGAAATGGAGCGCGCCGACTCGATGTTGCGGGAAACATACGGAAAGGCCGGGGCGGACGAACGCTACCGCTGTTCGTTCCACCCCGGCCCCCACAAATTCGATCCCGCCATGCAGGAAGAAGCCTTCGGTTGGCTGGACCGATGGCTTAAGAGCTAAGCCGCCTTGGCGGCGACCTTCCCGGCCGTCGCCTGCTTCTTCTTCGCGGCGAAGAGGAAGAGGGCGAGGGCGGCGAGGGCGGCGCCTATGCCCGCGGGGTAGGCGATCGCCGTCGCCAGCTTGAAGCCCTCGGGCGCCACCAGGATATAGGTGACCGAGACCGCGGTCATGAAGGTCGCGGGTGCCGCGGCGATGAGGAAAAATTTCTTGTTGACGGCCAGGTACATCGCGGCGGCCCAGAGCACGATCATCGCGAGGGTCTGGTTGGACCAGGCGAAATAGCGCCAGATGATGTTGAAGTCGATGAGGGTGAGGGCGAAGCCGATCGCGAATAGCGGGATGCTGATCGCCAGGCGGTTGGCGATGGGGCCCTGCTTGAAGCCGAAGACGTCGGCTATCGTGAGGCGGGCGCTGCGGAAGGCGGTGTCGCCCGAGGTGACGGGGCAGGCGACGACGCCGAGGATGGCGAGGATGCCGCCCACCGGGCCCAGCAGGGTCTTGGAGATGGTGCTGACCACCCAACCCTGGCCGCCGTGCGCTCCCATCTGCTTGCCGAGTTCGCCGGTGCTGCCGAAGAAGGCGATGGCGGCCGCGGCCCAGATCAGGGCGATGATGCCCTCGGCTATCATGGCGCCGTAGAAGATCGATCTTCCTTCCTTCTCGTTGCCGACGCAGCGGGCCATGATGGGAGACTGGGTCGAGTGGAAGCCCGAGATGGCGCCGCAAGCGATGGTGATGAACATAAGCGGCCAGATGGGAAGGTTCTTGGGGTGCAGGTTCGCGAAGGTGATTTCGGGGATCTTGTAGCCCTGGAGCATGATGGCGCCCGCCACGCCGACGGCCATGATCAGCAGCAGGATGCCGAAGACCGGATAGATCCTGCCGATGAGCTTGTCGATCGGGAGGATGGTCGCCGCAACGTAGTAGGCGAAGATGATGTAGATCCATATCTGCTTGCTCATGAGGCCGGGGGTCAGTCCTGCCATCAGGCCCGCGGGTCCGGTGACGAAGACGACGCCGACGAGCACGAGCACGACGACCGAAAAGACGCGCATGAAGTTCTGGAAGCCGCTTCCGAGGTACTTGCCGACGACCTCGGGGATGCTGGCGCCACCGTGGCGGATGGAGAGCATCCCGGAGAAGTAATCGTGGACGCCGCCCGCGAACACCGATCCGAGCACGATCCAGAGGAAGGCGGCCGGACCCCACAGGGCGCCGGCGATCGCGCCGAAGATCGGCCCGAGGCCGGCGATATTCAGGAACTGGATGAGGAAGATCTTCCAGAAGGGCAGCTTCACGAAGTCGACGCCGTCGTTGATTGCCACGGCGGGCGTCGTCCGGCCGGGATCGGCGCCGAAGGCGCGGTCTACGATCTTGCTGTAGACGAAGTAGCCGGCGAGCAGCGCGGCTATGGACAGGAAAAATGAAATCATGGGTTCTGCTCCGGATCATCAGGCTGCGGATTCGCGACGGCCGACGGCCGCTGTGAAAGTAAAGCACCCGCCCCCGGGCCGCCGCTCGTGAATTCGGATGAGATGTCGAAAACGGGCCTTGAGCTGCAACGCGCTGGTCTCGCAGGCGCGCCGCGCCTATTTGGCGCGCCGCCTATTGCATGTTCATGCGGCGTTTCAGTTCTTTCACCCGCCCGCGGCTCACGGGCACGGATTCCGCGACGTGTTTCATCTCCAGCTGCAGGGCTCCGTTGATCCAGAGGTCGATGTGCTGCACGAAACCCAGGTTCACGATGAAGGAACGATGCGCGTGGAAGAACGCGTCGGCCGGCAGGACGTCCAGAAAATCCTGCAGGGGGCGCGGCAGGAGGTAATCGCCCGATTCGCTGAAAACCCTGGTGGAACCGCCTTCCGCCTTGAGGCAGGAGATCTTCTTGAACAGCAGGGGTTGGTAGCGTCCGTCCTTGTAGATAGTGAGGCAGTTCGAACAGGCGCCGTCGCCGGATCCGGAAGCCGGCCCCTCGCCCGCCGACGGATCGCCGTAGCCTTCCACGAGGGCGCGCAGTCCCCTGAGGTAGTCCTGGTATTTGCCTCCGCGGTCCGAAAACGTCTCCCGTATCCTGCGGGCCGTACCGGCGAAGCGCTCCGCCGAAATGGGCTTGAGAAGGTAATCCAGGGCGTTCAGTTCGAAGGCCCTGACGGCGTAGGAATCGAAGGCGGTCACGAAGACGATGAGCGGCGGCTCCGCCATCAGGGAAAAGGTCGCGGCCAGGTCTATGCCCTGAATGCCAGGAATCTGGATGTCCAGGAACACCAGGTCGGTCGGATGCGCCCGATACGCCTCCAGGGCGGCTATACCGTCCTCGGCCTCCGCGGCTACGCGGATGTCCGGATGTTCCCTGAGCAGGTACCGGAGTTCCTCCCGCGCGGGGGCTTCGTCGTCAACGAGAAGGGCTTCTATGCTTGCCATCGTCCGTCTCCCTCGGCACGCGCACGCGCACCGTCGTACCGTTTCCGGGCTCGCTGGAAACCGAAAGGGCGTACGCGGGGCCGTAGCGTTTCACCAAGCGCTCGTTGATGTTCATGAGGCCGATGGACTTGCGCTCCCTATCCTCCGAGAAGAGGGTCCGGGAACGCTCGTCGCTCATGCCGATGCCGTCGTCCGTCACCGAAAGCTCGATGCCGTCGGCCTGCTTGCGCGCGGAGATCGTCACCGTGCCCGGCCCGATCTTCTTCTGTATGCCGTGTTTCACCGCGTTCTCCACGATGGGCTGGAGGGCCAGAGGCGGGATCAGGCAATCCGCGTCGGAGGGAATGTCGAAGCGGACGGAGAGCTTGTCCCCGAAGCGCGCCTGTTCGATCTTCAGGTAGGACTTGACCTGCTCCAGCTCCTCGCGGAGCGGCACCAGTTCGTCCTGGGAGTTCAGGTTCTTGCGGAAGAAAGAGCCGAGATGGATCAGGAGATCGTGGGCCAGTCCGGGTTCGGAGCGGGTGAGCGAGGCTATCGTGTTGATGGCGTTGAAAAGGAAATGGGGATTGATCTGCGCCTGCAGGGCGTGAAGCTCCGCCTTCGCCAGAAGCTTGTTCTGTTCCTCCAGGCGGCTCAGTTCTATCTGGGTCGCGAAAAGGTTCGCCAGCCCTAGGGCCATTTCGACGTCCAGGTGCCCTATGGCGTTGTCCTGGTCCTTGTAGAGCTTGAGCGTCCCGATCATGTTCCGTTTGCCCTGCAGCGGCACTATGATCGCCGAGCGGAGGCGGCAAGCGCTATCGCTGCATCCTATCTCTTCCTTGTTGGAAGCGATGCGGTACATGCCCGTCCGTATGACTTCGCGGGTGACGTCCGTCCGCAGTTCCATGCCGCTGACGTGGTGGTCCGCGCCGAGGCCGACATGGGAAAGGATGATCTTGGTGTCGGTGAATGATACGGCGGCGACGTCCAGCGTGGACAGGATGATGCGCGCGTTCTCCTCCGCGGAAGCCGCGTCGAAACCTTCCCGGAAACGTTCCAGCGTGCGGCTCGCTATCCTCAGCGTGGTCTGGGCCTGGTCCGCGGCGACCCGGTCCCGTTCGCGGAAAATGCCTTCGATGATGGCGACGAACATGCCTATGCCGAAGCCGTTCGCGACGATCATCGGGAATGCGATCACCTTGACCAGTTCCACCGCGTCCGTGAACGGCCTTGCCACCAGCAGGATGATGATCATCTGCATCACCTCGGCGGCGCAGCCGGCGAGCATCGCGAAGAGCCATTTCTTGTCGCTCCGGTAGAATCGGTCGCTCAGGAGGCCCGCCATGCCGCTCTCCGCGATGGTGGAGATCATGCAGGCGAGGGCGGTGAAGCCGTTCACGTCTATGGCCCAGCGATGGAACCCGGCGAGCAGGCCCGCGCCGAGGCCGACGAGCGGCCCTCCGAGCAATCCGGCCACGAATACGCCGATGATGCGCGAATTGGCGAGGGCGCCGCGGATCGGGATTCCGGTGTAGGTTCCGAGGATGCCGATCAAACCGAAAAAGAGGATGAAGGCGATGGTGCCGAGCGGGCGCCGCCGCGCGGAGACGATGTAACGCCTGAAAAAGGAGACACGCGAAAACAGGAAGGCGAAGACGAGGATCATGCCGGCCTGGTTCAGGAGGCTGCGGAACAGCAGGACTATCGGTTGTCCGAAGGCTTCGGCGAAAAGGCTCATGGCGACTATTCTACACCAGTATCCCCGTTCGCGGCTTCCTCGTCGCCGAGCAGATCCGACTTCCGCCCGGCGTAGTAGCGGGCGTAAAGGCCGCCGCCCGAAAGGAGTTCGGCGTGGGTGCCGCGCTCCGCGATGCCGTCCTCGGTGAGCACGACGATCTCGTCCGCTTCGCGCACCGTGGAAAGCCGGTGGGCGATCACTATGGTAGTCCGGCCGCCCATGAGGCGCTTCAGGGCGTCCTGCACCGCGGCCTCGCTCTCGGCGTCGAGCGAACTCGTCGCCTCGTCCAGGATGAGCACCGGCGGATCCTTCAGGAAGGCGCGGGCTATGGAAAGCCTCTGCTTCTGGCCGCCCGAGAGGCGCACGCCCCGCTCCCCGATCCAGGTTTCGTAGCCCGTCGGCAGCGCCTCTATGAAGTCCTTCGCGTTCGCCCGCGCGGCGGCCGTCCGGAGCTCCGCGTCGCTCGCGTCCGGCTTGCCGTAGGACAGGTTCTCCCTCACGGTGCCCGCGAAGAGGAACACGTCCTGCTGCACGAGCCCTATCGCGCCGCGCAGTTCGGCCAGGCGCAGGCGCCTGACGTCGATGCCGTCCAGGCTCACGACGCCTTCGCTCGCCTCGTAGAAGCGGGGGATGAGGCTCGCGAAGGTGGATTTCCCCGCGCCCGAAGGTCCGACGAGGGCGACGGTTCTTCCCGGCTCCACCACGAGGGACAGACCCCGGAAAACATGGCGGTTGCCGTCGTAGCTGAAGGAGACCCGGTCGAACCCGATGCGCCCCCGGACGGGAGGAAGGCTCAGGGCGTCCTCCGCGTCGCGGATGGCTTCCGGCTCGTCCATGATATCGAAGAAATTCTTCAGGCCCGCGTTCATGCGCTGGACCATCTCCACGGTTCGCGACAGGCGTTCGACCGGCTCCATGTAGACCGCGACGAAGGAGAGGAAGGCGACGAGGGTACCTAGCGTCATGCTGCCGCGGAGCACGAGGTAGCCGCCGACGACGAGGACGATGAGGCGGGACAGGTCCTTCATGAGGTCCACGCCGGAATAGAACCAGCCTAGGCGGTTGAGCACCGTCCGCCAGCTCAGGTAATGCTTTTCGTTGAGCTCGTCGAAGCGTTTTTCCTCCTCGCTTTCCCGGGCGAAGGCCTGGACCACGCGGATGCCCGCGACGATGTTCTCGGTCTTCGCGTTTATGTCCGCCACGGCGTCGTTGACCCGCTCGAAACCGGCCCTGATCCTGCCCCCGAGCAGGCCCGAGTAGACGATCATGAGGGCGAGGGGGACGAAGCAGAAAACGGCGAGAAGCGGATTCAGGGAGAATAGAAGGATCGCTGAAAATACGACCATGAGGATCGAAAGCAGGATGTCCTCGGGGGCATGGTTGACGGCGTCGGTGACCTTGCCGATGTCGTTGGTCAACCGGGACATGAGCTCGCCCGTTTTCCGCGCGTCGAAGAAGGAGAAGCTCATCCTCTGCAGCTTGCGGAAGAAGTCGCGGCGCAGGTCCCGTTCCATCTTGGCGGCCATCACGTGGCCCGCGAAGAGGGTGTAGTAGGTGGCCGCGTACTTGACGCCGGCCGCGGCCGCGGCCGCGAGAGTCAGGGTCCTGAGCATGCGGAAGTCGGCGGCCGGCACGAGGACGTCCACCATGTATTTCAGCAGGTAGGGCACGGCGAGGGACGAGGCGGCGATGGCGACGACGGAAAGGAGATCGACCGCCAGGATGAGGGCGTACGGCCGATAGTAGGGAAGGATGCGGGCGAAGCGACCAAGGGTTTTCATGGTCGGGAAGTATACTACACTGGACAATGGCATCAAGGATTCGTATCAGCGAATGGATTCACAACGCGGATGCCGAAGTAATCCTGATCCGAACTGAGATCTTCGGAAACGACGCGGTTACATTCAGCGAAATGAGCCGACGCGATAATGAGGGAGTCCCACCAGGCCAAGCCGTAACGAAGTTGAACCTCCCTGGCTTTTCGAAGTGTCCGCAAGTCCATGGGTAGCGGGTCCCAAGCTTCATAAAGCTCTATATCGCGCCACGCGCCGGTCTCGCTCAAGCCGGGCTTGAGCTTTCTGGTTACGGTGACGAAGTATTCATTGCAGACCTGTACGCTCAGGCGTCCGGACCTGTTTCGCCACAACCCACCTAGCAGGTCATACGCGATCTTCTGCTTTTCAGGGAAAGAAGCGTCCCGCGCATAGACCAGAATGTTCGTATCCACAAAGGTTTTAGCGATCATATAGGCTTTCCCGGTCGGGATACGCGATCCCGTCGCTCAACTTCCCGGGTTCGGCCGCGAAAAAACATTCCATGGCGGACACGTATCGGGATTCCTTTTCCCTCATATCACGCAAAATGTCACTCAACATCGCGGAGACGCTGCTATCGTGCTCGGCGGCCCAAACACGGGCCCATTGCGCCAGATCATCTGGGATCGAAACGGTCACGTTTCTCATAATTATTCCACTGAATAAGTGTAACACGATATCAGTGGGAAAACAAGAATGATGCCCGGCCCGCAACTCGGCGACGACCGCTTCCTGGAGCCGCTACCGGGGGCGGAGGGGAATCCTGATGATGAAGGCGGTGCGCGAGCCCGGCTCGGATTCTGCTTCGATCGACCAGCCGTGGGTCTCCACGATGGACTTGACCGAAGCGAGCCCCAGCCCGAAGCCGCCGTCCTTCCGGCTCCTGCTTCCCCGGAAGAAGGGTTCGAATACCTTCCGCAGATCCTCGTCCGGAATGCCCGGCCCGCCGTTCTCGACCCGGAGCAGTATGGCCCTGCCTTCGATCCGCGCATCCGCCAGGATGGGGACGGTACTGTCGCCGTAGGAGACAGCGTTCCCGACGAGGTTTTCCAGCACCCGGGCGATCATGTCGCGGTCGAAGGGGAGGATGCAGGGTTCCGCAAGCGCCAGGTTCCATTCAAGGACGAAGCCGCGTATGGCGCAGTATTCGGCGAGCGGGGATAGTGTCTCCTCGAGGAAGGAGCCGAAATCCGATTCGGCCAGGGTGTGCCGCCATTCGCTCGTCGTCGTTTTGGCCAGTTCGATCAGATGGCCGATGCGCTCCCCGAGCAGGTCGGCCTTGGACCGCAGGATCGCCATATAGCGCGCGCGCTTTTCCTCCGTGTCGGCCAGTCCGTCGTCCAGGGCGTCCAGGTAGCCCTGGATCACCGCGAGCGGCGTCTTCAGGTCGTGGGAGACGCCCATGATGAAGCGGTCCCGCCGCTCCCGGTCTTCCTTCAGCTGCGCGCGCATCCGGTCCAGGGATAATCCGAGCGAGGCGAGATCGCCTGAAGCCAGTTCCGACGAGGGGAAATCCAGGTCGCCGGCGGCGATCTTCCTCGTGGCGTCCTCCAACTTCCGGATCGAAGCGCCCAGGCTCCGTGCGATGAGCATGGAAATGGCGACGACGACCGCGAGGAGGAAGAAGAGCGTGATCGGCAGGATGTAGACCGGATTGGTTCCGGCGTTCGCCATGGTCGGGGGCAGGCTCAGCCAGGCGGTTCCCCGCGTCCCGGCAGTCCCGAAAGCGAACGCGTGGATGTCGCGGTCGGCGCCGGGGATTATGAACCGGCCGGGCGCCGCTTCGGACGCTGCGCCGGACGTCGCGTACAGGACGGTTCCGTCTTCAGCTACGATCGCGAGTTCGGCCTTCCGGGGGAGGGTACGGAAGACCGAATAATCTCCGCTTTCGACCGCGTTCTCCAGATGCGCGGATATGATGCGTATCGCGAAGAACAGGGATTCCGGGGAAGCGTTGCCAAGGGCCATTTGGTAAGCCACCTGCACCGCGATGGTGAGCGGCGGGATGAGGGCGACGCTCAGTATGATCATGAGCAGCTTCGCCTTCATATCCATCGCGTTCTTCTTCATACGATCGATTCCGGATCGAAGCGGTAGCCCTTGCCCTTCACGGTTTCCAGAAGGCGGGGCGCCTTGGGATCCCGCTCGATCTTCTTCCGCAGGCGTTGGACGTAGACGCCCACAGCCGTCGGATCGCCGTAACGCCTGCCCCAGACACGTTCGTAGATATCCTCCGGGGAAAAGGCCTTCCCCGCGTTCTCCACGAGGAAGCCGAGGACGTCGAATTCCCTGGCTGACAGTGGAACCCGCTCAGACCCCCTCTTCAGCAGGCAGGCGTCGAAATCCAGGAGGAAGTCGCCGAAAGCCGCGGTTTTCCGTGCGTTTCCCGCTCCGGTCGCACCTGCAGCCGCGCCNNCCGAGCGGGCGCGGCGCAGCAGGGCGCGGACCCGGGCGACGAGCACGCGCGGCGAGACCGGCTTGGAGACGAACTCGTCCGCGCCGACGGAAAGCCCCGCGATCACGTCCTCATCCGCCTCGCGGGCGGAGACTATCAACACCGGCACCGGATTCGTCTTGCGGAGCTCCTGAAGGAATTCGAAACCGTCCATGCCGGGTAGATTCACGTCCAGAAGCACCAGGTCGAAGGCTCCCGTCCGGAACTCTTCCCGCGCGGCCTCCGCGGAGGGGCTGATCGTCGTTTCGATCCCTTCCCTCTCAAGGTAAAGGGCGGTGAGCCGCGCCAGATCCTCCTCGTCTTCGACCACCAGAACCTTCGCCTGCATGGACGCCTCCGATCAGAATGTACCCTGCGTCACTGTTATCAGCAAGCTCACCGAGGATCCCGCTCCCGCAGGCGCGAACTCGCTTCCTTTCCTGCCGTAGGACCAGGTCCAGGCCACGCTCGGTATTACGTGGTCCAAGCCCGCCCAGGATACCGTCGCCTTGGTCCGCCCCGAGGCATCGGCGAGGTTCCCGATCCAGAAAAGGGAAGCGCCTGCGTCAGAGCCGAGGATGTCGGAGAAGGCCAGATTGGCCGCGCCGTAGTGCCGGTCGCGCTGGACCAGGTCGTCCGGAGCCAGGGCACCTGATTGCAGCAGCGCGCCGACCTTCGCGGAATTCTCCGAAAGGATGGATGAATCCTCGTAGCCCAGGCCGTTGTAGTAATACTGGGCGCGGAGGGAGACGCCGAGCCGCCCCTCCTCCTCGTCCCAGGCCCAGCCGAAGCCGAACGTGGCCTGGGGATAAAGTTCGTCCGCGCGGGTCTCGACCGAAAGGCCGAGCGGAGCCGAAGCGTCGGCCACGACGAAGCGCTTGTCCCCGTTGCCGCGTAGCACGGCTTCGGCGAAGAGGTCGAGGTCACCGACAGCGCCGCTGTACGTGGCCATCGCGGCCCAGGGATCCGAAGCGCTCCAGATGCCGCCGAGGGCGACTTCGGCGGAACCGATCACCCATTCGGCCTTGGGTGCCAGCGCCGCGGGGCCGCCCTCCGCCGCGTCGTCGAGCAGCGCGTAGGCGTAGTAATTATCCGCGCCGGTCGGAACCTGGACCTTGATCGCGAGGGGGCCGGGCAGTTCGGCCTCCGGATCCTCGGGATCGACGGTAGCCAGATCCAGCAGGTTAGCGGGGCTGAAGAACCAGCCGACGCCCCAGTTCGCCGTCTGCCTGCCGGCCCGCACGAAGACGCCGTCGACCGGAACCAGGTCTGCGAAAGCCTCCTTCAGCTTGAGGTCCGCGTTCCCCTCCTCCGGGTATTCCAGGCCGCCCTTCACGAAAACGCGGAAGTCCTCGTCAGGCCTCGCGTCGGCGTAGAGGTCCGTCCGCAGGACGGCGGAAGGCGCGAGATAGCGCAGCGGATCCGATCCCCATTCGTCGGGGTCGCCCGTTCCTTCAAGCGTCATGTAGAACGCGCCGCCGATCTTTACCGTTTCCGACTTGAGCAGGCTGCCCGCCGCGCCGATCCCCGACGCCGCGCCGGCCCCCGACGCCGCAGCCTCCGACGTCTCCGTCACGAGCCCGGTCCCGCCGCCGAACATTTCTTCGTCGGAGTATCCTTCATCCTGCGCGAAGGCAGGGACGGCGCCGCCCGCCGCCGCGAGCAACACGACGAGCGCGGCGGCCGCCGCCGATATGGCGCTCCTCATCGGTTCACCCTTTCCACGTAGGCCTTGGTGAACACCGAGTCGGGCAGGCGCTCCACCGAGATTTCCGTCATCGCGATCTGCGTCTTCTTGCCTTTCACGAGGGCGTCGACGAACAGGATCTTGTCGGCGACGTAGGAATTGCCGGCCTTGGCGTAGCTCGTGTAGTAGGAGGTCCGGAGCAGCCGTTTGGAGAGCGAGTAGTCTTCGCTCTTCAGCAGCAGTCCGTCTTTTTTGGAGATCGAGACCTTTTTGAAGGGATAGGTCGCCTCGTTGTTTGTCGCCTCGAGGTCGACGATCCAGGCTTCGTAGGCGCCGAGCTTGCCTTCCTTCCATGCGGTTACCTTGTAGTCGGCGGAAAGGGCGGATTGGCCGAAGTCGGAGTTCTTGGCATCCGTCCCCTGGAGGTTCTCCTTCATCGAACTGTGGGTGAATTTCCGGCTTTCCGGATCGTAGAACCAGAGGTTCTCATCCACCTTGAGGTAGCCCTGGCCCAGCTGGGACTCGGGTTCCAGGAAGAGGATAAGGAAGGCGTCGTCGTCGTCCCTCCGGAAGGTCCGAGCCGCGCGGATCTCGCTGCCCTTTTCGGGGTCGTCGGAGGCGAAACGCATCTTCGCGGCGAAGTCGCGCCCGGAGAAGTTGCTCCGTTCGTCTATCGTCCTGAGGATGGAGGGAAAATCGGGGGCCTGCGCTCCCGCGGCCATGGCGGAAAGCGAGAGGACGGCGGCCAGGGCCGCGCGCCTGATGGTATCGGAAATCATGGTAAGGCTCCTTCGGATTCGGTCAATAGCTCGAGCGCAGCGCCTGCGCCGGCTCCAGGCGGGAGGCTGCACGCGCCGGCAGGTATACCGCCGCGAGGCTCATGGAACAGAGGATCAGGAAGTTCCTCAGGCTCGCCAGGGGAGCGACAAGGAACACGAGGCGGCCTTTGGACAGGAAGAGGGTGAAAAAGCTGGCGCCCGAGAAGTCGGCCAGGGACGCGAGGGCGATGACGGACAGCGCGAGCAGGAACCCGGCCGCGGCGCCCGCGGCGGAGACCGTCAGCGCTTCCCAGAGGAAGATGTCCCTGATGCCGCTCTTTTGGACGCCGATCGCCCGCATGGTGCCGATTTCCGCGCTGCGTTCGATCATGACCATCCGGTATGAATTGAGGATCCCCACCATGATGATCAGCATCAGGACGATGAAGACGCCGAAGGAAACCGCGTCCAGGGCCTTCACTAAGGACAATACCGGAGCCATCGCGTCTTCGATGGTGGTCAGGGTGAATTTGGTGCCTTCCCAGCGTTCCTCGGCGTCCACCGAATTCACCCCGCCCATGCCGATCATGCGACGCATTTGGTGCATGTTGGACGATACGTCGCCGCCTTCGTCCCGCGGCTCGACCGGCCCGCGGCGCGCCAGTTCGGCCTGCGCGAGCTCAGCGGCCGCGGCCGTCCCGGCTACGTCGGATAGATGGACGTTGATGGTCTGGAAGCCGTCGCGCTCAAGTCCGATCAGCTCGTTGAGCGCCGCTTTTCCTGTATAGCCTGACCCGATGCCCAGACCGCCGCCCGGTGTGGTCGCTATGAGGACGAATTCGCCGACGTTTTGTTGTCCGGTCACGGTCGGGACCTTGAAGATGAGGGTCTCGCCCAAACCGACGCCGAGCTTGCGCGCGGTTTCGTCGGGAAGCACGAGGGATCCGGGCTTTTCCAAATCCGCGAGCGAACCGGAGTTTATTTCCAGTTTTTCCCGGAAATCGCTTTCGTCGGAAAAATCGACGCCGACGATCCGTTGGGATTCTTCCGCGGTGCCGAAGTACAGGGATCCCGTCCCGTGGGATCTGCGGTGGACCGCGGCGACCTTGCCGAGGGCGGCGATGGCCGCGACCGCCGCGGAATCGTCTTCTATCAGGGCGATCTCCGAACCGCGGTCGCTGACGACCGCCCCCGAGAAATACAGGTGGCCGCCGAAGGCGTACGAAAAGTTCTCCTTCACCGTGGAGACGATGCCGGCGGTGAAGCCGTTGACGAGGGTTATGACGAGGAAGCCGAACGCGACGGCGCCGCCGAGCAGGAAGCTGCGTTTCTTCTGGCGGCCCGCGTTGCGCGCCGCGATGCGAAGGGATTGGTTCATGGTTGTTTCCTTAGCCTTTCTGCATGGCTTTGACTGGGCTGATCTTCAGGGCGACCGCCGTCGGATACAGGCTGGATAAAAGCCCGATAGCCGCGGTGGCCGCGAGGCTCCCGGCGACCGCTCCGGCCGAGAGGAGCGGCCGGAACAGGGAACCGCCGAACAGCAACCGGAAGAACAGGTTGTCCGATTCGATCCCCGCGCGATTGGCGATGCCGATGGCCGCAGCTCCGACCAGGATACCGAGGAATCCGAAAACGACGGAAATCGAAAGGGTCTCCCATACGATCATGGACCGCACGAAATCCTTGCTGCCGCCGATCGCGCGGATGGTGCCGATCTCCGGGATCCGTTCCGTCACCGAGATGACCAGCGTATTCATGATGATGATGACGGCGACGACGGAAATGACGAGCACGATGATGTTGAAGATGATCTGGATCGAATACGCCAATTCAGCGACCAGTCCCGCGCCCCATCGCCAATCCGATACTTCCGCCTTCACGCCCGCTTCGGCGATCGCGGATTCGATGGATGCCTTCGCGGCGGGGAAGGCCGCCTCGTCGCCGAGGCGGACCAGCAGGAAATTCCAGGCGTCCGAGTCCGTCGCGGCGTATTTGTCGCGCACCGAGACGTCGCCGAGTATGCCGTCGAAGTCGAAGCCCGCGTTGGCGCCCGCGGGAGTGCCCGCCGCCGGCGTGTCCGCCGCCGGCGACGCTGCATCGGAAGTCAGTTCGCCCGAGCCGAAAAGCTCGTCCTCCGATATTTCCGCTCCGGCGACGGCGACGTCCGCGGCTCCGGCCGCGGACGCCGGAGCCCCCGCCGCGGACGCGACCGTCATTCCCTTCAGCGATCGAAGGGTGGAGGCGTCCACGATGGACACCCGCTCCAGCTGTGCGCCCCCCCGTTCGAATTTGAAGACGCCCGTTACCGTGGCCTCCCGCAACCTGGCGCCGGCCGCGCCGAAGCCGCCGAGGGTCACCTTGTCGCCGGTGCCGAGCCTGCGTCCGGTTTCCTTTTCGGCCTCGTCCCGCACCGTCTCCGACAAAAGGACGAAGGCGCCCGCGGCCGACGGGAAACCGCCTTCGACGAAGCTCAGGCTGTCCGGAAACATCCGCGCGTAGTCGGCGAAGTCGACGCCCCAGAGGAAGGCCATCCCTGCGGCTTCCTCGTCGACGCTGATCGAGGCGGCGCCGGAGACGAGGGGGAGGACGGAGACCGCCGAGGACGCGGCTTCCGCAGCGGCGCGGAGCCTCGGGAAGGCCGGCACCGTAGGCATGTCCGATGCGCCGGGTCCCATCTGGATGAGCGAGAAGTCTTCGTCGGAAACCCCATGAACGATGAGGTCCCCGGTATAGTTCTCCGCGTAGCTCTCGCGCATGCCCGACTTCACGCTGTCCATGACGGAATTGCCCGCGACCAGGAAGGCGATCGCGAAGGCGATCAGGAAACCGATGATGGCCGTCTTTGTCTTGTGCTCGACCAGATTCCGGAAGGCGATTTTGAGGACGATCATTTTCCGCCGCCCTCAGGTTTGTAGTTTTCCGAAACCAAGCCGTCCTTCAGGCGTATCACGTGGTCGGCGATGTCAACGATCTTCTGGTCGTGGGTGCTGAAAATGAAGGTGGTGCCGAGGTCCCTGTTCATCTTTTTCATGAGTTCGATGATGGCTTCGCCGGTTTCGGAATCCAGGTTCGCCGTAGGTTCATCGGCGAGCACGATCTTGGGCTTGGTCGCCAGGGCCCGCGCGATGGCCACCCGCTGCCGCTGGCCGCCGGAAAGTTCGTTCGCGCGGTGTCTGGTCCAGGCGGAAAGGCCGACCTCTTCGATCAGGAAATCCACCCATGCCTTGCGCTCCGCCTTGGGTGAGGGTTTGTTTCCGATGAGCAGGGGAAACTCGATGTTCTCGAACACGTTCAGGACCGGGATCAGGTTGAAGGACTGGAAGATGAAACCGAGGGTGCGATGGCGCAGCAGGGTGATTTCCCGGTCCTTCATATCCGCCGTATGCACGCCGTCGATCTCCACCCTGCCTTCGCTCGGCGTGTCGATGCAGCCGATCAGGTTCAATATCGTGGACTTCCCGGAGCCGGACGGGCCGGCGATGGAGACGAAGTCGCCCTTGGCGATTTCGAAATCTACGCCCTTCACGGCGCGTACCTCCGTCTTGCCGAGGGGATAGGTTTTCTTGACGCCGCTGAGGGAAATGATTGACATGGTTGCCTCCGTTTCATGACGAAGTTAGCCGTCCGGAGAGCGAAAACGAATAAACGGGGGATGAAGAAGGCATAACGTTTTGTTATGGAGCTTTTATGGTACGTCCGCGATTATGGAAGAACGGCGGAAGGAATCAGCCGGGACATGAAGAACTTCGCCGCGGCCAACATGTCGCCGTACTCTTCCCGAATAACCGCAGATTGCTTTGAAGCCAAAGCCGCAGGATTTTCGGTATCGCGAATGCGATCTGCCGGTGTGATAAATCCAATAGCCAATCCTCCGTCGGATACTCGGCAGAACCTTGACTCCGCGAAAGGAAAAATGGACGATGTTCCCGTAGGCAATCGCTTCCGGGAACATCGAATTGACGCAGACTACAACTTGTCCAGGATACCGATCGTCATTTTTTGGGCTTCATCCCACTGATTTGCGCAATTAATGACGAATCCGTGGTTGGAATCCAGGAATCGCTTGGCGGTGATCTTGACGCCGAGTTCGATAAGGCGCTTGGCGAATACCTCGCACTCGAAACGGAGCGAGTCTCTTCCGGCCGTAACGATTACGGTTTCAGGCAGACGCGCGAGCGCTCCGTCTTGGGCGAAGCGCATGGAAACATACGGAGATTTCATGATTTCGCGGTCGTCTCCCGTATAGAGCCTGTTGAACAAGCGCCCCCGTTCGGCGAGAACGGAACCTTCGCCGGCCCCCTTTTCCCCAGGGTCTGTGACCAGATCGATGATCGCATAATTCATCAGGAGCATTCGGAGCTGAAAATCTCTCGTCTCGATCGCTTTCAGGGCGACGGCGGTTGCAAGGTTTGCGCCCGCGCTATATCCGTTGATCGTAACCGCATCGGGATCTCCGCCGAGCTGGTCGATGTTATCGAAGACCCATTTCGTCACGTCATAGGATTCGTTGAATGCGACAGGGTATTTGTATTCGGGCGCGAGTTTGTAATCGATATCCACGACTATGCCGCGCGTTTGGGAGGCCAAACGGGAACAGAAGTAGAGATCCCTTTCCCCGTGTCCGATCACAAATCCGCCGCCGTGCAAATAGATGTGGACGGGGGCCCGGGATTTCCGATCCGTTGACTTCAGGATATAGACGGTCGTCTTTCCCCCGGAGGTTTCAATATCCCTTTTTTCTTTTTCCACAAAATCCTGGTAACGTACGTAAGCGGAGGGAAACTCGTCGGAACCCCGCCCCGTTTCCCGCAAGCTGTTTGCGATCAGGCGTTCTTCGTCGGTTGTGTCAATCATCGATGTCGTCCTTTTCGCCTTTCAGGCCTTTCAGGTCTTTTCGGCGTTAAATTTTGAGCCGCCCGATCGCGCGAGTTTGTTTTTGATTAACGGCCAAACGAAACTGGCGACGCCGAGCAGCAGGAACAGAAGGGAAACCGGCCGGGTAACGAACGCCGATATTCCCTCATCGGTATAGCTGATTCCCTTGCGCAAGTATTCCTCGATTTTACTTCCGAGAATGAATGACAGCACCATGGGGCCCATAGGTATATCAAAGTAATCCAAAAGGATTCCGATCATGCCGAATAGGATTGCGGCGAAGATGCTGACGATATTGTTCGCGCTGGTGAAGGCTCCGATGAAGCAGAGGATCAGGATCGCGCTAAAGAGATAATGGTAGGGGACTCCCAGCAGTTTCGGAAACCAACGGATACCGAAGGTTTGCATCGCCAGCACGATGAACGCCGACACTATGATCGCGGCGAAAATCATGTAGGCGGTTTCGGGATTGCTCATCAGGAAAAGCGGGCCGGGCTGCAGCCCGTGGACCATCAGGCCGACCAGGAGAAGGGCGGTCACGCCGTCTCCAGGAATGCCGAGGGATATCATCGGTATGACCGCGCCGCCGACCGAGGCGTTGTTGGAAACTTCCGAAGCCCACACGCCGGCCGGTTCGCCTTTTCCGAAATTTTCCGGATTCCCGGAAGTGGATTTCGCGTGTCCGTATGCCAGAATGTTGGAGATTCCCGCTCCCATACCCGGAAGGAAACCGATCCACAGGCCGATCAGGAAGGTCCTGACGATGACGCCTATATTCGACGTCACGTCCTTGAGTTTTAAACCGAAACCCTTGATCTTCGCGTCAACTTTCGGCAAAGCCTGCGTTCCGCCGGCGTAATCCATGGCGATCTGGTGAAACGCGAACATACCGAGCATCATGGTCACCATGTCTACGCCGCTTTTCAGGTACTGTGTTCCCAGCGTGAAACGGTGGACTCCGTCCATGACGGAGGTTCCGACCATCGAAAGTAGGAGCCCGAACAATGCACCGGCCATGCCCTTGAAGATGTTTCGCCCTGACAAGGAGGATACGAGCATCATCGCGCAGAAGCAGAGGGAGAAGTATTCCCACGGTCCCAGTTTGACGGCGAATCTCGCGATTACCGGGCTCAGGATTACGGCGATGATCGTGCTGGCCAACGTACCGATGAACGACGCGACGATGCCGATACTTAGCGCCTTGACGGTCTCGCCGTTCCGGCTCATGGGGTACCCGTCGAAACAGGTGGCTATCGAAGACGGCGTTCCCGGAATTCCGATCAGCACCGCCGCGATGAATCCTCCCGAGACGCCGCCAACCCACATGCCGATCATCGCCGCGAAACCGAGCAGGGGATCGGTTCCGAACGTGAGCGGAAGCAGCAGCGAAACGCCCATGCCCCCGGACAATCCCGGAATAGCGCCGAAAATTATACCGGCGAAAGAGCAGGAGACCAGGAGCAGCAAAGGCAAGGGTTGGAATAAAGGGAGAAAGGCACCGAAGAATTGATCCATACCGCAAGCTCCTTAAAAAAGCATGCCCTTGGGCAGGTAGATATTGAATCCGTAGTTGAAAGAGAAATACAGGAGGCCGGTAAACCCGACGGATAGCGCGATCGACGCAGGGATCGACGCCTTTCGTTCGGATTTCAGTAACCTGATGAACAAGAACGACGCGAAGGGCGTAGCGACGAGGAAACCGAGATATTTTAGGGCCAGGAAATAGAACAGGAGAGAGGAGAAGAACAAGAGCAGCCTCTTGGCCCCCTCCTTGTCCAGGAAAGGCAATTCCCCCTCTTCTCCGTCTTTCCGCTTGGATTTGGACGGTTCCCGGTAGAG
Organism: Treponema sp.; assembly: GCA_003527485.1. Lineage (GTDB taxonomy): Bacteria > Spirochaetota > Spirochaetia > Treponematales > Breznakiellaceae > UBA12037. The sequence goes on along the minus strand of DPXI01000114.1, from coordinate 27,616 downwards.
GGCCATGCCTATTCCGCACAGAATCAATCCGACGCCTGCGATGTTCGGAAACAGGCGACCACCCGGTTCGGTCAGGTTGGGCCTGACCTGTATTCGGGTCGTTAAAGCGAGAGTCGCAACGCCCAGCAGGGCGAAAAGCAATCCGCCGATGATGTCCTTTTTCGATCTTGATTCTTGAAAACGCATATTCTATGTCACCTCTTGAGCTATTCGGTCTAAAAAACCGGAAACGGGTAGACTATCAAAAAGACTACCCGTTTCCGCGGCCTACTTTATTTTCGTCATTCCCAATTCGTCCGCTATCTGCTTAAACTCATCGAACGCGTCATTGAAGTTCTTCCTAGACGTAGCGAGATCGGCCCATACGATGCTGCCGCCCAGGGCGCCGAACGTTTCGGAAGCCTTCTTGTCGGTCACGATATTCTTCAAGGCCAGGTTATAGGCTTCGGCGAGCTTGTCGTCGATGCCGGCGGGAGCGAAGAGAAAGACCCGCCCGTTTATGGTTACGTCGTAGCCTTGTTGCGGCAGGGATTTCCATTGGGGGTATCTCGGATTATTGTCCTTACCCGAGCCGAACGTCCCCATTACCTTGACCATCCCGGCTTCCTCGTACTGCTTGGCGTTCTTCAACGAACAATTGGCGAAACCGATAAATCCTCCGGCAATGCCGGTGAGCTTGTCCGATTCGGACGAAGCTTCAACGAACTTGAGCTTGATGCCCGTGGCCCGGGTAACGAGACCCATGATCAACTGGGAAGTAGAGTTCGTGGCGATCGCGGCGGAGACCTCTCCGGGATGGCTTCTGCAATAATCGACGAATTCCTTCATGTCCGAATATGGCGCCTTCGCGGGAACGATCAGTGCGTTGTCGCCCATGTCGGCGTACTCGCAGATGACCGAAAATTTCTCCCGGGGATCAAAGTCGATTCCGCCTGCCAGGTAGGAGACGATGATGCCAGGGTGCTGTACGGTAAAGGTCGTACCGTCGGGTTTGGCCAAAAGGACGCTTTGGTATGCGGCCGCGGCATCCTGGTTTACGACCGCGCAATTGATTTCCGTCGATGCCTGCAGGTAGGTAGTGAGCGTACGGGCGGCTATGTCGCTGGCGCCTCCGGCCTTGGCGCCGACGTACATAGTCAGAGTCTTTTGCAATTGGGCGGCGTCCGCCGTTTCCGATTGGCCTTGTCCGTTTGCGCACACGAGGCCGGCGGCCAGTAAGCCCATAATCAAAGCCGATGCGGGTCTTTTCATTTCAATGCCTCCTGGAACGAATTCGTTTTGACAAAAGCATACGCAGAATCGATAGTTAATTACACAAAAGCGCCTTCCGGCTGAAATAGTCGCTTGGGCGTACTCTTGCTTCTGGTGGAAAGATCGGTTATATGCTTTCGTCAGGTTATGTTAAGGGGGGATTAAATAAATAGCCAATATTATTATTGAATACCTTGTATAAGCAGAATCGATGGCTACTGGTCCGGCGACCCGATTGTAGGCCTCAGATCCTGTTCTGCCTTCCGTGTTGTCTCTCCCAGTTTTTGGTCCAGCGCTTTCGCGATATTCAGGATGGCCCGCGCCCCGTTGAGGTATATCTTGCCGGCCCTGGTGGGAATCACCCTCTTTCCTTCCCGAATGAACAGCGGAGTGCCGAGAGTGTGCTCGAGTTTTCTCAGCAATTGGCTCAGCGCCGGCTGGGATATGAACACTTTCTCCGCCGCCCGGGTGATATTGCCTTCTTCGGCGATCGCAATAATATTTCTCAATTGCCGCAAGTCCATACGCTACGCCTTCTCGAATTCCCGGATGAGCCGAGCGGTTTCTTCGGTCAAGGGGGACAGTCCCGGCGATGCCCTGGCTTCGAGCTTGTAGATGAGATAGACGACGTACCTCTCCACCGAATTAAGAATCCTGCCCTTGAGGTGCAATACGCCAAGATCCATAAAACTGCGTGGTTCAAGGGAAAAAGCCTTCGTGTTCTTCATTTCCCGCAGAAAATGAATAGGAATGAATCCCGCCCCCGCCCCGCGCTGGATGAGGTTGCACGCAAAGCGTATATCCTCGGATTCGCAGATGATCGTAGGTTCGAAATCCTTCAGCGCAAGGAAACTATCCGAAAGATCCCGTATCGCGGTTCCTTCGCTCATGAGGACGAGCGGGGTATCGCATACGTCGGCGACTCTTATAACGGGGAAAAGGCAGCCCGGAATCGTTTTTCCGCGCATGGCCAGCGGAAACGATTCATGGGCGGCTAGCAGAATCTCTTCCCGGTTCATTTTTATGAAGGAGAATCGTTGATCGGACAGAGATGAGATTCCGCTCAGTATCATGTCCACCCGATTGTCCAGAAGCTTCTTGCGGAGTGATTCCGCATTGCCTTCAAGAATTTCCAACTTCAGGCGCGGGAATCGTTTCATGATTTCCGGATAAATGTCCATCATGATATGGGACCCCCGGTTCGGGGATGCGCCAATGGAAATCTTCTCCGCCGCGGGATCGCCGATCGCCTGGATCGCTTGATAAGTATGCATCTTGATGCTGGCCATTTGCCTGGCCGAATCAAGATAGATTTCCCCCGTCCCGGTCGGTATCAATGTATTCCGGCGACGGATAAACAGCGCGCTTCCGACATCCTTTTCCAGGTTCAGCAAGAAACTGCTTACGGTCGATTGGGAAAGCCCGAGCCTTTCCGCTGCTCTGGTGATATTACGCTCCTCATCGAGCATCATCAGATACTCGATGTCTTTCAGATCCATGTTTGCTTTCCCCGTTCCCGGTCACATTGTACTTCCGCGCGGGAGCGGGAATACGGTCTTTCGGTCCCAACCGGCGGGGAAATGCCCGGAAAAACGGAAACGATCGCTTGGCGGGCATTCATCCGTAAAGAGGGCGGATTCCGGCGATTGAGACCGAAGGAGCGCAGCATATTCTCGCATTCGCCCTCGAAACCTATCTGATACTCCTCACGGCCAGTATCATCGGCGGGGCGGTGCGAGCGGGGAACGCCCGGTAATACTGCCAGCCCCGACCATGTGAGAATGGAGGTTGAATTTCTGCGCTTCATATCATCGATCATAATCGACTACTATCGATACCTTTGTCCATTCAGGGGCGGTCGTCCCTGATACCAAAATACCCGTTTCGAGTGTCAAATTGGGCAGTGGCTTCACGGGAATGTCGCGCTGGTATTGGAGCCGGTGGTGACACAATCGTTACGAATCGGGCGTCCATGGTCTGACGAAATCAGGTATTGGGGATTCCGCAAATTCCCTGTACTGAATCCGGCACTCTGATGGTAGGCGTTCATCCTGCCGGATGAAACCGGCCACCGGGCGGACAGCGCCGGCCATGCCTCAGAGCGAATTGACATGCATGATACGATGCCGCTTCCGGATTTCGGTCGGCGTCATGCCGCGCTCGGCCTTGAACTGCCTGAGGAAATTGCGGACGGTGCCGAAGCCGCACTGGCCGGCAATCCGTTCGACCGTTTCCCCGGTTTCCTGCAGGAAGCGGATCGCCATTTCCACACGTTTTTTCAATACGTACTCGCCGACCGACAGGCCCATGGTCTCCTTGAAACGCCTGCCGGCATAATCCGGGTTGAGCCCGATGGCCGCCGAAATCATTTTGATCGACAGGTTGGGATCCGTCAGATGTTCGGTCAACCAAGTTACGATATCGTAGGCTACGCTGGTCCGGGTCGACCCGGCCGCTCCGGGCTGATGGCCGGCAATGACGCATTCGGTCAGGCGGATGATCAGGCCCTGGAACATGATCTGAAATTTGAGGCTGGTATACGAGGGATTTTCCTGTTCATACAAAAGGTCATGAAAGATCTGATGGACCGGCTCCGCGTCCTCCAGGATGAAATGCAGGGGCAGCAGGGCCGCGCCATCCAGCTTGTGCGAGGTGATCGCCGGATCGCTGAAGATGGTGTCCGCTTCCTCCGCCTCGACGATGACCGGAGGCTTGAGCGTGGTAAAATGGAACCAGAAATACATGGCGGGCGCGCTGATCGCCTGCGAACCGTAATGTATCTGACCGGCCGGCAGCAACGTGACTGTCCCCGGGGCGATCCAGTACTCTTCATCCATGTTGACGATCGGCACCCTGCCCCGGTAGCCGACGATCAGGACCGAGGAGCCCAACTTGCGCCGCGGGTGGATCCATGGCGGGGAAAGCATGGCGCAACCGCAGTTGTCGGCATGCAGGGAACGAAAGCCGGGAAACTGGAAGTAGTGCATGGGAGCTCTCCAATTCCGATGCGGCAATAGTCGGAATGCGTCACCAAAAGTAGATATTATGGCAGTATACGGCGCAGGTCAATGAGGCTGATAATCTAGACCGATGGGAAGTTCCATCAGGAGGAATAATAATGAAGGAAGGAATCAAGTCAGCAATATGCGTCCTTTTGCTTGCCGGATGCGTCGCAAGCGGCGTTTTTGCGGACAATGTCAAGCTCTCCTATATGTATTGGGGTAGCCCGGCCGAGGATGAGGCCACCAAACAGGCGCTCAAGGATTTTGAGGCCGCCAATCCCGGCATAACCGTCAATCCCCTGTTTGCCCCCGGAACCAAGGCCGAATTCGACGCCAAGCTCAAAGCAATGTCTGAATCGGACACCCTCCCTGATGTTGGATACTTCCGCCCCGAGAGTGTCCATGAATACGGCAGCAACGGATTCTTCCTCGACCTGACCACCTATATCGCCAAGGACAATTTGAAGAAGGACTATTTGGCACAGACCTGGATCACCCAGAACGGCAAGATCATCGGCGCGTACACCGCTGCCGAAGCCCAGGTCATGTACTACAACAAGAAGCTGTTGCAGGCCGCCGGCGTGCCTCTGCCGCCCACCGATTACACCAAGGCCTGGACATGGGACCAGGCGGTCAAATACTGGACCATGCTGACCGTCGACAAGAACGGCAAACATCCGGGCGACAGCGGCTTTGACCCCAAGAAGATCACCCAGTTCGGCGTCAACCATGAAGTCTGGTCAGGCATGCTGTATCCGGCGATCTGGAGCAACGGCGGCGAAGTCTTTTCGGTCGACGGCAAGCAGATCCTGGTCGACAGCCCGGCCACCGTCCAGGCCATCCAGCGCCTCGCCGACCTGCGCCTGAAAAACAAGGTCATGTCCGCACCCGGAAGCACCGAATACCAGTCCGCCGGTTCCACCGACCCCAAGGTCCTGATGCAGAACGGCCAGCTGGCCTTCTACATCTCAGGCGCCTGGGAAATGCTGGACTTTGCCAAGATGAGCTTCCCTCTTGGGGTCGGCGCCCTGCCCATCCAGAAGAAGCCTGCCCAGCTCTACATATCCGGCGTCAACGTGGTCTACAAGACCAGCAAGCATCCCGAGGAAGCCTGGAAGCTGCAGAAGTGGATGATGACCCCGGAGAAGACCCTCAATCTTTATGCCGGCGGCCTGTGGATGCCGACCAAGGCTTCCTGGTACTCCAACAAAGACGACCTGAACAAGTGGCTGTCCAACCCGGCCCACCCCGATGGCTTCAAGGCCGCGGTCGTCGACTCGATGACCGTCGCCCGGGCCGAGCCTATCGGCATCAAGAATTATGACCAGCTCTGGGCTGAGTACATCAATCCTGAATTGGACAAGGTCTGGATCGGCAAGGCTTCCGCCGAAACCGCCCTCAAGACCGCCGCCGACAAAATCCGCAAGTCCGGCCTGCTGCAGGGCACCTGGTAATATACTTCCTGTGACGCGCACCGCGGGGGAGCATCGGCTCCCCCCTTTTTGGAGTCCCGATGAAACTGAAAAAAGAGACCTTGTGGGGATGGATACTGATCCTGCCGCTCACCCTGGGACTGACGCTCTGGGTAGCTTTTCCGGTCGGAGTCTCCGTATTCATGAGCCTCTTCAAATGGAACATGATCTCGCCGGCCCAGTTCATCGGTTTGGAAAATTTCAGGTTCATGTTCTTCCAGGACCATTTGTTCTGGCAATCCGTCTCGGTCATGTTCCTGTATACGCTGACCAGCGTTCCCCTGCAGCTGGCGCTGGCCTTTTCGATGGCCCTGCTGCTCAACACCAAGGTGAAGGGTATGGGCATCTTCCGGACCATTTACTATCTGCCCTCCCTGATACCGGTCATGGTTTCGACCGCCCTGTGGATGTTCCTGTACAATCCCCAATTCGGCCTGTTCAACCTGATGCTGGACGGACTCGGTCTGCCCACCCAGGAATGGCTGAGAAATCCTGATCTGGTCATCCCCAGCCTGGTACTGATGAGCCTGTGGAGCGTCGGCAACATCGTCATCATATTCCTGGCCGGCCTGCAGAACATTCCCAAGGAGCTGATGGAAGCCTGCACCATCGACGGCGGCAATGCCTGGCACCGGATGCGCAACATCGTGCTGCCCTTCATGAGTCCCATCCTGTTCTACAACCTGGTGATGGGCATAGTCGGCGGAATGCAAACCTTCACCCAACCTTATGTGATGACCAACGGAGGGCCGTCCAACGCCTCTCTCACCTACGTCCTGCATTTGTACAAACAAGCCTTTCAATTCTCCAAGATGGGCTATGCCAATGCCCTGGCCCTGGTATTGCTGATCGTTACCGTACTCATCTCCCTGATCGTGTTCCAATCGTCCAAGAGTTGGGTCTACTATAGCGGAGACAAAAAATGACCCGCATGAAATATACCGCCGTCCGCGTCCTGACCTACGGGGCGCTTTGCGTCGGCGCCGCGGCCTGCCTGCTGCCGTTCTTATGGCAATTGCGCAGCTCCGTGATGACCATGCAGGAAATATTCTCCTATCCCCCAAAATGGCTCCCCGAGACGCCGCAATGGCAGAACTACCGGGAGACCTTCAAGGTCATTCCCTTTGGCAGGTACTACATCAACACCATCTTCCTGGTGGTCATGAACATCATCGGTGCGGTCATTTCCAACACCATCATCGCCTTTTCCCTGGCCCGGCTGCGGTTCCGGGGACGAAGCCTGATGTTCGCGCTGAGCATCGGCACCCTGATGATCCCGACGTCGGTAACCCTGATACCCACCTTCATCGAATGGAACTGGCTGGGCGGCCTCGGGACTTTCCTGCCCCTGTTCGTTCCGGCCTTCTTCGGGAACGCCTTTTTCATCTTCATGCTGGTCCAGTTCTTCCGGACGATCCCCTTCGAGTTCGACGAAGCGGCGGTCGTGGACGGCGCTTCCTATCCCCGGATCATCGTCAGCATCATCCTGCCGATGGCCAAGCCGGTCATAGCCGTATTGGTGATCTTCACCTTCCTCAACACTTGGAACGATTTCATGGGACCGCTGCTTTATTTGAACGACAGCAAAATGTTCACCCTGGCCTTGGGGCTGAAGTCGCTGCTGTCCGGATATAATTCGTACTGGCACATCCTGATGGCCGCCGCCACCATGGTGGTCGCCCCGTTGATAGCGGTGTTCTTCATCGCCCAGAAGTTCTTCATAGAAGGGCTCACCATGGGTGGCATCAAGGGTTGAATCAAACAAGGGCGCCCCTCCGGGTGACGCTTGGTATAGGAATAAGGTAAATGAAAGACATGAAAGCCCTGCCTCTGGCCGGCATCAGGATAACCGGCGGTTTTTGGCGCCAGCGGATCGACAACATCACCCGGGAAGTCATTCCCTACCAGTGGAAGGCCCTCAACGACCAGATCCCCGGCGCCGAACCCAGCCATGCCGTGGAAAATTTCCGGATCGCTTCCGGCCGTTCCGACGGTACTTTCTATGGCCTGATCTTCCAGGACAGCGACATCGGCAAATGGATCGAAGCGGCCAGTTACGGACTCACCGACCGTCCCGATCCGACCTTGGAAACCATCATCGACGGCGTTGTCGAGTTGATCGGCCTGTCCCAGGAGCCCGACGGCTATCTGGACACCTACTTCAGCATGGCCGCCCCCGACAAGAAATGGACCGACTTCGCCATGGGCCACGAGATGTATTGCGGCGGCCACCTGATGGAGGGCGCCATCGCCTATTACCAAGCCACCGGCAAGCGGAGTTTCCTGGACATCATGATCCGTTACGCCGACCACCTGGACAGGCATTTCGGAAAGGGTCCCAAAAAAACCATCGCCTACTGCGGGCATCCGGAGATCGAACTGGCCCTCTGGCGCCTGTTCGAACTGACCGGCGAGCCCCGCTACCGGGATCTTGCGACCTTTTTCGTCGAAGAACGCGGGCGCCATCCCGGCGTCATCGACAACGGCAAGGTCCTGGCATGGCCGGTGACCGGGGAAAATCCCTGGCACCAGGCTGACTACTATCAGGACCATGCCCCGGTCCGCGAACAGGCCCATGCCGACGGCCACTCGGTCCGGGCCATGTACCTGTTCTGCGCCATGGCGGACCAGTGGCGGCATAGCGGTGATCCGACCATGGGCCGGGCCCTGGAATGCCTTTGGGAAAGCACGGTCAACCGGCGCATGTACGTGACCGGGGGGCTTGGTTCCCAAGCGGTATGCGAACGCTTCACCATCGACTGGGACCTGCCTCCCGACACCGCCTACGCCGAAACCTGCGCCGCCATCGGCCTGATCTTCTGGGCCTGGCGGATGACCTTGGCCTCAGCGCGCCGGCAATATGCCGACACCTTGGAACGTGCCCTGTACAACGGCGCGCTGTCCGGCATCTCCCTCGACGGCACCCGCTATTTCTATGTGAATCCGCTTGAAGTCGTACCCGGAGTGGCCAGGGCCCGCAAGGACCACGACCACGTCAAGACCGAAAGGATCCGATGGTTCGGCTGTGCCTGTTGCCCTCCCAACATCGCCCGCCTGGTCTGCTCGGTCAGCCAATTCCAGTACAGCCATGACTCCAGCGGCATTTGGGTCCACCAATACGCGGCCAGCCTGGCCAGTCTGCCCGCGGCCAGCGGCCCGATCCGGATCGAGCAGGACGGCCATTATCCTTGGGAAGGCGACATCCGGCTCCGGCTGGTGGATGTGCCGGCCGGAGAAGGCCGTTGGACCCTCCGCATGCGGCTGCCGGAACATGCCGGCCCGGCGGACTTTTCCGTGAACGGGGCAGTATCGGCCCATCGGACCAACCAGGAAGGTTATCTGGAAATTGAACGGGAATGGCGATCCGGCGATGCCGTCCGGCTTGAATTCACGCTGCCTATCCGGCTCCTGCGTTCGCATCCCAAGGTCCGCGAAACCGCCGGCCTGGTGGCGGTCCAGCGCGGTCCCCTGGTTTATTGCGCCGAGGAAGCCGACAACGGCCCGGACCTGCACCTGCTGGTCCTTGATCCGGATGCCCCGTTGGTCACGGAGCCCGCCGCTGGCCTGGGTGAGGGCGTGGCCGGTATCCGGGCCAGGGGATGGCGCATCCAGGCCGGTGAAGACGGCCCGCTCTATTCGACCCTGCCGGCAACCAGAACTGCCTGCGACATCAACCTGGTCCCCTACTACGCCTGGGGTAACCGCGGCGCCGGCGAGATGCGGGTCTGGCTGCACACCGTCTGAAGGTCGGAACGGGATACCCATAAGGAAGTAATCCCGAACACCTGGCGGGAAAACCTGTCCCTGTATTTCCGCGGCAGTTGGCTCTTTCGGGAGAGGCGCATGCTGAAGGCGTTCTTGACGAGGGTTTCCTCGTCAAGCTTCGACGGGATACTACCGGGCTCGACGCGGGTATGCGTTCGGAGCCGCCCGCCATCCCGCCGCCCGCCGTCCCCGCGCCATTTTTCCGCGCAACTTGAGGATTCCCGGTCCGGCGTGTTATCCTTTCCGAGATAACCGAAAAGGAGATCGCAAGATGCATCCCTCCCCGAATTTTCGCTTTTCCCGTCGCATGCGCGTATCGGTTCCCGTCCTCCTCGCCTGCCTCCTGGCTGCGGCCTGCGGCAGGGGATCCGAGGCGCCGAAGCAGACGGAAGCGCCGGCCGTGCCGGCCGCGGCGAAAGTCGACCTCGCCTCCAAGGTGACGGTCACCTTCACCTCGGGCGAGGTGTCAGTCTTCTCAACGGGCACCGAACGACCCGCGACCATCGGCGACGAGCTCCGCGCGAGCGACGTCGTCGCCACCGGAGAGGGTTCCACCTGCGAGCTGCAATTCGGAAGGGCCGCGGTCGTGAAACTCTCCGCGTCCTCCCGTTTGGCTATCGCGTCCGTAAGCCCCGACCCTGCCTCCGGCGCCAATCGCCTTGAGCTCGCGACCGGTAACGTACTGTGCAAGGTGGCCAAACTCTCCGGGGACGGCTCCTTCACGGTCAGGACCCAATCGGCGATCTGCGGCGTCCGCGGAACCGAATTCGGCGTCCGGACCGACGCGGCCGGTACCAGAGTCACGGTGCGGGAGGGCTCTGTCGTAGCCCTTCCGAAAGCCCTCGACATCCGGGATTTAGCCGATCGCGCCGGGATTGAATCCGGGCCTCTGCTGGCGGATTTGGAACGTGCGATACTGGCTTCCGCGCCCGTCGTCACCGTAGACCAAGAGCTTGCAGTAGGGGTCGAAGTGCCCGCGACGGTGGAGATACTTTCGACGCAGCTTGAATCCGCCATGAAAGAGATGGCCGCGAAGGCGGCGACCGGCGAGGAGTCGGGGAATACCGCGCGGATCGAGGCTTCGACCCGCCTGGTCGTTGCCGCGACCGCATTGATGCCCAAACCCGCGCCCGCTACCGAGTCGTCCCGGGCGGTGCTCGCGGCCTTCGCCGCCATGGGAGTGCAGGAAACGGAGCCCGTCGCGGTGGAATTCGTGGCGCTTCCCGCCGACGCCGATATCCTGGAGAACGGCGCGCCGATCGCCCGCGGCAGGCTGCGGGCTTTCTATCCCCCGGCTTCCGTACGGAAATTCCGCATCGAGCGCGCGGGGTACGCCCCCCGCGACTACGAGTTGGTCGTCCCCGCCTCCGCAGGAGCGGAGGGCGCGTCTTTCACGGTCGAGCTTGAAGCGTTGCCGAAAAAGGTGAACGTGAAGACCGTGCCCGCGGACGCGGAGATCGTCCGGGACGGAAACGCGATCGGCGTCGGTTCCTGGACCGGCGAGCTCGCCCTCGGAGCGGAGGCCGTATTCGAAGCCCGCAAGGCCGGCTTCGCGTCCAAGTCCGTAACGGTATCCGTCGGCGAGTTTACGCAGACGGAATACCTCATTAACCTGGAGCGCGACATGGCCGCCGTCGCGGTGCGGACGAAGCCCGCGGACGCCGTCATCCTCATCGGCGCGGAACGCGTCGGGAAGGGGAGCTTCGATGGCTCCTATCCCGTCGGCGACAGGCTATCCGTCACCGCCTCCCTCCCCGGATACAAGAAGGCGGCCGTATCGCATACGGTCTCGGGCACCGGCAACGAGCTCGTCCTGGAATTGGAGCCGGCGAGCTACGAAACCGAACTGTCCCTGACGCCCGCCGACGCGTCGGTCTCGCGCAGCGGCGCGGCGCTTCCCGGATCCCCGCTCAAGCTGACCCTCCTCCACGGCGAGAGGGCGGCATTGGAGATATCGCGGGCCGGATACGCTACCGAGACGGTGGAACTCCTCGGTAGCGAGGCGCTTCCGAAGCGGACGGTCGTCAAGCTGGAACGCGAAAGGGCGGAACTGTCCGTGACGGCGGAACCCGCAGACGCCTTCATCGAGCTTGACGGCAAGCCGGTCGGGTCCGGATCATACCGGACGCGGGTCCCTGTCGGAGATACGGTGAAAGTGCTCGTACGCCGCAAGGGTTATGAGGACTTCAAAGAGAATATCGTCGTCACCGCAAGCCAGGCGCCCGTCCGCGCGGTGCTTGCTGCCAAGATTCTGCTCGGAACGGCTCCGGTCTCACCGGTCAAGCTCGTCTCGCTCGCGCCCTCCGTCGGCGGGTCCCTCGTCGCTGCCGACAGGGCCGGTACCCTTTACGGACTTTCCTCCGAGGGAGCGACGCTTTGGAGCGCACGGACGGCGAACGATCCGAACGAGAACGGCGCCGTCGCGGTCTCCGGCGGAAAGGCCTGGTTCACCGGCACCAAGGAACTTGTCGCCGTTTCCGTCGCCGACGGAGCCATCGCAGCGCGCAGCCCGCTACCGCCCGCCGCTGTCGACCTTTTCGGACGCCGCCCGGTCGTCGCGGGCTCTTCGGTGTACCTGACGACGAACGAGGGAATCCTTTCCGCGTCCGAAGCCACCGGAGCATTCTCGGGGAAGATACCGATCGAGGGCGGCTCCCTGATGACGCCCGTAGCCTGGGGTTCCTCCATAGTGCTGGCGGACCAGGAAGGAAAACTCCTCATCGTGGATTGCGCGTCGGGCTCCGTGGTCAGGTCCATCCCGACTTCCGTCGTGCAGTCAGTCGCCCAGGCGCCCCGCATCATCGCCGATGTCGCCTACTTCGCGGGCCGCAAGGGCCATGTGGCGGCCGTGGACTTGGCCGCGGGCAAGGCGCTTTGGGCGATCCAGCTTCCCGGCGGGGGCCAGAGCGCGGTGTACCAGGATCTGGCCTGCTCCAAGCGCGGCGTTTACGCCTTCGCCAAGAAGACGGTCTTCGCGCTGGACGCGGCGAACGGAGCGCAGCTGTTCGCGCCCGTGGAAGGCGCCGTCGCGCCTCCCGTGATCGCGGGGGACCTGATCCTCGTAGTCCTTGACAAGGGCCGGATCGTCGCGCTGGATGGCGCCTCGGGCGCGGTTCTCGGCGAGGCGAAGCTTCCGGCGACCGCGAGCGCAGCCCCCGTCGTGGTCGAAGGCGTCGCCTACGTGCCTCTCGCCGACGGCAGGCTTTCGATAGTCTCGATCGAAGGCCTGAAGGGGAAGAAATGAGTACGCGCCCGTCGCGACGCGCCTTACGGGGAGCCGGCACGGTCCTCGCGCTGGCCGCGCTCCTGACCGCCGGCCTAGTATCCTGTTCGACCCTGCCGCTGCCCGCGAGCCCGGACGAGAGCCTCGTGGTCTTCACTGGCAGCGTCAAGTACTTCGTCGTACGGGAAATGTCGGTCACCGGAGCGGTCCTTTCGATAGAAAGCCTGGACCGGGCGGGAGCGAAATCGGCGACTGCGATATTAAACGACGAGTTCGGTTACGCGGCGGTCTCCCTCGTACCGGGAACCTACCGGGTGCGTCTGAGCGGGATCTCCTGCAAGAATGCCCGCGGCGGAACATGGACGGACAGGCATGACAGGAATCTCGGTTCCCTTTATGTGGAGCCGAATTCCGTGATCCTCTTCCGCAACCACGTCTCGGTCAGTGCGGGCAATTGGTACAACTACAGGCTGAACGGCTGGCTCATGGACAGCGAGATCGAGCGGATATTGGAAATGCTCCGCGCGGACGCCCGATGGCCTGCTTGGGACGCCTACTCGCTCGTCAATTTCTTAAGGTAAGGTAGACGCCGGGTCCGTAGGCAGGATCGAGTACGGATACGGACAGCGGCGAGACTCCTTCCTTCTTTCGTACCGCCTTGAACGCATTGTAGTCCTTCGCGCGCAGCCAACCTTTGGAGGCGTCGTGGATACCCGCCGCCATCCTGAGCCCGAACGCGGCCGACATGAGGAGCAGCGGAGCGTTCGCCCTCGCGCCAGCGAGGATGGAAGCGACGGGATCGCCGCCCGCGTCGAAGGGTTCGTTGAGCGACGCCGCGTCCATCGCAAGGTAGATCGAGCCTGCGGCCAGCGCGTCCGCGCATAGGCCCGCCAGGAAAAGTCCGACGTCCAACTCGCCGCCGTACAGATGGGAGAAGACGGGAGGAACCGCGATTCCTGCTGCGGCGAGGGCCAGCGCGGAAACGGGCTCGGAATCCGGCGCAAAGAGGTACAGCGCGGCCGCGGCGCCGGCGGAAACGAGGGGCGGAGCGACGCCCGTCAAAGCGCCGAACGCCGAAGCGCCGCGGAGGCTGCGATAGCGGTCCCGGTCGATCTCGTACTCGGCGCCCAGTTCCCGCGAACGCAGCAGGCGAACCGTGAGGCCGTAGCGGGTCGTCTCGTCCCACGAGTCCAGGAAGAAAGAGCCGAGGAAGGCGCCCGATGCCGCGCCGAAGGCGCACGCGCCCAGCTTCGCGTAGCTCGAACGCGCCCAGGACGCATCCATCTCATCCCGATAGGAGCGCAGCTCCTCAGGCTCATCGGTGGCCCCGTAAGAAGAGAAAGCGTCGGAATAGGCCGCCGTCTCGACGGCGGAAAGCCAGGTCGCGCCCGCGGCGCCACCGGCGAAAGCAGCGAAGCCGAGGAGGTCGCCGAAGGAGCGCAGGGGACGCGAAGCCTTGCTTTCGGCTTCCATCCGTGCGGCAGCCTTCCCCGCGGTTTTCTCGCGGTCGACAAGTACGGGGCCCATCCGCGCGAGTGAAGGGATGACAAGGGGAGGGGAAGTCGGAACCAGGCGGAGGGCGCGATTGTTGTACGTGTCGGCGACCAGGAGGGCGCCGTCCGCCTCGGCGAAAATGCCCTCCGGACGGGAGAAAGCCTGATCCCCCGAACCGTAGGCGCCCCAATGCGTGATCTCCTCGCCGTCGGGCGCGAATTTATAGATCCGGTTCTCTTCGGGCGCGACCGCGTAGATGGATCCCGCCCCGTCCATCGCGATGGCGGAAAGTCCGGCTGAACAGCGCAATACCGCGGGCGGCACGAGAGGGCGTCCGATCTCGTCCAGGCGGATGATGGCCCCGGCTTCGGGGTCGAAGGCGACGAGCTCCCCGTCCGGGTTGAAGAAGAAGGATGCGACGTTCCCCGAGGGCGGCAGGGCCCGCGCGATCGACTTCTCCGCAGCGGCGTCGCGTTCCCCCTTGGGGTCGAGAACGTAGGGGCCTCCGGCTGCGAGGATGTAGTACACTCCGTCGTCCGAGATGGCGAGTCGGGAAACCGACGTCGCATCGCCTTCTCTCTTGAAGTCCGGAATCGCCCTTTCGCCCATGACGGCGAAGGCGCCGTCGTACTCGACGACGACCCCGCGCTCTCCGTCCAGCAAGCGCAGGCGGGAATCGGCTCCGATCGCGATGTCCGCGTCCACCGCCGGCGTCGTCATCTCGCCGCCGGCGGGAGCGACCGGATCGCCTCCCGGCGCGACCCGGTAGAGCCGGCTGCCGACCTCTCCGCCGGAAAAGTAGCGGCCCAGCGTATATACCGTCCCGTCTTTCGCGCGAAGGACCCTGGTGGGCAGCGTGTAGGGTTCGAAGAACGCCGGGGAATACGCGTAGGTATCGTTAAGCAGGCGGGAGACGGCGGCGTACCTTTCCCGCGCGCCCGCGAAATCCGGTTTCCTCGCCGCGTATCCCGCGTCGCCTTCCGCGACCGCGGCGGCCAGCAGTCCGCCCGCGCGGGCGCCCGCTTCCTCCAGGGCTCGCCCGGCCCTGCCGCACAGCCCGTCGTCGAAATCCGCCGCCCTCACGACCGACTGGAAAGAGGAGATCGCGGACAGGGCCGATTCGAGGCCCGAACCGGTCGTCGTCGCGTCCATGAGTTCGTCGATCCGCCGGTCCAGTAAGGCGTACTCCTCCCGGGACGCTCCGGGGAGCGCGAACGAAAGCTCCGTCGTCCGGTCCTCGAATATCTCGACGTCCGTCCGGAATACCACCTCGTTTTCGCTCAATCGGTCCTGACGCGCGGTGAGGGAATATCGGCCGTTCAGGACCTTTTTCAGCATCGTCTGCGGGTTGCGGATGCGCTCGTCGTTCAGGTAGACGTCGTAGCCCCCCAATCCGGATTTTTCCTCGATCCTGAGCTCCCCGAAGCCGATATGCACGTCGCTCAACTTCCCGATGAGGGCTGCGGTAATGCCGTCGGCCGCTTCCAGCACGTCGAAGAGGGTCTCGGCCGCCGCGTCAGTGTCGTGGGCGAGCTTCCTCCCGGAGGCGCTGTAGAGCTTCAGGTTGAAGACGAGGTACGCCTCATCGCTCTTCGCAGCGGAACCGAGGACGATCTCGTCCAGCTTCAGCGCCGCGGCCAAGTCCTCGAGGGCCGTCAAGTCCACGTCGGCGGACGATCTGCCGACGCCGTTGGCCGCCAGGACCGGCTCGTCGTAGACGTCGACCACGGAATAGGGCCCCAGCAAGCGGAGCACCAGGGCGACCGTGTCGTCCACGGCGCGGCAGAGGGAGTCGTAGGCAGGATCCCCGGTGAGATTGCGCATAGGCACGACGGCGATGCGGGGTCGGTAATCGTCGAGGGCGTGGGCGGCGGCGGCGGCCAAAAGGAAGAGGACGGCGACGGAGCGGATTCGACGTATACGATCTTTCATTCTATTGTTAGAATAGAGCCGATATTTCGAAATGTACAATCGGTTTCCGGAGGAAAAGTCGATGCCGAGTCGTACCGTCGCCCCCCGCCTCTCCCGCGCGGCCGCGATCGCGGCCGCCCTGCTCGTGACCGCCTGCCGTTTCTTCGAGGCACCGGAGTTCCCGGTCAACCCGCGGGATCCTGAACTTTCGTTCCGGTACGCGGGGAGTTCGGGACGCGCCGCCTCCGGGCTCGGGGAAGCCGAACTCCTCGCCGTCTCGCCTGACGGAGGAACCCTCGCGCTCCGCGACAACGATACGGGCACCCTGGTCCTGTTCGATATGACGGAAGGCAGACGGGACTTCGAATTCATCCGGGACGACGACATCTACTACCTGGGGGGAGCGGCTTTCTCGGCGGACGGCTCGACCCTGGTACTCGCGTGCGATCAGCGCATCGTACGGCTTCATCTCCCGACGCGGGAAACGACCGTGCTCTTCGACACCGGGGAGTACAACCGCTGGCACCGCTACGAATACCCGATGCTTTCCGCCTCGGGCGAGATATGGTGCATTCGGAACGACAGCGACGGACACCGGTATTTCTGCCGCCTCCGCGACGATCCCGGCGACCCTTCGCAATACGATTACGTACTCGCGGCGGCACCCTCCTCAGCGTTCTTCGACCAATACCGCACCGTCTGCCTGGACGAGGACGGCAACGGCGTAGCCTTCACCCTCTGGGGCGGCTCGTCCGTACCGAACGGCGGCAACGCCGGCGTGATGATATACGATCCCGTTTCCGATATTATCGCCTGGCAATACCTCTACAATCCGGGCACCGAGGAATTCTCGCGCGCGGCCGTGACCGCGAACGCCCCCGTCGATGGCGCGTATTCCGGAAACGTCGCGTTCTTCGCGGGCGCGGGGGAGGAGGGTCTCCTGCTGCTGGCCGATCGGGATCTCGGGAACGCGGCCGCCTTCTTCGAAATGTCCGCGAACCCCGTTGCGCTCCTGAACGCACCGTACGGAAATATCGCCGATTATCCATCCATCCACCTGAAAAGCCTCGCGGCCGTGCACCCGGGCACGGTTTACCTCAACGACCGCGGGACGATCTCGATCGCGGAAATCCGATCCGACGGAACGCCGGTTTCCGTCCTTTTCGACGGGAGGACGACCGTTGACGGGGAGTACCGCTCCATCCGCGGCATCGCTCCCGTCGGGCCCTCCCGATCCCTCGTGCTCGACGAGGGCGCGCATAAGATCTGGAGCCGGGACGATGCGACGGGGGTTCAACTCCCGGCGACGATTTCTACGACCGACCAGGGCCTCCTGGATTGGAGCTTTTCCGGAATCTGGACCGACGGCAGCGACGTCTACCTGGCGCAGTGGAACAACCTGTACCGCCTCGTCCTTACGGATCCGGAGACGGCTCCTCTCCTGACCTATCAGGAGAGGTGGAACACCATGGCGGGATCGAACATCTACTCGGTCTGTATACTCCCCGACGGGAGCGCGGCCCTGGGCTTCGATGACGGCTCGCTGTACCTCGCCGGGACCGCCGGCGCCGTGGACGGCCCCCTGACGATTTCCTGCCCCGAAGATCCCGCCCGTACGTTATCGCCCAGGTACCTTTCCCTGCTCTTCGCCCCCGGAGAGACGACGGCCGGGGACGTCCTTTTCGCGGCCTTCTCGGCGGATTCCCCGTACGGCAGCGTCGGCCGTCTGGACCTCGCCGCCCGGGTCGGCGACGTCGTCCCCTTCGCGCTTCTGGCAGGCTACGAGGATGAAGATCCTTACCGCCGCATCGTAGATAATTGGATTAACCCGAACTACGGATGGGAATTGCGGCCCGGGCCGATGGCGGTCGACGAGGTCGGCTTCGTGTGGGTGCTCTTCCCGCGCGTATGCCAGATCGGCCGCTACTACCCGAAGGCCGACGGAGGACTCGGGATGGCGGGATCCCTCACTTTCGATTCCAGCCAAGGCGTCAGGCGGGCATGGACGAACGGCGGGTTGGAGGACAACCTCGATACCGCCGAAAACTACTCCTTCGGCTCTTTTTTCGCGGCGTCCGGGCTCCGGCCTTTCGTAAGCCGGGGGACGGGCATCGACTTCTTCGAGCGGGAATAGGCCTCTGCCCCAGGTTCGTCCCCGCCGGGCCGTTCAAGGATGCCTGGTGCCCGCGGATATCGCGCCAAACATGATAGCGCGGATTCCCGCTTGCTGGCACCGTAGTCTTCATCACAGACTTCCGGTTTGGGCCATTCCCGGCACGCGTACGGAATTTATCCTTTTCCACGCTTGTCGATTTCACCGCCTCGGGTCAACGTCGGGACATCGAACCATCCCCGCCCAGCCGACAGTAACCTGACATGCCGCACTCCTCTCGCCTCCCTCCTCGTTCCCCCGCGCCGGCCAAGGCGAGGATCTTCTTCGACCCTGCCGGCGCGTCCGGCCTGACACCCGGGCTGCGTCCCGGCACACCTGGCGGTCATCCCCGATCCGCGCTCTTCGGCGCCGTTTTTAAAAGAACGGCTTCATAGGGCTTGACCATGAACTTCGTCATGCCGTTTCGCATTCCGCGCTGGATGAAGGGGATCGACGTGATCCAATATCCCAGCCATACGCCGAGGCCCGCCAAGGGATTCCGCAGCGGGAAGTCGTACTCGCCTGTCTTCCTGTACTCGCGGTGGTCGGCCTTGAAAACGATCTTGAGCCCTCCGTAGATTTCGTCGCGGAAAATCTTCATGCCGCCGACGCCGAGAAAGCCGGCCGGCGGCACCGTCGCGCCCGTCGCGTACTGTCGCGCCTCGTGCGCCGCCCGCATCGCCCGGGAAACCGCGGCATCGATAAGGTTCCCGAGTTCCTCGGGGGACCCGGCTTCATCGGACACCAACTCCACGAGTTGGGCGCCCTGCCAGTCGAAATACGCGCTGAGGGTTTCCCTCAGGGTGGGAAGCTGGGAAAGCGGGCCGGAGGCGAGGATCACGATCCGCTTCCCTTTCAGCGTCCGCCTGTGCGTATTGAAGAATGATCTATCCAGAAAGGCTTTCCACCGCGCGGACAAGTACCGGTCACGGATCGTGCATGCGAAAACCAGGATATCGGCGGGCCCAACTTGATTCCGGTACGCTTCGATATACGCGTCCTTCCCTTCGTAGGCGCACTCCCCGGCCCCGCAACGCAGACAACCGAGGCAGCCGTGTCCGGGCAAGCCGAGCGTTTCCAGATCGATACGGTCAACGGAGGTCCCCAGGGAAAGAGCTGCCCGATCTGCCATGAAGCCCGCCCCGGAATCGCCGTAATCCACGAGGACTGCAGCACGGAGGGAGGGAGAGGCCGGATGTTGCCGCGGCGGCGGAAGCCGCGGCAGGGCGGTGGCCGGAGATATCCGGGACGTCTCAACCCGCAGCGGGGCCGAGCGGCGGGGACAGGGCTGGGAGCTTCCGACGACGAAAAAAACTTCCTCGGCGAACGCGTCCAGCCGCAACCGTTCGGCGCTCTTCATCAAATCGTTCATAGCCGGAGAAAAAGAGGCGGTGAAGCGCATCCCCCAATCCTCGGAGACTTCGCGGATATACGCGTGCGCGGTATGGTCGAAAAAATGAATGGAAGTGGAAAGGCTTGCCGCATACTTGCCCCTGAACGCCGAAACGCCGCCCCGGGAGGCCACGAGCTCTATGAAGCGCTTGTACTGCGAGCAAACGGTCAGGATGTAGAGGGGGAAAGCCCACAGGACCAGCTCCGATTCCCGTACGGATCCCAGCACCCCGGCCAATATTTCCTCGTTCTTTTCCAGGAGGGCGATGCGCGAAGCGACCTGCTCCACCGACCATTCGTGTTCCGGGTAGCGTTTTTTCAGGTAACTTACATACGCCATGGTTACGCTCATTTCGCCTTTCGGGCTACCGCCGAGCACGGTTATCTTCATAAATCCTCCATTGATTCACGGCACCAATCGCGGGTTGCCTCGTAATACTTGACCCCGTAGCGCAGACTCATCCGCTGGAACCGCGCTTCTTTCGCCCTCTCCCCGCCCGCGGAAATCTCCTTTTCCAGATGAACCCCGGTTGCCTTCAGTTCCTCCAAGGCGCGCTCGCAGGATTCGGCCTCGGTAACGAGCATCACGCGGAATCGGTCCGGGGAAAGGCGCGAACCGAAAAATACCTTCAACAGGAATTCGATCCTCAGATTGGCGCGCAACGGCGCAGCGGCGAGCCACGCGTTGAGAACTGCCTGTCCCTTTCCGGTGATGGCGTACACGTGGCGGTCGGGTTTGCCCTGTCCTGCCTCCGTCGACTTCTCCGCCAGGCCTTCGGTTTCCAGGGC
Organism: Treponema sp.; assembly: GCA_003527485.1. Taxonomy (GTDB): domain Bacteria; phylum Spirochaetota; class Spirochaetia; order Treponematales; family Breznakiellaceae; genus UBA12037. The sequence goes on along the minus strand of DPXI01000114.1, from coordinate 7,165 downwards.
GCGCAAAGTCGGATAGATATGGCCGTAATCTTCGTTCCAGAAGTGCGACAGGCTGTAGGCCGCGAATTTCTTGATGTCGTAACCGGACATCGGCGCAAGATCCAGGAAGCCCAGAATGGCGAATTTGGATCGGTTTTCTCTTGACATATCATAATAATATATATGATCATGCTATATGTCAACTTGATATAGCGAGGAATCAGCATGAAAGGAATATCGATGGCGCTGCTGATGGGGGCTTTCGCGGCCGCGCACCCGGCGGGAGCCCAAACTCCGACCGGAACGCTCCGCGTCCGGATAGAATGCGCCCGAAGCGGTCCGCTGTACCTGATCGTCGTGAACGAAAAAAACTTCAAGGATACCAAAAAGGGCGTCGCGAACGCGCTCATAATAATCGATGATAAAATGGCCGAAAAAGGCGAATGCATTCACGAGATCCGCGATTTGCCGCACGGCGTCTACGGGATCAAGGCCTTCCTGGATGCCAACGGGAACGGGAAGATGGATACCGGCATCTTCGGCATTCCGACCGAGCCCTGGGGCATGAGCTGGAACGGAAAGAAACCGATGACCCGCGCCCCGCGTTTCGAGGAAATCGCCTTCACTTTTGACGGAGACCGCGACGTCGCGCTCCGGATAGAGTAGGTTCGATTCCATGATCCGCGGCTGCGCGGAGACAGGATAAGCTGAAGCTTTCCTGAACCCTATTGCGTGGATTGTCGAGCCGCCATCCCTTCGCGACACCGGCTCGATTGCATTCTCCTGCTTGGCCGAAGGAATCATTCGGTCTTCCCGCCCGGTTCTTCCGGCGGTATTACCCGTTTCTATTTTTTTATTGCTTGACACTCCATCGAACTGGCCCCGATAATGGCCCGCCGAACCGTGGGCAGGAGAAAATTCGTATGGCCAATATCGTTCAAGACATAAAGTACGAAGGCGACAACAGCACATTCGTCTGGAAGTCTCCCATCGAGGATTTCAATACCGGAACTCAGCTTACCGTTCACGAATCGCAAGAGGCCGTGTTCTTCATGAACGGTCAGGCGCTGGACCTGTTCGGCGCTGGACGCCATACGCTGGAGTCCCAGAATATACCCTTCCTCAAGAAGTTCCTGAATTTACCGACCGGCGGGCAGACGCCGTTCCATTGCGAAGTCTATTTCGTCAACAAGACGGACCAGCAGGAAATCAAGTGGGGGACGAGCAGCCGGACCACGTACACCGACCCCGAGTCCCAAATTCCCCTGTCCATCGGCGCGTCGGGCACGATGATCCTCCGCGTCGAGGATTCCCGGAAATTGCTCGTTAAGATGGTCGGCACCGAGGACTTGCTGGAGCAGACCCAGCTCGCCTCGAAATTCAGGTCAATCGTCACGGTGAACGTCAAGTCGCATTTGGGCGCGGTGATGCGCGGCGGCCAATTCTCCATCTTCGACGTGGACGAGAAGGTCCTCGATTTCTCCGAAACCCTGCGACAGAAGCTGTTGCCTGATTTCGCCGAGTACGGGCTGACCCTGGCGAGGTTCCTCGTCGAGCAGATCGCGAAGCCCGAGGATGATCCGGATTACCAGTTCCTGCTCAGAAAGAACGGAGAGATCGCCCGTGCGAGGAACCGTCAAACGGTAGGGATCATAGACCAGCAGACGGATGCCCAGCGGACCATCATCGAAGCCCAAGCCCTCGCGGCCAAGCGGCAGCTCGAGGGGTACACCTACCAGCAGGAACAGTCCTTCGAGGTTTCAAAGCTTGCGGCCCAGAACGAGGGCGTAGGGAATTTCACCAGCGCCGGGATCGGCCTCGGCATGATGGGCGGGATCGCCGGAGGCGTGGGGGCGTCCATGGCCGGCATGATGTCGAACTCCATCAGCCCCGCGATGCAGCAGATGCCGCCGACGCAGGCTCCGCAGCAGCCGCCCCAGTCCCAAGCACCGCAGCCGGTGGACGAGATGGCGGCCCTCAAGCAAAAGATCGAGAAGCTCAAGATGATGAAGGACTCCGGCCTGATTTCCGACGATGAGTGGGAAGCCGAGCGGAAGAAGCTCCTCAGCAATTTGTAGACGGAAAGGTTGGTGGCATCATGAAATTCTCCAAGAACCTGGGCTTGTTCCTCGTCGTGGACGCGATCGTACTCGCGGTCTTCAACATCATCGCCTTCGTGCTTCCTTTCCACCGGGGCGGCGGTTTCTGGACGGGGTATGGTTCCGCGTCCTTCGCTATCCTCTTCACTGCTTTGGTCGGCGCGTACGCCTTCGGCCGCGACGGGATGAAGAGCAAATTCTACGGCATCCCGATGGCTTACGTGGTGTTGCCGTATTTGATCGTTCAAGTGGTCGCCGGTTTCCTGGAAATGGCTATCCCGTTCATTCCGTTCCGGTACGAGATCCTCCTGAACGTTGTTTTTCTGGCGATCGTCCTCATCGGCCTGATCGGTGCGGAGATGGGCAAAGGGGAGGCGGAGCGCCTGGACGCGAAGGTGAAGGACAAGGTCTTCTATATCAAATCCCTGCAGGGCGACATAGAGGCGATGGCCACGGCGACCCCGGACGCGGATCTCCGGAAGGAGCTGAAGGTGATCGCCGAGGCCATCCGCTTCAGCGACCCCATGAGCGCTCCGCAGCTTGCCGCGGCGGAGAACCGGATAGAAGCAAAAGTGGTCGAGTTGGGCGGAAGCTTCGGCTCCGACAAGACAGCTTCGCTCGCCCTCTGCGCGGAGCTCCAACAGCTGATCGCGGAACGCAACCGGAAGTGCAAGCTCCTCAAGTAACGATCGAAGCGGGAGAAAACAATTATGATCTTCAAATGCAAGATGTGCGGCGGCGACTTGGACATCCAGGAGCGCTCCAGCGTCGGAACCTGCCAGTACTGCGGCACGAAACAGACGTTGCCGAAGCTGGACGACGACAAGAGGGCCAACCTCTATGAACGTGCCAACCATTTCCGTCGGCAGAACGACTTCGATAAGGCGTCGGCCGTCTACGATTCCATCCTGAACGAGGATAGGGGCGACTCGGAAGCGTACTGGTCGCTGGTGCTGTGCAAGTACGGTGTGGAATACGTCGAGGACCCCGCGACGCGCAGGAGGATCCCTACCTGCAACAGGACCCAATTCGCCTCGGTGCTCGCCGACGAGGACTACAAACAGGCGCTCGCCCACGCCGACGACAACCAGCGGAGCCTGTACGTCGAAGAGGCCAGGATCATCGACGGCATCCAGAAGGGGATACTTGAGATATCGGGTAAAGAGGAACCCTTCGACGTCTTCATCTGTTACAAGGAGTCGGACGACAACGGCCGGCGTACGCCTGACAGCGTACTGGCCCTGGATATGTACCACCAGTTGACCGCGGAAGGCTTCAAAGTCTTCTTCGCGCGGGTCACGCTGGAGGACAAGCTCGGGAGCGCGTACGAGCCCTACATCTTCGCTGCCCTGCAATCCGCGAAGATCATGGTGGTCCTCGGCACCAAACCGGAGTTCTTTAACGCGGCATGGGTGAAGAACGAGTGGGGCCGGTACTTGGCGCTGATCAAGGGAGGCGCGAAGAAGACTCTGATCCCCGCGTACCGCGATATCGATCCCTACGCGCTTCCGGACGAATTCTCGCACCTGCAGGCCCAGGACATGGGCAAGCTCGGCTTCATGCAGGACCTGGTCCGCGGCATCAAGAAAATACTCGCCCCCGCGCAGTCCCAGCCGGTCGCCGCGGCGGCCGCCCCCGCCGCGGGCGGAGGAACGGCGGCGCTGTTGCAGCGGGCGTACCTCGAGCTGGAGGACGGGAATTGGCAGAAGGCGGACGGACTCCTGGAACAGGTGCTCAACGCGGAACCGCAGAACGCCAAGGCCTACGTCGGGAAGGCGATGGCAGCCCTCCAGGTCAAGCATGCCGCCGACCTGGGTTCCGCGGACTCTCCTCTTGCGCAGAACGGCAGCTTCCAGAAGGCGCTGCGCTTCGGTGACGATGCTTACAAGGCGGTCCTGCAGGGCTACCTCGCGGCCTCCGCGGAGCATATGGAAACCAACCGCAAGTGGACCGTTTACAACGAGGCGGTCCAGGTCGCGAAGGGCCTGAAGGAAGCGAATAAGGATTCCGCGTCCCTCGCCGCGGTCGCGAAGGCGTGCAGGGACGTGGCGGCCAAGTTCAGGTCGATACCGGGCTTCTCGAATGCGGACGGCTGGGCGGTAGAGATGGAAGGCCGCGCGGCCACGGCCGGGAAAATGGCCGCCGAGGCGCTGAAGCGGGAGCGGAGCTCCAGGCTTGTCAAGAACCTGGTCAAGCTCGCCGTCGCGGGCGCGATCGTTATCGCGATCGCGCTGCCGGCCTCGAAGTACTTCGCCAAGATGTTGGCCGCGGCCAATGAGCGGAAGGTGGAGACCGCGCGCCAGGCGGACGAACAGAAGGAACAGGCGGAAGAACATAAAAGGTTTGAAGCAGCGATCGCGGAGGCCCAGAAGCAGGAAAAGGCTCAGGAGGCCATGATCAAGAAAGAGGACGAAGCCAAGGCCGCCAAGGAAAAGAAAATCAAGGCGGCTAAAGAAAAGGTGCGGGCGGAAAAATATCCGGCTGCCCAGGCCCTGTTCGCCGCGGGGAAATACCCCGAAGCGATGGCGGCGTTCAAGGAAATCGGCGGCTACGAGTTCGGCAAGTTTAGGTGGCGCATACTCGAGGTGCAGGGCGGGAAGGCGCTCCTCATCACCGAGGACGTCGTCGAGGACAGGCCGTTCAACGTCAAGGACGCGAAGGTCACCTGGGAGACCAGCACCCTCCGCAAGTACCTGAACGACGAGTTCCTCAATAAATTCAGCGCCGCCGAGCAGGGGAGGATCATCCAGACGAAGGTGAGCAACGCTGCGTACGGCTCGATCGGCGGCAACGTTACCAAGGATATGATTTTCCTGCTGAGTTTGGAGGAAGCGGCCAAGTACTTCAAGGATTTCCCCGCGGAAATGGAGCCGAAAAAGAAGGGTCTCTCGTTCAAGTCGTCAGAGGAGTCGGGCAGGTACTTCAAGGAGAATGGGGACCGGATAGCGCTCGACGAGAAGGGCTTTCTTAGCTCCTGGTGGCTCCGCAGCCCCGGTGCCGTTTCAAAGGAAGCCGTCATATCGGCGTATGCCGCGAGAATCGAGACATTCCGCGGAGCGATAGCGCCCCGAGGAGACCCCGTGAACTTCGAGAACGGCGTCCGTCCGGCTCTATGGCTGAAACTATAGAAGTTGAGCCTCGGTCGATGCGGCAGCGGCGACCCCATGGCCTCGATTCGTTCGCCTTCCCTGATCCTCGAGTCGGGACCGCCGCAGGCTAGCATCGGAACTCCGAACCGTCCCCATCCAGCCCGACAGGAACCGAACATGCCGCAGTCCCCATGCCACTATACACGCTCCACCCGCTCCGCCGCGCCGCGCAGTACGAACGGAGTCCGCCGCGTACTGCCGTGCCTCATGCTCGCGCTCGCGACGTCGTTGGGCGCCCAGATCGTCTTCACGGAGGACGAATTCGTCGACCAGTCCCGCCAGCATCTGGACGTCGCCGAACTGCAGCGCTCATACGCGAGCGATCTGAGGGCGTCGGCCGGCTACGGCGATTTCACCCGCTTCCTGGGCGGCTACGCCTTCGGAGTCTACAATGACGCGTCCCATTCCTATCGCCTGGATGCCGAAGGGACGGAGTACGAGGGCGATCTCTACCTGGGCAAGGGCGGATATTTCGTCTCGATCCCCGGAAAGCTGGGTGGCTTCGGGGTCCGCCATACGGTGATGGCTCTGGCCACGGACATGTTCCTTTCGGTCGGCGAGGAGGACAGCTTCAACATCGGCACGGCCCTCCTCTCCTGGGAAACCGACATCGGCTACGCGTCGGCCAAGGCGGGGCTCTTCTTCGACCTTACCTACCAGCGCGTCCGGGGTTCCGACATGGATTGGTTCAACCGGGCCTCCGTGAGCGACGCGTCGTTTTCCGTCGGCATCGAGAAGCTTACCGTCGATATGCTCGCCAATTTCGTCCGTTCGAGCCTTAACTACCTGAACGCGGAATACCGCATCGACGCGGGCCGGACCGCGCTCATCCCCTACCTGCGCTTCATCGAATCTTCCGATTCGTTCTCCGCGGGGATGAGGAGCCGGAATTTTACCTTGTTTGGTGGAGCTCTCTCGCTGGAGCCGGAATTCGCGTACGACTTCCGCACCTACGCATTGGATACGGCGGGCTTGTTCGCCGCGCTGGACGTCTCCTCCTTTGCGAGCCGCTTCTCCGAAAAGCCCGTGGAGCACATGTTCCTCAGCGCGGGTGCCTCGTACCTGGCTTCCTTCGGCGACCGCTCCGACCTCCTCGGATTTCGCGTCGAGTTCGGCCAACGCGCCGTGCGGGACGAGCCCGGCTTGGCGGATTGCTACTTCGGCTACGCGGTGAACGACGCCGCCATCCTCAGCCAATTCTCCTTGCCCGACACCGGCATCTTTTATTTCGTGCTCAGGATGGGAATCTGACGCAGGGTTCGTCCCCGCCTGCCGGCTCCATCGTGAGAGACTCCCTTTCACCACCGGTTGAACACGTCCTCCGCGAACGCGAGGAAGTCGACGAGCTCGATTTTCTTTCCGTCGTCGAGGAGGGCGGTACCGGTGAATCCGCCGAAAACCTGGTGCTGGATGGACTTAAGTGGACCGATGGTAGTGGCCGCCTGGCGATCGACCAGGGGCCGGAATTCCATTTCGAAACGACCGTCGGAGCTGGAGAAACTCCAAGGCTTGGTATAGTCGCTCTCGTCGATGCGGAAGGCCACCTCGGTCAGCTTATGGGCTTTCCCGGCATAAAAAAGGGCGTTCTCGCTCGCTGGCGTTCTGTCGGAGAATCCGTACCCGACGTTCCACCCGAAGGGGACTCCATCCACATAGCCCGAGCCCGAGCTCCAGTACCAGCGGTTTTCATAGGTCCAGCGGCCGCGGCCCCAATCCAGACCGCCTGAGTCCCTGGCCGGGTCAAAATCGTATCTCCGTTTCCCGATGGAGAAACCTCCCGACGCCGGCATGCAGTTGACCTTCCGATTCAGATAGAAGGCCCTGCGGTTCTCGGCCCAGGAGGTGGCGATGTTTATGCTCTCCAGCTCCGGAGGCTGGACAAGAATCACGGTGCCTTCGATCCCCTCGTCTCCGTGGGCGTTCCTGAGGCGGGGAGCC
>DPXI01000007.1 GCA_003527485.1 Treponema sp. | reverse complement strand
AGGCCGGGATCGAAGGGGAAGTGGATGTTCTGGTATGAGCGGTGGATGAGGATGCGGCCGGACGGGGAGACGTCCCACCCGGCAGCGACGCGGCTGCCGTTGACGTAGACTTCCCAGTTGTCTCCCAGACTGGCGAAGCGGAGTCCCGGAAGTCCGAGGGCGGCCGCTTGGGATGAGTCCAGACGGAAAGGGATCAGGAAAGTGAACTCCATCGGCTCGGAAGGAAGAAGCGCGAAGGCCTTCCGTTCGGCGCCGGAAGGCAACCTGAGGTCGAGGAGCTGGACGGAGCGGCTGCCGTCCGCGGAAGGGGGAAAGACCTGCCAGGACGCGTCATCCGGGGAAGGAAGGGCCAGAGCGTCCGCCAGCGCGAAACCCGCCCGCACGTACAGGGGCTGCGCGTTCAGGTCCACGCGGAAGGGGGAGGCGGAAGCATCGGCGTGGCCCGGAAGGACGAGGAAAAGCACGATCGCCGCCGCCGCTGCCTTTGCCGCCTTGAAGCGAAGCTTCAAGGTACTTACTTGTTGGAACATGCAAGTATTTCTAGCGCATATCGCGGATCATTGAAACAGGATCGGATCGGATGGAGCGTGCGCCGGCCGGGAGTCTCCGGGCGGCGATGCTTCCGATTCCGAAGACTTCAGCCGCTGACGGGGAACTCTACGCGGAAGCGGGCGCCGCCGGGGCTGTCGCATTGCAGGATGCCGCCCAGTTGCGTCGCCAGGGCTTCGGCGAGGTGGAGACCGAGGCCGAGGCCGTGCGCCGCCGAAAGGTCGAAGCCGGGAGGAAGGCCGGGTCCGTCATCCAGAACCTCCAGAACCGCCGTTCCGTTCGACCGCTTCAAGGATACGAGAAGGCTCCCGCGCTTTCCTGGCTTGAGGGCGTGTTTGAACGCGTTCGTCGCGAGTTCGTTGACGAGCAGCCCGAAAGGCACGGCCTTCACCAGATTGACGGATATCGGATCCGCTTCCACCCGGGCGTCCGCCCCGGCCGTTCCTTCGTTCGAGCGNNATCTCGTGGACGAGGGCCATCGACAGGATCCTGTTCTCCATGGTCCCGCTGAAACCGCGCGGATCCTGCCCCGTGTCGCTCTGAAGCCGGATGAGGCTAAGGATGAGTTGGAGGTTGTTCTTCACGCGGTGGTGTATTTCCTTCAGGAGGATGTCCTTTCCCGCGAGCGACGCGGCCAGCTTCCTGGCGTATTCATCCCGTTCGGCGTCCCGCCGCTCGATGGTCTCCGCCATGGAGTCCAATGCCCTGGCTATCTGGCCGAGATCGGAGGAATCGTCGCCGAGGCCGGTACGGATGCCGCGCATACCTTCGCTGATGCGGGCGGTTGTCTGGATGATGCTGTCCAGCCGTTCGCCGAACAGGAATCCGGAAACGGAAGCGGCGGTGAGCAGGCCGATTGCGGCGACGAAAGCCATGAGGAGGAGGTTGCGGATCAGTATGGTACGGTTCGCGTCCCGCGCGATGGAGGTCGGCGCCGCATAGACCACGTACAGGTACGGCTCCGAGCCGCGCCCGGGAGCGATGGTCCTGAACGCGTAGAAACGTTCGATCCCGTCGGGCCCCTTGTCGGTGAAGATTCCCGCGTCCGCACCCGAGCGGATGCCTTCCCAGATGCTTTCCTTGATTTTACCCCCAAGGGGATTGGTCTCCTTGGGGGGGTAAAAGAATATCCGCGTTCCGTTCCGGTCCACCAGGCCGAGCGTGGATTCAGGCGGCAGTTTGAAGCGTTCGAAGAGGGCTGCATAGGAGGCCAGCTTGTAGGTCGCCGCGACGGCGCCGCTGACCGCGCCGTCGGCGCCAAGGATGGGATAGGCGAAGGGGAAGGACGGCTCGGCATCGACGGCGGCGATGATGTACTCGCCCGCGGCGAAGCGCTTTCCTTCGATCGCTTCCTTCAGATGAAGGCGTCCGGAGAGATCGAAGCCGCGTTCCAGCCGCGACGACGCGGTGACCTTGCAGTCGAGGTCCACGGCCGTGAAATTGAGGTATTCCTGATTGTTGGCGTGGACCGCCTTGAGGATGCCGTCCATGGAGCGGAAATCGCCGTTGACGAATTCGGGAAGGGCGGCCAGGGTCGTCAGCGTCTGCCGCGCGGTTTCGCTGATCCGTTCCTGCGCGTTCGCGAACGCCTCGACCTGGCGCTCGGCTTCCGCGCGGGTCCGTTCGGCCATCATCGTGCCGTGTTCCAGTCCTGTCCAGATGATGATGGCCAGAGCGGGCACCAAGGCGAGCAGCACCACGAGTACGAGGGCCGCGCGGATGGACGGATAGGAGGACTTGAATCGCAAGGTTGGACTCCCCGATCTGGAATGTCCTTTCTATTATACCCTTGTATTCCCCGATGGAGCAGGGGAAATCGGGAAGGGATGAACGCTACGGATCCACGCCCGCCGGATAGTCCACGACGCTGCAGGCATAGCGGTTCGCCCAGACATGGCCCGCCGACCGCATGCGCCGGTTGAGTTCCTGGGCGAAAACACCCATGATCCAGCGCATGATGACGGAAAGGCTTTCGTCTTCCGACGGTTTGATCAGGAAGCGGCACAGTTCGCCGGAAACCTGCCAATCGTACAGGCGGAAGCGGTACTTCCTTCCCGCCCGTTCCACGACGGAGGCCAG
>DPXI01000097.1 GCA_003527485.1 Treponema sp. | reverse complement strand
TTGAGATGACGGTCGACTGCCATTGGTATCCCCCGGATGGATCATGCGCATCGAATGTCGCCCGGTCAAGCGGAGAATCGCGCGTTGCCCGCGTCATCTTGGAAGCTTCCTTGGTTTGCAGTTATAATTATGGAATGCTCCGGGAACCATCGATCACCAGCAAAATTCTTCGGGGCGCCTATTCTCGACCGCCCCGGTTTTTTGGATCGTTTTCCGAAAGCGCCGATTTGGTCTGGGAGCTGACTGCGGAAGCATGCTCGCTGGGCGGGAGGTATGATGCTGAACAAAGACTACAGCGACATGTTGTCGTTGTTCATAGAAAAAAAAGTTGATTTCATACTTGTGGGCGCCTATGCCATGGCAGTCCACGGTTATCCCAGGTCAACTTTGGATATAGATTTCTGGATCAAACCGGAAAAAGGGAATGCGGAAAGGGTATATGAAGCGCTACAGGATTTCGGGGCCCCGCTTTCAGGGATTTCGGAAGGAGACTTGTGCAACGAAGATATCGTCTTCCAGATCGGGGTCGAACCCAGAAGGATCGATATAATAACCTCGATCTCAGGCCTTCTATTCGATGAAGCCTATGCTAACTGCGCAGAGAAAGAATTCAACGGATTCAGCATCAAGGTCCTATCGTTGAGCGATCTCATTAAAAACAAAAAAACTTCAGGTCGTTTGAAAGACCTCGCCGATGTCGAAGAATTGGAGCGGATACTCAAGGAAAACGAAGATCCGGTGAACTAGCTTCGACCGGATCCCCCGCTCCCGATCTCCCAGCTCCAGCTCCCCTACCCCCTGATTTCCACCTGGCCGCTGGACCGGCCTATGAAGACGATGGGCTTCTTGCGGGTGAAAAGGCCGTTGCCCACGACGCCGGGTATACGGCTGAATTCGGTCTCGAACTCCGCGGGGTCGATTCTGGATTTGAAGCGGACGTCCAGCAGGAGGTTAGCGTGCTCGGTGATCACGGGCCCCGCCTTGCGGATGGCTTCGCGGACGACGGCCTCGCCGCCGAGCCGTTCGACTGCGAGGGCGGCGGTGACGCGGGCTTCGGGCACGACTTCCAGGGGGATGGGGAAGGCGAGGCCGAGGTCGTCCACAACCTTCAGCTCGTCCACGACGATGGCGTAGACGGCGGAAGCGTAGGCGACTATCTTCTCCACGAGGAGGGCGCCGCCGCCGCCCTTGGTGCAGGCGCCGCGGGGATCCACTTCATCGGCGCCGTCGATGGTCAGGTCCAACTCGCCGCCGATCTCCGCGGAATTGAGCGTGAAGAGGGGGATTCCCCATTTCTCGCATTCGATGGCGGTCTGGAAACTCGTCGGAACTGCCTTGATGCCGGTCAGGACCCCGTCGCGCATGAGTTCGCCCACACGGCGGACTGCCGGCATCGCGGTGGATCCGGTGCCGAGCCCGAGCTTCATGCCGGAGCGCACCAGACGATCCACCGCGGTCCTTCCCACCAATTCCTTCATCGCCTTCTGGTCCATAAGCCCGATTCCTCCATGGAGTCGTAGAATTCGGGCTATACTTTATGGTAAACAAGGAGCCTCGTACAAGGACCGCATGATGGATGGGCAACAAGAATTTCTCCTGGAATCGGTCTCATACTACGATGTACTTGAGCAGATGAAGGACGGCATCTTCATCGTCGACCGGGAATACTCCATCCGTTACTGGAATCCGGCGGCCACGGCCATCCTCGGCTACCCGGCGCGCGATGTGTGCGGCTGGTCCTGCAAGACCCTCGGCCCCCTCTGCAAACGCGATTCCTCGGGCTCGCCTCTCTGCGGAGAGGGCATCTGTCCCCTCGCCCTTTCCGTCTCCGGCGGCTTCGCGGGCCGCTACCCCCACTATGTCTTCATGCGGGCTTCCGACGGCCGCGAACTTCCCCTTTCGGTGACCGTCTCTCCCCTCCGCGGCGATGCGGGTGAGGTCATAGGCGGCATCGGCGTCTTCCGCGACATGAGCGAGGAGTACGGACAGCTCAAGCTGGCCGGCGAAATCCAGAAGCACATGGTCACGACTGAAGGCTTCTCCCACAAAGGCCTGCGGATCGAAACCCTCTTCCATCCCCTGGAAGTCACGGGCGGCGACTACGTGGAAGCCTTCGTCACCGATACGGGGCTCCTGGTGGCGACGAGCGCCGACGCGACGGGACACGGAGTGTCGGCTGCCCTCTTCGCCATGATATATAAAACCCTTTTCCACGGAAGCCTGAAAGCGACCTACTCTCCTGCGGCGATGATGGAGGCCACCAACCGGGACTTCTGCCGGACCTCCACCGTGGAGGGCTACTATCTGACCGCTTCCGTCGTCATCTTCGACCCCTCCACCCGGACCGGCTACTTCGCGAGCGCGGGCCACCCCATGGCCATCATTTTCCGCCGCAGGCAGGGCGTTCTGGTGCCGGAGCCCATCCGCGAGCGCTCGTTCATGATCGGCATGGTGGAAGGGGCCAAATACCAGGAGACCCCCATCAAGCTCGAAAGCGGCGACCTCCTGTTCCTCGCCTCGGACGGCGTCTACGAGGCCGAGAACGAGAGCGGGGAAGCGTTCGGGATCGAAGGGGTCGCGGCCTATTTCGCCGACGGCGGGCGCGACCTGGAGGAACTTTACGCCATGCTCAGGTCCCGGAATCCCTACGGCGACCTGGCCGACGACGTCAGCGCGATATTGATTGAAGCGATAGAGTAATGGGCCAGAGGAAAGCAGCCCGTAGCCGGTAGCTCGCTGACCGCCCGGCCTTCGCCATCCACTGACCACCGGCTACCCTCTAATCGATTGTATCTACCTCTTCCTACTTCTCCGGAAATTCCATTCCCGTGAACAGCGCGAACTGGAGGCGGGCTTGGCGTTCAAGCATATCGCGGCCGTTGAGGATGCTGCAACCGGCCGCTTCGGCGCGCGCGAGCATCCGCGTCTTAGGCGGTTTGTAGATGAGATCGATGACGCGTTCGGAACCGAGGAAACGGTATAGGCCGATGGGGTCGGCGTCCAGGTCGCCTTCCATGCCGACCGAGGTGGTCTGCACGATCACGTCGTGGAACTTGTCCATGAGCGAGATGCCACGGTCGTCCAAGGAGCCCCACGCGAAGCCGAAACGTTCGGCCACCTCCTTGGCGCGGACCACCGAACGGTTCAGGACGCAGGCCCTGCCGCCCAGGCGATGCACTTCCGATGCGACCGCCCGCGCCACGCCGCCGGCGCCGATAATGGCGATATGCTTGCCGCGAAGGTGCTTCCGGCCGAGGAACGCGAGCAGGGAATCGGAGAAACCGACGGCGTCGGTGTTGTAGCCGCTCCAGCCTACGGCCTGACGGATCGCGGTGTTGCAGGCGCCGATGGACTTCACCTCGGCCGACGTCTCCCTGAGGGAAAAGACGACGTCCTCCTTGAAAGGAATGGTGACGGATATCCCCTTGACGGAAAGCTCGTCGGCGAGGTTGAAAAAGGCGGGCAGGGAATCGGTACGGAACGGCACGTATACGGCGTTCAGGCCGGCCCTGTCGAAGGCCGGATTATGGATCATGGGGCTGGAGGTTGCGGCGAGCGGACTGCCGATGATGCCGTAGATGACGGTATCCTTTCGCAGCGAACGGAAACGGTAATCCTTCTCCAGTTCCACGGGATCGAACTGGCCCGGACCGGCGCATTCGACGCCGGCCTCGTCGCGGGGCGAGGTGAAGCTCAGCAGCGAACCGAGACGTTCGGCCAGGATGCGGGTCGAAGTGCCGTAGGGTCCCATGCCCAGGAGGATCTTCTCAACGTCCTCCGTTTCCCGCGCGGCGCGGAATATCTCCGCCGTGTCGGCGAGTCCCTGCGGCATCACCGCGTACTTGGCGATCTCGTCGCCGTGGCGCCTGAGTTCCCTCAATTGGCGCGCGAGATCGGCGGGCACGCCGCGGAAATCGTGCATGGAGCGGATGATTCGCGTGCCGAAGGTCCGAGCCGCCTCCTCCAGACTCGGAACCTCCAGATCGCTCTCCAGGTCCACGTAGGCGAAGTTCCGTCGCCGGTCGGCGTCCGCGAAGGCGAGGCCGGTCGCCAGCAGGACGATGCGCGCGCCTTCGCCTTCGGTGAAGCGTCCACCGTCTATCCGCCGGCGCACCGTGAGGATGGTCGGCACTCCGGCCAGTTCGGGGAAGCGGCGGATATGGAGGCGTTCCTCCGCATCCAGAAAATCCACGCGCAGCTCGGCGATATCCACTTGGGAACGGTACTTCTCCAGGATCTCCAGGTTCCGCGCGATGGTTTTTCCGGTCAGGCAGAGGCAAATCTTCGACATCGATGGCTCCTAGAAATCCGCGCGATATACGTAGATGTCGGAGACTCGGCCGTCCGCGGTGAAAGAAACCCGGATGCGGGTCGGCCAGGACCTACCGACGGATTGGTACACAAAACCGGAATCCAGCCGGTGCAAGGGTTCACCGAGCGAAGAGAAGACGACATCGCTCGCGTCCCCGACGCGGAAGCCGTAGGCGGCTTCCGCGCGCACCTGCCAGACCCTGTCCTTGAACCAGTACAGCTCAAGTCCTTCGTACTTGAACACGACATCGTCCTGCCAGCTCTCCGGTCCGCGGACCGAACGGACGGCCGCGGGCGGACCGAGGGTTTCGAACACTTTCGGCAACAGGGAACCGAGCCAGACGGACGGATCCTCGCCGTGGGTGAAAGGGGTCGCTCCGGACTGGGAAAAAGCCGCCGAAAGGGGTAATATCAGCAGGATCGCCGCGAATGCGGCCCGTATTCGACGCATAGCCGTACTCTATCGATCGGAAGCTTCGGAGGCAAGGGCGCCCCGGCGGTTCCGTTGCAACCGATCGGCGTTCTCCGTGTCGGATATCTTTACGCAAGGAGATCCCATGGTACGACTGGAACGAGAGACCCTCGCCGAACTGGCCAGGACGGCCGCGGCAAAATTCGGCGGGAAAAAGGCCTTTTCGATGATCGGCGAGGACGGGGAAGGCCAGGTCCTCTCCTATGCCGAATTCGGCCGGCGCGCGGCCGGTTTCGCGGGTGCCTTGTCGAAACTCGGCATCGCGCAGGGCGACCGAGTAATGCTGCTCTCGGAGAACCGGGTCGAATGGCCGATCGCGTACTTCGGCATCGCCCTCGCGGGCGCGGTCTCCGTTCCCGTGCTCACGGACTTCATCCCGGAGCACGTCGGCACCGTCTTTTCCCACTCTGGCGCGCGCGCGATCTGCGCGACGGTCAAAACCCTTCCCAAACTCAAAGCGGCAGGTATCGATCCGGCGGTCCCCATCCTCAGGATCGACGAGACGGACGCTTCCGGCATCCTGGTCCAGATCGGCGAAACCGGAACGCGGATCGAACTAGACGCTCCCGAAAAAACCGCGACTCCCGCCGAAGACGAGCTCGCCTCCATCCTGTACACCTCGGGGACCACCGGAAACAGCAAGGGCGTCATGCTATCCCACCGGAACATCGTGTTCGACGCCGCGGCGTGCAGGTCCATCATCAAGACCTTCCCGCGCGACCGCTTCCTTTCCATACTGCCCTTGGCGCACAGCTACGAATGCACGATCGGGCTCGTCATCGGCGTGCTGAACGGCGCCTCGATCGCCTACCTGGACCGGCCGCCCTCGCCCGCGGCCCTCCTCCCCGCGCTCAAGCTGGTGCGCCCTACCTTCATCCTTTCGGTCCCCCTGGTGATCGAAAAGATCTACCGGAACAAGATCCAGGGAGCGCTGGAAGCCCACCCCCTGTACAAATTCCGTCCCACCCGGGGCATCGCGATCGGCGCCGCGGGACGCAAGCTCATCGGTACCTTCGGCGGCGCCATCCGCTTCTTCGGCGTCGGCGGCGCGGGCCTCGCCCCGGACGTGGAGGCCTTCCTGAAGGCGGCGGATTT
>DPXI01000023.1 GCA_003527485.1 Treponema sp. | reverse complement strand
AGCATCAGGGTCAGGCCCGCGAGCACGAGGGGGACGCCGAAGAACAGCCAGGGCGTCGCTTTCTCGCCCGCGGCGAGGCCGAGCAGCACCGCGATGAGCGGATTCACGAGGGAATAGCTGGAAATCCGGAAACTGGGTTCCACGGCGAGCAGGTGGTTGTAGGCGACCAGGGCTATCGATCCGAACACGGCCAGGTAGGCGAGGCCGAAAAGCGACCAAGCCGTCGCGCCCGCCAGTTTCCCGAGAAGCTCCGGCTCTCCCGCAGCTCCCACGGCGAAAGCGGAGATTCCCGCCACGAGCATCTGTATGGCCGTGGAAAGGATGGGATCCTTGGCCTTCGGAAGCGCCTTTGCAACGCTCGTGCCGAAGCCCCAGGCAAGGGCGCCGCCGACGGCGATAAGGACGGCGGGGGACAGGCTCGCCGCGACGGAGTTGCCGTCGTAAAGAAGGGCGCCGATTCCCGCCACGCCCACGGCGACGCCCGCGAACCTTATGGCGCTCACTCCAGTCCGGTACAGAATGAAGTTGAACAGGGCTATGTAGAAGGGCATGCAGGCGATGATGAGGCTCGCCGTATAGCTGGGGATGGTCTTTTCGGCGATCGTGATGAGGCCGTTGCCCAGGAGCAGCAGAAACACGCCGATGAGGGCGGAGCCGCCGACTTCCTTCAACGAAGGAAGTTGCTTCAACGCGCCCCGGCGCATGGCCAGGGCCGCAAGGAGAAAGGAGCCGGCGAGGAATCGGAAGGAAACGACGAGGGGCGCCGGAATGGTCGTTACCGCGGCTTTGATGAAGAAGTAGGTGGAGCCCCATACCAGGTACACCAAGGCATAGGAAACGATGACAAGGGTTTTTTCGCGCTTCATGGCTTGTCTCCGATAGGCGAGCGTACGACGGGCGGCCGGAGGGGCGCAAGGGCCGGGCTCCGAATCCGAAGTCCGGAGCAAAGGCGGAACAGGATATATTAGAAAAACAGTAATATATATTGGATGTCGATCGAATGAGCATTACCTTAATGTAGGAGGCATGCGATGTACCATATGGATTTTCCGCGTATGCCGATCGCGATCGCCGTCGCGATCGGCTCCTTTTTCAATATTTCCTGCATTTCGGCCAAACCGCCTTCCCTGTCGGCGGAAGCATCGTTTCCCCAACCGCCCGCCGAATCCGCGGAAAAAGGCGGCGGCCTGCGCGAGGCCGTCCTCGCGGGCGGTTGCTTCTGGGGCATCGAGGGCGTCTTCGAGCGTTTGAAAGGCGTGACGGACGTGGTGTCCGGCTATTCCGGCGGTTCGGCGGACAACGCGTTCTACGACCTGGTGAGCACGGGAACCACCGGCCACGCCGAGTCCGTCCGCATCGTCTATGATCCTGCGCTCGTTTCCTACGGTACCCTGCTGCGTGTTTTTTTCCACATCGCCCATGATCCGACCCAGCTGAACTATCAGGGCCCCGACCACGGTTCCCAATATCGTTCGGCGATTTTCTACGACGGCGAAGGCCAGCGGGAAGTCGCCGCAAAATACATCGCGACGCTGTCGGATGCGAAAGTCTATACGGCGCCCATCGTTACGAAGGTGGTTCCGCTCACCGCTTTCTTTCCCGCGGAGGATTACCACCAGAACTTCATGAGGAACAATCCCGACTATCCGTACATCGTCCNNTTCGCCTTCCGGGTCCTCAGGCAGGCGGGCACCGAGCAAGCTTTCACGGGGCCTCTTAACGACGAGCACCGGGCCGGCACCTTTTATTCGGCGGCGACGGGACAGCCGTTGTTCCGGTCGGAGGCCAAGTTCGAATCGGGAACCGGCTGGCCGAGCTTCAGCGAACCGGTGAAGCAGGATGCGGTGGTCCTGGTCCTGGACCTGAGCTACGGCATGGAACGGGTGGAGGTTCTGGACTCCGGTTCCGGCAGCCATCTCGGCCATGTTTTCGACGACGGGCCGACCCGATCGGACGGCTTCGACCGGGGCACGGGCCTGCGCTATTGCATGAATTCGGCTTCCCTCATTTTCGTGCCCGACGGCGCCGAACCTCCGGCGTTGGTCGCGCGCTGGGCTGCAGGGCACGCGGATGCAGGGGGCTGACCCCAGGAGGTTCGGTTTGAAAAAGGCATTGGCGGCTTCGGTCGTTCTTTTCGCGCTGGCTGGATTGATGGTCGCTCAGGACATGAAGAAGGATACGTCGGGAGGAGCGCCTTCCTCGTCCGGCAGCATGATGTCCGCGACCGCGGCGACGGCCGATCCGGCGAAGGCTGTCTTCGACCTGACCGGCCTCGGCCCCGGCATCGTTCCCTTCTCCGGGGAAGCCGGGGCCCAGAGGATGGCCTTGGATCGCAGGACTGTGTATTTCTTCGCGGCCAGTTGGTGTCCGACCTGCAACGCCACCTACAAGGACTTCAAGGCCAACTTCTCCAAGGTTCCGAAAGATCTGGTCATCGTGGTGGTCGACTACGACAAAGCCGCGGCGCTCAAGACCAAGTACGGTGTCACTTATCAGCATACCTACGTCGCGATCGGGCCCAAGGGCGAAAAGCTGAAAACCTGGTCCGGCAGCATGAGCGTCGCCGAAATCGCGAAAAACGTTCCCAAGAGGTAACGCCATGGCTCCGCTCGTCGCCTTCGCCTTCCTCGCCGGCATCGTCACCGTGCTTTCTCCCTGCATCCTGCCCGTGCTTCCGGTGGTGCTGTCGGGTTCGGTCGGCGGCGGCAGAGCCAGGCCCTACGGAATCATCACCGGCTTCGTGTTGAGTTTCGCGGCGTTCACGCTGACCCTTTCGGCCTTGGTTCGGACCCTCGGCATCAACGCGGATGTATTGCGTTGGATAGCCGCGGGAATCGTGCTCGCTTTCGGTCTCGTGATGCTGGTACCCGCGCTGAAGGAACGTTTCGCCGTCATAACCGGTTCCCTCGGCGCGCGGGCGGCAGCCCCGTCCGGATTGCGGCCGGTGAAGCGCGGCTTCCGGAGCGGGTTCGTCCTGGGCCTGAGCCTCGGCCTGGTATGGACCCCCTGCGTCGGCCCCATCATGGCTTCCGTCATATCCTTGGCCCTGAGCAGCAGAGTCGACGCGGGCAGCGCGGTCATCACGCTCGCCTATTCCCTGGGCACCGCCGTGCCCCTGTTGCTCATAATGAAGGGCGGACGGAGCCTTTTGAACCGTGTCCCCTTCCTCATCAAAAATACCGGCAAGATCCAGAAAGCCTTCGGCGTCCTCATGATCGCCGCGGCCCTGGCTCTGTTCACGGGGGCCGACCGTGCCTTCCAGACCCTGGTCCTGGACGTTTTTCCGAATTACGGAGCCGGATTGACCGCGCTTGAGGATAATGCGGCGGTGCGTTCGGCCCTGGAGGAGCGCACCGCTTCTGCCCCGGCCTCTGTCCCCGGCCCGGGGCCAGAAGCCGGG
>DPXI01000132.1 GCA_003527485.1 Treponema sp. | reverse complement strand
ATCCGCATCGATTGGCGGATGAAGAGGGAAGAAAGGATGAGGGCAGATCCCATTGTCGCCACGGCGACGGTCGCCGCGATGGGGAGGAATATCTTGAGGAACTCGCGCCGGGAAAAGCGGCGCTTCCGGTTCACTTCGATCAGGCCCATTCGGCCATGATACCATGAGGCGCGGTACTGATGCGAAGCCTTTTCCTGTCTAAAGTGACTCTGAGGTGTCAAAAAATGGAATCAGTGAATCAACTAATGACATTTAATTGATACGGTTATACACTGGGGGACATGGCGACCATCGAAGACCTCGTGGGCGTTTCGGGTTTCTCCCGGAGCACCGTATTCCGTTTCCTCGCCGGGAAAGTCGTCCGTCCCGCCGCCCGGGACGCCATCCTCGCAGCCGTGCGGGAAACGGGCTACGGAATCGCGGGAGCGAGGACTGGCGCGGGCGCGGGAATCCCCGACCGGAGCGACGCGGCGATCCTCCTTTCGGTTCCCGCCGGTTTCGAAGGCTTCCGCGGGTTCGCCGAAGCGGCGGAAGGCATCATGCGGCGCGCGGGCGAAGCGGGTCTCCCGGTGGTCTTCGACGAGGCCCACGCCAGGGGGAAAAGGCTGGCGGTCGTCTGCCTCGGGAGGAACAGGGCGGACGAGGACGGCGAGCTCGCGCGCAGGAAGGCGCTTTCCGAGCCGCTGGTCTTCGTCAACCGGATGATCGAAGAGGACGACGCGAGCTGGGCCTCCGTCGATTTCCGCGCCGCCGCGGCCGAGGCTGCCGGCCGCTTGGCGGACGCCGGATGCCGCCGCATCGCCTGCTGGGCGGACGCCGAAGGGCGCCGGGCGGACACCGACAAGCTTGACGGTCTGCGCGCCTGGGCTGCCCGCTCGGGGCTGGTTCCGGGAACAGCGGTTCCGCGGATCGTGATCCTGACGCCCGCCGACGGCGGGGTGGAACCGGCGGCCGAACGGGTCCTCTCCGGTCCGGACCGTCCCGACGGCTGGCTCGCCGTTTCCGACGAGATCGCGATGCGCGTCATCCGCACGGCTCTCTCGCTCGGCCTCCGCGTGCCGGGCGACCTGTCGGTGATCGGCATGAACGACACGGAAGGCGCCGCGTACTTCAGTCCCCCGCTGACGAGCGTCCGCGTACCCTTCCGGGAATGCGGAGTCGCCGCCGTCGACATCGCCCTCCGCCTCCTGGACAACCCTTCCGAGCGGTTCGTGAGGATCCTGCTCCGACACCGCCTCATCGAACGCGAATCCTGCGGCCCGGTGATCCGGCGACCCGGACCGAATGAAATCAGGACCTGAAGGAGAAGCGCATGGCAGCCGTACCCGTTGAACGCAAGACTATCGAGCCCCTCGCGCGGGCGGAGCTCTTCTCGTCGCCCCCCGGCCTGGAAGCCGGCGACTGGAGGAAGGCCATGGATTTCGCGGTCTCCAGGATCCACGCCAATATCCCTGCGTTCCGGAACGCATACCCCGCGCCAGCGAGCGTGGACGACGTCTATCCGGCCATCGCCAACACGGAATGGACCAGCTCCTTCTGGACCGGCATGCTCCATCTCGCCGGGGAGGCGACCGGCGACCGCGCCTTCCGGGAGACGGCCGCGGGGCAATTGCCGGATTACCGCGCGCGGCTGGATACCCGCACGGCCACGGATACCCATGACCTGGGCTTCCTGTATACCCTTTCCTGCGTGGCCGCCTGGAAGCTCCACGGCGACGGCGCTGCGCGGGCGACTGCCCTGAAGGCTGCCGACCTCCTTATGTTCAGGTATTTCGAGAAGGCGGGGATTATCCAGGCCTGGGGCGATCTGGGGGATCCGGCTCAGCGCGGCCGCATCATCATCGACTGCGCGATGAACCTCCCGCTCCTGCATTGGGCAAGCGAGGAAACGCGCAATCCCCATTACCGCGAGGCCGCCGTCAGCCACCTCGCGCGCGCCAATGAATTCCTGGTCCGTGAGGACTGGTCCAGTTTCCATACCTACTACTTCGACACCGGGACCGGGCAGCCCCTGCGCGGGACGACCGCGCAGGGCTACTCGAACGATTCGTGCTGGGCGAGGGGCCAGGCCTGGGCCATCCTAGGCAACGCGCTTTCCTACCGCTACGTCCGGGATCCCGAGTACTTGGAAACCGCACGCGGTCTGGCGCATTACTTCCTCAACCGGCTCCCCGGAGACCTCGTCCCTTACTGGGACCTCTGCTTCACGAGCGGAGACGAGGAACGGGACAGCTCCTCCGCCTCCATCGCTGCCTGCGGACTTCTGGAACTCGCTTCCTGGCTTCCGGTCTCCGATCCGCTGAGGCGGAGCTACGAGAATGCCGCCCTACGCCTGCTCGCTTCGCTGGCCGCGTCGTACACGACCGCCTCCAGGCCGGATTCGAACGGCATCCTCCTGCACGCCGTCTACGGGAAGCCCATGGGCGACGGGGTCGATGAGTGCAACATCTGGGGTGATTACTTCTACGTGGAAGCACTCTCCCGCGTGCTGTTCGCCTGGAGGCCGTATTGGTGACGGCGAACGTGACATTGAACGTGAGGCCGAACGTGACGCCGAACCCCCTGGCCGACCGGGCCGATCTGGCCCGGTCGCTCCTCGACCTACTCGCTCCGCTCGGGGACCGATACTCGGAGGGCTGCGCGGGCTACAGCCTTGGCGCTACCGGGGCGCTTTATTCTCCCCGTGTGGCGCTGCTGGAAGGCTGGAGCCGCGTGCTCTGGGGCATCGCGCCCCTGCTTTCAGGCGGCGGCAGCTTCCCCGATCTCGGCCGTCATCTTGAGGGCCTCCGCCGGGGGGCTGACCCCGGCGACACGGCGTTCTGGGGGGAGCCCGAGGACAGCGACCAGCGCCTCGTGGAGATGGCGGCCATCGCGCTGTCCCTCCTCATCGCGCGGGAAAGCTTCTGGGATCCCCTTTCGCCCGAAGAGAAGAAGAACCTCCATGCATGGCTCGCGACCATCCAGACGCGGAAGTTGCCTGCGAACAACTGGCACTTCTTCCGTATCCTGGTATGCTCCGCCTTCCGCCGCCTCGGGCTTCCGGTGGACGAAAGGGCGGAAGCCGAATCCTTCGACCTCGTGGACGGCCTGTACCGCGGCGACGGCTGGTACGTGGACGGCGCCGATGCCAATTACGATTTCTACAATCCGTTCGGCTTCCATTTCTACGGGCTCGTCTACGCCCGCCTGATGGGAGACCTCCGCCCCGACCGGGCGGCGCGCTACGTGGAACGGGCGAGGCTCTTCGCCCCCCAGTTCCTGGCCCTTTTCCGCGAGGACGGGTCAGTCGTCCCCTACGGACGAAGCCTCGGGTACCGTTTCGCCGTCACGTCGTTCTTCTCCGCCTGTGCCTTCGCCGGCGTGGAGGCAGTCCCCTGGGCCGTCATGAAGGGCGTCGTGCTGCGCAACCTGCGCTGGTGGTTCGCCCGGCCCATCCTGGACGCCTCGGGCGTCCTCACCGTCGGCTACGCCTACCCGAACCTCGTGATGGCCGAGCAGTATAATTCGCCCGGCTCCCCCTACTGGGCCCTGAAGGCCTACCTCCCGCTGGCCCTCGGCGACGACCACCCCTTCTGGACAGCGGAGGAAGCGCCGCTGCCGTCGCCTCTTCCGGCGGCGGGACCGGCGATGCGCCTGGCCACGCCCCATTGGATAGTCAACCGGTCGGAGGAGGACGTCCAGCTGCTCTGTCCGGGGCGCTACCCCCCCTGGGAAGCCGTCCAGGCGGCCGCCAAGTACTGTAAGTTCGCGTATTCTGCACGCTTCGGCTTCAGCGTCTCGCACGGCGCCTGGGCGCTTTCCCAGACCGGCTGCGACTCCATGCTGGTGCTTTCCGAGGGTGACGGCTATTGGCGCGAAAGGCGGAAAACCTCGGACCAGGCTTCGGGCCCGGACTGGACCTCGGGAAGGTGGCGGCCCTGGGACGATGTCGAAATCGTCACGACCCTGCTCGCCCTCGGCGCATGGCATGTGCGCGTCCACCGTATCCGCAGCGCCCGCCGCCTTGAAACCGTGGAGGGAGGCTTCTCCGTCCCGCGCTTCCTCGGCGAGGGACTTCCCGAAACGCCGGAAATCCTGATCGCGGATGCGGAGGGACCGGCGCCGGCGGGCGCATCGGTCGCCTTCAGCTGGGCGGCTTCCCGCATCGAGGACCGCCTCCTCCCGGCCGAGGCGCCTTACGCGGCCCCCGCGGCCCCCGCGGCCCCCGCGACCCCCGCGGCCTCCGCGCGTCGGAGCGCCGGGATCCTCACCCTCGCGCCCAACCTGAACATCCTCCATCCGCATGCGGTCCTGCCCGTGCTCCGCGGTAGCATCCTGCCGGGCGAAACGATCCTGGCCTGCGCCGTCCGGGCGGGCGACCGCGGGCCCACCCTATCCGCGTTGCCTCCGCGGCTGGAAAAGTCGGGTGGAGGCATCCGCGTCATCGAGGCGGACGGAAGGGAGCACCGAATATGAACGAGCAGGTGAAATGGCGTTTCCGCCGCATCGTGGAAGAGACGGCGGCGACCATGTCGGGCATCGGTTACATGGTCCATACGGCGGACGACGCAACCGAGGCCGCGCGCCTGCTGTACACGCTGATCCCCGAGGGCTCCACCGTCGGCCTCGGCGGCTCGGTTACCCTCGCTGACATGGGCGTGCCCGAAGCCCTGCGCGCCGGACCCTGGAAACTCATCGACCGTTACAGGACAGCTTCATGGGAAGAGACGATGGCGCGCTACCGGGAAGCCCTGGACGCGGACATCTTCGTCACGGGGACGAACGCGATCACGCGGGCCGGGCAGCTGGTGGACATGGATAGTTCGGGCAACCGCGTGGCCGCGACGATCTTCGGCCCGCGGCGCGTGATCGTGGTCGCCGGCGCCAACAAGGTCGTCGACGACCTGGAGGGGGCCTTCCGGCGCATCCGGGAGATCGCGCCGATGAACTGCCGCCGCCTGGGCCATAAGACGCCCTGTGCCGCTTCCGGCCGCTGCGGGGACTGCATGATTCCCGAGCGCATGTGCAATTACGTCGGCATCGTGAACCACGGGATGAAGGAAGCCGGCCGCTTCCATGTCATCCTCGTGGCGGAGGCGCTGGGCTTCTGATCCGGGCCCGGCGCCGGGGCGCCTTCAGTTCATCAGGTAAGCATGCGCCTCCGCGAGCTTTTCGATGATCCGGATGGACTGGGGACATTTGGGCAGGCATTCGCCGCAGGCGGCGCAGGCGGCGCAGGAGTCCGCGCCTTTCCCCTGACCCGCGTAGGCCTTCTTGTACCAGGCCGACCGGTCCTCCTTGACTTCGAAGGCGACCGCGGCGTTGTACATTGCGAAGACCTCGGGGATGATCACACCGTGCGGACAGGGCATGCAATAGCCGCAGGTGGTGCAGGGCACCGGCATGCGTTCGCGGTAGAAGGCGGCAGCCCGTTCGATAAGATCCAGTTCCTTCCGGGTCATGGAATTGGGCCGCGCGGAAGACGCGACGGCAGCGTTTTCCCGCAGTTCCCTTTCGCTCCCCATCCCCGACAGCACCGTAGCCACCTCCTGCCGCTCAAGCGCGAAGCGGAGGGCCCATTCGGCTGCCATCCGCGGCTTGCCGAATTCCGCGAAGATGGACTTCACCCCCTCAGGCACGCGCGCGAGCGCGCCGCCCCGCAACGGTTCCATGACGATGGTCCCGATCTGACGCGCGGCGGCGTAGGCGATGCCCTCTGATCCCGCCTGGAACGCGGTGTCGATGTAGTTGTACTGTACCTGGCAGAACTCCCAGCCGTCATAGCCGTCCACTATCTGCTTGAATACCGGCAAGGAGTCGTGGAAGGAGAAACCGAAGTGGCCGATCCGGCCGTCCCGCTTCGCTTTCTCCAGGAATTCGATCCCGCCCAGCTTCCTGACCGTTTCCCAGCGTCCGGCGTCCAGCGAATGCAGGAGGTAGAAGTCGATCCGGTCGGTGCGCAGCCGGGCCAGCTGTTCGTTCAGCAGGCGTTCCCAGTCGGCCCGTTCCTTCACCAGCCAGACGGGACATTTGGTGGCGAGCAGTACCTTGTCGCGCAGGCCGTGGCGCTCGACGACAGCGCCCGCGAAGGGCTCGCTCTTCTGGTCGTGGTAGACGTAGGCCGAGTCGAAGTAGTTGACTCCTTCATCGACCGCGGCAAGGAAGGCGGTTTCCGCTTTTGCCTCGTCGATGCGGGAAGGATCGCCCGCCATCGTCGGCAGCCGCATGAGTCCGTAGCCGAGGGCGGAAATTTCGAGTTCGGGGATTTTGGGGAAACGTCGGTACAGCATGGTTACATTATACTATACAAAACGGAAGCCTCCGGGCATTATGTGCGCATGAAAGCCCGCTCCCCGTTCCTTCTTTTCTTCTTGGCCGTCCTCCTCCTCCTGCCCGCCTTCGCCCAGGAGACCAAACCCGACGCCCTGAAAACCTACCGCCTCGGCCGCGATTTCGAGGCGCAGGGCCGCACGGCTGAAGCGACCGAGCGCTACGAAGAGGCCGTCCGGATCTGCAAGGAAGAGATCTCGCAGAACGCGACCAATATGGATTCGTACACCGTACTGACCTGGGCCCTCCTGCGCCAGAAAAAGTACCCCGAGGCCGCGGAATGGGGCCAGAAGGGCCTGAAAATGAACCCGAACGACCACCGGGTCATCGAGTCCATCGGCGAAGCCTATTTCTATATGAATGACTTCAAGGAATCCCTCAAAGCGATGCAGCGCTATGTGGACGCCGCCCCCCAAGGCGAGCGGGTCAGCGTCGCCTATTTCTTCATGGGCGAGATTTACCGGATCGGGAAGCAGTTCCGTCATGCCGACATCGCCTACACCACCGCCGTCAAACTGGAGCCCAACCTCCCGCTCTGGTGGTATCGGCTTGGCATCGCGCGCGAAGGCGCCGGCGAACCCGCTTCGGCCGCCCTCGCCTTCGAACGGGCAGTGGCGCTCAGCCCCGGCTACAAAGAAGCGTCCGAAGGCCTCGCCCGGGCCAAGAAAGCGGGAGCCTGAGCCGTTCCTGATTCCGGGGACTACCTGAACCACGCCGCGGCGAATAGCGTCCAGCTCGTGCAGACGGCGGCCGCCAGGACGAACCGTCCGACCCGCGACCTGCCGGGACCGCGTGCGCTTGCCGGCGCCCAGCCGTTTTCTCCGTGCGCCGGAATGGGGGCCGCGTCCGCGGATGCGTCCGCAGCCGGGCCCGCAGCCGGGTCCGCACCCGGGCCTGCAGCCGGGCCCGCAGCCGGGCCCGCGACCGCAGCCATGAGGGCCGCGGCTTCCTGATCGGCCGACAGCTCCAGCAGCAGCCGGTCAATGCTTCCCGTGATGTCCTTCCGGTCGATGCTCCCCTTCTTCTCCAAGATCCTGTCGAAGTATCGGAACGAATCCCCGATGAGTGCGCCGAAGGAACCGGGCAGGCGGAGGTCGGAACGGATGGTGGCCTTGGAGAGCATGATGAGCCCTTCCACCGTCAATGCCTTCTCGATGCCGCCGAGGAGGCTTCCCTCGGTGACGCGGAATGCGCCCCAGGCAAAGAGTACGCGGCCGTAGGGCACGATGAG
>DPXI01000081.1 GCA_003527485.1 Treponema sp. | reverse complement strand
TTGGCTGACCGTCCCGTCACGACCGCGGCTCCCGCCGCCCGGAAACGCTCCGCGATGCGGACGCCATAGGAATAGTCCATGGGAGGCATCAGGTGATCGGTCAGCTCCACGACGGAAACGGACAGGCCGCGTTCGACGAAGGCTTCCGCGACTTCCAGCCCGATGAAACCGCCGCCCACGACGACAGCCGAGCGGGGGGAGCGTTCCTTGATGAACTTCTGGATCCTGTCCATGTCCGGTATCGTCCAGAGCGTGAACACATGGTCCGAATCGGCGCCCGGGAGGTTCGGGACGACGGGCGTGCCGCCCTGGGCGAGGAGGAGGGCATCGTACTCGATTTCTTCCGTAGGAGCATCCGGAACGGACGAGTCCCGCACGAGGACTACGCGGCGGGCGCGATCGATACCGGTCGCCTCGGTCCGCAGACGGACATTCACGCGGTAGCGGCTGAGAAAGCCCTCGGGGGTTTGCAGCAATAGCTTGCTCCGCTTTTCGATGGCGCCGGAAATATGGTAGGGAAGCCCGCAGTTCGCGAAGCTGACATAGGGGCCCTTCTCCACGACGGTGATTTCGGCCCTCTCGTCCAGCCGTCGCGCGCGGGCAGCCGCCGTCGCTCCCGCGGCCACGCCGCCCACGATCACTATCCGCTTGGCCTTGTCTTCCATTTTCGGCTCCTTAATATACATTTATATATATATGAACTGTGCGATATCGTCAAGTACCAAAAAACATCCGCCGCACGGAAAAGCCCGGCTTTTCAAGTATAAGCCGAGCTTGACCGTATCGCCCGGAAAAGGCAGGATGGGGCATGCATTCGATAGAAATTTACGGTTTCGCCGAAAGGGAAATCTGCGCGGGTTGCGAGGGACATTGCGGGGAGACGGACTGCGCGCCGGGCGCCAAACGGGCCACGAGCGCGCTGGTGGAAGAGTTCCGGGACCTGCTCGGACGGACGGGGATAGAAGCGGCGGTCTCCTTCCGCGAAGCGACCGACGAGAACATCGCGCGGCACGAGGACGTGCGCAAGATACTTTCCGCGGCCGACCTGACCCCGGCCATCGTAATGGACGGGAAACTGCTGTTCCTGGGCGGATTCTCGCCGGAAGGCCTGGTACGGGAAGTGGAAAAACGAGCCTAGCGGGCCGCCTCGGAAGCGGGGATGGAAAGGAAATCGAAGACGTCGAGCTTGGACCCGTCCCCGACGGCCACTTCGTTGATCGCTTCCTCCACTGAGGCGTTCCGTGCCACGCGGAAGCCGACGGAGTTGACCTTGAAGGTCGGGACGTTCCAGTAGCGGTAGGTCACCCGCAGCAGGTTGACGGGCGTGAACCAGGCTCCGCCGCGCATGACTTTCTGGCCCGTGCTCTTGTCGGGACCCGACGGGTCCGAGACTTCCGTCCTCGGGTATTCAGCGTACCAATCCCAGCACCACTCCCAGACGTTCCCGCTCATGTCGAACAGACCGAGTTCGTTCGGCGACTTGGAACCGACGGGTTGCGAAGATTTGGCGCTGTTCTTGTCGTACCAGGCCACCTTGTCAGCCTCCGGACTTCCTGAGTAAAACGCCTTGGCAAGAGGAACGGAAGGATCGGCGCCGGAAGATCCGCTCCGGGCGGCGTATTCCCATTCGGCTTCGGTCGGCAGCCGGTATCCGTTCGCCTCGCTATTCCATTCGACCTCCGAGCCCTTGATGTCATAGGCGCTTTCGAGCCCTTCCTGCATGCTCAGCGCGTTGCAGAAACGCACCGCATCCAACCAGCTCACGCTGTCCACGGGCTTGCCGGGAATCCGGAACTTGGAAGGATTGGAGACCATGACGGAGCTCCAGAGCTCCTGGGTAGTCTCGGTCGTCGCGATTTCGAAGGACGAGAGCGTTACGGGATGCACGCGCTCGGTCGCCGCGTAGGGTTGCTCCGCGCTTCCCTGCAGGAAGGAACCGCCCTGTACGAGCACAGTCCGCGGCGCGCGGCCGGTTTCGGCCCAGACCGGTACCATGCCCAGGAAGAGCAAAGCCGACATGAAGAATGGACTTTTTTTCATGAATCCGAACCTAGAGTTCCGACCGGCGGACGACCACCCGGGAAAGGAGGCCGTATTTCACGGCTTCATCCGCGCTCATCCAGAAATCCCGATCGGTATCCTTCTCCACCTGCGCGAAGGGGACTCCGGTCTCCTGCGCGATGAGCTGGTTGATGCGCTCGCGCAGCTTGTCCAGCTCGCGCGCGTGGATTTCTATGTCGGTCGCCACGCCGCGGATGCCGGAAAGCGGCTGGTGGATCAGGTAATGGCTGTTCGGCAGACCCACGCGGCGGTCCTTGGGAGCCGCAAGCAGGATGATGGCGGCGGCGCTCGCGACCAGGCCCATGCCGATGGTCCAGACCTCCGGCTTCACGAATCGGATCATGTCGAAGATCGCGTAGCCCGCGTCGGCGTCGCCCCCGGGCGAATCGATGAAGATCCGGATGGGCTCGTCGGACATGTCCTCGAGCAGGAGGAGCTGGCGGACGGTCCGTTCGGCGAGGTCCTTGTTTATCTCTCCGGAAAGAAGGATGGTGCGGGTCTTCAGCATCTTCTGGACGAGCGGATCGATGCCCCGGTTTTCCTTCTCCTCCTTCTCCTCTTCCTCTTCTCCTTCGCCGAGGCGTAAACGTATATCCTGGATTCGGTTCATGTGCGCTCCTGTAAACGGCGAGAAGGGTCAAGCCGGCTGGTTTTCTTCTTGTCCAATATACGTGGGCGGGGGCCCGCCGTCAATCTTTGGGCCGCGCCTACGAGTTCAGCGCTTTCTCCACGAGTTCCGCAAGCAGAGGCATGAGCTGCTTCTTGCGGGAAACGATGTCCTTCAGGATATACACGCTCGTGTCCATCTTGGGGAAGGAAAGCACGCCCGTAAAGGACTTGTCGCCCGAAACGAACAGTATCGAAGTAAGCTCGGTGACGTCGGTCACCATGAGGGCGCTGAACATGCGGCCGCCCGCTTTCCGCGCGGCGGCGAGTTCGCCGAGGATCTCTTCCTTCCTTTCGACAAGGTCTTCCGGGGTGTCGGTTTCCACCTGGCTCACCGTGAAGCTGACCCCCTGTTCCTCGTATTCCTTCATGTCCATGCGCACGAGCTCGTCGGCCGGACGCGCGTTGATACGGCTGGCGGAAGCCATGAGTTCCACGCCGAGAGCCTCGATTTCAAGTCCTGTAATCGAGGAAAGATAATCGGCCGCCTCCCGGTCCGTGTCGGTGGCCGTCGCCGACTTCAGGACCAGGGTGTCGGCGAGGATGCCGCAGAGGAGTATGGAAGCGTACTGACGCTCCAAGGGGACGCGATTCTCCCGGAACAGGTTCGCGATGATCGTGCTGGTCGCGCCTACGACCTTGTTGATGAAGGTGATCGGGTAGCGGGTCGAAAGGTTGCCGAGCCGGTGGTGGTCGATCACTTCCAGGATCTTGTAGTTCTCTATGCCTTCGATGGCCTGCGCCG
Source organism: Treponema sp. (assembly GCA_003527485.1). Classification (GTDB taxonomy): domain Bacteria; phylum Spirochaetota; class Spirochaetia; order Treponematales; family Breznakiellaceae; genus UBA12037. Next base: position 952 of record DPXI01000081.1, on the reverse strand, counting down.
GTTCGTTATGGTCCACCATGACGATCTCGATGTTGGGATCCTTGATGAGATCGCCTTCGAAAAGCACGCCGACCACAAGTCCGTCGTCGTCGGTCACCGGCAGGCAGCGGGAGGCCGACTGCGACAGCGGCGCGCGGACCTTCCTCACGGAATCGCTCGCGCGTATCGCCGGGACGGTTTCGTCGCCCATGGAACCGACGGGAGTGGAGTAGATCATGAGCAGGGAGGTGGAGGAGGTGTCGAAGGGGCTGATCATCACGGAGACGCGGTTGCGTTCGGCGGCTTCGGTCAGGTCCTTGTCCAGGGTGTTGCCGTTGGTGACCACAAGGGCGCGGACCTTGCGGTCTATACAGTACTTCTGGACGTCGAAGCGGTCGCCGACGATGACGAGGGCGTTCTCCGGCATCTCCGCGTCCAGGTGGGCCCGGAAGGTTTCATCCGAGGAAGCGGCGACGACGATGAGGGACTTCCGCACCTCGGTGGTGTCGAAGCTGACGATGGGCTGAGCGCGCAGGGTGGAGAGCAGCAGGTCGATGGAAGTCGGTATGGCCGACTTCTTGTGGGGGTTGATCTTCCTCAAAATGTAGCGCGCGAAGGCGTTGTAGTGGAGCAGGGACCGGTACGTCCCGTCCTTGCGCACGATCGGCAGCACCTTCAGGTTGTCCCGCTCCATGCGTTCCAGGGCCTCCCAGAGAGGAATATCCTCGTCCACGACCTCGGGCGGATCCGTCAGGTAGTAGGATACCTTGGGAACGAGATCGGGCAGGTATTCGGGGACTTCCGGTCCGAATCGGTCGAAGATGTATTCGGTCTGGGGATTCACTTTCCCCGCGCGCGCGGCGCGGTATTCGCTCATGCCCAGGGCTTGCTTCAGGCGCGCGTACGCGGCTGCCGAGACCACCGAGTCGGTATCGGGGTTGCGGTGTCCGATGACGTAGATTCTCTTTTCCAT
>DPXI01000109.1:71966-108412 GCA_003527485.1 Treponema sp. | reverse complement strand
CAAGGCTGAAGCCGTCGGTTCCGACGAAGGCGAGGCGGACGTTGAGCCTGCCGATGGTCTCCAGCGCGATAGGCCCTACCAAGGATTCCGTCGGTCTGCGGAATTCTCCCCCGGTCATCGTGATCTGGAGGGCGGGATTCATGCGGGCGTACGAGAAGACGAGGGTCGAATTGGTGACGAGGTGGATGTCGCGTTTGCCGATCAGGTGTTTGGCGATGAGGGCCGTCGTCGTCCCCGCCTCTATCATGATCGAGTCCCCGTCGCTGACCAGTTCCGCCGCGGCCTTCGCGATGCGGTTCTTCTCTTCCTGCCGTTCCCTCTGGCGGTCGAGGACGTCCCGGTGCATCACGGGTGCGGCTCCGCCCCTGGTGCGGTTGAGGAAGCCCCTTTCTTCAAGTTCTTTGAGATCCGAGCGGATGGTGACTTCCGAGAGGCCGAGTTCGAGTGCGAGGGCGCTGACGGACACCGTTCCCAGGTCCGAAAGCATTTCGAGAATTCGTCGCTCCCTCAGGTTCAGATCGCTCTGTATTTTCGGTCCCCTTTCGATGTGCTTGCGATTCACTTGCGATACTAGTTAAGTTCGAAAATTTATGCAAGTGCCGCAATCCGTTCCGGGGGCGAATTCGACCGTCTCATTGACGGTTCCGCCCGGCGCGCGCTATCTTTCAACCATGTACTCCCTGCGCGTTGAAGCCGAATTCGCCGCCGCCCATTCGCTAACCCATTTCCACGGAAAGTGCGAACGGCTGCACGGCCACAACTACCGCGTCCGCGCCTGGGCCCGCGGCTCATCCCTCGGCGAAGGCGGCATGTTGCTGGATTTCGGCATCCTGAAGAGCGCCCTGCGCGAGGTCGTCGGAATCTTCGACCACAGCTATCTGAACGACGAATCCGCCTTCGCGGGAGATCCTAGCGCGGAGCGAATAGCCCGGCTGGTATTCGAACGCCTGGAAGCGAAGCTGTCGGAAGCGGGTGCGGATTCTTCACTGCTCAACGCGGTGGAAGTCTACGAGACTCCGACGAGCATGGCCCGGTGGGAACGGGACGGAAGCGCGCTGCGCTGACGCCGTGGTAATCCGATCGGTCGATTTCAAGTCGCCTTACCTTTCCCGCTCCCTCATCGCTTATATAGGAAACAAGCGGACCCTTCTCCCGTTCATCGGGCGCGAGCTGGAACGCTGCGCCGAATTTTCGGGCGATCGGCCGGGCGGGAGGGCGGCGCTCAGGCTCCTGGATCCCTTCGCGGGTTCCGGCGGCGTCTCTCGCCTGGGCCGCGCGCTCGGATTCCGCGTCCTCTCCAATGACCTCGAGTATTACGCAACGCTCATTGCCCGTTGCCGGATAGTGCTGGATCCGGGCAGGCTGGAGCGCGCCTTCGCCGCGGAGGGCGGCAGCGAGGCGGCATTCGCGGCCGTGGACGCCTTCGCGGCTTCGGCGCCGGCGGAGGAAGCCGCGGCCCGCCTGCCGGGCGGAAGAGCCAGGGACGCATGGTTCGCGGCCTTTGCCGCCGCCGAAGGGAAGGACGCCTACCTGGCCGCCCATTATGCGCCGAAGCGCACGGAAGGCGCGGACTGGAAGAGCGAGCGTCTATTCTATACCGCGGAGAACGCCCGCTGGCTGGATCGCGCCCGCGAATCGGTCGAGCTCCGATATCCCTTCGATCCGCTGAATCCACCGGATCCGCCGGCACTGAAGGATCCGGCAGATACATTGAATCCGCGAGCCGCGGAGGCGGACGCGAAAGCGGCCCTTGTGGACGCCCTGCTGTACGAGGCCGCAACGCGGACCAACACTTCGGGTGTTTTCAAGGCCTGCCACCGGGGTTTCGGCGGCCACGGATCGGATGCCTTGCAGCGGATCATGGCCCCCATGAACCTGAAGCGCCCCTTCCTGATCGAAGGCGAAGAGGCGGAAGCGGGAAACGGGGACGCCGCGTCCTTCTGCGCTTCGCGGAGCGCGGACATCGCTTACTTGGACCCTCCGTACAACCAACACCAGTACGGATCCAATTACCATCTCTTGACGACCGTCGCGCGTTGGGACAAGCCGCCGGTGGACGGGGAAGCCGATCCGGATGGCCGCCTGCTGAACCGCGCCGGCATCCGCGCCGACTGGACGGAAACCCGCTCGGACTTTTGCCGCCGCGGAAAGGCTCTCGACGCCTTTTCCCGCCTGCTGGATGCCGTGGATGCGCGTTTCGTGCTGCTTTCCTACAGCGATGGCGGCATCGTCCCCCTGGAAGCCCTTGCGGATCTGCTCTCGAAGAGCGGCGCGCTGCGCATCGAAGCGAATCCGTACGTAGCCTATCGCGGCGGGAAGCAGAGCGCGTCCCGCCTCCAAAGCACGAGCGAGATGCTCTTCGTGCTGGAACGGACGGAACTGCCGAAGCGCCGTTCCTCGGCGGAAGCCCGGGTCAGGCTGAGGAACCTTTCCGGGCTAGGCCGCCTCCGCTCGCTCCTGCGCGGACGTTTCGATCCGCTCTGCATCCGCTCTGCTTTCGCAGATCCGGACGGACTGCCCGTGCCGCTGGTGGCTCCCGACGGGCGGTTCCTGCGTTGGCGGGACTGGACCGATGGAGACGAATTGGTCGCGCCGGATATCGATACTCTTGAAACCGGACGCCTGGACGAACTGGACCGCCGCCTTCGGACAGCCGCTTGTGCTTCTGCCTCGGAAAGCTTCGATCTCGTAATCGCCGCCCTGGAGGCGGAAATTGAAAAGGCCTTCGGGGCGACGGCCGCAGGCCGGGCCGGGCCGGGTGGATTTAGCGGAAGGAACGGTTTCCCCGTACGCTCCTTCCGCGACGCGGTCTTTTTCCTCGGTAAACTCGCGTTCAAAAAGTATGCCGATGACTACCGGAACCGCGCGGCCCGCCTGCGGACGCTGGTGGAGGCAGTCCCGCCGGAGATCGCGGTTCCCGCATCCCTTCGAGGCGTCCTGGACAATCTGGACGCGCGTGCCGCACTGCGGGGTATCGTCCGCGAGGCAGCCACCGCGGCCCCGGCCACCGCTGCCCCGGCCACCGCTGCCCCAGCCAACGCCGCCTTGGCCACCGCCGCCCCTGCGACTCCTGCTCCCGCTATCTCCGTTCCGCGAACACCGTCGCGGTGAAGGTATATAGCCGCGCGCCGGTTTCCAGGTATGCTCCCGGCTCCAGTCCCGCCTTCCGGCAGAGCTGGTTAAGGTATTCATCCCGGTCCCAGCCCTGCTCGCCGGGCACTTGCGGCAGGAATACTCCGGATCTGCCTCGGTGAATCAGGTAGACCCCGTGGGTTCCGACGATCACTTCCTTCGGATCGGGGCATTCTTCCATCGGTGAAAGTACCGATATTTCGATGCTGCAGGAATCAAGCTCGCCGCGGTTGAGGGGTGGGAAACGGGGATCTTCGAAAGCAGCGGCAATGGACATTTCGCGTATCGTTCGCACAAGGCTGTTCGTCGCGGACATGTGCCCGATACAGCCGCGGAGGCTATGCCCCATATGCAGGCTCACGAAAGCGCCCCGCGCTTCAAGCTCCTCGCCTTCCGGGACGCGACCGGCACCGTAGTCCGGAGCCCTGTTTTCAGATCGAGCCGCGATGGTCTCCCGCGCGTCGGCCAGCAGGGCCAGGCGCTGCTTTTCGTTCAGGGTCGTTTTCATGCATCCATTATAATGCGCGGGAGCGGAGCCCGCTTCTTATTTTTCCAGGGATCCCTTCCAGGCGGCCAGCGGACCGAGGTCCGCGACATTCGCATAGCCGAGTTTGACCAGGCTCTCCGCGGCGATGGCGGAACGCCGTCCCGAGCGGCAATACACGACAATGGAGCGGTCCGGACTTCCGGCGAGCGCGGAGAAGTCCTTTGCCGAGGCTTCGATCAGGTCGTACGGAAACAGGAGGGAATCGGGTATGTGGCCTTCGTCGAACTCCTCCCGGGTACGGACGTCCACGATCAGGACGCTGGAATCGGGAGCCGCGAGCGCGGCCTGGAGTTCGGCGTATGAGATCGGGCGGGGGTTAGCCGCAAGCCGCGCGGCGGCCTGCGCAACGGGCTGCGCGGCGGTCTGCGCGACGGGTTCGGCCTTGACGGAACAGGAGAAGCTGGCAAAGGCCAGTGTGAGGGCAAACGCGATCGGATATTTCATGGGGAGAAGATAGCCATACGGAAATACCGCGGGAAGGGAAATCGGGCGGGAAACAAAGCCTTCAATCCACCCAGCGCACCTTGTCGGGAGCGGTCTCGTCGACATAGATGCGATCGTAGCGGCCGGAATGCGGGACACCGGGATCTTCGGGGAAGTACGTTTTCCGGAAAAACCAGACGATATCGGCCATGTCCTGCGCGGAGTCGATGGGCGCGTACCGGAACCAGATCTCCCGGTCTTCGAGGATGGCCGCGGTCGCCTTGTCGACGGTGAGCTCGGGGTCGATCAGCCGACGGATCTCGGACCTCAATCCGCCGTATCGTGCATGGCCCACTGTCAGCAGCCGAAGATGCTTGCGCTCATCCATCCAGTAGATTTCGTATACGCCCCCGACCGCGGGAACCGAAGCGGCGATCTGCCATCGGTCGCCCTTCCTCAGGGCAGTCCAGTGGATCGAGAAGCAGGCTTCCCGTTCCTTCCGCGTGACGCGTATCCGGCTTTCCATGCCGAACGATACCATGCGGCGGACGAAGGCGGAAGGGGGCGTGCTTTTTTTCATACAGGGGTGGGCCGGTATAGTATTAAAAATAATACTTTTTAAAATATTACCCATCGGTCTTCGAGCGGATCGGGTTCGATGTGCTTGTATCGAAAGGATATAGCACAATATTCATGGGAATTTGGCTTTTGGCACATAAATTGCTGATATGTAAGGGAGAGTTCGTTTACCACGGCTTTCAGGAGCGATTCATGACGAAACAGACTGACGACAATCGGCAAGAAGATGTGCTCAGGACTTACTTCGGCCAAATAAAGATGATTCCGCTCCTCGCCTTCGAAGAAGAACTCGAGCTTTCCCGCCGGATCCAGCGCGGCGATGAGCTGGCGCGCCAGAAACTGATCGAATCGAACCTGAGGCTCGTCGTCAAGATCGCCAAGGGTTTCGTTTCCGCCGATGTCCCGTTGCTCGACCTGATTCAGGAAGGTAACCTGGGACTCATCCATGCGGCCCAGAAATACGATTATGCCAAGAACGTCCGGTTTTCAACGTACGCCAACTGGTGGATCAAGCAGGCCATCACCCGATCCCTGGCCAACAAACGGCGCGCGATCCGCCTGCCTCACCGCAAGGAAGAGGCTTTGAAGAAGATCCAGAAAGCGTACAATACCCTGAGCCAACTCCTGATGCGCCGTCCGAGCACCTCGGAGGTCTCCAAGGAAGTCGGCATGACCGTTGTCGATGTCGAATTCATCATGAGCCTGGCGAACGGAGTCGTTTCCCTGGACGCGGAGACCGGCGAGGATTCCGGTTCGCTCATCGACCTGTTGGAAGACTTCACCTATAGTCCCGACCGCGAGCTGATCCGCGAATCGGTACGCGAGGAAACCATGTCTTTCCTGGAACGGCTCATGGAGCGCGAGAAGCGCATCCTCATGTACCGTTTCCAGTTCTTCGACGGTGAGCGCTACACGCTCAAGCGGATCGGCGAGGAGATGGGTATTTCCCCCGAAACCGTTCGGCAGATTGAGATGCGGGCGATCCGGAAACTCCGCGAACAGGCTTCCGAGTTGAAGCAGTACATCAGCGTCTGAGTTTCCCCGAGTATTGACCAAGGACGGCGTACCGGGTACCTTGAATACGGTGAAGTCGGTCGGCGAAAAAACAAGGCGAAAGGCGAAGCGCTCGCGCGGAAAGTCCCGCGGTTCTTCGATGGGGGATAGCGCCCGGGCGGCAATCCTCTCCGCCGCCTTCGTGTGCGTCGCCATAATCGCGTCCCTGCTTGTCGTCGTGATATCGGATTCCCGTAAAAAGGACGATCTTTCCCGTATCGGCCCTGCCGTCATTCCGCCGGCGGTTCCGGCTGAACCATCCTTGGAGTCGCCCGAAGCGGGGGATGTCCGGGATTCGGAAACGGAAGGCGCCGCGGCCGCTTCGCAGGCTACGGTGCCGGAGACGGCACCGGAAAAGGTCCCGGATAAAGTCCCGCAGAAGCGGGCCGTTCCCGTACCGCGGCGTGAGGTCGAATCCAAGCGCATTCCGGCCGCTTCTCCCGCGCGACCGAAGGCGCCCGTGGAACGGGACCCGAAGCCCGCGCCGACGCGGCGGGGAGAGCTCGTCTTCGTCATAGACGACGCCGGGAACAATCTGCGCCAATTGGAGCCGTTCCTCGCGCTCCCGGGGCAGGTTTCGGTCGCGGTGCTTCCCGGCTTGCCGCATTCAGCCGAGGCGGCGCGCATGGTGCGGGCGGCGGGGAAGGAGCTTCTGTTGCATCAGCCGATGGAATCGGTCGGCGGTCAGAACCCCGGACCGGGAGCGATAGGGGTCGGGATGAGCGCGGCCGAGATACGGTCGGTGCTTGAAAGGAACCTGGCGGAGATCGGTCCGGTGGCCGGAATGAACAACCACCAGGGATCGCTCGTGACAGCGGACGCGGACGCAATGGAATCGGTGCTTGCTTTTTGTCGCGATAAGGGTATCTTCTTTCTGGATTCAAGGACCACAGCCGACACCGTGTCCGGCGCCGTAGCGGCGAAGAACGGAATCCGCATCCGGGAGCGCGACGTGTTCGTAGACAACATCCAGGACCGGGCGGCCATGATCCGCTTCGTCGAGGAAGGCCTGCAGAAGGCCGAAAAGAAAGGCGCTGCCGTCATGATCGGGCATGCGTGGTCGGCTGAACTCGCCTCCACGCTGCGCGAATTATATCCGGAGCTCATCGAGCAGGGCTTTTCCCTCTCGACTATCGCCAAAATCATGATGGGGACCGTCGACGATGAGGATTTTGGGGATTGAGAGCTCCTGCGACGAGTGCGCCGCCGCGATCGTCGAAGACGGCCGCCGCGTTCTTTCCAATATCGTCGCGACGCAAATTCCTTTCCACGCGGCCTACGACGGGGTGGTTCCCGAGATAGCGAGCCGCAAACATACCGAATGGATCGGCGTTGTCGCCTCCCGCGCCCTTGCCGAAGCGGGCATCGGAGCCGACGGAGTGGACGCGGTCGCGGCAACGGCCCGGCCCGGCCTGCTCGGCTCCCTGCTGGTCGGCCTCAGCTTCGGCAAGGCTTTCGCATGGACCCGCGGCGTGCCGTTCATGGCGGTGGACCACATGCTTGCCCACCTGTACGCCCCCCGCCTCGTGGAGGACCTCGAATACCCCTATCTCGGCCTCCTCGTTTCGGGCGGCCACAGCATCATCTGCCGCGTGAACGATTTCGACGATATCGTCGTGCTCGGCACCACCATAGACGACGCGGTCGGCGAGGCTTTCGACAAGGTCTCCAAGCACTTCGGTTTCGGGTACCCGGGCGGCGCCTATATCGATCGTCTCGCGCGGAAAGGCGATAGCGACGCCTTCCGCTTCCCCCTGCCCAGGCTTCACAAGGGCGATCACCGATACGACGTCTCGTATTCCGGCCTGAAAACGGCCGTCGTGAACCAGCTGGAGCAGTTCCGCGTTCCGGGACATGAGGCGACCGGCGAAAACATCGCCGCTTCCTTCCAGAAGACGGCCGTCGACATCCTTCTGCGGAGCCTGTTCAGGGCCGTGGAGGACACGGGCCTGACGACAGTGGTCGCAGGCGGCGGGGTGGCGGCGAATTCCTGGTTGCGCGCCCGTTTGGCCGAACGAACCGACCTCCGCTGCATTTTTCCGCCCCTGGAACTCTGCGGCGACAACGGCGCGATGATCGCCGGCCTCGGTTACCGTTATTTCCAGCGGGGCGACCGCTCAGCCCTCGACGCGACGGCTTCCCCGCGCGTGCCCGCCTTCAAGCGCTCGTATCCCTAGGATCTTCCGGGAATTCATCCTGGCCCGCGGTAGTCGCGAGCCCCTCCTCGGCCACCGCCACGAGATCCTCGTTGTCCATGTACAGCCGGGGCGCGCTGGCAGCCGAGGCCGCGGCCGGATCGGCCAGTCGGCGCGCTATCGCGCGCACTGTCGCCGCGAAGGGCGAATCGGGCCGGGCGACAAGGACGGGACGCCGTTCCAGCACGGACCGTGGGACCGCCTCGTCGCGGGGCGCGAAGCCGATATATTCGATCTTGATGCCCAGGTTGCGCGAACTGATGTCCCGGAGCCGGGCGCCGACGGCGAGGTCCCTGCTCGAACGGCCCATGTTCAATACCACCCGGGGATATATCGTTCCCAGCTGGGCGATGGCCGCTTCGGCGGTGGCGGGGAAGGATTCCAGCAGGCGGCCTTCGAGGGTCATGAACGATTCCTCCGTGCCCTCCATCCTGCGCGAGGCGAAGTCCGTGATCATTTTCCGTTCCGGACCCCGCGGGGGGAAGGACCGGAAAAGTCCCCGGAAAAGGGCGGTCTTCAGGAACGAATACGCGTTGAGGATGGAAGTGACCTCGGGCACGGTGACGATGAGACCCGAGAAAGAACTGAGGAAGAAGTCGATGGTGTTGTACGAAGAACCCGCCCCCAGGTCCATGAGGACGAAATCCGAGGGCAGGGCCGATAGCCCCTTGATGATCTTCCGTTTCATGGAATAATCAAGGTTGGCGGTACCGGGGAGCAGGACATCGCCGGGAATGAAGAAGAGCTTGGGAATCCCGGTCTCCACTACGAGGGCTTCGATCTTCGATTCCGTGCGATGGACGAGGTTGCCGATACCCGCATGCCTGTTTTTCAGACCGAGAATCGTATGGAGGTTGGCGCCCCCCAGGTCCAGATCCGCGAGCACGACGGTCTTTCCGAGTTCCGCGAGCGCGACTCCGAGATTGGCTGCCAGCACGCTTTTGCCTACACCGCCCTTTCCGGAGGCGATGGGTATCATTATGCCCATGCGTACAGTATGCGCCTGCGCTCCTTCCGTACGCAAGTCCGTTCAGGTCTTTTAGGACTTTACACTCGAGCGCCGATCCGGTATAGTTCCGCGTACTTCACGCGTACTATACTCCGAAAGGAAGGTTCTTATGTCCCGGAAATGCGAACTCTGCGGAAAGAAAACGATCACCGGCAACAAAGTCAGCCATGCGAAGAATCACTCTCGCCGGACGTGGAAACCCAACCTCGTGAAAGTGAAGACCGAAGTGTTGGGGTCTACGTTCACGGTGAAGCTCTGCACCCGCTGCCTCCGAAGCGATTACGTCACCAAGAAAGTCTAGGATTTGACGACGCTCGGTACCGAAAGCCCGCCGGAAGGCGGGCTTTCGGTGTTTGTGCGCCCGGCAGGGCGCATTCACGAATCCCCGCACCTTGCCTTTCAATTCGAGAACGAAACCCTCAGTCCGTCCCAAGCGGGTTCTATCGCCTCACCTTTCCCGCAAAGTATCCCCAGGTTCCTGAAATATTCCTCCGCTTCCGCGTGAGTATGTTCGTGGCAAAGATGGGTCACCAGGGCTCGCGCCGGAGCCGCCGCGCGGATGACCTCGGCAGCCTCGCCGAAGCTCATGTGCGTCGCGTGCGGCCTCGCGCGAAGGGCGCCGAGCACGAGGAGGTCCAGGCCGCGCAATTCTCCGAACGAGGCTTGATCGATGCGGCTGGCGTCGGTGACGTAGGCGAAGGACGCGCCGTCTGCGATGAATTTCCAGCCGAGGATGTCGAGACCGCCGTGCTTGACCGGGATAGCCCGGATACGTACGGAACCGGCGGCTACCTCGTCCCGCACGACCGACGTGATCAGGCGGGGCTTCCCGCCTCCCCGCTGCGTTTCGCGGAAGACGTAGGAAAAACGTTCCCGGAGTTCGGCGACCGCTTCCGCGTTGCCGTAGACGGGGAGGGGAGCGCGTACGGTCAGCGGCCGCAGATCGTCCAGGCCATGTATGTGGTCCGCATGGGCATGGGTAAGGAATACGGCGTCCAGACGGTCGATGCCCGCGCGCAGGGCCTGCAGGCGGAATTTCGGGCCAGCGTCCACGAGCAGGCTTTCTCCCGAGCGGCCGCGCACGAGGACCGATGATCTCCAGCGGGTGTCGCGGCTGTCGGCGGAACCGCATACCGCGCAGCTGCAGCCGACGACGGGTATCCCGTGGGAGGTTCCCGTACCCAGGAAGGTGATGTCCATAGTTGTCGGTTGTATCCGATCCCCCCTGCGCCGTCTATGCGTCGGCCCTTGTTGCGGTAATTCCCGTTAACGTTTAGTCTTGGCGCATGGCTGACCCCGAACTCGTTCGAACGATCGATTACATTCTGAACCGCTGCGGCGAGGCCGAGATCGAAGCGGTCGCCGCGGCCGTGGTGCGCAGAAAGAGGGACTTGTCGCTTTTCGCCGGTTCCGGCGTCAGCGATCCGCGTCGCTGGGCCAAGGACACCGCCCGGAAGGTGGAAGGGGGCGTCGCCCTTGATTCCATCCGATCCACCGTGCGCTCGATGGCGGCGGAAATGCTCCATCGGGAGGCGCCGGAATTGGACGAGAGGCAGGTGGATGAGCTGCTCGGTGCCTGGACGGGCGGGGGGCCCTCCGGCGGAGGGGTTTCCGGCGGGGGAGGGCCCGGCGGAGGGGCGGAACGGACGGCCGAATTGCCGCAGGACGTCCTGGGCGCCATGGTCGCACAATTCGTAGCCTTCTCCACGGGAAGGATGGGGAAATCCGAGGACGGAGCGCTTCGGGCGGAGCTGGGCGCCTGGCCCGATAAGTATTGGAAGGCTTTCCCGGCCGTCGTCAGGTCCCTGATCTCGGACCTGCTGGCCGGGCGTTGTCCGGAGGATGACTTCAAGAGGAAAATGCTCGCGGCTTTGGAGCTCTGCTCGGCGAAGAGGAAATAGGGACCAAGGAAGCGCGAAGCGGCGGACGGAAGCGGCGGACGGTCGCCACACGGCAACGCTCAGTCCAGGAGCGCGGCCTGCCTCTTGAAGTGGTCTTCCAGCACCAGACAGGCCATGGCCTCCACCACGGGCACGACGCGCGGACAGATGCAGACGTCGTGCCTTCCTACGGTGCGCGCGATCCGTTCCTTGCCGTCCGTGCCTATCGTCCGCTGGGGCGAGGCGATGGAGGATGTCGGCTTCACGACCAGGCGGAAGACGATCTCGGCGCCGTTGGAGATGCCGCCGATGATGCCCCCGGCGTTGTTGGATTCGTAGCCTTCCGCGTTCATCCAGTCGTTGTGCTGGCTGCCGCGAAGATCGGCCGCCGCGAAACCGGCGCCGAACTCTATGCCCTTGACCGCGCCGATTGAAAGCATCGCCTTGGCCAGCTCGGCGTCAAGCTTGTCGAAAACCGGCTCGCCGAGCCCGGCCGGCACGCCGCTGATCCTGCATTCGACGATCCCGCCGACGGAATCCTCGGCCGCCTTCGCCTTCTCGATCTCCTCCATCATGCGGACGGCAGCGGCCGCGTCGCAGGCGCGCAGGGGGTTGCGCTCGATCTCCTCCGCGTCGAAGCCCTTGCATTCAACGCCTGCGGCCCGCTTGGTGAAAGCCAGGACGCCGACGCCCCTGCGCCGGAGCAGCTTGCGCGCGACGGCGCCCGCCGCCACGCGGCCGGCGGTTTCCCGTCCCGACGCGCGGCCGGAGCCGCGCCAGTCCCGGAGGCCGTATTTTGAGAGGTAAGCGAAATCCGCATGTCCGGGTCGGAACAGGTCCTTGACCTCATCGTATGCCGACGATTGCGCGTCTTTGTTGAAAAGGAGCATGAGTATGGGGGTGCCGGTCGTCTTTCCCTCGAAGATGCCCGAAAGTATGCTGACCTTGTCCGCTTCCGCGCGCGGGGTGGAAGCCGCGCTCTGGCCGCCCTTCCGGCGGTCCAGTTGAACCTGGACCTCGGCCTCCGAAAGCTCGATGCCGGGCGTCGCGCCGTCCACCACCACGCCGACGGCTCCGCCGTGCGATTCGCCGAAGGTGGAAATCCTGAATAGGGTTCCGAAACTGCTTCCCGCCATCATTTCTCCTGGTCGTTCCCGCTAATCCGTGCCAGCGACGGACATCGTCTTGATCTGCTCGATCTCGTCCCGTATCGCTGCGGCCTGTTCGAACTCCAGCCGCTTGGCGTGTTCCAGCATCTCCGCCTCCAAGGCCCGGATGAGTTGTTTCCGCTGGGCCGGCACGAGGACGTTGTAGGATTTTTTAAGGACCTCGATGGAGGTCACCGCCGCTTCCTTGTTCTCCGCCGCGTGTCGCGTGAGTATGTCGGCTATCGCCTTTTTTACTGTCGTCGGCGTGATGCCGTTGGCGTTGTTGTAGTCGGACTGGATTTTCCGCCTGCGGTCGGTTTCCGAAATGGCATCCCGCATCGCGTCGCTCGTGCGGTCGGCGTACATGACCACCTTGCCGGCGGCATTGCGCGCGGCCCTGCCGATGATCTGGACAAGGCTCGTGACCGAACGGAGGAAGCCGATCTTGTCGGCGTCCAGGATGGCGATGAAGGAGACCTCCGGCAGGTCGATGCCTTCGCGCAGCAAATTGATGCCCACCAGGACGTCGAATTTTCCCGCCCTGAGGTCCATCAGTATCTCGACGCGCTCGATGGTCTCCACTTCGCTGTGGATGTAGCGGACTTTCAGGCCGAGTCCCGACAGGTAGTCGGTCAGGTCCTCGGCCATCTTCTTGGTGAGCGTCAGGATGAGCGAGCGCTCTCCGGCGGCGATGCGCTTCCTGATCTCGCCGTAAATGTCCTCCATCTGGCCTTCGCTGGATCGGATTTCGATCTCGGGATCCAGGAGGCCCGTCGGCCTGATCATCTGCTCCACGACCCGCGTTGATTTTTCTATCTCCAGTTTGGCCGGAGTCGCCGAGACGAAGACCGCGCGGTCGATTGAGGAGGTGAATTCTTCGAAGCGAAGGGGGCGGTTGTCCAGGGCGCAGGGGAGGCGGAAGCCGTAGTCCACGAGGCTCTGCTTGCGCGAGCGGTCGCCCGCGTACATCGCTCCAATCTGGGAGACGGTGACATGGCTCTCGTCTATGAAGGTCAGATGTTCCTTGGGGAAGTAGTTGATGAGGGTGTCCGGCCGGGAACCGGGGGCGCGGCCCGAAAGAGGCGCCGAATAGTTCTCGATTCCGGGGCAGTAGCCCATTTCGGTGAGCATCTCTATGTCGTATTCCACCCGCGTCTTCAGCCGCTCAGCCTCAAGGAATTTTCCGGTGTTCTTCAGGAACTCGTAGCGCTCTTCCAGTTCCTCCTTGATCCGGTCCAGGGCCCTATGGATCATGTCGGCGGGCATGACGAACTGCTTGGCCGGGTAGATGAGCGCGCGGTCCAGCTCCTCCATGTAGGCGCCCGAAACGGGGTTGAAGCGGCGGATGCGTTCCACCCGGTCCCAGTCCAGCTCGATGCGGTACGCTTCCTCCAGGTACGCGGGGAAGATCTCCAGGATATCGCCCCGGCGGCGGAAGCGGCCGCGTTCGAGCACCGCGTCGTTGCGCTGGTACTGAAGCTCCACGAAACGGCGCATCAGGGCGTCCGCGTCAAGGATCTCTCCGAGGGCGACGGTCGCGGTCATCTCTTTGTAGATTTCCGGGGTCGCCAGGCCGTAGATGCAGGATACTGTCGCGACGATGATGACGTCCTTGCGCTCCATGAGGCTGCGCGTGGCGGAAAGTCGGAGCCTTTCGATCTCCTCGTTGATGGACGCGTCCTTTTCGATATACAGGTCCCGGCTGGCGACGTAGGCTTCCGGCTGGTAATAGTCGTAATAGGAGACGAAGTATTCCACCGCGTTGTCGGGGAAGAAACTCTTGAACTCACGGTAGAGCTGGGCGGCCAGCGTCTTGTTGTGGCTGACGATCAGGGTCGGCAACTGGGTTTTTTCGATGATCTTCGCCATCGTGAAGGTCTTGCCCGAGCCTGTGACGCCCTTCAGCGTCTGGTATTTGTCCCCCCCGAGCACGCCCGCGGAGAGGGCTTGTATAGCCTGGGCCTGGTCGCCTGCGGGCTGGAACGGAGCGACTACCTTGAATTCCTTCATGACGGCCGACCGTTACGGAGAAGGTTGAAGGCGAAGATTCCGGCCGCCACCGCGGTGAATCCGAGCACGTTATGCAGGGCGAAGTTCAGGAGCGCAGAAGCGTATTCCTTTTTTCCGGCCATGAGCCAAGTTTCAAGCATGTAGGTGGAGAAGGTGGTGAATCCGCCGAGGAAGCCGACGGTGACGAAGAACCGGAAGGCGGCGGGCAAGGCGACGTCCTGGAACAGGGCGAAGAAGAAGCCGATGAGGGCCGAGCCCGCGAGGTTAGCCACGAGGGTCCCCAGAGGGATCGCGGCGATCGGAGCGGCGGCGCAGAGCCTCGCCAGGCCGTAGCGGGCGAGGGAACCGAGGCCGCCGCCCAGGAAGATGGAAACGAAGGTCATATCGTTGGATAGTAACCTCGCCGTCCATTCAGGTCAATCGACCGCGCGAACAGACAAACGCAGTTCGCGCGTCGGTTCCCTTCCCGCTCCCGCCGCCCCCGTGCTAGGCTCCCGTTCCGGAGGCACCTCCATGGATATCCGCATCGGCGAGGTCGCGGCGCTCGTAACCGCCGTATTCTGGACCGTCACCGCCGTCTGCTTCGAATTCGCCGCGCGACGCATAGGGTCGCTGGCTCTGAACGTGCTGCGCCTCGCCGCCGCCCTCATCCTGTTCACCATCCTCGGCATCGTCCTCCGCGGCGAGCTCCTCCCCCTGGGCGCGGGCGCGGAGGTCTGGTTCTGGCTGAGCCTGTCCGGACTCGTCGGCTTCGTTTTCGGCGATCTCTTCCTCTTCCAGGCCTACATCGACATCGGCGCCCGATTGACGCAGGTGGTCTTCGCCTCCGCTCCTCTCATGACCGCCGTGATCGGCTGGTTCGCCCTCGGCGAACGCATCAGCGCCGTCGGCCTCCTCGGCATGGTGGTGGTCGTGGCAGGAATCTCGCTGGTGGTCATGGACCGTGGGCCATCCATGCCCGAGACCGCGGGAAACGCAGCCTCGCCGCCGGCGCGCAGGTTGAGAGGACTGTTCTTCGCCCTCATGGGCGCCCTCGGCCAGGCGGGCGGGCTCGTGCTCTCCAAGATTGGCGCGCCTTCCTCCGATCCCTTCGTCGCCACCCAGATCCGCGTGATCGCCGGCCTCATCGGTTTCCTCGTCGTCGCAGCCGTTTGGAGGCGCTCCGCGGAACCCTGGAAAGCCCTGCGGGACCGCTCGGTACTCGGCGTTCTTTCCGTGGGGGCCTTCTTCGGTCCTTTCCTCGGCGTGTCCCTGGGCCTATTCTCCGTACAGCGTTCGAACGCGGGCGTCGCGGCCACGCTCATGGGGCTTACCCCGATCCTGATCCTCATCCCGGCCGTCTTTTTGAAGAGTGAGCGGGTCACGCCGCGCGAAGCCGTCGGCGCCCTCGTCGCGGTGGCCGGTTCTTCGCTGCTGTTCCTGGCCTGATTCCCGACCCGGCGAGTATTCCGGCTGCGACGAGAGCGCAGCCGATGACCGCCGCGGTCGTCGGCCGCTCGCCGAGCGCGATGGCCGGAAGCGCGAGCGAGACGACCGGGACGATGCCCGTGAAGGCCGCCGCCCGCGCGGCCGGAAGCCGCTTTATGCCCTGGTACCAACAGAAGTAGGAAACCGACGTGACCGCGAGGCCGTACCAGGCGAGGGCGAACCAACCGGAAGCTCCGAGCTCCGAGAAAGACTTCGCGGGGCGTTCCGCGAGGGCCGGAAAAAGGGAAAAGCCGAGAGCCCACGCTACTGTGAGCGCGGTCCGCCTGAGCGGATCCATCTGATCCTTCACGTTTGTCGCGGAGCGGGCCGCGGCATACTGTACCGATTCATGCTGAGGCGCCTCTGGCTGGGGCGCCTCCGGCAAAGGCGTAGCGTCCGAAAGCGAAACCGCGCGGGAAACGGTCGCAAATACCGCTTCCGAGGCGGCCGCCGCCAATGCGAGAGCCGCGCCGAGGGCTCCGGATCCCGTCGAGGCTGACGCCTGTGTTCCCGGCCCCGCCGCGCGTTGCATTCCGATATTCACAAGGATTATTCCCGCGCTCGCGATCGCGGCCCCGATGAGGGCGAGGGAGGAAGGTTTTTCCCGCAGGGCGAACCATGAAACAAGAACCGTGAACGCGGGCGCCGCCCCCGTCAGGAGTCCGGCCTCGCCCGCGCCGATAAGCCGCAATGAGGATACGAGACAGAGGCGATACAAGAGGATGCCGAAAAAGCCGAGAGCCGCGGTCGTTCCTAGTTCGCGCGCGCGGATCCGTCCCCCGCGCGCGAGGAAGGGGAGCAGGACGGGGAGGGCGAAGACCAGGCTCGCAGCGGTGATGGAAAAGGGCCCGAGGCTCGTTGAGAGCGCCTTTCCCGCGGTGGTCGCCGTTCCGGCGAGAGCGAACCCCGCTATCAGGTAGAAGGCTCCGATTCGTTCTTGTTTCATTCGACGAGATTAAGCTTCCAAGCGGTCTGGCGGAAGTTCCGCTTTGATGCGAATATGGGGGAGCCGCTTTCGCGCGCGCGGATCGGAAGGAGCAGGAGTGGAAGTCCCCGCCTTGGACAGGAATTCGGAAGTCGCACTGTCGCGCCAATTGCTCGAATGGTTCCGCGACGCCGCGCTGCGCGGCGACCTCGCGGGCGGCGAACGACTCCCCGCGACGCGCGTCCTTTCCTCCCAGCTGGGCGTATCACGGAATACCGTTTGCGAAGCTTACGAGCTGCTCGCGGCGGAAGGCTATATCGAATGCTCGGTCGGCTCGCGCGCCCGGATCGCGCAGGGCGTCGCCCTCCGCGACGCCTCCTACTCGCGCCGATCGCCCTCCGCGGCGGCAGTAGCGCGGGCTTCGTCCGGAGAGAGCGGCTACCCGCCCATCGTTGCGGACTTCCGGACCGGGCGCCCCGACACCGCGACGATTCCCCGCAAGACCTGGATACGCGCAGTCCTCTTGGCTTCCGAATCGCTCCGCGACAGGGATTGGCTCTACGGACCGAGCGAAGGTTCGATGGAACTGCGAGCGGAAATCGCCTCGTACCTTTTCCGCTCGCGCGGGATCAGGGTCGACCGGGATTCCGTCTTTGTGACCGCAGGCGCCACGCATGCCCTCCACGTGCTCGCGCTGGTCGCCGCCCGCCGCGGAAGGGCCGTCGCGGTGGAGGATCCCTGCCATTCCGGCATGCTCGGCACCCTGCGCGGCGTCGGACTGCGCACGCTTGCGGTGGAGGCGGACGAGTCGGGCATGGTGACGAACGCCCTCCGGGGACTGGACGCGGGATGGGGGTACGTCACTCCTTCGCACCAATTTCCCTTGGGCGGCGTGCTTCCCGCCGAACGCCGAGCCGAGCTCATCGCCTGGGCGCGCGATCGGGACGCGTTCGTGGCCGAGGATGATTACGATTCGGAATTCCGTTTCGCGGGCCTGCCCGTAGCGCCACTCTGGGGCATGGACCCTGAACGCGTCGTCTATGTCGGAACCTTCAGCAAAACGCTCTTTCCCGCGCTCCGCATCGGTTTCGCCCTCGTGCCGCGCGCGCTCCGCGATGAATGGCGGGATGCCCGCGTCCATTCGGACGTGCATAATCCTCCGTTCGAACAAGCCGCGCTCGCGCACCTCCTGGAGGATCGAACCGCGGATCGCCATATCGCGCGCATGAAACGCAGGTACGCATCGCGCAGAACCGCGCTGTTGGAGTCCGTCGCGCGCGAGTTCGAGGCCGGCGAAGTCCGCGTGCTCGGCGACGCTTCCGGTCTCCATATCGCGCTCCGCATCCGGGGAGGCCGTTTCGATGCGGATTTCGAGCGGCGCGCTCGGGCGCGGGGAGTCCGCATCGCAGGAGCGGAACGGCATGCGATCGAAAAAGGCCGGTGGACGGATACCTTGCTGCTCGGATACGGGCATCTTGACGAACGGGCGATCGAGCGGGGAATGGCCCTCATCCCGGAACTGCTGCGGATGGAAAGGGCGCCGGATTAAGCGGCGCGCGGCGCCGAGCGCGCGAGCGGGATTCAGATCGCGAGCGGAGCTCGGAGCGCGAGCGGGACTCAGAGCGCGAGCGGGATTCAGAGCGCCGAAGCCACTCCGAGTTCTTCGAGCAGCCTGTCCTTGCGCTTCCGCGCGTCGCGCGCGTAGTCGAGGTAATCGGCCCTGGTCACGATCCCTACCAGGGCGCCGGCATCGATGACGGGAAGATGGCCGATATCGTGCTCGAACAGGAGCTCGTCTATTTCACGGACGGTCGTCTCCGGGGCGGCGACTATGGGCTCCTTCGACATGAAGGTCCTGACGGCTGAACCCATCTGATTCCCGCGCCGGCCGTGCATGATGTCGCGGAGGGTGAGCAGGCCCACGAGGGCGCCGGAACCGTCCACGACCGGCGCTCCGGTATGCGACCAGGTCTCCAATTGGATGGACGCCTCCATGAGGGTCGCGCCCGCGGATATGGTGCGTACGTCGACGGTCATGATATCGCGCGCGCAATCCGCCGGCTTGAGCATGCGCTCGACGTAGCCGAGTATGCCGCGGACGAGTTCAGGCCCTTCCGCGGTTTTTACCGTCGCCGAGGCCGCTTGGCGGTGCCCGCCGCCGCCGAGGTCCGTGAATATCTCGTTGAGCCGAATATCCGGATTTCCGTTGCGCGCGATGACGAGCAGCTTCGCTTTGCGCGGGAAAAAGAAAAATCCGAACATGAGTTCGCCGTTCTCCACCTCGAAGACCCGCTCCACCACCGACCCGAGACCCTGCGAGTCGTCCTCAAGCTCCATGTAGCAGGTNNGACGCACCCTGGCCCAGGAGCCATGATGCCGCCTGGAAATCTTCCATCGCGACGTTTTCATGGAGGAAATTACCGGTATCCGCATAGATGCCGGTCAGCGCGATCGTCGCGTCCTCGCTTTCGATGCGCAGGTTTCTCCGTTGAAGCTCGCGCGCGAGGGCGCTCGCGTTCGCGCCGCAGGAAGCCTCGTGCACGAGGGCTCCTGGGATGTCCCTTCCTTCGAAGGGGTGGTGGTCGAAGATTTCGACCTCCCGGAATTCGCCCCCCGCGTTCTTCATGTATTCGGCGATACGCTCGGGGGACCGGGCGTCCACGACGACCGCATGCTCCACGGTCTTGCCTTTGAGTTCGGCCGAACTCATGAAACCGAGCCGGTCCTCGTAGAGGTTCATGAGCTTGCGCGCGACGGGATGGACCAGATGGCTCCGGATCGGCACGTGGTCCGGGTACAGGTATTTCGCGAGCACCATGGATGCGACGCAATCCAGGTCCATGTTTCCGTGGCCGACGATGATCTTCATGCCGCGAGCCGGAGGTTATTCGTTCGACTGGTAACTTTCGGCGCGGTCCGCGAGCGTCACGTCCAGCTTCAGCGTCCTTCCTCCGCGGATCAGTTCCACGACCACCTTGTCGCCGCCCTTGTTGTCTTCAAGGGCCGAATAGAGATCGGCCAGGCGCGTGACCTTCAGTCCGTCCACGTTCGTGATGATGTCGCCGCCGAGGTAGATGACGCTTGAGCCGTAGCGCACCGGTTCCGAACCCTGGCGCAATCCTGCCTGTTCGGCCATGCCGCCCTTCTTGGTGCGCGATACCAGAAGGCCCGCCGACACCGGGAGCTTGGCGTAGTTGACGAGGGCCGGGAAAAGTTGGACCACGGACGCGTCGATCCAGCCGCGCCGCACGCGCCCGTACTGGATCAGCTCGGCGACCACGCGCTTGGCGGTGTTGACCGGCACGGCGAAGCCGATGCCGACCGAACCGCCGGAAGGCGAATAGATCATCGTATTGACGCCGATCAGACGGCCGAGGGCGTCCAGCAGGGGGCCGCCCGAGTTTCCCGGATTGATGGAAGCGTCGGTCTGGATCATGTCGCGGATGATGTGCTCGTTTGAGGTCTGGATCGGCCGGCCGAGGCCCGAGACGATACCCACAGTGAGGGTCCGCTCCAGGGCGAATGGATTTCCTATCGCCAGGACCTTCTGCCCCACCTTGAGGTTCCCCGATTCGCCGAAAGGTACGGTCTTCAATTCGACGCCGCGGGGCGGCTCGAATTTGAGGACCGCGATGTCATTCTCCGGATCGGTTCCTATGACCTTCCCTTCGAACTGGCTTCCGTCCGCGAGGTTGATGAAGACCTTGTAGGC
This sequence comes from Treponema sp., assembly GCA_003527485.1. Taxonomy (GTDB): domain Bacteria; phylum Spirochaetota; class Spirochaetia; order Treponematales; family Breznakiellaceae; genus UBA12037. The sequence goes on along the minus strand of DPXI01000109.1, from coordinate 88,332 downwards.
TTTATCGATGACGTGGTTGTTCGTCAGCACGTAGCCGCGGGTGTCGATGATCGAACCCGATCCGGATCCGCCTTCCTGGGGGACTGGTTCCAGGAACCAGTTGATGGCGACGGTCTCCGTGGTGATGTTGACGACGGCGTCGTTCAGCCGCTCGTATACGGTGATGTTTTCACGCTCGTCCTCCGAATAGGCCAGGAGGTCCGAGGTTTGCAGGAGATTCGGATCCGGCCGGGATTCGTGGAGGGCGAGGGCTGAGAAGGGGTCGTCCTTGGCGGCGACTGAGGCGGTCGAGGCCGTACCGGCCGAATGCGAAGGCCACCTGAGTATGCCCAGTCCCAAGGCGAGCATGGCGACTATGAGGGCGCTCGCCAGGGAAAAAAAGACCAATTGGCCGCGGCTATAAAGCTTCATGGATTACCTCCGCTCGTGTTCAATATAAACGCCCGCGCGCGCGAAAGGAAGGTCCATTCAAGACACCGCTTCCGCGGACCTGGGGATCGGAAGGGAAACGACGAATTCCAGGTAGCGGCCGAGCGCCGATCGGACAGCCAGCTTGCCTCCGGCCTCCCCGATGCGACGCTTCACCAGGGACATGCCGATCCCGCGACCGGCTCCCAGGCCGGCGCTCTCCGCGGTGGAGAATCCCGGATGGAAGATCAGCTTGCCCAGTTCGCCCGCGCTCATGGTTTTGGCCTTCACTGAAAATTCCGGCAAGGAAAGCGCCTTGCGCCGGATCAGTTCGGGGTCAAGGCCCCTGCCGTCGTCGGAATAACGTAGGGTCACGTTGGCTTCGTCCCAGGCCACGGAAAGCGTGATCAGGCCGGCTTCGTCCTTGCGGCGCTCCGCGCGCGTGCGTTTGTCCTCGAAACCGTGCGCGAAGCTGTTGCGGATCAGTTGGATTATCACGTCCTTGGCGAGCTTGCGGTATTCGTCCGGAACGCTGTCCCGGTTGAAGCCTTCGAAGCGCACCGAGGCGGGAATGCCGCAACGGGCCGACTCGCGCTTCACAATTTTTTCTATGGACCAGGTGAGCAGGCTCCCGTCCCGGAGTCCGGCGGTTTTCGTTTCCGACTGGAAGCGGAGGATCTTCTGGATGAGGAATTTCAAGGAATCGAGTTCCTTCTTGATGTCGGCGAGGGCGAGGGTAAGTTCCAGCAGGTCCCGCCACTGGTGGCCCCCGTCGATTTTCGCTTTCACGGAATCCTCGTAGTCGTGGACCTTCGAGGCGAACTCCTGCAGGCCCAGAAGGGCGGCGTTGCCCTTGATCGCATGCGCCGATTGGAACAGCGTTTCAAGCACCTCGGCGCCGGAGGATTCCTCGGAACGCATGAGGTCGCTGACCGTCTCCAGTTCGGCTTCGGTATCGGATATGAACTCGCGCATCATGGCCGGGTCCACGTGTATGATCTGGAAGAGGCTCTCCATGCTCCTCTTGTGTTCTTTTTCTTCAGCTTCCAGCTTCCGCTTCAACGCGTACTCGTCGGTGACGTCGCTCGCGACGCCCATCAAGGGAAAGGGCGATGCGGCGGAAGCGATGCGGATGAACTGGAAACGGAGTCGCCTGGAGACGCTCGATCCGTCCGGCCGCGGAAAATTGAGGCCGATCTCGGAGAGCGGATTGATCTCGGCCAGGAGCGCCTCGTTCACGGTTCCCGCGAAGAAGAGGTCAAGGTAATCGGAGGCGGCGTCGAAATCCTTCTTTGCCAAGGCCGGCGCTAGCAGGTCCAGAAGGGGTTTTCCCGCCGGATCAGTCGATTCGACCAGCTCCTCCAGCCGCTTGGAATGGACGGCGCCCAGGCGGAAATTCCGGTCCATCAGGAAAATGCCGTCGTAGACGCCGGCGAGGATGTCGTCGGTTTGCTTCTTCGCCTCAAGCAGGCGGGCCTGCGTAGCCCGGCGGACGGTTTCGTAGATGAGCGCGAAGACCCAGATGAAGAAATAGGTTCCCACGACGCGCGCCGAGTACAGGGGCGGGAATCCGGATTTATTGAGGAGGGGGTGGAAAATCACCGCGGCGACGGCGCCGCCGTAGGAAAGGGCGACGGCGCTGCCCCAAACCGGCCCCAGAAGGAACAGGGCGATCAGGGGATAAGTCATGCTCCACAGCACTCCCGATCCCGCTTCGCCGCCTGAATACGCCAGCAACAGGTAGAACAGGAAGATGATGATGCAGTCGACGGCGCCGCCCGCGAGGAACCGGCGGGTGGCGCGGATGAAGGCGAAATTGGCGAAGACGATGGCCGAGACCGACGCGCAGGCGATCGCCAGGGGGAGGTTCCCGACGGAAAAATTGAGGGCGGCGAAAAGGGCGATCATGATGCCGCCGGCGAGCGTCACCGAGTTGAGGAATACGACGCGGCTGCGTTGCCCCGCTTCAAGCGCGGAATTCGTGCCCGAGGTGAGCACGTCCATCACCAAGGCGGCCGGTTTTTTGACTTTCGCTTGCATATGCGGGTCTCCTAGGAAGAGATGATGTTCTCGAGGCCGACGGAGAGGTGGAATTTCCCCGACGCCGTCCTGAACGGGATGCCTACGATCGGGACGTCGGATTGCCAGGAGATCTGGTGGTTGGAGCCGCGGATTATGGAGGGCAGGGAAATGCTGAGGCGGAATTCCTCCAGGCCCTTCTTGGCGTTTCCCGCGATGATGTTCACTAGTTCGCCGACGGCGTCGATGACGTCCGGATCGTCGGAGGCGACCTTGTGGCCGACAAGTACGCTCGTGATCTCGGCCGCCAGCTCCGCGGTGAAGCTGATCACGACCACGCCTTTGGAATCCCCAGCTATGCCGATGATCCCGGAGATGTCCCATTCGTGCTTGAGGTCCGCGCCCAGAAGGTAAGGCGTCAGGAATTGGCTTTCCATCCCGAGCATGTCACGGAAGACGCCGACTGTGGCTTCGATGAAGGGTTCAATGTGCGCGATGTCCATGGTTTTCCCTAGATCCCGAGCCGGTCGAGTTTCTCGACGAGAGCTTTCTCCGACACGGGTTTCACGAGGTAGTCGTTGACTCCTGCCTTTACCGCTTCAATGACGCTGTATTTGGCGGATTCGGAAGTGATCATCACGATCGGTAACTTGGCGTATTCGCTCTTCGCGCGGAGGCGTTTCACGAGCTCCAGTCCGTTCATCATAGGCATGTTCCAGTCGAGCAGGACCAGGTCGATCTTGTTCGACTCGATGATGCGGAGCGCTTCCGCGCCGTCTCCCGCGTCGAAGCATTCCGCCGACGAGAAACGGGGATGATGGACCAACGCGTTCTTGACTATGTTGCGCATGATGCGCGAATCGTCGACGACCAAAACATTCATATCCGTTCAGTATAGCGCGGCTGCCGTGCGGGAAGCCAGTATCCAGCGACCCTTCCGCGCCTCAGACTTCTTCGAGCTCCTCGAGTTCTTCGAGTTCTTCTGTGTCCTCATTCCGGGCGCTCCGGGGAACTTCAATGGAGGCTCCCGCGGCCTTGAAGCCGACGGTCAGCGTGCGCAGGAGCTCCTCCACGTTCGCCTTCTCTTCCGCGGAAGGGGAATCGAAGGAACAGCCGATCCGGAAGCCTTCCTCGTCTCTTTCCGACCTCCGCACCGTCGCGGTCAGGCGCACCTTCCGGTCGCCTTCGATCGAAAGGGGCATGACCACCAGCAATAACAGCTTCGCGCCGACCGCGAAATCCTTTTCCGCCTGAATGGACAGCCCTCCCAGGGAGAGATCGCCCAGGTGTCCGAGCGGCGAACCCTCGCGGTCCAGCACTTCCAGGTTGTAAAGCAGGGATTCCCGCCGCGCCTTCCGCTGGAATTTCTTGCCCGCTGCGCTTTCGTCCGCGACGTACTTCCTGAGCACGCGGTTCCGCTCCCCTCCGCCGGACTTGAGGTAACCCGCCAACTGAGCCAGGATGTTCGCGGAAAGCTCCGCTTCCGTAGCCTCGGCATTGGCACTATCCACCGCGCGGGCAATGGCTTCGTAGTCCATGGCACGATCGCGGAAGGATTTCTCGAAACCGTCCATGCTGACGACCGCCGCCTCTGCCCCGCCGGCCGCCCGCGTCGCCCCTGCGATCTGTGACGAAAAAATGCCATCGAACGAATCCATCGAACCTTCCATGCCGCGGGCTTTTTCCGCGATTTCCGCGAAGACTGCGCGGCTGCGGTCCAGGGAGCTGCCGAGCTTCTCGGAAGCGAGGGTGACCGAGCGGGCCAAGGCCGCGGAATTCCGGATGCCGTCGACGGTGGAACCGAGGACATGTTCGATGTCCGCCAGCACTTCCCGTCCTGCGGCGGACAAGGTCCGGACTTCTGAAGCGATCACCGCGAATCCGGCGCCCCGGACGCCCGCCCGGGCCGCCTCGATGGAAGCGTTCGTGGCCAGGATATGGGTCTTCTCGACGATGTCCTCAATGGCTTTGATGCTTTCGCCTATCTTCCTCGCTTCTTCCGCCTGCCGCTCCGCGCCCGCCTTCAGATCGCGCAGTCCGCGCGCGACCGCCTCGTTCGCCTCTCCGGTCTCCTTCATGCTCGCGCCGCCGTCGCGGGCGTCCTCGGCGGCGGAGGTTGCCAGCGCCACGAGGTCCGCCAGTCCTTTCTTGGAATCGAGCGCCCGGTCGCGGAGTTCCAGTACCCCCCGAGCCGTACCCTGTATGGTTTTGGACACTTCGCCGAGCTGGTCGCCGGTGCCCGAAAGCAGGGCGAAATACACGGTGGCCCGGTCGCGGAGATCGCGGAGCATGGCGCGCTGGGTCTGGGTCCGGTCGGCGAGCCGGCGGGAAGAGAATTGGATGTCGGAAGAGAAAAGATCGAATTTGAGCGCCGAACGTTTCAGCTCGGTGATGTCCTCGTTCACGAATTCAAGGAATGCGTGCAAGCCGGCGAGCGCGTCGAAATCCTTCCGCCCTTCGCGTTTTATGAGGGCGGAAATGTCCATCTTGGCCCTGTCGGCGGAACCGGCTTCCCGCGACAGGATGTCGAGTTCCGCTACCAGCCCCCGGAACCGGTTGGTCACCGACAAAACGAGAGCCGCCGCGGCGAAGGCAGCCGCGGCGGCGGCGAGGAAGGCCCCCGCAAAGGCGACGCCCATAAAGGCGATCGCCGCGTACATTCTGAAGAATCGGCGGGTTTCACTTTTCATTCGTTCCAGCATACGGCGAGGGGGCAAGGGTTGGCAAGCGCGATCATCCGCGGACCGGTACGGAGGCGCGCAATAATGGATGACAATACGGGACGAATGGTCCTATAATAAAAACATGAAACCTGAACTTCTCGAGACGCTGTGGGGGAGACTGGCTGGAATGGCCGCGGAAGCCTTCCGGATGACGGACGGGGAGACGGACCGGTTCCGCGGGAACCGCATCGCGAGGCTCATCGGCCTGCTTCCGTATCTCGCCGGATGCGAGGACGCCGAGCGGACTTCTTTGGCGCATCTCGGCACTTTCATCTTGGCGAACCGCGGCGCGGCGCGTCGGGCGTTCGACCATAAGCCGTCGGATGACTCCGAGGTCTTGGGCCGGCTCAGGACCATATCCGATTTCAAGGGCGGCGATTCCGCCATCCTGGATCGAGGCATGGCGTTGCTGGGCTTATGCATGCTGTCGGGCTATCGCCGCGACGCGGACAAGGACCGTCTGACCGAAGAGTATAACCCGATCGTTTCCGGTGCATGGGAGCCTGAGGAGACGGATCGGGCGCTCCGAAAAATGCCGGGAGCTAAATCGGCAGATGCCTTGGACGCGATCCTTACGCCCGGAGAAGCTTCGGTGCTTTATTGGCAGCCCTGATTTGACGAATAAATTACGTTCTTCGGGCGTTTTCTTCGCGTGCATTTTCCTGATCGGGTTCGTCGTCAACTTTTTTTTCCTCGCTCTTGGCGATGGTGTCTTCAAGGCATTCTTTCATCCTTATCAGCTTTCGCTCGTCGCGAGCGTCGCGCTTTTCCTGGTCAGCGCTTTCATCCTGGAACTCCGCTGGATACAACCGGCCGTATTCCTTTTCTCATGTCCGGTGGCCATCATCGATGATGCGCAAAGCATCTACGGCTTCGGGTTTTTCATAATCGGCATCCTTCTCCTCGAGCGTACCGGATTCTTCCTGAAACGCCGCTCGATAAAAGTCATCGCGGCGACCATGTATCTTCTGGCGATCGAAGTCGCTTCGGTATTATTGACCGAACGCCCCATGGTGGACGCGATCTCGCCTACGTTCTTCATTATCGCGTTCGGATTCTTTCTCTGGTTCCTCTACAAGGACACGCTCGTCATCATCCTGCGGGAACCCAAGCCGAAGCTATCGCTATCGGAGAAGGGCATTTCCCCCGCCGAACGGACTTTCATCCTTGAAACCTTGAAGGGCAAGTCCCAGAAGGAAATCGCGATAGACTACGAACTCTCGGAATCGACGATCCGCAACACGCTGGCGCGCTCCTATAAAAAGCTCGGAGTAGAGGACAAGGTGGGACTCGCGCTGCTGGGCGAACGCAACGAGATCGTCGACTGATCGCCCTCCGGGCCCCGATGAACCCGCGCGCGCCGCTCCGGAATACCGGGACGGCGCATTCGTCCTATGCGGATTCTTCCTCCCCCTCTTCCGTTTCCCCGACTGAGCCGTAGTCGCCGACGGCGTCCTCGTTGGCGGCCCCCGGCGGCACCATCGGCCATACGTTCGCTTGCGGATCCACCCTGACGCGGATAAAGACGGGGCCGTGTTCTTCGAGGGCCGCGCGAAGCGCTTCCGGCGGATCCTCCGACCGCTCCAGATCGATCGAACGCAGTCCGAAACCCGCGGCGATCGCGGCGAAATCGGGCCGATGGTCGAAGTGGCTGGCCGTATAGCGGCCCTCGTAGAAAAGTTCCTGCTGCTGGCGCACGAGGCCGAGCTTGCCGTTGTCCAGGAGCAGGACCGCGACGTTCGCGTCCAGCTCCGCCAGGGTCGCGAGCTCCTGGATGTTCATTAACAACGAACCGTCCCCCGTGACGCAAAGCACCCGCGAAGCCGGTGAGGCGAGGGCGGCGCCGATCGCCGCGGGCAGGCCGAAACCCATCGTACCGAGGCCGCCGGACGTGAGGAAGCTACGCACCGACCTGGTTTCGATGGCCTGGGCAGCCCACATCTGGTGCTGGCCGACGTCGGTGACGACTATGTCGTCCGCGGCCAGAAGGTCGGAGACTTCGGCCAGGAAACGGACGGGATGTCCCTCCTCCGCATCGCATGGCAGGCTTTCGGCCGCCTTCAGCCCGGCGATCCGGCCCAGCCAGTCCCTTCGGGCTTCCTTCCCGCTCCCGGCGGTGCCCGTCGCCGCCGTCATCGCACGCAGCGCATCCCCCGCGTCGGCGCGCATTCCGAGTACGGGCTTCCTGAGTTTCCCGAGTTCCGCCGCGTCGATATCGATATGGACGACCCGGGCGCGCGGCGCGAAACGGGCGAGCTTGCCCGTCGCCCGGTCGTCGAAACGGGCGCCTATCGCGAGAAGGAGGTCGCATTCCGCGACGGCCGCGTTCGCGGCCCGCGATCCGTGCATGCCGAGCATGCCCAGCCAGAGCGCGTCGTCGACCGGGAAGCAGCCGCGGCCGAGCAGGGTCGCGGTCACCGGAATACCCGCCGCCCGGGCGAAGTCGGCGAGCGCCGCGGCAGTCGCGGAGGATGATGCGCAGCCGGCTCCCGCATAAACCAACGGCCGGTCCGCCTTCAAGATTTCCCGCGTGATTTCTTCTATCGTTTCTTCATCCACCGGAGGATTCGGATCGGGGATCGAAGGGGCCGGCCAGGCGTCGAAGGAGATCCGCTCGGTCTGCACGTCCTTCGGCACGTCCACGACGACAGGCCCCGGCCGGCCCGAACGGGCGATCCTGAAAGCGCGGGGCAATTCCGTCAGGAGTTCCTTGGCCGATTTCACGAGCACGCTGTGCTTGGTGATCGGGATGGACAAGCCGTACGTGTCGATCTCCTGGAAGGCGTCGGTGCCCAGCATGAGGCGGGGCACCTGCCCCGTGATCGCGACGACGGGAACCGAATCGAGCTTCGCGTCCGCGATCGCCGTCAGCAGGTTGGTCACCCCCGGCCCGCTCGTGGCGAAGCAGACCGCGACCTTGCCGGAACGTCGGGCCAGGCCCTGCGCGATGAAGCCCGCCGCCTGCTCGTGCCGCGCCAAGATGTGGCGGACGCGGCTGGCGCCCAGGGCGTGGTACAGCGGAAGGTTGGAACCTCCCGGTATGCCCGCCACCGTTTCGATCCCTTCCCGCTCGAGTATGCCCATGATGATCTCGGCGCCGTTCATTTCCATCTGGTCCTCCTGATGCGCAGTAAAAAGAAAAAGCCCCCGTCGGCATACGCCGACGGGGGCTGCGAAAAGATTCGCCCGTTCGTCCTACGGCGTACGCCGATCCTTCTGGCCGCTTACTACCGCGACCGCGAGACCTACTACGCCTAGGACGGAAGAAGAGGAAAGGCTCACGCGCATAAATCCGCGCGAGAGGGAGTCATACGAATAAGTATGCAATTCCGTATCGAAACCTTTCCGTTTCTGCATGATTATGCAATATATGCGCAAATTGCCGATTAGTCAAGAAACCCCTCCGGAGAAGCGTCCGAAAAGGTCGTACAATCGTTGTGATAATGCTCCGGAGGTAAATATGCATCGCTCCATCGCATTCGCATTATTCCTGGTATCGGCTATGGTTTCGTTCGCCGCCGATTCGGAGGGCGGCCGGGCATCGGTACGCGCATCGGCCGGCGTAGCGGGAGTTGGCCTGCTTCCGAACGGGGATGCGCTGCACGCGGCGGGCCCGGCCGCGACCGCCGGCCTTTCGATGCCGGTATTCGGCCCCGTCAGGCTAGGTTTCAATGTAGGAGCCGCCGTCCTTCTCGGCGAAGCTCCTTCCTCGCCGTCCCCGTTCGGTATATACAACGCAACGATAGGCTATGAGTTCGAAAACGGGATGAAGGTGGATATCGGGTTTCCGGCGCTTCCGTCGATCGCCTTGACCGTGGAGAAATACGTTTTCAGTCTGGGGATCTTTCCCTTCTATCTGACTAGCGGCGGAGCGACGGACTTTTACCTTCTTTGCGGAAAGGAATTCGATCTGGAATAGGGACGTAAAANNTCCAGCTTCAGCGTCTTGTCGGCGCCGGTCGGGAGGACCTCCTGTCCTCCCGACCTTGGGCAGTTTCGCGAACGAATCTGCCGGACTTGTCCGGGCGCCATCCTTGGCGCCCTGCGACCAGCCGCCTTATTTCAGATGTTCCAGCTTCAGCGTCTTCGTCGGCTGGTCGCAGACTTCGGTCGGACCGTAGTACTGGATGGCGCCGGGGTACAGGAAACTCGTCTTGACGGCCCATTCGGCGCGCTTGGCGGCGAAGGTCCTGAAGGGGGCGCCGTCCAGTTCGACCAGCGCCTTGCGGATGACGGGCTTCTTGGAGCCGTGCCGCTGCTCCATGTTCATCATCATCGTGAGGGGCACGCCGCCGGCCAGCCACTGGGCTGCGGGTGCCACGAGGTTGCGGACGCTGGAGATGTAGCCGGTGAGACCTGCGGCTATGAGAAGGAAGGCGGAGAAGCCGAGGGCGTAGCAGTAGTCCGCGTCGAAATTGGACGGAAAGGCGCAGCGGCCCTCATAGCCGAAGAAGTGGGCGAGGGCGCTGAATTTCCCTACGTAGGCGCCCGCTTTCTTCATCCCCGCGAGTTTCGCCTCCACCATGCCGATCAGGAGTTTCTCGGTGTCTATGCGGGAAACCTGGACGTTTCCGTGGGGATCGCGGTCCATGAGCAACTGCTTGCCGATCTCCGAGGGAAGGGCCGCCATGACCGAGCCGGATTCTTTGGACAGGTGCTTGGAGAGCCAGATGGCCTGTGCCTCGAAGCCGGAAAGCTTGGCGAATTCGTCGGCGTGGTGTGCCATGAGGTCGTTGAGCTCGGCGATGAGCTTCTTCATCTCGGGCACGAACTCGACGAGTCCTTCCGGGATGAGGACCACGCCGTAGTTCTCATTGTTTGCCGCGCGCTTGGCGACCGAATCGCAGATCTGGTCAACGATCGCGGACAACGAAAGGGCTTTGGCCTCCACTTCCTCGGAGACGAGGCAGATGCTCGGCTGGGTCTGGAGGGCGCATTCAAGGGTGATGTGGCTGGCGGAGCGGCCCATGAGTTTTATGAAGTGCCAGTACTTTTTGGCGCTGTTCGCGTCGCGCTCGATGTTGCCGATGACTTCGCTGTAGGTTTTGCAGGCGGTGTCGAAGCCGAAGCTGGTTTCGATGTGCTCGTTTTTGAGATCTCCGTCTATGGTCTTGGGGCAACCTACGACCTGGACCGAAGAACCTTGGGCCGTGAAGTACTCGGCGAGAAGGGCGGCGTTGGTGTTGGAATCGTCGCCGCCGATCACGACCACCGCATCCAGGCCGAGCTTCTTGGCGGTTTCAAGCGATGCCGCGAATTGCTCGGGGGTCTCGATCTTGGTCCGACCCGAACCGATCATGTCGAAGCCGCCGGTGTTCCTGAATTCGTCCATCATCGGGTCGTTGATCTCTATGGTCTTGTTGTCCGTAAGGCCGCTCGGACCGCCGAGGAAACCGTAGAGTTTGGAGGCTTTGTTGCCCTTCTTCAGGCCGTCGTAGATGCCCGCGATGACATTGTGGCCGCCGGGCGCCTGGCCGCCGGAGAGGATCACGCCGACGGTGAGCTTGCGTCCGTTCTTGTCGCTCTTGCCCTTGACGAATTTGGCGACGGGCTTGCCGTAGCTGTGCTTGAAGAGCTGCCTGAGGTCCGCCTGGTCGGCGAGCGACTCCGTCGGCTTGCCGAACTCGACGGCGATCTCCGCGAGCGGAGAAGTCAGGATGGCGGGAAGCTTGGGCGCGTAGGCGTAACGCGCTTTCTGGAGGGCTGATATTTCCATGGTCGGCTCCTTGGTTCTATAAAATTCAATCGAATGGACAAGTCTCGGATCGGATCATACCGAAAAGGCCGTCGCCGTTTCAAGGCGACGGCCGGTGCGGAAGACCGGCGTTGACATCCGGCGTCACGAAACCAGGTATGCCTTGGCCGATTCGGCGATGGTCCGGTAGATCCATCGTCTCTTCTCGTCGTCGTGCTCAAGGAGCGTGAAACGGAAGCCGGCCAGGTCGCTGGCGAATCCGGACAGGGGCACCACGCAGATGCCGGTCGCCGCGAGGAGCCAGTAGACGAAACGCTTGTCGGCCGCGATGCCGGTCGTCCGATCCTCGATGTAGGCGGCGAGGCTCGCTTCCTTCACGGGGAGGCGCCTGACCGCGGCGCGGTCGTCGTTGAAGGAGGCCGCGTCGAAGACGACCGTCGCGTACAGGGCGCCGCGGGGCTTCACGAGGGATAAGCCGCCCAAGCCCGCGAAAGCGGCCGCGGCCTCCTCGGCCCGCGCCTCGAAAATGGCCGCGCGGCGCTCGAGGTGGGCAGGGTAGCGGGGGTCGCCCATCACCGCGGGGATGCAGAGCTGGGGGAGGGTCGTGGAACAGACCTCAAGGCGCTTGGCGTCCACGAGGCTCTTCACGTAGAGATCGAAGCGCGCGTCCTTGTCGCGGTTGTACACCTCGATCCAGCCACAGCGTGCGCCGGGCCAGGGGACTTCCTTTGAAATGGAGCGGAGGGCGATGCCGGGAACGTCCCCGATCACTTCGGAGAGCGCGGCGGTTTCCGCGCCGCCGTATACGATATTGGCGTAGGTCTCGTCGCAGACGATGAAGAGGCCGTAGGTCTTCGCGATCCTCACGAAGTCGCGGAGGATTTCCACCGGGTAGACCGCCCCCGTGGGATTGTCGGGATTGATGAGCAGGATGCCCGCGATGGAGTCGTTGTATTTGACCTTGAGCTCCACGTCCTGCATGTCGGGAAGCCAGCCCTGGGCGGGGTCCAGCCGGTAGGTCAGGTGCTCGTACCCTGAATGCGCGGCTTCCGCCGAGGAGAGGGTGGAGTAGGCGGGAGAAGGGCCGAGGACCCGCGCTTCGCGCCTGAGGAATCCGAATACCTTTGCGACGGCGTCGCCGAGGCCGTTGAAGAAGAGTATGTCGTCAGGGGAGACCCTCGCGCCGCCCCGGGCGCTCGCCCGGTCCGCCAGGAATATTCGGGTATCGCGGGCGCCTTCGGTATCCGAGTAGGCGTAGGACAGGTCGTCCGCGGCTTTCCCGCGCACGATGTCCTTGATCCAAGACGCGACGGGTTCCCCCTTCCTGATGGGGTCTCCGATGTTCTCCCAGTGGATCGGCACATTCCAGCGGCCGAGTTCGCGGGCGAAGCCGACGATTTCGCGGATTTCGTATTTGAGCCTGTCGGCTCCCGGATGGACGATGTCCCTTCTCATGGCGCACTCCTGCCGGGCGCTGCTCCTGGGGACCGTCCGTACGATCGTCAGCCCGACGGGCATTGACGAAAAAGGCCGCGATCCCCATTCGGAGGATCGCGGCCCGGTCGTTCGATATCTGAACGGCTAGTCGCGATCCTCCCGGATAGCGGCCGCCGCGGCGAGACTGATTTGCTGGATTCGATCGGAATCGATGTTCATGTGCCCATCATCCCTTTCTTCGCGTGACTTCGTCAAGTATCCCCTTCTGCGTTTCCCCGAGAGCCTTCCCGTCGTCCGGCTGCAGCTCGTCGGTATTGAAGTCCGGCGCGAGGTTCCTCCTGAAACCCTCCATGAAAGAGCGCTCGAAGCGGGGGCGGAACCGTGGAACGGCTCTCGCGAGGGCGAGGAGGGCGGAGAACGGGCCGAGTTGGAAGGCGAAGAAGGCCAGAAGCGCGAGGCTGCGGATTGAGACCCGCGCCGGGAGGGGCCAATCAAGCGGCAGCGGCACGGACAAGGCGACCGCGGTCGCGCCAAGCCCCCAGGCGAAATGGGAGGCGAGGGCGAGGGAGGATGTTCTTATGGCGTTCACGGGACAGGCGTTGATGCAACGGTTGCAGTCGACGCACTTGAGCGTCCAGCGGGGCCGTCCGCGGCGCATCCTGATCGCGCCGGCCGGACAACCGCGCGCGCAGAGGCCGCAGCCGGTGCAGGAAGAGGCCGCGATGAAGGTCCGCGTCAGGGGCCCGCGCCCGAAAAAGCCGATGAGGGCGGCCGCGCCGGCCATGAGGACGCGGGCGCGGATGTCCCGTTCCAGGACGCTCCGCTCGCCGGCGGCGAGGGCTCTCGCGAGGTTCCGCACCGCCGGATCGTTGCGTCCGCGGATATCCCTGCACTGATCCTCGTCCGGCGGATTGGATATTTGCCGCCAATTTTCCGGGTAGGAGACTTCCGCGATAGCCGCGCATGAAAGTCCGCGGCGCTTCAGGATGCGCGCGGCCGCGAAGGGTGCATCCGCCCCCCACCCGGGTATGTAACGTCCCTTGTGGTATGCGGCGCCGCCGACGCAGAGCACCGCGGCGTTTCTGCGATGTCCATCGACGTCCTGTCCTTTCCTGTGCCTGCGATCCTTGGGTATGCGCGAGAGCCAGCGCTTCATGGTGATGGGCGGTGCGAAACCGAGGACCGGAAAAGCGATGACGGTCAGGTCCGCGCCGTCAAGGCCTGCGTAGGGATCTGCGGCGTTCTCGCGAACCTCCATGAGGTCCGTATCCCAGGACGCCGCGATGAATTCCTCCGCAAGGATGGAACAGGCGCGGGCGGTGTTGCCCGTTCCGGTGAAATATCGGATCGCGACTCTCATGCACCCGTTATTCCATGGAACGGAAGTGTAGCGCAAGGGCGAAGGCGGACCTCCGCTTAATGGTGTCCGCAGCCCTCGTGCCCTGCGCCCTCATGCGAATCGTGGGCGGAGCAGTTCGTCCCGGTATCCTTCAGCGTTCCTGCGAGGAAGGCCTCCGCAACAGACCTGACCGGTCCCGCGGCGCCGCGCGTCACGGAGATGCCGAAGGAGCCGAGCACGCGGACGGCGCCTTCACCTATATTCCCCGCGACCAGGGTCCTGACGCCCGAACGCGCGAGCTCCCCGGCGATTCCGCTTTTGCAGCCGCATTCCGCGCTGGCTTCCATCCGTTCCTCGGCGATGATACGATTATCCTGGACGGTATAAATCGAATAATAGCCGCAATGCCCGAAATGGGCGTCAACGTTGCCTTCGTTCGTCGGTACCGCGATCTTCATGCTGTCTGCTCCTTCTTCTTTCAGGACCGTCTTGCCGCCTTCGACGCGGAGGGCCTTTCCGTTGACCAGCGCGTCGGCCACTTTGCGCCTCGCGCCTTCCACTATCCGCCCGAAAGTCTGCCGGGAAATTCCCATCCTCAGCGCGGCGGCTTCCTGGTACAGCCCCTCGTAGTCCGCAAGTCGCAGGGCTTCGAATTCATCCAACGGCAGGACTACCTCGTCCAGTTCGCGGGCGGGGATGCCGGCTGGTTTGAAGAGTACGGCGTTCGGCGCGCAGGCGACGCGGCGGGAAAGGACGGGACGCGGCATTCGGGCGATCCTGTTATAGACGTTATGATCATATGATCAAAATTACTTTAATGGCAAACCGGGGAAGCGTCAAGTCCCTCCTCCCGGTTTTCCATGATCCCTCCCCCGATAATAGGTGTTTTTATATCCATTAGACGGTTGTCTACAAAAAATACGGGTCTTTGGTTGAATATCGCGCTCCCCGGACGCCCAGTGGCGGCGTACGGATGGTATCGTGGTATCGAGGTCACGCATGATGGTACCGAAGGGAACGGCGGACGGTTCAGGGTTGCTCGAGGAACGGACGAGAAGCGCCTTACCCCGGCGGCCCCCGGCGAGCAAATTCGATCTGAAGAGTTTTCTCGCTTCGATGGATTTCCTGCCGCAGGCCATTCTGGTGCTGGACGCGGGCAACAACATCGTCGCCGCCAATCCGGCCATGGAAGCCTTGCTGGGGAAGGATTCCGCGGGGTTCAGGAACAAGAAATGCTGGGAATTCGTCCACGGTTCCGACGCCGCCGGCCGGCCGGCCGAGTGCCCATGTTCCCCGATGAGATGTACGGGTAAAAACGAGACGGTCGAACTGCCCATTGAATCCACCGGCTCCTGGGCCGTCGCCGGTTGCACGCCGATCTACGATCGCCAGGGCGAGCTGGAATACATCATCCATGCGTTCACCGACATCAGCGAACGTAGAAGGGTCGAAACGGAATTGGCGGGATGCCTCGCCGAAAAGGACCTCCTGTTGAAGGAGGTCCACCACCGGACGAAAAACAACATGATCACGGTCCTCAGCCTCATCTCGCTCCAAGCCCACTCGACCTGCAACGGCGAGGCCGCGGCCGTTCTGAAGGCCGCCGAGGATCGGATGAAAGGACTCGTGCTGCTGTACGAGCGCCTGTCGAAGTCCGAAACGTATCACGAACTTCCCGTCGCCGAATATCTTTCTCCCCTGATCGATCAGATAGCGGCCGCCTTTCCGGAATCGGCGTTCGTCCGTGTGGAGAAGTCGCTCGGCGACTTCGTCCTGGACGTGAAGACCTTGCAGCTGCTCGGGATCATCGTCAACGAATTGCTGACCAACACCATGAAGCATGCTTTCCTCGGGCGCGACCGCGGAACGATTTCGGTTTCCGCGACCCGGATCGGCTCCCGTAACCGGATCACCGTGCGCGATGACGGCAACGGCTTGCCCGAAACCGAAGACCCCTCCTACTCGGAGGGCTTCGGGCTGTTCCTCGTGAGCGGCCTCGTGGACCAATTGAAAGGATCCTTACGGATAGAGCGGGAAAACGGGACCGCCTTCATCCTGGAATTCTGAAGGCCGGCGCGTTCCTTCTTATCCCAGCGCTCCGAGTTCCCTGCCGGCTTCGGCGAAGGCCGCGACGCAGCGGTCGATCATCTCCTGGCTGTGGGAAGCCGAGAGTTGCACGCGGATCCGAGCCGCTCCCCGGGGAACCACCGGGAAGCTGAACGCGATCACGTAGATCCCTTTCCGAAGCAAGGCCTCCGCCATCGCGACGGCGAGCTTCTCGTCCTTGAGCATCACGGGTACGATCGGGTGTTCGCCCGGTTTCAGGTCGAAACCGGCTTTTTCCATTCCTGTGCGGAAACGGCGCGCGTTCGCGGCCAGAGCGTCCCGCAATACGGTGGAACGCGCGGCGATGCGCAGCGCCTCCAGCGTGCCGCCCACGACGGCCGGCGGCACGGTGTTGCTGAAGAGGTAGGGCCGCGCCTTCTGTTTCAGCCAGCGGACAAGCTCTTTCCTGCCTGCTACGCACCCTCCCGAAGCTCCCCCGAGGGCCTTGCCGAAGGTCGTGGTTATGAGATCCACCCGGCCGTCGACCCCCCGGTGCTCTATGCTTCCGCGGCCGGTCGCTCCCAGAAAGCCGGTCGCATGGCTGTCGTCCACGAGCACCAGCGCGTCGTATTTTTCCGCCAGGTCGCAGACCGAACGGAGGTCGGCGATCTCCCCGTCCATGGAAAATACGCCGTCGGT
>DPXI01000109.1:0-71915 GCA_003527485.1 Treponema sp. | reverse complement strand
TCGCTGCCGGCGAGTCCGAGGTAGTTGTTGGCGCAAAAGTTGAGGGCTTTCCGCCGCGACCCGTCCGCCGCGAGCACTTCTATCTCGCTGCCTTGACGGCTCGCGATGATCCGTTCGCCCTTGAATAGTCCGTCCTTCTCCAGCGCCTCCATGCGCGCCGCCAAGTCCGCCCTGATAGCTCCGTACATTCCGATGCTCCTTACAATAATATTCCGAATCCGGCGCCCGCGAATGCGCCCGCCTTTCCGCCTTCGAGCCAGGCGCCGCCGAAGGCGCTGAACACCAGGACGGAAGGCGGGGGATAGAGTTTAAGTTCAAGTCCGAGGATGGCGGCTTCGGGGCCGGGAAGGGCGCCGGAGAAAAGGTCGAAGTCGGTTCGCCCGGAGAACGCGGCGGTCCATGAACGCCCCCGCCAGCCGAAGCCTGCGGAAAGCGCTGCGGATGGGACTTCGTCCGCAGCGGTGGTCCAGGAGGCGGATGGCGTCAGAAGGACGAAGGGGCCAGCCGCGCCGAGTTCGACCGGGAAAGCCGCCTCGACGCCCCGCGCCAGGCCGAATGCGCTGCGGCCGTCGACGGAAAGCGTGCCGTAGCGCAGGGAAAAGGCCGACCTCAGAGGAATCGCCCCGCCCGCTTTCAGGAAGGCCCTGCGGACGGAGGCGCCGAATTCTACGGAGCTGCCGTCGTTTCCTTGCGCGACGAGGGCGGCGGCCGCCAATTCCCAGCCGTCGGACGGGGCGAAGCGGAGGGAGGCGGCGAAGGCCGGATCCCCTCCGGAGGAGTTGCCGTACGGCTCCAGACCGAGGATGCCGAGCTCCATCTGAAATGAAGCCGCGGGCAGGGTCGTCGTTTCCGGAGCGAACAGCAGCCCCCCGACTCCCGAGGATGAGGTCGCGGGACGGATGATCGCGCTGGAATCGACCGCGAGACTGACGGCTCCCGTCCTGATTACGGAATCTTCCCCATCCCAGGGGACGGACTCGGCCTCTAGCCGGAGCTCGTAAGTTCCGTCGGCCCAAGGAGTGCCGTCCTCATTCCTGGCGACGATGCTCATGCGTTGGGTCCAGGTTTCGAAGGGTCCGACGGAAAGGGACAGAAGCAACGCGCCGTTCCTGTCCAGCGCCTTCACGGTGGCCATTCCCGGTCCGCTCGCCTCGAAGACGAGGACGGATTCTCCGAGCAGGCCCGGATTGGCGGGATTCACCCTCCGTCGCTCCAGCCGGAGCGCGCGGACGCCGAACGGCGCCGGTTTCAGCGCGAAGGCCAGTTCCGTTACGCGGTTCCGTTCGACGACGACCGCGCGTTCCTCGTCCATGAATCCGAAGGCCCTTGCCCGGATGCGGTGCGGCCCTTCGCCGAGGCGGGCGGAGGATCCGCTCATCGCCTCTCCGTCTATGAGGAAAACCGGCATGAAGGGGCGGGCGGTTTCCGTCGCCTTGGAAGCCGAAAAACGGACGAGACCCGTCGTGGCCTCCAATTCCAGGAACGCGATCATGCGCACGCCCGCCTTGAGATTGAAGGAAAGGCTCCGCGTCTCATAGCCTTCCTTCATCAGGACGAGCCGGTGCTCGCCGGGCGCCAGATCGTCTATGGAAAGCGGCGTTTTTCCCCGACGTATCCCGTCCACGAAAACGGAAGCGCCGGACGGAGAGCTGCGAACCTCGAAACCTTCGCCCTCTTCCGTCGCAAGCCTGTCCGCACCTGCGGAAAGCGCTTCCGGAAAGCCCACGGGCGCGATCAAGGTACCGAAGCAGAGCGCGAAGAGCACGAACGGGAAATAGGATCGCATGGCTTCACTATAGTACCCTTGGCCGGTTTGTGCATTACCCCGGGGCTTCGACTATACTTGCTATCACGGAATCAGGACGAGGAGAGCTAAAGATGTCCACACAAAAAATACGATTCGGGATCGGCATGAAGCTGATGCTCGGCTACCTTGCGATGATCGCGTTCATGGCCGCCATCGCGGTTTCGGGTTTCCTCAACATGCGTGTCGTCATGGACCGGCTCGGCAACATGCTCCGCGTGAAGCTGCCATCGATAGATTTTCTTGATCAGTCGGATCGGGACTTGCAGCAGCTGCTCGTCGCGGAGCGTTCCCTGTTATCGATGCGCCCGGGCGATCCCCATGCCGAAGCCCAGATCGCCGCCTGGGAAGAGAATGCGGCGCAATCGACCGAACGCATGGATAAATTCTACGCCTTGTCGAGCGGAACCGAGGAAAAGGCGCTTTTCGAGGCCTACCGATCCGCGCGCTCCCGTTGGGAACCTCTTGCCAGGCGCATCCTGGAATCGGCGTCCTCGGCCGATGCGGCTGAGCGTGATGCTGCCGCCGTCCTCGCTTTTTCCGGCGCAGCGGAAGCTTTCGAGTCGATGCGGGGAAACATCAACCTGCTTGAGGAGCTTACCCTGAGGAAGGTGGAAGAGAACGCCGCCTCGGCCGATAGGGTTTTCGCGGCCTCGGTCCTGCAGCTCGCCGTCGTGTCGATCCTCGCCCTCGTCGCCGCGATCGCGATCGGCTACGGTATGGCGACCCGGATACGGAAATCCCTGTCCGCCGCCGTCTCGTTCGCGGACGGCATTTCCGCGGGAGATCTTTCCGTCAAGCTGGACGGCCGTTCCCTGGCCCGCGGCGATGAATTCGGCGCGCTTGCCCGGAGTCTGGATGCCATGAGCGTCCGTCTTGTCGATATCGTCGGTTCGATAGAAAGCGCGGCGATCGGCATCGACGAAGGCGCCGGACAAGTCTCCGCTTCGGCCCAATCGGTGAGTCAAGGGGCCTCCGAGCAGGCCGCCAGCGTGGAGGAGCTATCCTCGTCCATGGAAGAGATGGTTTCCAACATTAAACAGAATGTGGACAACGCGGTCGAAACGGGCCGCATCTCCCTTTCCGCGGCGAACGACGGCGCCCAGGGGGGCGAATCCGTCGCCCTGACGGTCGGCGCGATGAAGGACATCTCGGGCAAGATAGCTATCATCGAGGAGATAGCGCGCCAGACGAACCTGCTCGCCCTGAACGCCGCCATCGAGGCCGCGCGCGCGGGCGAGGCGGGGAAGGGCTTCGCGGTCGTGGCCAGCGAAGTCCGCAAACTCGCCGAGCGCAGTCAGCGTTCGGCCGGTGAGATCACCGCCCTTTCCGCAAAAAGCGTGACGGTCGCCGAAGATGCGGGACGCCTCATCGGCCGCATCGTTCCCGATATACGCAGAACCAGCGAACTGGTCCAGGAAATCGTCGCGTCCAACAGGGAACAGGAAACGGGGGCGTCCCAGATAAACTCGGCGGTACTCCAGCTGGACGAAGTAATCCAGCATAACGCGGCGGCTTCCGAGGAGCTCTCGTCGATGGCGGAAAACCTCGCGTCCCGTTCCCGCTCCATGCGGGACACGGTCGGCTTCTTCCGGCTTGCCCGGAAGGAAAACATCGTGAAGATACCTATGGAGAGCGCCCGTCCGCATCCGAAGGGGGACGAACGTCCCAAGGCGGTCGCGCAGCCAAAAGCGGACGTGCGGCCGCCCTCGGCTGCGCGCGCCGTTCCCGGAAGGAAGGCTATCCCCGTTCCCCCGGAAAGGAACGTGCCCAGGAAACCGTCAGAACAGCCCGTTCGCGCCATCGTTCCCGTCGATGCCTCGGCATCGCATACGGACGCCGATTTCGAAGAATTCTAAAAAAAGGAGCGCCTCCCCGGCGAATCCGGGGAGGCGCTCTGCATATTCCGGCTCGGGAATACTCAGGGAGCGGCGGCGACGATACCCTGCGAAAAGTCGGACTGCACGGTGAGAGCCCGGGCGGAGAGCTGCCCGTCGATCATGAAAAGGCCGGGACCCGCTTCCCCGGCGAGCTTGAGCTTCAGAAGCAGCTCATTGTCGTTCTTCTCCTCCTCCACCTGCTCGGTGACGTACCACTGGATGAACTGGTAAGTAGCGTGATCCTTTTCCTGGAGCGCGAGATCCGCGATGTCGTTGATGCTCCTGGTGACGAAGCGCTCGTGTTCGAGGGTCTTTTCGAACATATCGCGGACTGAGGCGAAGACCTTCGGCGGCTCTTTTATGGCCTGAAGGTGGACCTGGGACCCTTGGTCCAGCAGGTAGTTGTACTGCTTCATCGCGTGGAGCATTTCTTCATGATACTGGACCATGAACCAGGTCGCGAAGCCGTTCAGTCCGATGTTCGAGCAGTAGGCCGACATGGACATGTACAGGAATGCGGAATACATCTCATTGTTGATCTGCTTGTTGATCGCGTCGGTCATCTTCTGGCTGATCATCTTCAATCCCTCCGTTGGGTTCTTGGGGCAATTAAGACCTCCACATAAATATAGGTACGCAGAAGGCAAAGAACAACATAGTAATGATTCTTAATCCAGTTTCCCTTCCTGCAGAAAGCTGAAATACCCTTCCTCCGTGAATATCAGGTGATCCAGCAATGCGATCCCCAGAAGATCGCCGGTCGCCTTGAGCCTGGAGGTGATCTCCACGTCCTCGGCCGAGGGCTCGAGCCTTCCCGAGGGGTGGTTGTGAGCGACGATTATCGCGCTGGCCCGGTCCACGATCGGATCGGCGAAGACCTCCCTGGGATGCACGATGGTCCTATTCACGAGGCCCATGGTCACGAGCCTGACCGCGAGCACTTCGTGGGCGCCGTTCAGGGAGAGGCAGATGAAGCGCTCCTGCCGCCGGTCCGCGAAATGGCGCACGAGGGGGTAGGCTTCCGAGGGTGAACAGATGCGGGCGCCGCAGGGACCCCAGCGGCGTCGTCCGAATTCGAGCATCGCGGCTACCGCGCACGCCTTGGCGACGCCGAGCCCCGGCAGGCGCGACAGTTCCGCGATTTCCGGAATCCGTTGTTCCCCGTCAAGCCGGGCGACGACTTCCGCCGCGATGCTTCCCACGTCCTTACCCTTGATGCCGGCGTTGAGGACGATCATCAGCAGTTCACGGTCCGAAAGGGATCCTGCTCCCCGGGCGGCAAGCCGTTCCCGGGGCCGGTCAGGGAAGGGGAGGGCGGTGAGGCCCGTGCCATCGCGGACGCCGCCGTCCGACGCGATCCGCAGCGCGGCGGTTTCGTAGTCGCTTGTCTGTTCCATACGGTACGTACGGCGCGCTCGCGCACGGCGCTTCAGGTTGGCCCTTCCCTTGCCGATTTTATGGGGATGAAACCGCTGTCCGCGCTGATCCCTGCCTTCCCGGTCGTCCCCCTCGCAGCCTTCCTCTCGTTGGCCGCATCCTGTTCGACGTTGCGCCCGGTCGCGGAAACGGTTCCTCCCGCCGCCGCGCCTGCTCCATCTCCGGAAAAGCCCCTGCCGGACCTCCCGCCCGTTCTGGTGATGGGGAAAGGCGCGGTCGGCGCGCAGGATCTGGCGGCCTTCCTGCGTCTCTCCAATCCGGCGGCGGAAGCGACCCTCGTCGGCGAATTGGCCGAGTTGTACGTACAGGAGGCCGCGGCTGAGGGGGTCTCCCATGACGTCGCCTTCGCCCAGATGTGCCTGGAGACGGGCTACCTCAAATTCGGGGGCCTCGTGACGGGCGACATGCACAATTACTGCGGGCTCGGGTCCATGGGAAAGGGCGCCCCGGGCGAGCGGTTCGAATCTCCGCGCATCGGCGTCCGCGCCCATGTGCAGCACCTGAAGGGCTACGCGACCGACGAAGGCCTGAACGGCGAACTGGTTGATCCGCGCTACCGTTGGATCAAGTACGGAAGCGCGAAGGCCATAGCCGACCTTTCGGGACGCTGGGCGGCCGACAGGGAATACGGAGCGAAGATCGCGGGCATTCTGGACCGGCTGTACGGTTTCGCGCGTTCCCGGCGCCGGACCTGATCAGAAACGGTCCGTCGCGAGCAGGACGAGGGTGCATGCGTGGAGCCAGGGAATCCCGGCTGCCTCGAGCATGACTTCCAATTCGGGATTCTCGGTTCCGGGATTGAGCACCACGCGTGAAGGCTTCAGCGCCACGATTTCAGGAGCGGCGGCGCTCGATCGGGCGGGTCCGACATAGATGGTAAGGGTATCCACCGCCTCGGTGATTTCCGACAGGGAATTCCTGGCGTCAGGGCCGAGCGCGGCCGCGCGCGCCGGATTGACCGGTATGACCCGGAATCCCTTTTCCGCAAGGCGCGCGGCGGCTTTGAAGGCATATCGTTCCGGATTGTCGCTGGCGCCGAGCACCGCGACGGTCCGCCCTATCATTTCATGCACGGCTCTTCCTCCTTGATCCTTTTGCCGCGCGGCTCTCGATTCGCGGGGCTCCTTTGCAATATACTGAAAAGAATTGGTGGAGTACCAGAATTACCGCCGGAGGATCCCATGCCGAACCGAAATAGCGCCCCCGTCTTCGCCATAGCCCTGCTGCTCTTTTGCGTATCGCCGTCATTTGCCCAAAACGGCGTTTTGGAGGCGAGCGGTTACGGAACCGGCGCCAATCAAGGCGTCGCTCTGGAGGCGGCCAAGATTGACGCGGTCAATGCGCTGGTGATGCGGAATATGAAGCGGGACGTAGTCTACCGGGACCTTTTCCTTTCCGAAGCCTTCAGGAACGATTGGTTCGGCAAGCCGTCCTACGTCCAGCAGGGGAAGGGGAAATGGACGGCGACCGTCCCGATCGCCGTGGACGAGGGGATCGCCGACGCGCTGTACGTAGGCAGGTATTCCACGACGGTGGGCGCCCTCCTTGACCAGGCGGATGCGGCCCTTACCGATCTCGAGGCGATGCTGGCCCAAGGCGGCCTGGAAGAATCGAATGGCGTCCTCGGCGCTTCGGAAACCTCCTACCGCCAGGCCGAAGCGAAGGCGAACGAGATACTGCGCTATCTGGGACCCGTGGGCGACGCCACCTTCTTCTCCTCCCAGGGTCACCGGAAGGCTCCTGAACTCAAGGTTCTCATCGATGCTCTGCTGAAGTCGGCCTTGGACGGCATCGCCCGCATACGGGAAAGCCAGGACAAACTGGCCATGAACCAGAGCGCGCGGAACGTCCTTGACCTCATCGAATCGGTGGAAGCCGAACTGGCCCAGACCGACTTGGTGGCCGATTCCGTCTATCCTGTATCTTCCGCTCCCCGTTCCTACGCGACCGAACTCCTGCGCGCTTCCTCCGAGCGAGTCAGCCTGGCACGGGAGGCGCTCCGCCGCCGCTACACGCTCGTGGAGGAGAAGACCCGGGATCTGCCTGCCGAAATGAGCTATCCCCGCGAACGCGCGGAAATGGTCATCGTGCGGATGACTTCCCTTGACGGTCGGCTCAAGGCCTCCGGGGCTTCGATCTCCTCCGAAATATTCAGCCGGTCCGCCTTGGCGCGCACAGCCCGCTGGTCCGTTTCCCACGATGCCCGCGAATACCTGAACGTGGGATTCTATCTTCCCGTAGGCGTAGCCCCCTCCCAAGGGAGCACCTCGGGTACCGATCTGCCCTTCCAGGCCGATGCGAAGGCGGAAGCCGCTTTCGCTTTTTCTTCCGGCGGCCTCTGGTGCAGGACCTCCGCCGCCTTCGGGGACGAGCAGCTCACCGGTGATGCCAACTCCGTCGCCACGCAGGAAGCCGCGCTCGGATTCTACGGCAAGGCCGTCTTCGGCCTGGGTTTCCGCTGGGATTGGCTACGGCGAACCGAGGGCGACGAACCGGTCGATTCGCGCACCGCCGTATCGTTCACCATCGGCGCGGCCGGGCAGGACTTGGGCGGACGGCGCGCGCTTCCCGTTTGGACCTCCACCGTATACTGGGAACTTCCCGGCGAAGGAGACATCATAATCCCGAGGGATATCAACCTCGCCCTGGAGACGGTCATCCGCCCTTCCAAATGGATAAGGATCGAAGCGGATGCGGGAAGCCGCGCCCGCGAACGGAACGCGGCGGGCCTTGAGGATTCGCTGGACTGGATCGGAAATCTCGGCCTCGGCGTGGGCTTGCGCGTTCCGGTTCTTGAGCCCGTCATGCTGCGCGTCCGCTGGGATGGAGAACGCCGGGCGGCCATATCCGGCGACGAGATTTCGGGGGGAGCGGTCAGCCTGAATACCTTCCGCTTCGGCCTGGAATATTCTTTCTGAGCCGGCGCCCGGCGTACCGCATTCGTCCGGCGCCCGGCGCTCCCCATTCGCCCGTCGCCCCGCATTCGCCCGGCGCGCGGCGTCCGCCGGGCTAGCCGATCTCGGTGCCGATGAAGGCTTCTCCCCTGAGCAACCTGCGCAGGTTGTCCAGGTCGCGGCCCGCCGCGCAGACGACCTTGAGCCCGATCTTCGCCGCATGACGGCTCGCTATCGGATCGAAGGGGACGTTTTTGCCCGGACTCCAATCGTCTCCGACGATTGCGCGGAAATCGGCCCAGGAGATGGAATCGATGGGACGCGCGTCGGGATTCGTCCGGGGATCGTCGGTATGGACTTTCGCGATGTTCGATAGGTTCAGCACCCGGTCCGCCTGAAAGCGCTCGGCCAGGAGGACCGCGTCGTAATCGGTGGAGAATCCCGGTTTCCAGCCCGCGGCCACGAGGACGCGGCCTACGAAGGGGCCGACATGGGTCGGGTCGATCACGACGTCCTGCGTGCACCATTCGCCCATGACCGCCTTCAGGAGCTGGGCGTTGAGCCTGGTGGCCATTATCCCTATCCAGTCGGCCTGGTCGTCCTTTCCGCCGCCCGAGACTTCACGGTAGGCCTTTTGCCAGGCGCGAGCGGGGCCGCCGCCGCCGACCACGAAGATGAAGCGGCGCTTCTCGTCGGCCTCCAGCTGCTCGCGCACGAGCGCGACGAAGGAAGCGAGGAATTCCGCGTCCGCCGTTTCCGGCGCGACGATCGAGCCTCCGAGGGATATTACCGTTACCATGCGGGCCACCTTATGTTGAAAGATAAGGAGGTAGCCAGTAGCCGAGACCCAGCAGCTCCCGGACGGTCCGGTCTTCTTTTCCTGCTGGATACTGGCTGCCGGAATCCTCTCCCAGTCGGTTGCTTCAATATACTCCCGTGACCGTGAGGTCGCTCCAGAGCGAAGAATACGAATCCAGGCCGCCCGTCGCCTCTTCCCAAAGGTTTTGGAAGGAGTAGCCGCGTTCGCGGATCGCAGTCCTGCCTCGGGGATCCATCGGGGAAAGCTCAGCGGCGCCGCGGGAGAATGCGACGTGCTGGTTGTCCAGATTGCCGAAATAGAAATCGCCCGCGTCCGCGCGGACGGAGAAACCCGCGGGTGTCCACCGGGCTCCCAGCGCGATGTCAACCGGTACCCAACCGAAGCCGTCGATCCAGAATTCGGACCAGAAATGGCGCTCGGACGCCCGGGTCCGGTCGACGAGGAAGCCCGCGGATGGAACGGCCGGAATGCCCGAGGCGCGGGCGAGGGCGCAAAACAACAATGCGGACGAATATGCGTCGGCCTTCCCGCTCGTGAGCGCTTCCATTGCGCCTCCGCTCGACGGTGAAACGGAGAAATCCAGTTCGGTCCTCATCCAGTCATAATACTTCCGCGCGACTATCCAGGGGTTGTTTTCTTTTCCGGCAAGCCGGTCGGCGAGTTTGACTATTTCCTTGTCGTCCGCGGGAATCAGGGGCGTGGAGAGTGTGTACGCGTTGCGTACGGGCGATTCGACAGCCTTCTTGATCGCTTGCGGCTTCATCTGTGCGCTAGTCGCGTACACGTCGACCAGGTAGGAGGAAGACAATAAAATGGACCCGTCTTCGGCGAGGTCCTTGAACTGGTACAGGGAAGCGCCGGTGCGCCCTTCTACGAAGGGCTCCAGGCTCCGGGAGAGAAGCTTGGCTTCTTTTTGCGCCGAGCCCGTCGCCGGACGCGGAACCCAGAGATAGAGCGCGTTCGGTCCGGAGACGCGCGCGACCTTGATGTCAACGGAATAGTTGACGACGTAGCTCCGCCGTTCTTTGAAGGATTTGCCCCCCGGCATGCCGTCTATCTGGAAGAATACCGGATTGCTGTCGCCGCGGACCGTCCGGATGATCAAGTTGCCGCTGACCGCCCCGTCGGGTACCCGCACGCGTATCTCGCGATCGCTCCAGAATTCATAGCCGTACTCCAGCTCCGAGACTTCGACCGTTTTTGGAATCTGGGCGGACGCGGGCGCCGCCGGCGGTTCTTCGGCCGCCCAGGCGAAGAGGACCGCGCCGTTTTCGCGGGACGAACCGAAATTCCGGCCGAGGATCGCGACCGAAGAGCCGATGCCGCCGGAAGCGTTCTCCAGCGAATCGATGCGCGGATTGATGCCTTCGTTCGCGGAGGAGACGGGCAGGGGCAGGGATTCGCGGTTGGTGAATAGGGCGGCGTTGCTTTTGCCGTTGTCCGTATGGACGTAAACCAGCCCCGATTCCCCGAAATCGGGGATGCGGACGGAGATCCTGGTCGGAGACCATTCGATATATGACGAAGAGGTCGGCGCTATTCCCGCGATCGTCACCCGGCTCTGGCCGCGGTCGCCGCCGAAGCCGGAGCCTTCGATCCGCAACACTTCACCCATAGTCCCGATCCGGGGATCGATGGAATCGATGCGCGGACCCCGCGTAAAACAGGATGATGCGAGGGCAGCGATGACGACCAGCGAAAAGAAGCGGGTTCCCTCCCGCAAGAACGAGCGGGAGGAAACGCCGGCGGAGGTCGACCTCATTCGCTTGCTGTATCCTTTTTCTCCGCGGGCCCGGTTTCCGGAGCGGCTTCCGCCCGGTAGGGACGCAATTCCAGCTGGATTTCAATACGCGCGCGGCCATCGGATTTCAGGGGTCCCAAGGGAAAGAAATAGACGCGCTCGCCGAAATCCAGGGGTATCGTCTGCATCGTCGTATGGTAGCGCATGCCTTCTTCCTTGGAGGTCGTCCAGACCTGGCCCTGCGCGACGAGAACCTGCTTGCCGTCCTCCCGGGTATAGGGCGTGAATTGGGCCGAGACGATGACGTTGGATCCGACCAGCTTGAGCGATACGGCCCTGCCCGGGATGGTGACCCGCTTGCTGACCGAATTCCAGATCTCTTCCTTGTCGCGCTCGACGACCCTCGCGACGATGTCGAGCACGATAGCCCGGTCCTTGAGCGCGGAAATGATTTCTTCGCCGTTTTCCTGGGCCCAAGTCATGGCGGTCGCCAAGAGGAGGAGGGCCGTTCCCAATGATCGACTGCGCATCAGCGCCCGACGCTCCGTACGTAATCCGCGGCGCGGACGAGTGCTGGTTCGCCCGACTGCAAGAAGTCCTTGCTGTCGGGAAGGCGGATGATCAGGATGTCGGCGGACGATTCCTGCGATTCCAGATAGCGCAGCACGCCGTCCATGTCGGCGACGGGGACCACCGGCTGGACATCGGAGCCGAGCCGGGCGATGGCGCGATCGTTGGGAGCGAAGGCGGGGGCGCCTATGAAGGCCGCCGCGATGGCGACGACCAGCACGGCGGCGACCGCCGCAGGCCAGGGAAGAACCAGGGACCGATGCCAGACCGAAGTCGAGCGGCCAGCCGCGATGCCCGGGCGGACGACCCGCACCGCGGAAAGTTCGCGCCAGACGCGGGCTTTCGCCGCTTCCATGGCTTCGTCGGCCGCGGGACGGGCGAGGGCGGCGCTCACCGACCGGTAATTCGAGAGCAGGGTCGTGCACGAGGGGCAGGCATCCGCGTGAGCCAGGAGTTTTTCACGCCAGGGAGAAGGTAGTTCGCCGTCGGCGAAGAGCGACACAATCTGACGATCAGGACACATGAGCACCGTCCTTTCCTATCAGTTCAGCCAGCTTCTCCCGCGCGCGGAAGACCCTGACCTTTACGTTTCCCTCGCTGATGCCGAGGGCACGACCGATTTCCTTGTAGTTCAATTCGCCGTACTCCTTCAAGACGAGCACCGTCCTGAATTTCTCCGGCAACATGTCGAGCGCGGCCTTGACTTCGATCCGCGTCTCCTCGGCGATGAAATCCTTCTCTCCCGACGCTTGTTCGCGATGGTCCTCCCGGAACGCCTTCTGGTATGCCTTGCGTTCCCTCTCCTTGCGTTTCGCATAGTTCAGGGAACCGTTCTTGACGACCCGAATCAACCAATACTTGGCTTCCTCCGCGTTGGGGAAGCTCATTCCTTTTTCATGAAGACGGAAAAACGCATCCTGACACAAATCCTCGGCCGCTTCTTCGCTACCCGCGATGCGGTAGGAGATACGAAAAAGAAGGGGGAAGGCGCTGTCGTAGAGGCGTCTGAAATCCGCGGCTGTCGTCGTCTTCTCCTTGCCTAGAAACAAAGCTTCTCCTCGATCGTTACATGAGTACGCGCATCCGGGGCGCGCCGTCCTATGCCCGTTTCCATTTCGTGCCTGAAGGTCCGTCCTCGAGGACGATGCCGCGTTCTTTCAGGGCCGCGCGAATGGCGTCGGCGCCGGCGTAGTCGCGCGCGGCTTTTGCGGCGGCGCGTTCGGCGATCTTCCCCTCCATTTCGGCCGTGAAGGCCGGATCCTCGGCCCCCGCGGTCGCCGCCGCTTCCTTTTCCAGGTCCAGTCCGAGGACCCGATCCATGTCGAAGGCAGCGGCGAGGGCTTCCGAAGCGTCTATTCCCGGATCGCGGAGCAGACCCCACAATTCGGCGAGCGCGCGCGGCGTGGAAAGGTCCTGCCCCAGGGCCAGGTCGAAGGCGTCCAGGTATTTCCGGGCAGCTTCGGAAAGGCTGCCGCGCAGGGGCGAGGGCCCGACCGACCGGGCGTCAACCGCGGCTGGAAGCGGACCGGCGACTTTCCCGGCCAGCATGCGCACGCGCTCGGCCAGACCGGCCCTCGCGTTCCGCGCCCCGTCCAGGCCTTCAAAGGAAAACTGGAGCTGGCTGCGGTAATGGCCGCCGAGCAGGAAATACCGGTAGTCAAGGGCCTGGTAGCCTTCGTCCAGCAAGGACTGGAGGGTCAGGAAGCCGCCCTTCGATTTGGACATCTTGCCCTTGTCGACGACGATGAATTCGTTGTGGACCCAGTACCGGACCCATTTTTTTCCCGTCGCGGCCTCGCTTTGCGCGATCTCGTTCGTATGGTGGATGGGGATGTGGTCGATTCCGCCCGCATGGATGTCGAAGGTTTCGCCCAGGTACTTCATGCTCATCGCCGAGCACTCGATGTGCCAGCCGGGATACCCGCGTCCCCAGGGGCTGTCCCAGACCAGGGCCTGGTTTTCGAACTTGCTTTTCGTGAACCAGAGAACGAAATCGTGGGGATTGCGCTTGTTCTCGTCCACCTCGATGCGGGCGCCCGCCTGCAGCTCGTCCATCTTCAGCCGCGCCAACTCCCCGTATCCTGGAAATTTCGAAATGTCGAAGTAGAGGTTTCCCCCCGTCGAATAGGTGTAGCCGTTCGCTTCGATGCGTTCGATGAGCGCTATCATCTCCCCGATGTGCTCGGTGGCCTTGCAGACCACGTCCGGCCGCAAGATGTTCATCAAGCCGGTATCGCGGAAAAAGGCGTCGGTATAGAAGGCGGCGACCTCAAGCACGCTCTTGCCGCGTTCGGCCGCGCTCCTGACCATCTTGTCGTCGCCGGAGTCGTCGTCCCCGGTCAGGTGGCCGACGTCGGTGACGTTCATCACATGGCGGGTGGCGAGGCCGGAACGCCTCATGGTACGCATGAGCAGGTCGTGCACGGTGTAGGGACGGAGGTTGCCGATATGGGCGAAGTTGTAGACCGTCGGACCGCAGCCGTAGAATCCGACCGAACCGGGCACGAGCGGTTCGAAGGCCTGGAGTTCGCGGCCGAGGGTGTTGAAAAGGGTGAGCGCCATGAAATCTCCCATCCGCCCCGCTATCCGGCAAGGCCGCCCGCAGGCTAGAATACGACGAATATGCCTACGGTAAGGAAATTGCTGGAAAAGATCAATATCGGAGCCGGGTTCGAAGGCGAACTTCGTTACGACGAACCGATGTCCCTGCATACCACCTTCCGCGTCGGCGGACCGGCGGACGCCTGGTACAGGCCATCGGGCGACCGTTCGGTCGAGGCCATGGCCATTTTGCTGAAGGCAGCGCGCGATGAAGGCGTTCCGGTCTTCATGCTCGGGGGCGGCGCGAATATCGTTGTGGCCGACCGCGGAATCCGCGGAGTGGTCCTTGACACCACCGGATGGACCGGCTGTTCGTTCACGGACTCTTCCGTGCTCGTCCGTTCGGGTACGGACGTGGATTCGGCGGCCGATGCCTGCGCGGAGCGTTCCCTCGGCGGCCTGGATTTCCTGGCGGGCATGCCCGGAACCGTCGGCGGGGCCGTGTGGATGAACGCCCGTTGCTACGGCAGCTCCGTCTCCGATGTGCTTCAGGAGACGGAAATTCTGGACGAAGATTTCCGGCGCGTTCCCGTGCCCTTCGATCCTGCCGCGTTTTCCTATAAACGGAGCCCTTTCCAGGATCGCCGCGTCCTCATCGTGTCCGCCTCGTTCCGCCTTCTGCCGCGGTCAGCCGACGCGTTGCGCGAGGCGATGCGCCTGCACCGGGCAGATCGGGAAGCGAAAGGGCATTATCGCCTGCCATCCGCCGGATCCTCGTTCAAGAACGACTACGCATACGGAAAACCTACCGGCGCGGTCGTCGACGGGCTGGGATTGAGGGGCCTGAGGCTCGGCGGAGCCCAGGTCGCCGATTGGCACGGGAATATCATCGTCAATACCGGGAATGCCCGGGCTACCGATATCCGCGGCCTAGCCCGCCTCGTGGCCGATCGGGTCCGCGAGGCCGCGGGACTGGAGCTTGAGACGGAAATGCTGTATGTAGGCGATTGGGATGAAGATGAGGCATGAATTCCGGCCGGACCGCCGATATACTGGATCAGATACCACGAGGGGGCAAGACGTGTTTCGGAAGACATTAGCCGCGTTCGCATTTCTTACGATTTTCGCCGGATATTCCGTAGCCCAGGATTTCAGGGTCGGGACGATTGAATTCCTGGAAGGCGAAGCGAGCCTCACCCGCGCGGGGACCGTCGACGACTCTCCGGAAATCGGCGATTCCATCGAGAACTTCGATCTGATCAGGACCGGCCAGTCGGGGATCGTCGTCGTGAGCCTGTCCGAGCGCACGGGCATGAACGGGACCTTGACCGTAAAACCCCGGTCCGTTTTCGCCGTCAAGGCGGAGAAACTGGGAGGCGCCCCGTCCACCGAGGTGGAAAGTCTCGGCGGTTCGGTGGGCGTGAAGGTCAAGAAGCTGTCCGGGGACTCCTCCCTCCGCGTGAGGACGGGGAACGCCGTGATGGGCGTGCGCGGGACGATCTTCGAGGTGATCGTCTCGGTGAACGATTCCTTGCTCGTCGGCTGCTCCGAGGGCCGCGTCTCCTGCGTATCCGAAGGCGGCGATGAGCTTTTCGCGGAACCGGGCCAGGCGGTCGAGGCGAGGGCGGGCGAAGGACTGCGACGCGTTCCCGTTGCGGTTTCCTCTTTGGACCAGTTCCGGGACGCCTGGATCGCCGATGAAGTGGAGGCCTTCCGCGCGGCTCCACTGCGCGCGCTTGGCCAGTACGCCCGGACCTACGAACGCTATCGCGGCGATTTCCTTACGGCTTTCGAGGCCCTGGCCAAGGAACCGGCCCTTTCGCAGTGGTCGGCCGAGCATCGCAGGGGCGTCGTGCCCCGGGCGAACGATATCGAGGTGATGAAGCAGAAAAGCGCGGTCGCGCCCAAGATAATGGCGGTGAGAGGGGTTCTTTTTATCTTTGAACGGATATATTACCGGTTGGACGAAGTCCGTTCCCTCGTCGGCGACAAGAACCTGCAGGCGACTCTACCGACGGGGCGAACCGTGTTCGAATTCTACAAGGAGCTTACGGCCCAGCGGCCTGAGCTGGAACGGAAAGCGGCCGCATACCGCCTCGCGCTCAGGTTGTACGCGGAACGGAATGAAGGACGCGAACCGGTTCCCGGCGGCTTCGGAGAATCCGGCGATGACGATTTCTTCGAGGACACCTCGTCCTTCTTCGATTAACCTGTTTTCGCGGCTTTCTTGAGCGTTTCCGGCGTTGACAAAGCGGAAGGCTGATTCCTATACTTCGATGAGCAATCGGTACGCTCGCGCGGTTTACGCCGCGCGCCGTGGGGAGCGGGATGACCAACCAACTGCAACTTGCCTTCGTAAACTTTAAAAAAGACTCGTATATCATCGTGGAAGGCAAGCAGAACGCCGATCGCTTCTTCATCATCCGCGAAGGCAAGGTCCGCGTCTTCAAAGAGGTGGAGGTCGTGGAGGAGGAGGGCGGGAACGTGCTCTCTCCCGGTGATTTCTTCGGCGTCGTCTCCACGATGTCCAGCCACAGCCATATCGAGACCGCGCAGGCCTTGACCGACGTGACCCTGATCTCGGTGCAGAAGGATCAGTACGGCCAGCTCATCCAGAACAACACGCCGGTGGCGATGAAGATCATCCTCCAGTTCTCGAAGCGTATGCGCTATCTGGACGAGGCGCTTACCAGGCTGACCCTGAAGAGCACCGCCGACAACGATCCTTCCCACCTGTTCAAGGTGGCCGAGTACTACGCCAAGCTGAGCCAGTACAACCAGGCGTATTACGCCTACCACCAGTATATTAAATATTGTCCGACCGGTCCGGACGTTTCGCTCGCGCGGGAACGCATGGTGAAGATCCAGCCTTACGCGAAGGCGGTATACCTTGAGCGCAAGGCCGACGAATTCAACCGGACCTACCCGAAAGATACGATGATCTTCTCCGAGGGCCAGCCCGGCGACGAGCTCTACATCATCCAGCGCGGCTCCGTGAAGATCACCAAGATCGTGAACAACAACGAAGTCCTTCTCGCGGTCCTGAAGCAGGGCGACATCTTCGGCGAGATGGCCCTCCTGGAGGCCAAGCCGCGCTCCGCCAGCGCCCTCGCGTACGAAGACTGCATCATGCTTGCGGTGAACAGGGAGAACTTCCAACGGATGGTCTCGTCCCAACCGCAGATAGTCACCCGGCTCACGCAACTGCTCGCCGAACGCATCTGGTTCATTTACAAGCAACTGACGAATACCCTGATAACTGATCCCCTCGGCCGGATGTACGACGCCCTGCTCATCCAGCTGGAAAAGAACCGGACTTCGCTCGGACCCGTCCCGTATACCTTCGATTTCGGTCCCAAGGAGCTCGTCAACATGGTCGGGTTGCCCGCGGCCGATGGCAACATGGTCCTGCGCAAGCTCTTGGAGAACCAGAAGGTCCGCGTCGTGGACAACAAGATGGCGTTGCAGGATTGCTCGGAAGTGGTGAAACAGACCGAGTACTACCGGAAGATGCAGAAAATCGAAAGGGCGCGGCGCGAAGCGTCCATGCGGATGTGACCCCTTCCTTCCCTCCAGCCGCGCGCCTGCCGCGCCGATACTGTGGATGGGTCTCTGAACGGGGAGGAACGGGTTTGCTGGATGTCTTCTTCAAGAAATACGGATTGACGCTCGCGTTCCTCGCGTTTCTCGCCGCATCCCCGCAGGCCCAGGAATCGGCCCTTCCCGTCAAGCCCGCGCCCGCAGCGGGGGCGGCCACAGCGGGGGCGCCCGCGGCGAGGGCTGCGGCCGCCGCGGCAGCCATCGGGGATTCCCTGCCCCGGTCGTTCCGTCAAATCAAGCTTGGCATGGGTCTGGACGAGCTCAAGGCCGCCCTTGCCGCAGACGATATTTTCGCTTTCCGCGGCGATCGGGACGTTTCCCTGCTGAGCAACCCAGACCAGGCCCTCATCGAAACGACCGGATTTTCCTTCGTGCGCCGCGCCTTTTTCCAGCTCCGGGGCGGCAAGCTGTTCATGATGGCCTTCGACCTCGACGCCGGACGGGTCGACCATTATTCCGTCTTCTCCGCTCTCGTGGCCGACTACGGCGAACCGTCCTCCCTGGATCCGCGGGAGTCGGTCTGGCTCTCTGAGAATACGCGCGTTTCCCTTGAAAGGCCGCTTACGGTGAAGTACCTGGACCGGATCGTGTTCGACGAGCTCACCTCGTCCTCGCGCGTGAAGGAATCGCGGGACGCCGTCCTGCGCAAGGAGTTCCTCGATGGCTTCTAGGCTTCGTGCCCTGACCCTTCTCGTCGGCGTAGCCGCGCTGTCGGTCGCCTGTTACCGAGCCTCCGGCGAAACCCGCCTTCCTGTGCGCGAACTAGCGGTGGCCACGGCCGGCGGCGGCTCGGTCTCCATCCTCGCGGAGATAGCCGACGACGATGCGGAGCGGTCGAGGGGACTCATGTTCCGCAAGGAGCTGAAGGACGGGGAGGGGATGCTGTTCGTTTTCGGGGAAGAGAGTCCGCTCACTTTCTGGATGAAGGATACCCTGATCCCTCTTTCGATAGCCTATCTGGCCTCCGACGGACAAATACGTGAGATCCGCGACATGGAGCCGCTTTCGCTGGCTCCGATCGCTTCCGAACGCTCCTGCCGCTATGCGTTGGAAGTGCCGCAGGGCTGGTTCTCCCGCGCCGGCATAAAGGCGGGCGACGTCGTGGACGTTTCCGCTTTCTCCCGCTAAGTCCCAGGTCCTAGGTCAGCTCGGCAAGGAAGCGGAGCGCGACGGGATCGTTCTTGTCGATTTCGAGGGCGGCGCGGAAGAAGCCGCCCGCTTCTTCCCGGCGGCCGCGGCGCAGCGCGAGGGCTCCGAGATTCACGATCACCTTAACGTTGTCGTTCTCGGCCCGTAGCGCTCGTTCCAGCTCGTTGCGGGCGCCTTCGAGGTCGCCGAGTTCCATGAGGCAGATGGCCAGCTCGTTGCGCGTGTCGCAGCCTTCGCCGCCGAGCTCCAGGGTCTTTCGGAAGGAAGCCGCGGCGTCTGCCCAGCGCCCGAGCCTGCGCAGGCCCCAACCGAGGATGAACCATCCGTTCCATACGCTCGGATGGCGACTGAGGAAGTCCCGGACTTTTTCGATCCCGGTTTCTTCCCGGCCCATCCTGATGAAGTCGTAGGCT
This sequence comes from Treponema sp., assembly GCA_003527485.1. Taxonomy (GTDB): domain Bacteria; phylum Spirochaetota; class Spirochaetia; order Treponematales; family Breznakiellaceae; genus UBA12037. The sequence continues at coordinate 53,066 of DPXI01000109.1, read as the reverse complement.
TCGCGGAAGACGGAGTCGTCCAGGTCGCGCGAAGCGATTTCCTTGACGATGGCCGCGGCCCGCGCTTTCTTGGTTCCGTCCTCTCCCAGCTTCAGGTAGCGCTCGAAACATTCGCAAGCTTTGGCGAAATTATGGCGCTTCATGTAGAAGAATCCCGCGTTGAAAAAGGCGTCCGCAAAGGGCGGTTCCAGGGCGAGCGCCAGGCGATAGACGGCGAAAGCCTTCTCCGCCTGCTCCTCCGCATCAGCCTCGCGGCCCGAGCGCTCGAGGGCGGCGGACTTGTCCTCGAGTACGAGGGCCGTATTGAGGATGGCGGTGGGCGAATGGGGGAACATGCCGCGCACGGCTTCAAGGATTTCCAGCGCGAGGTCGAAATCGCCGTTTCGCGCCTTCAGGATGGCAGCTTCCGTGAACTCTTCCTGTATGTCGGGCTTGACCGCGACGACGAAACGGCGGTAGTAATCCGAATTGGCGCCTCGGGGATCACGGGAGACGACCTTGATCATTCCCGACAGGATCATCTCCCAGGACAGGTTCGCCAGGTCCAGTTTGTCCTCTCCGGCGGGAATTTCCGCGGGAATCGGAATGGACGGGTCGATCCGGAAACCTTCGGCGTCGCCGACGCGGTCGCGCATTGAATCGGGGACCGACAGGAATACGATCCTGTCTTCGCTCTCTGATGCTCTCATTCTGCTCCGGTGGCCGGCGTCGCGGCCTGGTCCCCGCGGGTGTCCGCGCGGACTTGGGAAAGGAAGTCGTTGACGCGCATCTTGTAGGTCATGGGCACGGCCTGCTCGTCGAAGACCATCGCGATCGCGACGAGGTCCTTGCGGCCCTCCACATCCTCCGCCCGCACCGTGCGGCCTTTGAGGATGACGCTTTCCCGCGGATCTTCGAAATCGATGCGGATGGAAGCATCGCGTTCCAGCAGATATTTGGGGATTCCCTGTATGATGATCTTGGCTCCGGAAAAGGAGATGTCGCGCAGGATGCAACGCCGGGGAACGCCGTCGATGAACATGGCGATTTCCTTGCTCACCATGCGCATGCGCCGCATGGTGTCGACCGACAGGAATATTCTCTCCTCCCGGCGCTTGGACGAGTTGAAGTTCGCGTCCAACAACCGGCCCATGATCTCGATGAGGTCGTCCGGCGGCCGCTTGGTGAAGGCCATAGTCAGCATCGCTATATCGGGGGAGCCCCCGTACGGGGCGCTGCCGGCTACGCGGGCCGAGACGAAGAACAGCATCGGATCGACCTTGTCCGCTTCCCTGAAGGAATAGCGCAACTGCACGAGGCCGTTCGCCCCCTGTATCTTTTCGTGGAGACCCGTGCGGGCGCTCACGATGATCCTGGCGCTTTCGAAGGAGGACGAGAAGATCACGCAGGGCCAGGTCTCTCCGACGCATTTCAGGAAGACCTGCTGGGCGACGAGACCCGTAGCCTTGATCACATCCTTGGTGAAGGTGACATCGATCGCTCGATAACGCTCATAATATTTTACTATCTGTTGGCTGGTCGCTGCACCCATTCCGATGCAATATAGGTTGTTTTGGCACTGCTCGTCAATCGAATCGGTCGTCCGGACGGGAGATCGTTGTTCACCAAAGGCCTTCGTCGCGCATCCTGGCGGCGGTCGGACGCATGTCGTAGACGGCTTTCATGAAGCTCCACCGCATCGAATCCAGGTCAAGGAGGGCGTACCGGGCTATCGCGCGCGCGGTTCCGCCGCGCGACGGGGCTTCCTCGGCTGTCCGAGGAAATCCGACGCTGCCCGGGTTCAGTATCCAGCGACGGTTGCCGACGGGGAGGTCGGCGCCGGCTTTCGCGAAGGGAAGGTCCTTCGGCGCGAATAGCGCGGGCAAGGATAGGCCGTCCGTCCGCGGACCGCCTTCAGCCGCGGAGAATGCGGCGCTCGTGTGCGAATGTCCCAGGAGGCAGAGGCGGAAGTTCCGGGCGCGGAAAGCCTCGGCGGCGTCGGCCGAATCCAGCACGTAGCCCCAGACCGGATCAGCAGGATTTCCGTGCGAGAACAGGATGCCGTACCGCTCTTCGATCGGCCGCAGACCGGCGAATGCGCCCAGGGAGTCGGCCGATATCCGTTTCATCGTCCACTCCATCGCGATCCTCGCGCGGACGGAGAACCAGGCTATGTCGATCCTGCCGCAAGCCGCCAGATCGTGGTTGCCGAGCAATACGATGTCGGCGGTCTCCATGACCCGCGCCACCGCCTCGTTCGGGTCCGGGCCGTAGCCGACGATATCGCCGAGGCAGGCCATGATGTCCCACTTCCCCGCCGAATCCCGCAGCACCGCTTCCAGGGCCGCAAGATTCGCATGGATATCGGATACGATCAGCGCTCGCATTATGGGATGAATGTATCGTATACTCGATCCTAAAGGAAGCGGAGGGGAAATGCCTCGTGCCAGGGCGTCGTCGATCGAGAATACTTTCGCCGAACATTTCGGGGATGTCTGGAAGCTCCTTTCGGAAACGACCGCCTTCCTTGCCCGGACCGACGCGTTCGGGCAGTACGAGGCGCAACTCCGCGCCCTTCGGGCTTCCCTGCAGAGTTCCTCGCGGAGCGACGAGGTCGCCCGCGCGGTCCGCACCGAAATCGTCGATCTCCGCAAGGCGCTCCGGCTCCAGGGCTACGACCTTTCCCTCGCTTCCCAGCGGCTGCGTTTCGAAGGCTTCCGGAACGACGCGTGCATGCGCGAAGGCTTCAAAAGGCTCGTGCTCTTCCTGGCCGAAGGGGATGCGTATTGGCTCTCGGGGGAGGACAACCATATCGCCCTTTCGGAATTCCTGGAAGCCAGGATCGAGGCGTCCGGCGGCAAACGGATCCGCGAACGCCATTACCTGTGGTTCCAGCGCCGGGGAGGGGAATTGGTGTTTTCCGGTTCGGATACGGAAAGCGCCGAGGACTTCCAGCGCCTCGTGAAGATCGGAGAGGCCAATGAACTCTTCCTCCTGGGCAAATTGAGGAAATTATCCTGACGCGCCGTTCCGGTGGCCTCGGCCGCATCATGCCGCTCGCCCTGCTTGCCCTGCTCGCATCCTGCGCGGCCACCCCGCCACCGCCGCCCGTTCCCGTTTCCTTGCCGGAACCCGTGACGGTAAGTCCCGAGGCCGAGCCCGTGCGGGAGCCCGGGCCGGTCGCCGCGCCGGCCGCCGCGCCGGACCCGGTTTCCGGCCAGACCGGGATCGCGGCCGAGGCTAAGCCTCCTTCCCTGGACTTCGAGGTTGCCGCGGCGCCCGCCGTCCTGCTGCCGCCCGGCATAGGAGCTCCGGTCGTCTCCGCGGCCTCGCGGCTTTCCGTCGGGTCCAGGGATGCATTGGCGGCTTCCTTCCGCGACGCCTATCTCGAAGCGCTTTTCCGTGGAGAGCGGCTGCTCGGCGTCTATGGAGGCGACAAGGCGCATGAGTGGAAGGTCGGCGCCGTCGCTTCCTGGGTCCAGAACTGGCGCGGCGCGGAGGCGCGGGAGAACAGCTGGGGCCTGAAGGGACTCGCGCTCGCGATCAAGGCCGATGGGCGGGAAAGGACCGTCGTCCTTTCCGGGAACTTGCTCGATGCCTTCGGACGGGGAGCCGGCAGGGGCGGGGCCAACGGCATAGCGGGCTACGGCCCTCCGCTCACGGACGTTTATCCGTCAGGCGACGGGATCGCGGTGAGGTTCGAGTTCGGACTCATGGAGATCGAAGCCGACGGCACCCGGCGTTTCACGATGGCGGATCCGCCGTCGGTCTTCCTCGACGTTCCGGAGGCCGTCGGCGCGGGGCCGGAAATGAGCGCCGCCCGCCGCGCGGCCTTCCGCGCGGGCTGGCTCGCCGCGGTGGACTCGGGATTCCCGGCGGGCACGCCCGACGGCGATGCGGTCCTGGTCGTCTCCCCGGAACCTGCGGCGGCTGCCGAACCTCCGGACCCTTCAGCCGTCCTTGTTCAGGGCGTCTTCGTCCAGACTTATTCGGGCGGGTCATGGGCCCTCGCGCTTCCCGTAGGAACAAACGTCGGGGGGCGGGCCAGGCTGCTCTCCGGCCCCTTCCTCCGCGCATTCCTTGCCGATGGCTCCTGGCTTTCCGGCTTGGCGCGCTACGGAGCTCCGCTCACCGATCCCTACCGCGGCGGCGGCGGCCGCATCGAGCAACGTTTCACCGGCGGTATCGCCCGCGCCGACTCCCGGGAGTAGGAGTACCCCGGCGGGCGCAATAAAAAAGCCGTCCACAAGGACGGCTTTTTCTAAGCGAAAGGACGGCTAATAGTCGGTCTTGCTCTTGGTCGGACCCTTTCGGGACTTCTTCAGGAGTTTGCGCTGCAGCGCCTTGTTCTTCCGGTTCAGGATAGTGGAAGGCTTTTCGAAGTATTCGCGCTTCTTATATTCCCGGATGATGCCTTCCTTCTCCACCATGCGCTTGAAGCGCTTGATGGCTTTCTCCAGCATCTCGTTATCGTCAACTACTATGTGAGCGATGTGAAATCACCCCCCTTCCGTCTACCGGCCGTATTTCGTTTGTATTTTACTGATCACGGCTTCTTTGTCAAGGAGTCCCCCTGCCACGAGGGCGTCCGGATCGGCGGCGTTTCCCGCGATGCGGATCTCCCAATGCAGATGCGGGCCGGTCGAAAGGCCCGTCGACCCGGATTTTCCGACGAGGTCTCCGGCTTCGATCCTGTCGCCTTCCGCGACCTCCAGACCGTCCAGGTGGTAGTACAGGGAATAAACCCCAGGATAATGGGAGAGGACCACCGAATTGCCGGTGACGATCCGGTAGCGCGCCATAACGACGATGCCCGATGCGCAGGCGCGCACGCTCTCGCCGCGCGGAATCCCGAAGTCTATGCCGGCATGTATGGCCGATTCCTTCGACCCGTCGTTGTAGATATAGGTGCGGCGGTCTCCGAATCCGCTTGTCCGCCGGGTCGACGGGACGGGCGGCTTGAAGGGCCCGGAAGCCCTCGGCGCGTCGGTTTCGAAGCGGTTGAGAAGCGTCCACAGCACCCGGGATTCTTCGGCCTTGCGGGGATCATCGGCGTTCCGGAGCAGGCTGTTGGTCTGGTCCAGGGCGATTTCCTCGCGCGTGAATGAGCGCGGCTGGATAAGGAGGGGAAGCGTCCGGAAATCCGCAGGAGCCGCCGCGTCGCAACCTTCAATCATCACCGACGCCCTCATGGGCGGCACGGTGAAGGGCACCGCCAGCAAGGCCGCGGCCAACGCTCCTGCGCCCGAACCGGCGGCATCGATGGGAAAGAACCGGGCGGAAGCGAGCTCGCGGCCGTCCTCCGACCGGAGCGATACGCGTGCGGATGCGTATGCCGAAAAAGCGCCCAGATCCGGAAAGGCCAGGATCACGGTCACCGGAGCGCCCGGCAACGCCTCGTCGGCGAGCAGGAAGGAGACGGCCGCCGACTCCCGGACGGACGGGCTCTGGGCGGCCGGTCCCTGGGTGGCTGGCCCCTGGGCGTAAGCGGGAGAGGCCGCGGAGGCGACCGCGGCGAGAAGAAGGCAGAAGGCGCCGGCGAGCCTGCCGCTCATGAACGACGCAGGTCGGTGACGACGAGTTGGGGCGTCTCCGTCCCGTTGAACCAGTTGCGGCTTACGCGGAAGACGAGGTCCACCCGGTCGTTCAGGTCGAAGTCCCGCTTGACGCGTTCCGCCGCCTGCCAATACACGGCCGGCCAGGTATGTTTTCCGCAGTCAAGGGAAAGTTTGACGTGGCGCGGTTCGGTTTTTCCCATCAGGGAGAGGTCGGCGATCCGCAGGCCCTTGGACATGAACACCAGGGGAGCGTTCTCCTCGCCGTAGGGTTCGAAGAGATCGACGATTTTCAGGAGGTCCGGCGTCATATAGGCGGCCGGAATTTCGGCGTCAACGAAGATGGTTCCTTCCGCCGCCTCATCCGCGAGCTCGATGGTGGCCGAGGCGATCCGGAGCCTGTCAAGGAAAGCCGTCCAGTTGGCGCGGGGCAGGCTGAAGCCGGCCGCGAAATCGTGGCCGCCCCAGTCGCGGAAGAGGTCCGCGCACTGCTCCAGCAGGCCGCGCACGTCGTAGCCCCGGGTGGAGCGCATGGAGCCGGTGGCTTCTTCGGTTCCGGTGAAGGAAACGACCATGGACGGAATCTTGAATTTCCCGACGAGGCGGCTGGCCATGATGCCGGTCACGCCCCGGTGTATCTCCTCCCCGAAGGCGAACGCCAGCTTGCCTCCGTAGGCATCCAGGCTGGCGGTCGCGATCGGCTCCACGAAGGCCCAGACATCGGCTCCGATCGCCTTGCGCTCCTCGTTCATGCGGACCACTTCGTCCGCCAGGACGTCCCGCACCTTCTTGTCTTCCTCCAGGAGGAGCCTGACCGCTTTGTCCGGTTTTCCCATCCTGCCCGTCGCGTTTATGGCGGGGCAAAGCTGCCAGGAAAGCTCGGTCGTACCGATCCTGCGGCCGGCGAGGCCGAGTTTGAACAGGAGATCGGAAATGCCGGGACGGGGCTTCACCGCCATGGCCGCGAGTCCCTTCCTCACGATGATGCGATTCTCGTCGCGCAGGGGCATGAGGTCGGCCAGCGTGCCGAGCGCCGCGAGCTGCAGGGCATCGGAATCCTCGTCGCCTCCCGAGCCCTCGCGCTTGCGGACGAAGGAGGTGAAGAGGTTCAGGAAAACGTCGATCTCGCCGATCGGCGCCTCGGCGTAACGCGCGATGCGGGACAGCTCCTTTATCCGCAGGAGGCTCTTGCCGGCGACCGAGGGTATCTCCTTGGCGATCTCCGCCGAGACGTCCATGAGGTTCACCTCGACGGAGGCTCCGAAGATTTTCGCGAAGGTGCGCTTCTGCAAAGGAGCGTCCCAGACGAGGATCTGCTGGCCCTGCAGGAAAGGCAACAGGCGGGTTTGGTCGATCGCCACCATGCCCGGCACTATCGTTTCCGAAAGGCGGTCCACGACGGCCAGGTTGCGCAGCTTCACTGCGTCGATCACCCAGGAATCGTTGGCGGGACGGGCATCCAGCAAGCAGATCTGCTGACCGTGGAGTTCGCTCCTGGTCGCGAAACGGAGGGCGGATACCAGTTTGTAGACGACGCCGCAACCCGCCAGGTCGCGGAAGGCGTACGTCGAGCCCGTGAGCTTGGGGTCCACGATGGCGACGGCGCGGGGAAGTACGGCCGGGGGGTTGTGGTGGTCCACCACGATGACGTGGACTCCGAGTTCGGCGGCCCGGTCCACCTCGGCGATATTCGATATCCCGCAATCCACGGTGATGATCAGGGTTCCGTAGTCCGCGGCGAATTCCTCGACAGCCGTCCTGGACAGCCCGTAGCTTTCATCGCCGACGGGTACGCGCCAGCTCGCGTCGATGCCGATGCCGCGCAGCGCGCCGACGAGCAGGGCGGTGCTCGTGATGCCGTCCACGTCCCGGTCACCGAAAACGAGGACTTTTTCTCCTTCGTCCTTGGCGGCCAGAATGCGGTCCACCGCGTCTTCCATTCCCGGCAGGGAATAGGGATTGCGGAGGTGGCGGGTATCGTCCTCCAGGAAGTAACGGACGGTTTCGCCCTCCGTCAGGCCCCGGCGCGCGAGTATGGAGGCGGCGAGCAGCTCGCACCCGTATTTGGCCGCCAGTCCCCGCACGAGTTCGGGAGGAACGTCTTTCTTTTCCCAGTTCATATCGAGGAGATTTCCTTGCGCACGAGTTTTCTGGGCGGCGGAGCCTCCCGGGAATATTCGATCGAAGAACGGAGCAGGGGGAGGGCGGCTTTCAGGCTGGCGTCATCCTTACCCCAGACCGTCATGACGGGATCGCCGGCCTTCACCCTGTCCCCGCCCTTTGCGTGGAAGCGGACTCCCGCGACGGGGCTCACCGCATCCTGGGTCCTGTCGCGGCCGACGCCGAGGGACACGCCGGCGCGGCCGACCTTCAGCGCGTCGATGCGGGCCAGGTAGCCCGATTCTTCGGCGCGCACATCGGCGGAATGATCGGAGCGGTACGAACCGCGGAGCTCCAGCAGACGCTTGACGTCGCCGCCCTGGCGCCCCACGTTCGCGAGGAACAGCTCCAGGGGCTTTCCGGTCGCGAGGGCTTGTTCGCAGAGCCGCCTTCCCTCGGACGAATCCTTGGCCTTGCCGCCCAGGACGACCATGCGCGCGGAAAGCTCCAGGGTGACCTCCATAAGATCAGCGGCCCCTTTCCCTTCCAGGCAGTCCAGGCATTCCTCGACCTCCAGGAAATTGCCGACCATGGTTCCGAGTGGTTGGTCCATGTCGGTCAACAGGGCGATGACCTTCTTCCCCATCGCCGCGCCGGTGTCCACGAGGGAGGAGGCGAGCTTCTCCGCATCCGCGAAATCCTTCATGAAGGCTCCCGAGCCGAACTTGACGTCGAAAACGAGCCCTTCGGCTCCCTCGGCGACCTTCTTGGACAGGATGCTCGCGGTGATAAGCGGGATCGATTCGACCGTGCCGGTCACATCGCGCAACGAATACAGGAGCCGGTCGGCGGGCACGATTTCCTTCGTCTGGCCCGTCATCGCGAAGCCGTCCCTGGAAAGGAAATCGCGGAACTCGGCCGCCGTGAGATCGGTCCGGTAACCGGGTATGGCCTCCAGCTTGTCGAGGGTCCCGCCGGTATGGCCGAGCGCCCGACCGGACATCATCGGATCCTTGATCCCCAGGGAGGCGACCAGCGGCGCGATCACGAGGCTCGTCTTGTCGCCTACGCCGCCGGTGGAATGCTTGTCGACGAAGGGGCCCGCGATGCCGGACAAGTCCATTACCGTACCCGAGCGCAGCATGACCTCGGTGAGAACGCCGGTTTCCGCCGGCGTCATGCCGCGGAAAAACACCGCCATGGCCCAGGCGGCGATCTGGTAATCCGGGATGGTACCGGCGACGTAGCCGCCGATGAGGAATTCGATCTCCTCACGGGTGAGTTCCGCCCCCGAGCGCTTATTCATGATCACATCGACAGCCCGCATCCTCGCCTCCCTTATCGCCGCGCTGCGTCCCAGCCGTCCCAGCTCGCCAGACGTCTGCCGAGCGCTTCCGAGAGCACCTCGGTCGCGAGGCGCTTGGCCTGAACGGCCGAGACCGCGTCCGGCGCGACCCTCAGGCAACTTTTCGCGTCGAGTCCGTCGACGGCCCGCAACCAGGCGCGGGCGCCTCCGGAGACGGCGAAACGCGCGAGCGTATCCGCATCGCCGGCGGATGCGCCGGACGCGGCAGCTGTGGCGGAAGAGGCGCAGCGGCGGCAGCGGAACGCGGTTTCGCGCCGGAAATACCATACTACTTCATCGGCGGCGAGCCTACAAGCGCAGGCACCGCAGGAATCCATTTCCGGCCTTCCGCCCAGGAGGTCCGCCCATTTCCAGAGGAAGCGGACGAGGGCGAGGGCGGCGCCGTCGGCGTCGGCCAGCTCCAACGCGTCGAGCGTACCGTCGGCGAGGGCGAGGGCTTCGGGCCAGGCTCCGCCGCCGCCGTGGCTGGACCGTATCGTATCCATGACGGCCGTCGCGGCCCAGGACCGTTCCAGCAGCTCCCGGAGCAGCGGCCTCCACGAACGGACGTCGAAATCGGTTACTTTCAGGCTGTCCCGTACCGGATCGCGGTACAGCCACATCGTTCCTGAGTGGAAGGGCGCGACATGCGCCCGCAACTTGCTTTTCGGCCCGCCGAAGACGGTCGCGCGCACTATCCCTTCTTCCGCGCTGAGAAGCGTCGCTTCCCGGTTGGATTCCCCGGAGGACCGGACTGAGAGGACGAGGACTTCTCGGACGAGGGTTCGGGACATGCGCTATTTCGGGGTCATTTCAGTTCCGGAGGAGACGGCGCGATCTTCGTTCCCTGGCCCCGGCCCCTCCGGGACCTGCGGCGACGTCCCGAGCGTTCTCCTTCCCTGGGGGGTAAGGCTGGCCCGCCCGCGGCTGGCCCGGCCGCGGGCAGACTTTCAGGGGCGCCCGACTGGCGCACCTGCATCGGACGATCGCGGCCGGATCGTTCCTGGACCGCCGGAAGCGGATTTCCGCCGCGGGGCCGGCCGGAAAGCGGACGCCCCTGTCCCGCGTGGGGCCTCGGCGAGCCTTCGCGGCCCATCGGCGGACGGTCGCTTCGTTCCGGTCGTTCCGGGCGGCGTTCCTCGTTGCGCTGAGGAGATGTCGGGCCGAGGGACGCCCTTCCGGCGAAGAGGTCCGCGATGCTCGGCTCGCGGCCGAAAGGGGCCGGTCCGCGTGAAGGCTCGCGGGAAGAAGGCCCGCGGGAAGGTCCGCGCACGGGGCCTCGCTGTTCGACGCGGCCGTCGCGCCTGAAACCGCCCCGGTCGCCGAATTGCCGGTCGACGGGCGGCCGGTCGCCCATGTATCCGCGGCGCTCGCCGGAAGGCGCGCGGCTCGGAATGGAACGGGCGCGCGCGGCGCGTTCGACGGCTTCGATCGGGCGCCCTTCCCGTTCCCGGTCGAACGGCCGCGCCGTCGGACGCGGCTTCCTGCCCTGGGGACGTTCCGGTTCGCGGATGGGCTCGATGTCGAGCCTGAAAGGATGGTCCAGCTCCACGGGGATGCGGAAGCCCACGAGGCGCTCTATATCGCGCAGCAGCGTGCGCTCGTCGGCGTCGCAGAAGGATACGGCGACCCCTTCCGCTCCCGCGCGCGCGGTGCGTCCGATGCGGTGGATGTAGGTCTCCGGTTCGTTCGGAAGATCGAAGTTGACGATGAGTTCCACTTCGTCGACGTCGATGCCGCGCGCCGCGAGGTCGGTGGCTACGAGGACGTCGACGCCGCCGGAACGGAAGGCGTCCATGGTGCGGGTGCGCGCGTTCTGGCTCTTGTTCGCATGGATCGCGTCGGCCGTGACGCCGTCCGCCGCGAGCTGTTTCACCAGGCGGTTGGCGCCGTGTTTGGTTTTCGTGAAGACGATGACGCGCTTGAAGCCGTCTTCCTTCAGGATGGCGGCCAGCAGCTTGCGCTTGTCGTCCTTGGCGACGAACAGGACTTTCTGGTCGACGCGGTCGGCCGTGGGCTGGGCGGAGGGGACGGCGGCGCGCACCGGATCGCGAAGCAGGGGATCGGCGAAGGCCTCGATCTCGGGCGGCATGGTCGCCGAGAAGAAGATGGTCTGGCGCTCGGAAGGCAGCAGGGCGACGATGCGGCGCACGTCCCGTATGAAGCCCATGTCGAACATCCGGTCGGCTTCGTCCAGGACGACGGCTTCCACGAAGGACAGCGTCAGGTGCTTGCGGTCGATGAGGTCCAGAAGCCTGCCGGGCGTCGCGACGAGCACGTCCACCCCCCGGAGAAGTATTTTTTCCTGGGGAAGCGATCCGACGCCGCCGAAAATGCACGCACGGCTGAGGTTGGCGCCCTTGCCGTAGACCGCGAAGCTTTCGTCGATCTGGGCCGCGAGCTCGCGCGTCGGCGCCACGACGAGGACGCGGGTGGCCTTGGGCGGACTCTTGCGCGGATCGGCGAGCAGGCGCTGGATGAGGGGGAGCGCGAAAGCCGCGGTCTTGCCGGTGCCCGTCTGTGCAATGCCGAGCAGGTCCCGGCCGGCCAGGAGGGCCGGGATGGACTCGGCTTGGATGGGGGTCGGAGTCACGTAGCCTTCGTCGCGGACGGCGGAGAGCACGGGTTCGACGAGCCCGAGGGATGCGAAGTCGGTTGGGTTCAAAAATGTTCCTTCTAGGATGCGGAGTCTCGTTTCCATACATGAAAACGTTCCGGACGCGGAAAGCGTCGCGCTTTGAACCGAGCGAGGGTGCGGACCCTGGCCGGTCGACGCCGCATTTCCTCCCTTGTGCCGAACGCGCTCGGCGCGTACGTACTATAAGGGGGACTCGGCGTCCGGGCGACGAAGGCATGCCGTCGGCTTCCTTCATCGCGCGTTCCGTAGTGTTTACTATAACGTGCTGTCGCACCTGACGCAAGACCGCTTGAGATGCATTCTTATTGCGAAATCGATGACCATAAAGCTACATATATGTATAATACGACTACATAAATGTAGCTTTGTACATGTTCTTTGACTGTTTTTTAGGATAATTCATGTTCATTATAATGTCCATTTGAAAAAACCTTCTGTTTCTGTCCTGGAATGTTACTTAAAAGTAGGATTATCAGAAAGCTTGAAAAAACAATCTCGAAAAAACTCCAAAACCTAAGTATGGCACGATTTTTGCTACTTCTGAGCTATATGCACAAGCGCCATCTCTTCGGAAGGAGTTCATTATGAGGAAGATCGCATTGTCGGCCGTCGCCCTGTCGACGCTAACAACAATGCCCTTGATAGCGCAGGAGTATGCCGCGTCTGCGGCGGAGCCGGTCCTGAGCGGGGGGAATACCGCGTGGGTGCTCGCCGCCACCGCCATGGTCATGTTCATGACCATGCCGGCGCTGGGTTTGTTCTACGGAGGACTCGTCCGAAAGAAGAACGTGCTCTCCATCCTGATGCAGAGTTTCATCTCGATAGCCCTGGTTTCGGTGATCTGGGTTACGTTCGGCTACAGCCTCGCGTTCAGCGACACCGAGCTGATTCCCGGTGTGCTCGGCGATTTTAAATGGGCGTTCTTCAACGGGATCGCGACGAGCGATCTGAGCCCCTATTACATTTCCGATTCCATCGGCCGCATTCCCCACATCCTCTACGCGATGTTCCAGTGCATGTTCGCCGTCATAACGCCGGCGCTCATCATCGGCGCCTTCGCGGAGCGTATGAAGTTCTCGTCTTTCCTGGCGTTCACCGTGGCATGGCTCGTCCTGATCTACATCCCGCTCGCCCACATGGTATGGTCCTCCAACGGTTGGCTCTACAAGCTCGGCGCCCTGGACTTCGCCGGCGGCACGGTCGTCCATATCAACGCAGGCTTCGCGGCGCTCGCCACCGCCCTGTACCTCGGGAAGCGCAGCTATCTCAAGCCCTTCCCGCCGCACAACCTTCCCTTCGCGGTCATCGGCGCCGGCATGCTCTGGTTCGGTTGGTTCGGATTCAACGGCGGTTCCTCACTCGCCGCTGACGGTCTGGCGGCTAACGCAGTTATGACCACGAACACCGCCGCCGCTACCGCCGCCCTGATATGGGCTTTGTTCGATAAGCTCGTGAACGGAAAAGTGACCGTGCTCGGCGTCGCCACCGGCGCGGTCGTGGGCCTCGTCTCCGTCACCCCGGCCGCCGGCTTCGTCACCGTCACCGGCGCACTCGCGATCGGTGCGGCGGGCAGCGCGGTTTGCTTCTTCATGGTGAGCTTCGTGAAAGAAAAGTTCGGATACGACGATTCGCTCGACGCGTTCGGGTGCCATGGCATGGGCGGACTCGTAGGCGCCTTGTTGACGGGAGTCTTCGCCGATCCGGTCGTCTGGAAGGGTTTCGGCGGTAACTATTCCGGCCTGGCGTACGGTAATCCGAAACAATTGGGCATCCAGGCCCTCACGTCGCTCGTTTCCATCGCGCTCGCGTTCCTCGGCACGCTCGTTATCCTGAAGGTAGTCGATCTGTTCCTCGGCATCCGCGTGGACCCGAAGACCGAGGCCATCGGTTTGGACATAACGCAACACAACGAGAGGGCCTACACGGTCATTGAATAAGGAGATACGCCATGAAAATGATTATCGCCATCATACAGCCGTTCAAGCTGGACGAGGTGAAGGAAGCGCTCTACGCTGCGGAAGTCAACTTGATCACCGTCTCCGAAGTCCTCGGCCACGGAAGGCAGGGCGGAGTCGCGGAGATCTACCGCGGAAACAAGGAGGCGGGAAACCTTATCCGGAAGATCCGCCTGGAAATCGCGGTGAACGAGGATTTCGTGGAGCCGACCATCCAAGCCATCCTGAAGGGAGCCGGCACGAAGGAAGTGGGCGACGGCAAGATTTTCGTATACGACCTGAATGAATGCGTACGGATCCGTACCGCGGAACGCGGCACGTCGGCGATAGGATAAGCGTCGATCTTTCCGTCCGGGCGCGGGGTCGGCATCGCCGGCCCGGCTTCTCATCGATTCCGGGACGCCTCTCCCAGGTCCAGCGCGAAGACCTTGCTGCGCCGTTTCGCGTCATACGCGCGCCGCTTCCTTTCGGGAAGGGAGTCGACGCTCGCCTCACGGAAGCCGAGCAGCTCGAACCAGTCCTGGGTCTTGGTCGTGAGGGCGAAGACGCGCCTGAAAGAACGTTTTCCCGCGCGGTCGATGAGGAAGCGGACGATTCGGCGGCCGAGGCCCAGGTCCGCATAGGCGGGGTCGGTCGCCAGGCCCGCAATCTCCCCCTGGAATTCGCCCCAGTCGTGGAGGGCGCCGCATGCATGGACCGAACCGTCGACCTCATAGACGACGTAGTCCTCTTTCTTCTCCGCCAGATCTTCGGCCGAGCGGCGCAGCAGGATGCCGGAAGCCATGAGAGGTTCCATGAGCCGGAGGACTTCCGCGATGTCCTTCGCTTCCATGGACCTGATGGACTCGTACTCGTCCGCATAGACCATGGTGCCGACCCCGAGATTGGAGAACAGTTCGCGGAGCACCGCTCCCTCCTCCCTGCCGTCCACCAGATGCACGCGTTCGACGCCCGCCCTGCACGCGCGTATCGCCAGCTCAAGCTCGGCGAGGGCGCGGTCTTCCGGCCGCGGCCCCTCTCCTTCCGGCCGGGCATCGCGGCGGTTGAGGGCGAGCAGATCATCGGCTTCGGCGGGGGTAAGGCGCGCCACTCGTCCGTTTTCCGCATGCCGCAAGGATTCCGGAAGTTTCTGGCGGTCGCCGCTTATGCCTGGATCGGCGGAGACGATGAAGAATTTCACCGCGCCGAGGGCGGCGCAGGCCGCCAGGGCTATCTCGTCGCTCGGCAGGTTGTACGGTTTTCCCGATGAACTCCAGCCGATGCACGGAAGTATGGGCACCATGCCCAGGTCCAGGAGTCGGCGCAGGCTTTCTGTCAGGATCCTGTCCACTTTGCCGGAATTGCGGAAGTCCGTGCCGTCCACGACGCCAAGCCCGCGCGCCCGTACGAAGTTGCCCACCACCGCGTCCACGCGGCAGGCTGAGAGCTCGGTCATGAAACGGGTCGCCGCGTCGAAGGCGGCCATCTTCACGAAGGGGATCGCGTCCTCGGTCGTGATGCGGACTGAACCGGAATATTCCGAGACGATGTCGTATTCGCCCAGCACGGAATCTATCCATTCCTTGGCGCCCGGAACGATAACGATCCTGATCCCGGTTTCCGCGAGCAGGGCGAGGTCCTTCATGAGAAAGGGAAAGCGCGGATCTCCGGTGATAGGGAAATCGATCTTGAACACCATCGTGGTCCCGTCGAAGCGGCTCTGGTAGTAGAAGGCTTCCCGGATCAGGTCAACCTGCGCTCTGCTCGTTTCATCCATCCGCACATAGTAATACGTAAATCCGCCCTTCGCTAGAAGGACTTCGCTGTAAGCCTTTCGCCTGAAGGCCTAAGCCAAAGGGCGACCGCATTCCGGAAAACGGCGCCTTCGATCCGCACGCGGGGTATGTTGATTATTGCCTTTTTCCCCCCGATATACGATCTTATAACCACGTTATCTTGATTCATCACCCCGAAAAGGACGGCCATCATGCCCGATCAGAGCCTTATACCCATCGATCAAATACTTCCCAACAAACTACACTTGGTGGCGCTAATGGGCCGCCCGATATTCCCCGGCATCTTCACCCCCATCATGATCGGGAATCCCGCGGACGTGAAGATCGTGGACGAGGCGGTGAACGGCGACGGACTCATCGGCCTCGTGATGCTGCTGAACGAAACCGATTCGCCGACGATCGACGACCTGTATAAGGTAGGAACCGCCGCCAAGATCGTGAAGAAGATCAACCTTCCGGACGGAGGGGTGAACATCTTCATCTCCACCCTGAAGCGATTCCGCGTGAAGAAGGCGCTGAACCCCTCCAACCCCATCGTCGCCGCGGTGGATTACCTGGAGGACGAGGAGGACGACACCAACGAGGTGAAGGCGCTCACCCGCGCCCTGATCAGCGAGATGAAGCAGATCTCAGAGAACAATCCCCTGTTCTCGGAGGAAATGCGCCTGAACATGATCAACATCGACCACCCCGGCAAGATCGCGGACTTCATTTCCAGTATCCTGAACATCGACAAGACCGAGCAGCAGCGCATTCTGGAGATCGTCAACGTGCGCAAGCGCATGGAGCAGGTCCTCGTGTTCATCAAGAAGGAGCAGGAGCTCCTGAAAATTCAGAAGAAGATCCAGAAGGAAATAAACGAGAAGATCGAAAAAAGCCAGCGGGAGTATTTTCTGAAGGAGGAGCTCAAGGCCATCAAGGGCGAGCTCGGGATGACCACCGACGCAAAGAGCAGCGAATACCAGCGCTTCAAGGAGAAGGTGGAGGAATTCAAATTCGAAGGCGAAATCAAGGAAGCGGTGGACCAGGAGCTTGAGAAATTCAGCCTCATGGACCCGAATTCGTCCGAATTCATCGTCACGCGCAACTACCTGGACGTCATCGTGAATCTGCCCTGGAACGCGCCGCCCCCCGAATCCTTCGACCTGAAGCGGGCGCGCGAGATCCTGGAGGAGGACCACTACGGTCTTGAGGACGTCAAGGACCGCATTGTGGAATACCTGGCCGTGCGCAAGCTCCGCAAGGACACCAAGGGTTCCATCGTGTGCCTCGTGGGCCCTCCCGGCGTCGGCAAGACCTCGGTCGGCCGGTCCATCGCCCGCGCGCTGGGCAAGCAGTTTTTCCGCTTCTCGGTCGGCGGCATGCGCGACGAGGCGGAGATCAAGGGCCACCGGCGTACCTACGTGGGAGCCATGCCGGGCAAGATCATCCAGGGACTCAAAATAGTAAAAACCAAGGATCCGGTCTTCATGATCGACGAAATAGACAAGATGGGCGCGAGCTACCAGGGCGATCCCTCCAGCGCCATGCTGGAGGTGCTGGATCCGGAGCAGAACTGGTCGTTCCGTGACCACTACCTGGACCTCCCCTTCGACGTATCCCACATCTTCTTCATCGTGACCGCGAACACGCTGGATTCCATCCCGTCCCCCCTGCTGGACCGCATGGAGATCATCCAGCTCCCCGGCTACATCGATTCGGAGAAGATGGAGATCGCCAAGCGCTACCTGATTCCGAAAAGCCTGGAAAAGAACGGCCTGAAGAAGACCCAGGTCAAATACACGCGGGACGCGCTGCTGCATATCGCCAACGGTTACGCCCGGGAGGCGGGCGTGCGCAACTTCGAGAAGAACCTGGATAAGATCCACCGGAAGCTCGCCAAACAGATCGTCGAGGCGAGCGAAGCGGCGATCCTGAAGGCGGCCGAATCGGCCAAGGTGGTCAAGGCGCCGCTGGAAAAATTCGCCATCGACAAGGCGGCGGTGGAGAAAAAGCTCGGCAAGCCCGTCTTCGAAGAGGAAGAGATCAAGAGGGCCGACCGTCCCGGAATCACCGTGGGACTGGCATGGACGAGCATGGGCGGAGACACCCTTGTGATAGAAGCGGTTTCGACGCCCGGGAAGGAAGGGATCACCCTCACCGGCAAGATGGGCGAGGTGATGAAGGAATCGGCCTCCATCGCCTACACCTACGTTCGCAAGCTCGCCGGCGAACGCTACGGCATCGGCGCCGAATGGTTCGAGAAGAACCACATCCACCTGCACATACCCGAGGGCGCGACCCCGAAGGACGGCCCCTCGGCAGGCATTACCATGGCGACCGCCCTCCTGTCCCTCGTGACGGGCAGGACCATCACCGACCGGCTCGTGATGACGGGGGAGCTGAGCCTCACAGGGCAGGTTCTTCCGATCGGCGGCCTGAAGGAGAAAACCATAGCGGCCCAGCGGAACAAGGCCAAACACATCATCATCCCGAAGCGGAATCTCCGCGACCTGGACGAGATACCCGAGCACGTGAAGAAGGGGCTCGAATTCCATCCGGTGGAGCGCTTCGAGGACGTGATCGCGATCGCGCTTCCCGAAGCGCGCGCGCTCCCTGAAGCGCGCGCGCTCCCCTGATCGCGCTCACGGGATCGGCCATGTACGTCCATGCGAAGCAGCGCGAATTCGACGAGATCCTCCGCGCCCTCTTCGAGGAAGTCGACCGGCGCCTGGAGGATCGTTGGCCCTTGGCGTACGCGCGCCACCCTAACCGGCCGGAACGCGGCGTGACGGCCGATCCCTCGGCGGACGGCCTGTTCGAGGTCGCGGCCGATTTCACCGCCGGGATCGGCTCCGGCCTCGGGCGGGGTTACCTGGTGTCCGTCCGCGTCGCGACGCTGGAGGACGTTCCCGTCGATCGCTTTGAAGCTTTCATGACCGAAGCCGCCGGAACCGTCAGTGAGCTCCTGCCACGGTACTTCCCGGGCCGGGAACTCGGCGTCGCGCGCGACGGCCCGCGCTTCAAGATAACGGGGGATTTTTCCCTGGGTTCCCTGTAGATGCCCCGGACTCGCTTGTGCGAATCGGCGTCATAGGCAATACTGGGGGCCGGAGGCCCCCATGAGCGCATTCGCCGATAAATTTTCAGGAGCCGAGTCCGATGTCCGAAAGAAAGCGCCCATACTGCGGAGCGTGATCCTGGTCGTCGCCGTCCTGTTTCCCGTGACTACGGCCATCGATTTTCTTACGGCCGATTTCCGGAACGCCATCGTCGAGGTGACCGCCTGGGCGGCTTTTCTGGTCGCCCTTCGTTATTTGTACCTCGGGAAGTATGTGGCCGCCAGCCGCATAGCCATCATCGGCGGCTTCGCCGCCGTGCTCGGCATGTCCCTCTTCATGCCCGTCGCGAGCGCGGCGTATCTGTTCCGCAACGCCAGCTATTATGCGGTCGCGTACTGCCTCTCCGTACTCTTCGAAAAGGATGCGCGCCTTTCCTTCGCGATCGCCGGCATCTCGGCCGCGGCACTCGTCGCCATGGCATTCATGAGGCTGGTTCCCGCGGGCGTGAGCCTGCCGGAAGCGGCGACCACCCTCGTGGCGGTGCTCGTCGCTTTCGGACTGGTATGCTATTTCGTGCACCAGACCGCCGCCCTTTCGGCTAGGATCAATGCCGAGCTGGAGACGGAACGGCAGCGGAACGCCTTGCGGATCGAACGCCTTTCCTCCATCGTCGAGGGAGCCGGCGCCAACCTGGAATCCATGGGCGCCATCGCCGCCCGGGTGGAGGACATCCGCCGCCTCATGGCGGACGCGGCGTCCGCCATGCGCTCGATCGATTCGCGGGTGTCCGACCTGGAAAAATCTTCGGAAGGTTCCACCGTCGCCGCCGAGCGCATAGGCGCGAGGATCGGAGACCTCAACCGGAACATCGAAGAGGAGTCGGCCGCCCAGATCGAATCTTCGGCCTCCATCAACGAGATGGTGGCCTCCATCCGTTCGGTCGCCGACTCGGCGACCCGCCGCCGCTCCTCCATGGAAAGCCTCTCCGGTACCGCCGATGACGGCATGAAGCGCCTGGACGCCCTGCTCGGCTTCATCTCCAAGATCGAAGGCAGCATCGGCTCCATCCAGGGCATGGTGAGCGTCATCAACGCGATCGCCGGCTCCACCAACCTCCTTTCGATGAACGCCGCGATCGAAGCGGCCCATGCCGGCGATGCAGGCCGGGGCTTCGCCGTGGTCGCCGACGAAATCCGCAAGCTGGCGGATACTTCCGGCAAAAACGCCAAGGAAATCGGGCGCCAGCTGAAGGAAGTCATATCGACCATCACGAGCGCGGCCGAGCAGAGCGGCAGGACCCGGGATTCCTTCCTTGAGATCCGGACCGAGATCTCCGGCGCCATGGACGCGTTCCAGGAAATCACGAACGCCACCGGCGAGCTCGCCGAGGGCGGAAAGCAGATACTGGAAGCCCTGCAGACCCTCAGCGACATGTCCTCCCGTGTCAAGAACGGCGGGGGGGACATGGGCGAAGCCCAGGAAACCCTTGAAACGCTGCAGAAAGAATCGCGCAGGATGCTTGATTCCCTGCGCTCCGATGCAGCCGTGGTGAAGGAGAAGGACGCCGCCGTCCTCGATGCCGCCGTCGAGGTGGCGCGCATCGGAGATGCGGGCGTGAAGATCGCCGAGGAGCTTCACCGCCGCAGCACCGGCGCGGACGCGTAAACGAGGTCTTTCCAAATAACCTTGAAACGAGGGCGGTCGCCGGATTCATTTCCGGCGACCGTTCGCTTTAATCCTTGCTCCGTGATTCGAAATACTTCAGCAGTTCCATCGGCAAGGGGAAGATGATGGTCGAATTCTTCTCCACCGCTATCTCGGTCAGGGTCTGGAGATAACGTAGCTGGAGGGCGGCGGGCTGCGTGCCGATCATCGCGGCCGCCTGGGTCAGCTTCTCGGAAGCCTGGAGCTCTCCCTCCGCGGCGATTATCTTGGCCCTGCGTTCCCGCTCGGCTTCCGCCTGCCGCGCCATCGCGCGCTTCATGGTATCGGCGAGCTCCACAGCCTTGATCTCGACGGCGGTCACCTTGATGCCCCAAGGATCGGTGGCCACGTCCAGAAGCTGCTGCAGCGTCGCGCCGAGCTCCGCGCGTTTTGAAAGCATCTCGTCCAGTTCGTGTTGGCCGAGCACGGAGCGGAGGATGGTCTGGCTTAGAAGGCTCGTGGATTTGGAGAAGTCGGCGACTTTCGTGATGGCCAGGTTCGCGTCGGAGACGTTGAAATAGACGACAGCGTCTACGAGCACCGGCACGTTGTCCTTGGTGATGACTTCCTGCTTGGGCACGTCGATCGTGAAAGTCCGGAGGTCGACCTTCTTCACGATGTCGATGCCGAGCGGGAAAACGAGGTTGAGGCCCGGCGTCAGGACGCTCTTCAGGCGGCCGAGCCTGAACAAAACGCCGCGGTCGTATTCCGTCACGATGCGCACCATCGGCGGCAGGATCAGCAGGGGCACGAGGAAAAGGGCAAAGGACGGCAGCGGCGCCTCCAACCCTCCCATCCCGATCCCGCCGACCGCGAAGACTCCCGCGCCCCAGGCGCAACCCGTGACGATGAGGAAAATGAGCATCGCGACGGCCTTCTTCGCCAACGCGATGAAGCACCAGAGCAGCCACCAAGCCAGAGCGAATCCCCAGAGGACTGTGAATAGACTCATGATTTTTCTCCTGTTCAGTCAATCCTAAAGCCCGCCGGTCGTGGTCGCAAGTGCGGTTTTTTGCCGATATGCGAATCCCGGTATATTATGAATTCAACGAAAGCTTTTATGTATCGCCCTAAGGGGGTCCCGCATGGCCGAAGAAAAAGTGGATGGCTACCCGGAAACCAAACTGGTTCGCTTCGCCCAGGGAGAACTCCTTTTTACGGAAGGGTCGACCGGCAGGGAAATGTATATCCTCCGTAGCGGTAGGGTCCGCGTTTCCATTTCCAAGGATGGACGGTCGGTTCCGATCACGGAGTTGGGGAAGGGTTGCCATGTCGGGGAGATGTCCTTCATCGCGGCGATTCCCAGGACGGCGACGGTTACGGCATTAGAAGCGGTGGTCGCGAACAGGATCAGTCCCGATATCCTTTCGGACGACGCCATCAGCATTTCGGGTTGGGCCATCAGCATCGCAAGGGTCATGGTCGAACGGATAAAGCGGACGACGGAACTGCTCGGAGACTACATGTCCGCCGGGCCCCATCCGCTGTCCGCGGAATCCAGCATCCTGCAGTCGGACGTGAACACGGACTTTTCCCTGAAGCTGGACGCGGCGGGAGGAATCATAAATCTGAAAGGAACCTTCTGCAAGAACAGGATCGACGAGGTGAAAGAGGGGATCAGGACGGCGCTGCTGAAGCATCCCGACGGGATCGTGATCGATTTTTCGGGTATCATCGACATCTGCGCCGAGGCGCTCGCCCTGCTGTTGCAGATTTCGAAGAGCATGAAGGCGAAGGACGGTAAAATCCAGCTGCGCAATATGCAGCTCATCAGGAACAAGATCGCCGGCATGAAGGAAATCAGGAACCTCATCGAAACGTCCAAACTACCGATCAAGAGGATTCAGGAAGGGACTATTTTGATCCGGCAAGGAGAACGGGAACGTTCGATGTTCGTCGTCAGATCCGGGGAATTCGATATCCTCGGCGAGAGGGAGGGGCAGGAGCCGATACTACTGGGGAAGGCGAGGGCGGGCGACGTGGTCGGCGAGATGTCCCTTCTGAGGGAAGGAGAGAGATCCGCGACGGTCCGCGCCGGAAAGGACAGCCTCGTGCTGGAGATGACCCCGAAGGACTTCTTCGCCAATATCTACAGCGTGCCCGACTGGTTCATGCAGATAATCGACGGTTTGGTGGAACGCCTGCGAAACACCAACGAAATGCTCGCCCATGTGACCTCCCGCAATCATGAGACCATGGTCGTGCCGAAAATGGAAACGCCGTTGAGGATCGAATTCGACGCCTCGACGCCGGGAACATTCTCGTTGTCCGGAACGATGAACCTGGCGAACATGGAGTACCTCGTTCCGATGATCCGCCACCTCATGTTTGCGGGCAATATGAACATCGTCATCAATATGGAAAAGATCGAGATGATCGACAGGGAGAGCATCCGCTATCTCCTTAACCTCTACATGGTCCTGAAAGAGAGCGGCGGGCACCTAGACCTGATCGGAAACCACAAGTATCTGCTCTGGCTGAAGAAACACAACGCCGAGGGAAAACTGGCCGACTACGAGGCCGACTCCCCGCCGAAGCCGGACGAGGTCGCCGGCTGACATGCAGGGCAGTCGGATTCGAGGGGAAATATCGGCCTCGCCTCCATCGCGACCGGCGGCTCTGCGCCGAAATGAAGCGGTGGTATATGCTTTGCCCCCTGGTACGAAGTAAAAGCCGAAGGGAGGAGAGTCATGGGTGTTGATATCCGGACAGTTCTTGAGAGCCAGGCGTTGGCGAGCCTTGCAATGCTTAAGGCCTGTATCGGCGAATGCCCCCGTGACCAGTTCCATGAGCGGCACGGAGACTATCCCTTCTCGCAGGTCGCATTCCATGCCCTGTTCTACTGCGATTTTTACCTCTCGGAATCCGAGGAGGAATTCAAGAAACAGCCCTTCCACCGGAGCCATGCCGAGCTCTTCGAAGGATACGAGGAACTGGAATACCGCCCCGCCCGCAATACCTACGAATTCGAATTCCTGATGGAATACGCGGGACATTGCGCCAGGAAGATCGGGGAGGAGCTGCCGCGGTTCACGGACGAGCGCCTGGCGGAGAGCGCGAAAGTGAAGACCAACGGTATTTCCCGACTGGAACTCGTCGTGGACAGCATCAGGCACACCCAGCATCACGCCGCCCAGTTGGGCTTGCGGGTTCAACTCCTGACCGGGAAGGAAACGGCGTGGGTGGAGCGGGGACTCGCCCTGAGGGGGTAGGGCGGGAGCTCCGAGCCCTCGGCATCCATGCCGACGCAGAATGACGTAGTCATTCTGCTCGCTGTTTTCTGACCCGACATCCATGTCGGGGTAGCAGCTTCAGGGAGCGGGCTCCTTGAGACCGCGACTCCTTCCCCGTCCGCCGCAGGCGGCCGGGCGAGGACGCCCGCCCGAGGGGGAGCCTCGGCATCCATGCCGACGCAGAATGACGAAGTCATTCTGCGGGCCGTTTCCGGACCCGACATCCATGTCGGGGTAGCGCATCCACCGATTGTCTGCAGTAATCGTGCGGAAGTGAATGGCGGACGGGTGGGGGAAACCGCGACCGAGCGAGCCGCAGTGCGCAGAAACATACAATGCCTCAGAACGGCGACAAGATCAGGGATACGGAAAGAATAATCGCGCGAGGACCCGAGCGAAGGAACGGTTTCCCCCGCCGGTCACAGGAATCCCTACCGCGCGATTACTGATTGCTTGGGTGGACCTGCTCCCCCTATATCTTCGCCAACGCCTGCTCCAGGTCGGCCAGTATGTCGGAGATGTCCTCCAGCCCTATGGACAGGCGGACGAGGTCCGGGCTCAGGCCGCTCTCCAGCTGCTGTTCGTCGGTGAGCTGGGAGTGGGAGGTGCTCGCCGGGTGGAGGGCCAGGGACTTGGCGTCGCCTACGTTGGCGAGGTGGCTGAACAGGCTGAGAGCTTCGATGAATTTCTCGCCCGCCTTGCGGCCGCCTTTCACGCCGAAAACGACCATGCCGCCGAAGCCCTTCTTGAGATAGCGCGAGGCCGTCTTGTAGGTCGGATCGTCCTCCAGCCCGGGGTAGCGGACCCACGCGGCTTTCGGGTGCTTCTTCAGGAATTTGGCGACCGCGAGCGCGTTCTCCGCATGCCGCGGCATACGGAGGTGGAGGGTTTCGATGCCCTGCAGGAAGAACCAGGCGTTGTCGGGGGCGAGGCAGGCGCCGAGGTTGCGCAGGGGGACGGTCCTGAACCGGAGGGCGAAGGCGATCCTGGCGAGCTCGGGCGGGAGGTCGATGGCCCAGCGCAGGCCGTGGTAGTTCTTGTCCGGCTCGGTGAAGGCCTTGAATTTCGGCTTGTTCCAGTCGAAGGTGCCCGCGTCCGTGACGATGCCGCCTATGGCCGTGCCGTGGCCTCCGAGCCATTTGGTGAGGGAATTGACCACGATGTCCGCGCCGTGCTCGATGGTGCGGAGCAGGTAGGGGGTGGTGAAGGTGGCGTCCACGACGAGGGGCAGTCCGTGCTTGTGGGCGATGGCGGCTATCGTGGAGATGTCGGCGAAGTCCAGGGCCGGATTGCCGATGGTTTCGATGTACACCAGGCGCGTCTTGTCGTTTATCGCCTTTTCGAAAGTGGACGGATCCTTGACGTCGGCGAAGCGGGTCACGATGCCCAGGTCGGGAAGGATGGAATCGAACATGGTGTAGGTGCCGCCGTAGAGGTTGGAGGCGGAGACGATCTCGTCTCCCAGCTTGGCGATCGTGATCACCGTGTTGAAGATCGCGGCGGTGCCCGACGCGACGGCCACCGAGGCGGCTCCGCCTTCGAGGGCGGTCACCGTGGTCTCGAGGACTTCGGTCGTCGGATTTCCGAGGCGCGTGTAGATGTTTCCGAATTCCTTCAGGGCGAAGAGGTTCGCCGCGTGTTCGGTGCTCTTGAACACGAAGGAGCTCGTCCGGTATACGGGCGTTGCCCGGGCCAGGGTGGTCGGATCGGGCTTTTGTCCCCCGTGGACCGCGTCGGTTGCGAAAGCGGGTTTCTCCGCGGCGCTCTTTCCCATGGTTTCCTCCTAATCTGATATAACATGATCATATTAGTATTATATGAATGCGGTTGTCAATACCCGATTAAAAAACTCGTATATATTTGTCGACGGGAAGGACGCAACCTCATGGCGCCCGATATCGTCTATAATGGGAACATGAAAAAGGGAAAAACGCGCGGCCCGCGGTCCGCCGCCGCCGATGCGTATTACCGGCTGGACAACGGCGCGGTCTTCATGGCCGCCATCGCCGGAGCGTCCGGACCCTTCGTGTTCCGCGTTTCCTGTGATTTCAGGGAGACGATACGGCTGGAGCCGCTTTCCAGCGCCCTCCGGCGGCTCGCTCCCCGCTTCCCCTTCCTTTTCGTCTCCTTGCGCAGCGGCGTCTTCTGGCATTACCTTGATCCTATCGCGGGCTGTCCGCGCGTGGAGGCCGAGGATCCGTATCCGGCGCGCCGCATTCCGTACCGTCCGAATCGACCCCTCGTGCGCGTGGTCGCCTACGGCCGCCGCCTGGCCTGCGAGTTCCACCATGCGGTCACTGACGGAACGGGCGCATTCGCCTTCCTGCGTTCGCTCGCGGCGGAATACCTGCGGCTGGCTTTCGGCGTCGAGGACGGCAGCGGGGAGGCGGGTAGCGGGGAGGCGGGTAGCGGGGAGGCGGGAGGCCCATTGCTCCGCCCGGACGAACCGGTGGATGAGGCGGAGGAAGAGGACGCGTACGCGCGCTATTTCCGCAGCTCGGCGCCGTTGCCCGACAAGGTGCCCAAGGCCTTCCTGATACCCGGCAGGCGGCGGCTTGAGGGCTATCGCGAAACCCTGGGCGTCCTCCCGCTCGCCGCCGCGCTGGCGGCCGCCAAGGCGCGGAGAGCCACCCTCACCGAGTTGCTGGTCGCCGTCCACGCGGCCGCCCTGCAGGACCTGTACGAAGCCCTGCCGGAGCGGAAACGGAGGAAGGCGAAGAAGACCATCTCCATCCAGGTGCCGATCAACCTGCGGAAGATCTACCCTTCTAGGACCCTGCGGAATTTCTTCCTCTTCGCGGCGGTCTCGTTCGACCTGCGCCTGGGGCGCTGGAGCTTCGACGAGATACTCAGGAGGACGCACCACCAGCTGAGGATAGGGCTGGAAGAGAAGGAACTGCTCCGACAGCTGAAGCGCAACGTCGGCGGGGAACGGAACCTCTTCGGACGGCCGATGTTCCTGCCGATCAAAACCATCGTCATGCGCGCGATCAACGCGGCCATCGGCGTCGGCGCCTACTCCGGATCGCTTTCCAACGTCGGGGCCGTGGAGCTGCCGCTGCCCTTCGCCGAGCGGGTGGCGCGTTTCGGCCTGCTCGCGGCGCGCGCGCGCGCGACGGGAGCCAACGTGACCGTCCTGAGCTGGAAGGATGATGTTTTCGTTAATGTCGGCAGCCTCGTGCGTGACCGGGAATTTGAGCGGGCATTCTTCGTGCGCCTCGCGCGCATGGGCATCCCGACCCGAGTCGAATCCAGCGAGGCGTATTATGAAGGAGAATGAGATGAAATATTGCCCGTCATGCGGCGTCGCCCTGGGCGAGGATGCCGAGCGCTGTCCCCTCTGCGGGGCGGCGGCAAGCTCCGAGCCCAACGCAGCCTCCGATGCCGGAGGGACGATGTATCCCCGGCCTGACGATTCAGGGATTTTCCCGCCTCCGCGCCAGGCCGCCAGGGCGGAGAACGAGCTCAGCGCTTCGGAGCGGCGGCGGATCGCGGTCGAGCTGCTTTCCCTCGCGTTCGGAATCGCGCTGGCGGTGACGATCCTGGCCGACCTGTTCGCGTCGCACGGCTTTACCTGGTCGCTGTACGCCTCCGTCGGCATAGTCGCGGTCTGGCTCGTCTCCGCGATGCCGCTCCTGCTCTGGAATCGTCCGTGGATACTCTACTCGGTCATCGCGCCTTCCCTCGTTCTGCTCGTCTTCCTGTTGGACGCCTTCGACGGCCGCATCGGCTGGTTCCTCGGCTTCGGCCTTCCGATCACCCTCCTCCTGGCCCTGGACGCCGCCGCGGTCGCCTCCATCATCGGCGCCATGAAGCGCAAGGGACTGAACGTCCTCGCCGTAATCCTGCTCGGCATAGCCGCCTTCTGCGTCGGCGTGGAGGGAACGGTCGACCTCAACCTGTTCGGCCGCCTTTCCCCCGACTGGTCGGTCATCGTCTGTTTCGCCCTCGTCCCGACCGCGGGGATGCTGTTCTACCTGCACTACCGCATCGTGCACCGCGCGTCGCTGAGGAAACTGTTCAGGCTGTAGGAAGATCGCCGGCGCGGGCGATGTTGCGCAATGGCCGGTTTTTCCTGTATCATCCGGATAATCGAAACCAGGAGTACGCAACATGCTCGAGCGCATGCGCAATATCGGCATCATGGCCCATATAGACGCCGGAAAGACGACCACCACCGAACGGATCCTTTTTTATACGGGGAAAAGCCACAAGATCGGCGAGGTCGACGACGGCGAGGCCGTGATGGACTGGATGGAGCAGGAGCAGGAACGCGGCATCACCATCCAGAGCGCGGCGACGACCACCTACTGGCGCGATCATCAGATCAACATCATCGATACCCCCGGACACGTCGATTTCACGGCCGAAGTGGAGCGCTCGCTCCGGGTGCTGGACGGCGCCGTGGGCGTGTTCTGCGCGGTCGGCGGCGTGGAGCCGCAGACCGAAACGGTCTGGCACCAGGCCGACCGGTACAAGGTCCCGCGCATCGGCTTCGTCAATAAAATGGACCGGGTCGGAGCGGATTTCTTCGCGGTGGTCGCGGAGATCGAGGCCAAGCTCGGCGCCAAGCCCCTTCCCGTCCAGATTCCCATAGGCAAGGAAAGCAATTTTGAAGGGGTGATCGATCTCGTGGAAATGCGCGAGATCCGCTGGGACGACGGAAGCGACGGCGAGAAGATGGAATATTCCCCCATCGCGGCCGAACGGACGGCGCTTGCGCACGAGTGGCGCGAGAAGCTCGTGGACGCCCTTTCCTCGCGTTCCGACGAGATCACGGAACTCTATCTCGGGGGGGAGGAAATCCCCGCGACGCTCCTCCGTTCGGTGATCCGGAAAGCCGTGCTGGAACGCGCCTTCGTTCCCGTGCTCTGCGGGGCCTCCCGCCGCAACGTGGGCGTCCAGCCCCTGATCGATGCGGTGGTCGATTACCTTCCCGCCCCCGACGAGGTCACGCCCGCCGTCGGCCACCACGTGAAGAAGGAAGAGGAGATAGCGATCCCCTGCGATCCGAAGGGCCAGGCGCTCGGCCTCGTTTTCAAGATCCAGTACGACCGGGAGGCGGGAAGCCTCTGCTACGTGCGCATGTACTCGGGAGCCCTGAAGTCCGGTTCGGTGGTGTACAACGTCGGCAAGAAGAAGCGCGAACGGGCCAACCGGGTGCTGCGCATGCATTCGAACAAGTCCGAACCCATGGACGAAGTGGGCGCCGGGGACATCGGCGTCATCGTGGGCATGAAGCTCGCCCAGACGGGCGACACTATCGGCAGTGAGGGCTGGCCCGTGCTGCTGGAAAAGATGCACTTTCCGGAGCCGGTCATTTCCGTGGCGATCGAGCCCAAGACCGTTTCCGAGCAGGAAAAGCTCAGGGAGGTCCTGGACATCCTGGCCAAGGAGGACCCCACCTTTACGACCAAGGAAAATGACGAGACCGGCCAGCTCATCATCTCGGGCATGGGCGAACTGCACCTGGACGTCTTGGTGACCCGCATCCTGCGCGACTACAAGGTCAGCGCGAAGGTCGGCAACCCCCAGGTCACCTACCGGGAGTCGGTGTCCAAGGCGGTGGAGCACAAACAGGATTTTTCGAAAATGCTCGCGGGAAAGGAGAATTCCGCCTCCGTCACCCTCAGGGTGGAGCCGCTGGAGCGCGGTTCGGGCAACCGCTATACCTGCGCCGTGAAGAAGACGGCCGCGCCGGAAGAAATCCTGGACGCGATCGAGCGGGGCGTCACCAACGCCTTCCCCTCGGGCATCGTGCTCGGCTACCCCTGCATCGATGTCGGCGTCACCCTCACCGCCATCGGCTACTCCGAGCTCACCGGCACCGATTTCGCCTTTGAAGCCTGCGCCAGCCTCGGACTGGACGAAGCCTGCCGCAAGGCGGCCCCCGTCCTGCTGGAGCCCATCATGGTCCTTGACCTGCTTTCCCCGAAGGATTTCGTCGGCGACGTGATAAGCCTGGTGGTGCAGCGGGGAGGCCTGGTGCAGAGCATGGAGTCGCGGACGTCCATGGACCACGTGAAGGCCCAGGCGCCCATGGCCCGCATGTTCGGCTTCATGACTTCCCTGCGTTCGGTCAGCCAGGGACGGGCGACCTTCTCCATGGAATTCTCGCACTTCGAGAAGAAATCCGAAAAAGAATTCTGAGCGGCGCGCGGCCGGCGCGCGTGCAGCGGCGGCGCGGAGCGGTCGCAGCGCGGAGCCTACATGAAATCGCTCCGGGACGGATATACCACCTGGCGGTAGTCGCCCGGGTTCTTGAAGGTGATCTTCTTGAAGCTTTTGTAGAAATTGCTCATGGAGCTGAAACCGGTATCCATCGCGATGTCGACGATTTTCCTGTCGGTGGTGAGGATGAGCCGCTGCGCCTCGTAGACGCGGAGCATGGTGATGAGCGAGCTTATGTTGATCCCGCATTTTTCCTTGAACAAAGCGATCGCGTAATTCGGATGCAGGCCGGCCGCTTCCGCGATCGCCTTCACCCGGACGGGGTTCCGGAAATTTACCGATATATAATCGTACATGCTTTGAAAGGCGTTTTTATCCTTCGGCACCAATAATTTCGGTTGCGGTGGATGGAGAGAATCCGCCGACGCCTCCATGGGGTGGAAGCGCCTCAGCCGTGATTCCAGCGACATGAGCAGGGTCCGGCGCACGTCCTGTTGCGAGCTCGCCGATTCGCGCTTCCATACCGGATATGCCGCAATATCGATCGCGCGCAAATCCTGATCGGACTCCACGAGAATTTTGCCGTTCATCACATCGCGCACGATCGAAGGCGAGAGATCGAAATACAGGAACGCTTCCGGAGGAATCGCTACCCAATACTGAAGATTGTCGTCCTCTATGTTCATGAGTTGATGGGGTATCGCCCCCCAGAAAAGCACCGTCTGCTCGGGCTTGATCTCGACGATCTGGGCGCCGAAACGGACAATCGTCGGATTCTTGTTCGGGAAAAACAGGAATTCGATCTCGTCATGGCGGTGCAGGCTGTCATAGGAATGGACTTTCAGTACATCGCAGAATAATCCGAACTTGAGGTCGATAATGCTTTTCACGGCCATGACCTTAGAATAGTGGACATATTTGTTCTTTTCAAGGATGCCCGTTCCATAAAATGACCGTAGGCTACGGGTATGAAGAAAAGAGCGCGTACGTCGGCGGCTCTTTCTGACCAGTTTGCAGCGGTGAGCCGGCCGGCTGGAACGGCCTTTCACATACCCCGCAAAAGCGCGGGGATTTCAAGGAGGTTCTGCATGAAGAAGATGGTAATGGTCGCCGCGGCGGCCGTGCTCGCCTTGGCGGCGTCCAACGCCGGAGCGCAAAGCGTGAAGGTCCTTCGGCTCGGTTCGCACCTCGCGTCCAGCCACTCGGTGGTGAAGACTGCCGATAAATTCGCCGAGCTCGTTACGGCGAAGTCGGGCGGAAAGATCGAAATCAAGGTATTCCCCAACAGCACGATCGGCGACCAGCGCGCCTTGGTTGAAGGCATGCAATTCGGCACCGTGGACATGTCCATCAACGACGCCGGCTATCTTTCCAACTTCGCCCCCCGCTGGGGCATCTGCGATCTGCCCTACCTCTGGCAGGACTACGGACATGTCCGCAAGGTGGAAGACGGCGAGATCGGCAAGCTCCTCCAGGCCGATCTGCTCGCCAAAGGCATCCGCTCCCTCGGCTGGATGGATTCCGCGTTCCGCAACGTGTTCATCAACAAGGAAGCCAAGTCCGTAAAGGACCTGAAAGGCATGAAGCTCCGCGCGCCCGAATCTCCCGTCTACGTCAAGACCTTCCAGGCGATGGGCATGAATCCCACGGTCATCCCCTGGGGCGAAGTCTACACGTCGGTCCAGACCAAGGTCGTCGAAGGCTTCGAGCAGCCGGCTGAAGGCGCCTTCACTTCAAAGATGTACGAGGTCACCAAGTACATGATCATGACGAAGCACATGTACACGGTGCTCTCCATCAACATCAGCGAGGCCATCTGGAAATCCCTCACTGCCGAACAGCGCACGATCATCTCGGCCGCGGCCGCCGAGGCCAGCGCCTACGGACGCAAGCTCGCCGAGCAACTCGACGGCGAGGCCATCACCGGACTCGTCAAGAACGGCATGAAGCAGGTCGAAGTGAACAAGGCCGAGTTCCAGACCGCCGTCTCTCCCGTGTGGAAGGAATACGGCGACAAGTACAAGGCCAACGATCTGATCCAGAAGATCGTCGACGCGGGAGTATAAAAGTCCATGAGGACCGCCCGGGGCGCGCAAGGCCTCCGGGCGGTCCCGTTCACGCTTTTCTTGGAGGAACTCCGGTGCTGAAGAAAATTATTGCCCTGCTCGACATCATCCAGGTCACGCTTTTCTCGGGACTGGTCGGCCTGTCGTTCGTGAGCGTGTTTTCGCGCTACGTATTCAACTATTCGCTGACCTGGGCCGAAGAGCTTACCCGGTACATGTTCGTATGGCTCGTTTACCTCGGCGCGGCGCTCTGCGTCCGCAGGCGCAAGCATATCGTGATGGACATCGTCATCGCCGAAATGAAAGGAACGCCCAGGAAGATCATTTCCATTGTCAATAACCTGGTCATGTTCGCCTTCGTCAGCGTGCTCGCCGTGCTGGGGTTCAGGATGATGCCCATCCTCGGCACTCAGACTTCCACCGCCCTCCAATTGCCTATGTCTTTCATATATGCCGCGATTCCCGTGGGATCGGTGCTCATGGCTTTCTATCTCGTTCTCGATTGTATCCTCATCATCCAGGACAAGCTGCCGGAGGATGATCGCCCGGAAAGTTCGCCCGTAGTCGAACCCGACGCCATCTGACGACTGGAGCCAATCAAATGCTGATGATCCTGTTCATTTCCTTCCTGGTGCTCATGACCATGGGTATCCCCATCGGCTTCGCCATGGCCATTTCCTCGCTCATCGCCCTGGTCGCCAATGCCGCTCCTCTCTTCGTCATCGTGCAACGCATGATCACGTCGGTGGATTCCTTCTCCCTCATGGCCATTCCTTTCTTCATGGTAGCCGGGGAGCTGATGGATTCCGGAGGCATCTCCCGGAGGCTGGTGCGTTTCGCCAATGCCTGCGTCGGGTCCATCACCGGAGGTCTCGGCATGACCTGCGTGCTGTCCAGCGCGATTTTCGCGGGTATCTCCGGATCGGCTTCGGCCGATACCGCTGCGATAGGCACCATCATGATGCCGTCGATGATCAAGAACGGCTACCCGAAGGGATATGCGGCGAGCCTGCAGGCTTGCGCCGGAGCCTTGGGACCCATCATTCCTCCGAGCCTCATCATGATCATCTACGGCACGATCACCGGCCTTTCCATCGGCGAGCTGTTCATGGCGGGAGCCATCCCCGGCGTCTGCATAGCGGTCGGCCTGATGATCGTCAATTACTTCATGGCCGAGAAAGAGGGAATCAAACCCGAAGGGAAATTCCGGCTCGAGGAGCTCGCGGAGAGCTTCATTGATTCCATCTGGGCACTGATCGCGCCCTTCATCGTCATCGGGGGTATCCTGGGCGGCGTGTTCACGGCCACCGAGGCGGGCGTCATCCTGGCTGTGTATTCCTTCGTCGTCGGGCTGTTCGTCTACAAGGAATACCGAATCCGGGACCTGCCGAGGATCTTGAAGAAGGCGGCGACGACCACTTCCATGATCATGATCATCGTCGCGGGAGCCTCGGTGTTCGGCTGGATACTGGCAAGCCAGCAATTCCCGGAACTCGCGTCGACCTTCCTGCTTTCGCTGTCGGACAATCCGAACGTCATCATGTTTCTCATCGTGGTTTTCCTTTTCATCGTGGGATGCTTCGTCGAGACGATCGCCGCGGCCGTCATCCTCATTCCCATCCTGTCCGCCGTGGGCCTGCAGTTCGGATTCGATCCTGTGCATTTCGCGACGGTGATCGCCATGTGCCTCATCCTGGGCGGCATCACCCCTCCGGTAGGCGTGCTCCTGTTCATCACCCAGGCCATAGCCAAGATCACGATGAAAGAGGTGCTCAAATACCTGCTGCCTTTCGCCCTGGTGCCCTGGATCGTGGTGCTCGCGCTTGCCTACATCCCGGAAATGGCGACCTTCCTGCCCTCCCTGATGTTCGCGAAGTAGGAGACGGGGGCGATGAATGAAATCGATACGCTGCTGGACCGGTTCGCGACCCTGGCCGGATCTCCGCGCAACCGGCGCCTCGCCGATGCGCCGCCGAGAATTAGCTTCCATATCGGGCTCGGACGGAGCGTCTGGAAGGACATCGTCGGCTTCAGCCTTATCGAATACTTCGGGAAGCCCGAAGTCGCGCTCGCCGCGCAGCTGAGGTGGAAGCTCTTCTGGCACGACAACATTCCCGACGATACCGTCATCGAGCCCACGCTGGGGCTGGATTTCGGCGTGGCGCTTGAGCCTTCGCTGTTCGGGGTGGGATCGCATTTTTCCGGGGATACGGATCCGATGTACGCGGAACCGGTGATCGCCGGGCATGCGGATCTCGCACGCCTGAAGACGCCGGATTTCTTTTCGAGCGGTCTCATGCCGAAGATTCACGCCATGCACAAGGCCATGGCGGAACTCGCCGGTCCGGTGCCCGTCCGCTTCCCCGGCTGGGCGCGCGGGCCATGGAGCGTCGCGTGCATGTTGCGCGGCTTCAACGAACTGTACATGGACCTGTCGGACGATCCTCAATTCGTGAAGGACCTGCTCGCTTTTATCGTCGAATCCCGGATTTCCTGGGAAACGCAGCGTTGCTCCTTCCTCGGGACGGATCCGCGCGACCAGGGGAAGGACTGGCAGTACGTCGTCTACCGCAAGATCTCGAGCGGCGACCAGTTCAACGACGAGGTGGACGGGAATCTGTTCTCGCCCGCCACCTACGCGGACTTCATTTTCCCCGCGGAAAAGTCGCTGCGCGATTTCTACGGGTCGCTCAGGTATTACCACAGCTGCGGCAACATGACGCCGCTCCTGCCGACCCTCCGCGGATTGAAGCCGGAGCTCATGCATATTTCCCAAGCCACCGATGTCGNNNNGACTGGCTCGCCGCGGCGCGGGAAACGTATCGCGGATAGCGCACGATCAAGAATAAAATCAACTTAGTCGAACAAGAGGAAAAACATGGAACAGGTTCGCAGGATCGCGGTCGTGACCGGCGGCGCAAGGGGAATCGGGAGGGCCATAGCCGCCGCCTTCGTCTCCCGGGGCATAACGACGGTTATCGCGGATATCGACCTTCCCGCCGCTGAAAAGGCCGCGGCGGAACTTCGGACGGCAAGCGCGGAAGCGGTCGCCGCGAAGGTCGATATGTCGAGGCCGGAGGATATCGCGCGGCTCGTAACCGATCTGGTCGCGCGGTTCGGAAGGCTCGACATACTCGTCAACAACGCGGGAATTCTGAGCAACACGCCCTTCGACGAGATATCCGAGGCGGAATGGGACCGGGTGCTGGACATCAATCTGAAGGGCGTTCTCTTCGCCTCCAGGGAAGCGCTCAAACCTATGCTCTCCCGGGGTTGGGGCCGCATCATTTCCATATCCTCCCTGGCCGGCCGCAACGGAGGGATCAGCGTCGGTCCGGCCTATGCTGCCTCCAAGGCGGGGGTGATCGGTATCACGCGGCACCTCGCGAACAAGGTTGCCCGGAACGGGATCACCGTGAACGCGGTGGCGCCCGGGACGACGGAGACCGACATCATAAAGGGATTCACCGAGGACCAGCTGGCCGCGATCAACAAATCCATTCCGGTCGGCAGGCTCGGCAAGCCTGAAGAGATAGCGGAAATGGTGGCCTTCCTGGCCTCCGATACCGCGGCGTTCATAACCGGCGCCGTGATGGACATCAACGGCGGAATGTATATGGGCTGATCGCGACGCGATCTCCCGGATCATCAACTTCAAAGAGAGGAACTCATGGTGAAGCACGAATACCTGAACTGGATGGCGAAGAATACGCCGACCCAATGGTGCAACGATTCCGCGTTGATGGCGGACCTGGAAGCGGCGCTGGAAAGCGGCGCCATCGGATGCACTTCAAACCCGCCGCTTACCTACCAGGCGCTTTTGGCGGAGCCGGATTATTACCGCTCCGCGCTTGCCGCCATGCCCGCTTCCGCAAAGGGCGACGACCGGGTGGTCGAGCTGCTCGGCGTCGTAGTCCGGAATATCTCCAAGCGCCTCCATGGCCTGTACGAGACGAGCGGAGGGAAATACGGCTATATCCGCTCGCAGGTGCAGCCGAAGATTTCAGGCGACGGCATGGCCATGCACAAAATGGGGCTCGTTATAGCAGCTTGGGGCAAGAATGTCATGGTGAAGATTCCCGGCACGGAGTCGGGAATGTTCGTGCTGGAGGAACTCGCCGCGGCGGGGATTCCGACGACGGCTACGGTATGCGTGTCCGTCTCACAGATTCTCGCCGCCGCGGAAGCGAACGAGCGGGGAATAAGGCGGGCGAAAGCCGCGGGCGTGGCGCCGGCGGCGTCAACCGCCGCCATCGTCCAGGGCAGGCTCCAGGATTATCTATCCGCCCTGAACCAGGAACGCGAGACCGGCCTGTCGGTCACCGATCTTGAGAACGCGGCGCTCGCCGTCACCAAGCGCTGCTATTCGATCATGCGGGAAAGGGGTTACAGCCAGATTCTCATGCCCGCGGCGTTCCGCACGCCCCGGCAGGTATCGGAAATGGTCGGTTCGGCGGTGCACATGACCATACACCCGAAGATCCAGGCTGACGTCATCAAGGCCGAAGCGGAAGGGACCATCAAGCGCCGGATCGCGATCGACGATCCGGTCGATGCGGATAGCCTTGAGCGGGTCGCCCGGGCATTGCCCGAGTTCGGCTTGGCCTATTCGCCGGATGGCTTGGCGCCGGCGGAGTTCGACGCCTACGGCGGCACGGTGATGACCCTGGACGGATTCGACAAGACCGGCTGGCAGAAGCTCCGCACGCTCTGAAAGGATAATCCGCATGGCGAGGAAAATCAGTTACGGGATCGCGATCTCGCAGGAAGTGCTGGGGGAAGGGGCCTCGGTCCCCTTGCAGGGGGGAATCCCCGAAGGCATGGCAAAAGCCGCGCTCATGGGCTTTGATTCCGTCGAGCTGCATATCCGCAATCCCGCGGACTTCGATCCTGAAGCCTTGGCCCGCAGTTCGCGGGAAACGGGAATCAGGATCGCCGCGATCGGAACCGGCTTGGAGTACGGCAAGAACGGACTGTGCCTGACTTCCGAAGATCCGGCCGTGCGGGAAAAGGCGGCGGAACGGATGCGTGAGCATATCGATCTGGCCGCCCGCTTCGGCGCGGTGGTCTTCCTGGGCCTCATCAGGGGAAAGTGCGGCGTCAGGGCGCGGATGGCGGAATACCTGGACCGGCTCGCCGACCAGCTGGCTCCGCTGGCGGCCTACGCGGCCGAAAGGAAAGTCCCTACCGGGTTCGAGCCGGTCGCCTATTATTTCTCGGACCTGCTCAACTCCACGGACGAAACGCTGGAATTCCTCTCGAGGCCCGGGCTCCAGTCGATCGGCCTTCTCCTGGACACGCACCACATGTTCATGGAGGACAGGAGCATGGAGGAATCTTTCCGGAAAAGCGCGGGCAGGATCACGCACATCCATATCTCGGATTCCAACCGGAAGTATCCTGGCGCCGGTAACGTTGACTTTGGTCTGGTCGCCCGCACGCTCGGCGGCATCGGCTATGCGGGGGCGGTCTCCCTTGAAATCCTGCCCTCTCCCTCGGAAGACGAGGCTGCGCGGAAGGGAATGGAATGGATGCGGGCTAGCTGGGGGATATGATCCGGGAGAAGGAAATGATGATCCAGGTCATGTTCTCTCGGATCGACATTCACTCCCNNTCCTGCATTTCGTCCTTGAAAATGCGGGAAAAATAGGTCGAAGAAAGGCCGGCCGCGTCGGCCGCTTCCTGCAGGGATACGCCCGAAGTCAGACGGCGCTTTATGAACCTGAGCGCCTTCTCTATGGCGGAGGCGTGCTTGACCGCCCTGAACGAAAAAGCCAGCCGGGAGAATCGACTGAGGACCGAGTCAAGGCAAAAAGCCAGGTCTTCCTGCGTCTCAAGTTCCTGGAAGCGTTTCAGGAAACGGTAATTCAGGCCGAGCACCTCTTCCACCGCGGCGCCCGCCTCGGCGGCGGCCCTGCTGAGGAGGACCATCAATTCAAGGCCGCGGAATTTTATCAGGTCGAAGCGATGGCCGCTCGCGAAGAATACGGCGCCGAGCAGCTCGTTCAGGACCCTGCGCGCACTGGTCTCGTCGTTGCGCCGGATCGCGTCCAGGAGTTCGCGTTCCTTGGCGATGGGGTAGGGCGGGATGGGTTCGCCCACGCTTTCGCTCGCCTTGATGTCGTGGATGGCGGAAGCGATATGGGATTGCTGGTCAAGGATGCGCAGCCTCTCGTCGAGGGAACCCGCGAGGACGGGGGAAACCCGCGCGGCGGCCGCGGTCAGCAGTTCCGCCAGGGCGCGGATTCGCTCGGTTGATCCCTGCGGTATGGCGCCGATGCGCAGGCGCGCTTCCGTTTCCGAAAGCTCCCCCGGATGTAGCTCCATGAGTTCGGCCAGCACCTCTTCGGCCTCGATGGCCCGTACCGGCCCGCCGACCAGGATCCCGACTATCGTTTCCGCGGCATATACTGGACTGGCCCAGTAATGCATGCCGATGGGGCAGAGGTAGACGTAGCTTCCCCCGAAGCGTTCCGATTGCGTGGACGCGTACAAGTGAAGATCCCGGCAATCCCCGCCCCTGGCTTTTCGCCGCCGCATCCGCAGGCACAGGCAGGTTTCCGCGGCCGGGGAGGTGGCCGCCACCGCGGCTGCCNNGGTGGCCGCCACCGCGGCGAAGGCCGAAGCATCCCCTGCGGCCGCCTCCCCGGGGAGGCGCGGAAAGTCAGCTGCATTCCTGGACCTTCGGATCGACGCGTCGAAAAGGAGGTCTCCCGCATCGTTGAGCACCGCGCAGTCCACGCCCGTGGCCAGCGAATAATCGCGTGCGGCGGCGGCGGCGACGCGGAGCAATTCCTTCGTCTCTTCACTGGATGAGAATCGGGGGCTCATCCGGCCATTGTAGCTTATTCCTTTTTCCTTCCCAAGAGGAAGGTGAGGGCGAATCCGGAGGCCAACAGCGCGGCTCCTATCGCGAAGGTCGCCGTAGCCGCGTACATCGGCATCCTGTCCTTGAGCGCCGCAACGATCTGGGGACCGGCGATGCCCGCGGCGGACCAGGCGGTCAGGATGGTCCCGTACACCACCGGCATATGGGCGGCGCCGAATTCGTCCAGCACGAAGGCGGGCATCGCGCCGAAGCCGCCGCCGTAACACAGCAGCACGTAGCAGACCAGGAGGCTGAAGGCCAGGGGCGCGCTTACGAAATTGAAGGCGATGAAGACGAGGAACTGGGTCCCCAGGATCAGGCGGAATGTCCCGATCTGTCCGATGCGGTCGGATACTCCTCCCCACAGGAAGCGGCCGAGGCCGTTGAACACCGAGCTGAGCGCTATCAGGGTGGCGCCGGCGGCGGCCGCCTTGATCGCGTTCATCGCCGGGGCGTTTTTGAGCAGGAGGTCTTGGACCATGGGCGACTGGAAGCCGATGAACATGATTCCCGCGGCTATGTTCATGAAAAAGATCATCCACATGAGAAGGAAACGCCGGGACAGGATGATTTCCTTGGCGTCCGGGACTTCCGCCGGCTTTTTCCGGATTGCCGGAGTTACGCCGGCCGCGGGGGCGGGAGGCTTCCAGCCGGGAGGCGAGTAGCCGGCGGGAGGATTCTCCATGAAAGCGGCCGCCGGCAGGGTCAGGGCGAACATGAGGACGCCGATGGACAGGAACACCGTAACCAGGTTCCCCCCTGTTGCGGCCATCAGGACGGGGGCTATGAGCTTGGACATCGCCAGGGCTCCGAAACCGAAGCCCATGATGACCATGCCGGTCACCAGCCCCTTCCTGTCAGGAAACCATTTGGCCGCGGTGGCCACGGGGGTCACGTAGCCGAGGCCGAGCCCTGCGCCGCCGATGACGCCGTAGCCCGCCCACAGCAACGGCAGGTTTTTCAGGTGCAGCGCGAAGGCGGCGATCAGGTAGCCCGAAGCGAAGAGGGTCCCGCCCGCCAAAGCCAGCTTGCGCGGTCCGATCTTGGGCAGTTTCTGGCCTCCCCAGGCGGCGGCGAGGCCGAGGAAACAGATGGCCAGCGAAAAGGTCCAGGCCGTCTGGCTGTTGGTCCAGCCGAAGGCCGCCATGACGGGTTTCTGGAAGTAGCTCCAGGCGTAGACGGTTCCGAGGCAGAGCTGGAGCACCGTTCCCATTCCGGCGATGATCCAGCGCTTGACGGGTTTCGCGGAAACGTTCATTCGGCCGCTTCCGGGCCGACGCGGACTCCGATCTTCGGCAGGCTGATCAGCAGGGGAACGCCGATGATCGTCGCCCCCAGGGAAAACACCGCGCGCTCCACAGGCGAGACGAAGGCCAGACCCTGCCACATGGCGGCGGGCCACTTGTACAGCATTATTCCGGCGAAGTTGGCCAGGCCCGCGGCGCCGACGAATCCGGCGTAGGCGGCCGCGAAGACGCCGACGGCGCGGAGCGGGGATTTCGGACCGAAGCGGCCGGCGTTCATCCAGATCGGGCTTCCGACCGCGACCGCCAGCAGGCCCAGGGTGTAGAAGATGAGGGGGAAAATGGCCGCCTCCATGCCGATGGGCGTCAGGAACCAGAGCGCGTAGCCGATGAGGATGACGGGAAGCGCGAGGTACCAGCGCCCGCGGGCCACGCAGCCGGCCGTGAAGGCGTTGACGGTGGCGACAAGGAAAGTCGCCAGCCCCAGCCATGCGCTGTGGGGCGCGATGAGCTGGGAGATGAAGGCACCGATGGCAGCGCAGAGGGCTCCGGCCAGAGGCCCGAAGAAGATCCCCGCGAGCGGAACCAGGATGGCGCCGACGTTGAAAGTGCCCGACAGCCCCACCATCGGGATGACGGGAAGGAGATTCGCGGAAGCGATGAGCGCCGCCCAGACCGCGAGAACCGCGGGGTGCGTGCCTTTTCCCCGGAAAAATGTCGTTCCTTTCGAATCGGTCCCGTCGTTCATCAAACGCATATCGTCTCCTTCCGTGTGGACGGGGCGTTTCCATCCGCTCCCCTTCCGTCGAGATCGTGCGGAACCCTGAGTCCCGCATCCTGCAGCATATCTTTCCGGGACAGGAGGTCCCCGGCGGCACCGTCGGCCACGATGGCACCGCCGTCCATGACGAGCAAGCGATCGGCGTAGCGGGCGAGAAGCCGGAGGTCGTGGCCGACCACCAGCACCGTGCGGCCTTCATTCCGTAAGGCGCGGATTATCTCCATTATGCGGATGGCGCCGGCATGGTCCTGGCCGCAGGTCGGCTCGTCCAGGAGCAGGACGGCGCTTTCCATCGCGATGGCCGAGGCGAGGGCGGTGAGCGCGCGGTCGGTCCGGTCCAGTCCCAGGGGATGCTCCTCCGCCTTGCCCGAAAGGCCGACCAGGCCGAGCGCCCTCCGGACCCGCCGGTCCGTCTCCTCCCGCCCGAAACCCAGGTTGACGGGCCCGAAGGCAGCCTCCTTGCGCACGGTATCGGAAAAGAGCTGGAGGTCGGGATTTTGCTGGACGTAGGCGACCCTGGCAGCCAGTTCGGGCGGAGAAAGGTCGGCGAGGTCCCTGCCTTTGATGAGCACCTTCCCGGGGAAGGGCTCGACGAGGCCCGTGAGGCATTTCAGCAAGGTGGTCTTGCCGGATCCGTTCCTTCCTACTATGCCGATGAATTCTCCCGCGCCGGCTTTGAAGCCGACGTTCCTGAGCGCCGCGATGCCGCCCGGGTAGACGCTGGTCGCGTTTTCCATTTCCAGTACGTCCCTGGCTCCGCGTTGATCAGCGGCGACGATGAATTCTCCCGCCGTCTCCCGGAAAGGAAAAGAAGGCGCCCGGCGGCTTTCCGCCGCGAGCACGCGTTCGGGGGTATCCAAAGCGAGGATCTTTCCCTTTTCAAGGACCAGAACGCGGTCGGCATGGCGGCGGACGAGGTCCAAATCGTGGGTGGCCATGAGGATGGCCAGGCCTCGGCATTTCTTCAATTCGCCCAGGAGATCCATCAGGGCTTCCGAGCCTTCACCGTCAAGCCGGCTGGTCGGTTCGTCCAGCACGAGGATGCCGGCCTTCATGGCCAGGGCGGCGGCGACGGCGAGGCGCTGCTTCTGGCCGCCGGAGAGGGTGGACGGCGGCCGCGCGTCCAGGCCGGCCAGTCCGACGGCGGAGAGGAGCTCCGCGGCGATGACGCGGATCACGGCGGGCTCCAAGCCGAGATTCTCGGGACCGAAAGCCGCCTCGTTCAGCACCGTGGTGGCGAATAGCTGGGCATCCGGATCCTCCAGGACCAGCCCCGCCTCCCGGGCGAGGACCGACACCGGATGGGCACGGGTATCGAGTCCGGCCGTGAACACGCGGCCTTTCAGGAAGCCGCCTTCCGAATGGGGGATGATCCCGTTGGCGCACTTGCACAAGCTCGACTTGCCCGCGCCGTTCCCGCCGATCACCGCGATCAGCTCCCCCTTCCGCAGGGCGAAGCTCAAATCCTCCAGCGCCCAGCCGTCGGCCGCCGGATAGCGGAAGGAAAGGTTCCGGAATTCGAGAACTGCTCGATCTGGCATCATGGCTCCATACGTCCGGGATTCATGGTGGGGATCAGAAAGCCCGATCGATCACGACGAGCGTGCAGGATACGACGAAGGCCGAAACGGAGGCAAGCGCGTCGACGGAGGTGAAGCGCAGATTTTGGATGGAAGTGCGGGCGGCGGAACAGCCGAAGGCCCGGGCGTCCATCGCCGCGCCCATAAGCGCGGCGCGGCGCATGGAACTCATGACCAGGGGAACGGCCAGGCTCGGGTAGGCGCGGAGTTTCCGGAAGAATTTTCCGCGTCCGAAAGCGGCGGAACCCCGCAGACGCTGGGCGGCGGTGATGGACGCGATATCGGCCCGTAGCACGGGGAGCTGATTCAGGGCGGTCGTCGCCGTATAGGCCGTGCGGT
Organism: Treponema sp.; assembly: GCA_003527485.1. Taxonomy (GTDB): domain Bacteria; phylum Spirochaetota; class Spirochaetia; order Treponematales; family Breznakiellaceae; genus UBA12037. The sequence goes on along the minus strand of DPXI01000109.1, from coordinate 10,692 downwards.
AGGGGAGCCCCAGCCTGGTCAGCGCCAGCACGATTTCCTCAACGCTGGAAGTGGCCAGGAGCAGGGGAAGGGTGAAGGCCAGGGTCAGCACCCGCAGGCAGAGCATGAAACCGAAGAACAGGCCTTCGACTGTCAGGGGCGAGCCCCACAGACGCGTCGAGCCCGGATGGAAGAAGGCCTGAGCCAGGATCAGGAACACGAAGAGGAAACGCAGGGGTTTGATGTAGGCGATCAATCCGCCCAGGCGCAGCCCCGCCAAGAACCAAAGCAGGACCGCGAGCGCGAAGGTGGGCAGTATGGTGGTCCAATCCTCCAGAAGGAAAACGACCACGGAAAACGCTACTATAATCGCGATCTTCGCGCGGGGATCCAGCTTTTCCATTCAGGTTCCCGGTATCTCTTTGACGAGCTCGGGGATTATCTCGAATAGGTCCCCGACGATCGCCACGTCGGCAAGCTGCATCATCGGCGTCTCCGGGTTTTTGTCGATGGCGATGATGTAATCGCAGGATTGCATGCCGACCAGGTGCTGGATCTGTCCGGAGATGCCGCACGCCACGTACACGGTCGCCTGGACCGTCTGCCCCGTCTGGCCGACCTGGTGGTTGTAGGGAACCCAGCCGGAATCCACCGCCGCCCGGCTCGCGCCGACCGCTCCGTTCACCCGTTCGGCCAGGGCCTTAAGCAGCTTGAAACCCTCCGGTCCCTTCACGCCGCGGCCTCCGGCGATGATGAAACGGGCGTCCGCCAGGTTGACGGCGTTCTCGGTGTCGCGGAAGATTTCCAGCACCTTTTTGAGGTTCGTCTTTTCCGTTTCCAGCAGGTTTTCCATGATGATGCGGCCTGAGCGTTCAGGATCCAGGGCCAGGGCGTTCATCACGCGTGGCCGGACCGTCGACATCTGGGGCCGGTGGTTCGAGCAGCGTATGGTGGCCATGATGTTGCCGCCGAAGGCGGGCCGGGTCTGCAGCAGGTCGCCGTTCTCCGGGTCTATGTCCAGGCCGGTGCAGTCGGCGGTGAGTCCGCAATCGGCGGTGACGGCGACCCGGGGAATCAGGGCGCGGCCGCGGGTGGTGGCGCCGCAGATCACGACTTCCGGTTTGTGCTTCCTGATGAGGCGCACCAGGGCGGCCGCCTCGTCCTCGTCCAGGAATCGGCCGAGGCGCGGATCGTCGATCACGAGCGCTACGTCGGCGCCGCCATGGAACAGCTCCTCGGCCTGGTCGGCGACGCCGTCGCCCATGACGATGCACCACAACTCGGACTTCCGCTTGTCGGCGAGGGTCCGCGCGGCGCCCAGCAATTCATAGGTCACCTTCTGGACCTTTCCGCCGAGGGATTCGGCGACTACCCAGATATTCTTGAACGATCCGCGCGCTTCTTCGGTGTCGGCTTTCATGTCGTCCCGCTCCTTATACCAGACTGCGCAGGCGCAACTCGTGCACCAGCTTGCGCGCGGAGTCCGCGGGCGTCCCGTCCAGCTTCATGCTGGCCTTTTCGCGGGCCGGCGGCGGATTGGTCTTGACGACGCGGGTGGGCGAACCGTTCAGGCCTATCAGCGCGGAGTCGGCGCCGATGTCGGCGGCGGTCCAGGTGGGGATCCCGATCTTCTGGGCGGCCAGCCGTCCCCTGAGGGTGGGGATGCGCGGCTGGTTGATGTCCTTTACCACCGTCAGCACCGCGGGCAGCGCGATGCGGCAGAGATCCCAGCCGTCCTCGTGCATGCGCTTGACGTCGATGCTGTCCTCCGAGAGCCGCGGCACCTCCATCACGTAGGTGGCCTGTGGCCAGCCCAGCTGGGCGGCTATGCCGGGACCCACCTGTGCGGTATCGCCATCGATGGCCTGCTTGCCGCAGATCACCAGGTCCACGCCGCCTATCTTTTCGATCGCCTTGGCCAGGGCGTAGCTCGTGGCCCAGGTATCCGATCCGCCGAAGGCGCGGTCGCTGAGCAGCACGGCCTTGTCGGCGCCGACGGAAATGCCCTCGCGCAGCACGATATCCGCCCGCGGCGGTCCCATGGTCAGCACGACCACCTCACCGCCGATCTTTTCCTTTATCCGTACCGCTTCCTCCACCGCATAGGTGTCGAAGGGGTTCGTCACCGCCTTGATGCCTTCACGGACGATACGCTTGGTCTCGGGGTCGATCTTCGCGTCGTTGGAACCGGGCACCTGTTTGACGCATACGACGATTTTCATTGCCAGGTGTCCTTTATCAGGTCGTACTGCGTCTTGAATCCCAGCAGGGACAGGTAGACGCCGCAACCCAAGTAATTCTTGTGGAGGATTTTCAGGGTAGCGATGGGATCGAAGGGATCCGTCGCGGTCTTTATCTCGTAGCCGACCGCCTCGGAAAGCAGGTCGATCTTCTTGCTCATCCAGGCTTCCACGATCACCGGGATCCCGGGGTATTTGGCCAGGAGCCTGTCCACGACCTCATGCCGCTCGATCACCGGCTGGGTGATGATGAACACCGCTCCGGCGGCCAGCTTGCGTTCCATCTTGGCGAACTCGTGTTCTTCCGGCTCGTAGGGATTGAAAGCTACGCCCAGCTCGAAGTCTCCGGGGTATTCGCGTCCGATGTACCGGAGGAGCTCCACTGAAGTCACCGCTTCGGTGTCGGTCGCGCCGACGTCGGCAGGGGAGAGCTTGGGCAGACGATCGGAACCGTCCCCCGAAATCACCAGCAGCTGGCGGATCTTCAGCGTCCTGCAGGAGTCCAGGATACGGTCCAGGTCTCCCTTGGTATGGAAGGTGTTCAGGTGGATCATCACCAGGTCCTTCCTTGGTTCCAGGCCGAGTTCTTCGATCATCTCGGTGCCCTGGAAGGCCAGGTTGCCCATCGCGTTGTCGGTCAGGCAGGCGCAGTAGCCGCTTTCCATGACGCGGTTGAACTTGACGGAAAAATTCTCCAGATCGGTCTCGAGCTTTTCCGTATCCTGCTTGGGCGGAAGGATCTCCACATGGTAGGTCTTGTTCTCGATATGCTTCTTCATGCCGGTCTCCTCAGAATATTCCGCGCACGCGGCCGGTCTTGGTATCCACATCGATGTTGCGGAACGAGGGGTCGGAGGAGGTTCCCGGCATCAGCTTTATGTCGCCGGCCACCGGTACGATGAAGCCGGCGCCGCGGTACGCCAGGACGTCGCGGATGGGCAGTATCCATCCCTTCGGACGCCCTTTCACCGCGGGATCATGGCTCAGACTGAGCTGGGTCTTGACCATGCAGGTTCCCAGTCCCGCCAGTTCCGGATCTGCGGCGATCGCGGCCAGCTTTTCGTCCGCCTCGGGGGTGTAGCTCACTCCGTCGGCGCCGTAGACCCTGGTGGCCAGGAGTTCGATGCGATCCTTCACGGGCATTTCCAGCGGATACAGGAATTTGAAGTCCGGTTTTTGCTCGCAGGCTTCCACGACGGCCTGGGCCAGCTCGATCGCGCCCTCTCCGCCCTTCTCCCAGTGCTTGCTCACCGCGACGCGGGCGCCGGCGGCCTCGGCCGCCCGACGGATCACGGCGATTTCCTCGTCCGAATCGGTGTAGAAGTGGTTGATGCAGACGACCGGCTGTATTCCGCTCATCTTGACGGTCTCGATGTGGGCAATCAGATTTTCGGCGCCGGCCTCGGTGAGTGCGACGTCCTTGTCGGTGTAAGCCCGGTCCAGGGGTTTGCCGGGGATGACCTTGGGGCCGCCGCCGTGCATCTTCAGGGCGCGTACCGTGCAGACGATGACCGCCGCATTGGGCACGAGGCCGGAGAAGCGGCATTTCAGGTTCCAGAACTTCTCGAAGCCGATATCGGCGCCGAAGCCGCTCTCCGTCACGTGGTAGTCGGCGAGTTTAAGGGCCAGGCGGTCTGCGATGATGGAGGACTGGCCGATGGCTATGTTGGCGAAGGGGCCGGCATGGACGAAAACGGGCTGGCCTTCCACCGTCTGCAGGAGGTTCGGATTGATGGCCTTGTGCATGATAGCGGTCATGGCGCCGGCGACCTCCAGGTCTTCCGCAGTGACCGGCGAGCCGGACTTGCTGTACCCGACGACCATCCTGCCCATGCGCGCCCGCATGTCGGCCAGGTCCTTGGCCACCGCCAGGATGGCCATGACCTCGGAAGAGACGGTGATCTGGAAGCCGCTCTTCATCATGAAACCGTCCATCTTGCCGCCGATGCCGATCATGATCTCCCGGAGGGCCTGGGCGGAGAAGTCGATGGTCCAGCCCATTGCGGGATTGCGCGGATCGATGTTCAGCCTCTTCAGGCCGCGTTTGGTCAGGAATTCATCCTCGTAGTTGAACTCGTGCTGGATGCGGGATGTGAGGGCGACCATGGCCAGGTTGTGGGCGTTGCTGATGGCGTCGATGTCGCCGGTGAGCCCCAGGCTGAACTCGGTAAGAGGAATGCACTGGGCGAGTCCGCCGCCGGCGGCGCTGCCCTTGATGTTGAAGGTGGGACCGCCGGAGGGCTGGCGGATGGCGCCCGTCACTTTTTTCCCGATCTTGCCGAGGCCTTCGACGAGCCCCATCGTCGTGGTGGTCTTGCCCTCGCCCAGGGGCGTGGGGGTTATGGCGGTCACGTCGATGTACTTGCCGTCGGGGCGGTTTTTGAGGCGGTCGAGCACGCTGATGTAATCCACCTTGCCGATATAATGCCCGTAGGGAAACAGCTCGTCCTCGCGGATGCCGAGTTCCTCCGCTACCACGCGGATCTTCTTCATGTCGTCCAGGGCCGCGTTCGCGATCTCCCAGTCCTTCATCGTCTTGGGATCGAGTTTCGCCATTTCCTTTCTCCTTGTCTCAACTGTTCAAAGCATCCTTCAGGATGCATGCATCTTGAAGGATGACAGTGTGTTCTTCATGAGCATGGCGATGGTCATCGGGCCGACGCCGCCGGGAACCGGGGTGATGGAACCCGCTATTTCCTTGGCCGCGTCGAAATCCACGTCCCCGCGCAGTATCGCGACGGTTTTTCCGGTCTTCTCGCTGATCTTCTCACCGACGCGGTTGACGCCGACGTCTATCACGCAGGCTCCCGGCTTGATCCATTCGGGTTTGACCAGCCCCGGCACGCCGGCGGCGACGATGAGGATGTCGGCGCGGCGGCAGTGGCCCGCGAGATCGACAGTCCCCGTGTGGACCACCGTCACCGTGGCGTTGGCCCCCGGCCCCTTCTGCAGAAGCATGTTCGCGATGGGCTTTCCGACGATGTTGGACCTCCCCACCACCACCACCTCGGCTCCGGAGATCCTGACGCCGGAGCGCAGGATCAATTCCTGGATGCCGGCGGGCGTGCAGGGGGGGAACTTCGCCTCGTCCCCGCCCAGCAGCAGCCGTCCGATGTTGACCGGGTGGAAGCCGTCCACGTCCTTGTCGGGATCGATGGCGTAGATGACCTTCTTCTCGTCGATGTGCCTAGGCAGGGGAAGCTGGACCAGGATGCCGTGGATGCTCGGATCCTTGTTGTAGCGGTCCACCATCGCCAGCAGGTCCGCCTCGGAAACGTCAGCGGCAAGGTTTTCCTGCACTTCCTTGTATCCCATGTCCAGGGCGGTCTTCACCTTCAGGGTCACGTAGGAGACGGAGGCCGAATTGGAGCCGACGAGGATGGTGACCAGCCCCGGGACTTCGTTCTTCTCCGCCTTGATCGCGGCGACCTCGGCCTTAATCTCGGCCAGTATGGACTTGGAGATCGCGCTTCCGTCTATGATGAGGGCCGGCATTACGCGTTTCCCTCCCGGAAGGCCGTGATGTAGTTCATGCCGTATTCGTCGTTGCCGAGGAGCAGCTCGCGGGCGAGCCGGTAGGTCTCCGCGCCGTAATCCATGGAAGCGAGTATCTTGTCGTTGATCTGGGCGGGATCCACGATGCCGCCGTCGCAGCCGGCGTCCAGGCAGAGGCGCGCGAACACCTGGTTGATCACGTTTCGCTTGGGGTAGCCGTAGGAGATGTTGCTCAGGCCGGGGCCGAAGTGGATCTCCGCGCCGTATTTGGCCCGAAGGGCTTTGACGGTGTCGATGACCATGACCGAATTTCGCACGTCCACGGAGGCGGGATACACCAGCGGATCCAGGAAAATCTCATGGAGGGCGATGCCCGCGGCGAGGAGCTTTCCGATCAGCTGGTCCAGGTTGTCGAGGCGCTCCTGGACCGATTCGGGCATGCTGGATTCCCCGGTGGCTCCTGCGATGACGCAGGCCCCGCCCGCGGCGGCGAGGGGGATGAAGCTTGCGCGTTCAAGGGAAACGGAATTGACGAGGGGCTTTCCCTTGGATGGATCGCAAGCGGCCAGCCCCGCTTCCAGAATTTCGGGATCCGATGAATCGATGCTCAGCGGGACGGAGGAGGCCTTCTGGATCACATCGGCGGCCCAGCGGATTGCGTTGATCTTTTCGGCCCGGTCCACGCTGAATTCGTCCACGTTCAGGTCCAGGAACCAGGCTCCGGCCGCTTCCTGCTCCCGGGCCATCGCGGCGACGTAGCGCCGTCCTGCGTCCTTCCCGGCTTCCGTTCCGTACAGGCCCTGCTGGACCGCGACCGCCACATGGCGGACCTTGCCGGCCTTCCAGTCGTCTCCCTCCACGAAGGAGGCGGGAATCGGAAGGCGGTCCATGCCGGCGCCTTCTTTGAACACGAGGACCTTCGATCCGTCCGCCAGGGTTTCCACGAACTTCCCCGCGATCATGCGGACGCGGGTGCAGTGGATGTTTTCGCCAATGATGATATAGGAGCCTTTGGTCGACATGGATTTCCCCTTCCTGAGAACTATTCGGATCGAAGCACGCGTTTATACTATGCCTGCTTCGGTTGGCCGTATTGTAAAGATTCCCCTATTTTGTGAATTCTTTGAATACCCCGCGCGCTTCCGCCACGGTCCGCCGCCCCTTGCCGGAGAGGACCCGACCTGCTTTACTTGCGCCCGCACGGAGGCCGGAACGATGCACGAACCGTTCGAAAACGCGGAGGACGTATTCCGCTACCTGGATTCCTTCCACAACATGGAAAGGGGCATCCCCGCCCGCGCTTTCCGGCTGGACCGGATCGAAAAGCTCGCCGAAGCCGCCGGTTTTCCGCAACGCTGCTGTCCTTCCGTCCATGCGGCCGGTTCCAAGGGCAAGGGATCCACCTGCGCCATGATCGCCTCCATCCTGACGGCCGCAGGCAAGCGCGCCGGCCTGTACGCCTCGCCCCACGTCGAGGATTTCAGGGAGCGCATCAACCTTTCGGGCGAATTTTTCTCCGACGCATCCTACGCCGCCGCGGGGGAAGAGTTGCGCGCATTGGTCGACCGTATCGGCCCGGGAGGCCTGCCGGGAGGGGAGGATCCCACCTTCTTCGAACTCTGCACCGTCTTCGGCTTCATGGCCTTCAGGCGCGAACGCTGCGACGCCATGGTGATCGAGACCGGCCTGGGCGGGCGGCTGGACGCCACCAACATTATCGATCCGCTGGCGGTGGTCCTGACGCCCATCGAACTGGAGCATACCGAATACCTGGGCGGCACCATCCCCCTCGTCGCCGCCGAGAAGGCCGGCATCATCAAGCGGGGACGTCCCGTCTTCGCGGCCGCCCAGACGGCCGAAGCCCTTGCCGTGTTCCGCGGGACGGCCGCTGCCCTGGACGCGCCCCTGCGCTACCTTCCCGATGAAACGGAGAGCCTGGACGCGGAGGTCGACCGGAACGGGACCCGGATGCGCGTCGTCTTCCGCGACAGGAGCCTGTTCAGCCGTCCCCTCGTCACGCGGCTGGGCCTCGTGGGCGAAATCCAGGCCCGGAACGCCGCGCTCGCCGCCCTCTGCGTCCGGGTCAGTTTCCCCGAAGTGACGGACGAGCAGATCGAACTGGGCCTGTCGCGCGCCGCCATCCCCGCCCGTTTCGAGCGCGTGCTGGAAGACCCTGTCCTGGTACTTGACGGCGCACACACCGAACGCAGCGTCGCCTTCGCCGCCGATTCCTTCCAGGCCGCGTACGGAAAGGGCGGCATCCTCCTGTTCGCCTGCGCCGCCGGCAAGGACGCGGACGCCATGGCGCGCATCCTGATTCCCAGTTTCTCGGCGATCTTCCTCACCGTTCCCGGCGCTTACCGGAAAGCCGACCCCGACGCCGTCCGCCGCGCCTTCTCCGCCACGCCAGCGTCCGCTGCCGCGCCCGTCGGCGCGCCCGCCCCGTTCTGGTTCGACGATACCGCCGAAGCCCTGGAAGCGGCGCTATCCCGCGCGAGGGCGCTGAACCTGCCGATCCTCGCCGTCGGGTCGTTCTACCTGGCCGGCGAGATCAAGAGTTGGCTGAGAGGGAAGGGGAGAGTGTAGCCTGTAGCTGGTGGCCATGCGGCCCGTGGGTGGCCGAGCGGTCAGGAGGTAAAAAGCGATCAACCGGAACTTCGCTTCACCCGCCGTCTCTTCAGTCTCTCGCAACTTCCGGAAGATAAGAAGCGGGTAGTCCTCAAGATCCTCGATGATCTAGTCCGCGCGAAAAGCTAACGGTTACTCATCTTCCTTCCCCATCGATGACAGAGTTACCTTCGCGTATCCGGCACTCTTCTTGTCCTCGGGGTGCGGTTCGAGTCCGATTACCGTGATCTCGCCCTGTTGGGGGCCGCAGACCCAAAACAAACGCCCGGCGCCGCTGGTACTGTTCTCAAGATACGATTGCCAGACCTTCATGCCGTAACAGCGGCTCAATGCCTCAATCTCGCGGCTTTTCAAACCGGGATGGCGCGGATCCCCGGCCAATAAGGCCATCGCCTTACCCCATTTCTTGTACAACTTCTCCTCGTCCTTCCCGAGCTCATTGTACCCGGACTTGTCTACGAGGTTGGCCCACAAGACTTTCATCTCTGGAATTCCGAGTCGTATCGTGAACATCGATTATCGGACTCTATTCGACTTCGAAAGCGGAAAGGTCGACCGGTTCCGACGCCGTTCCCTTGGCGAAGTTCACCATGCTCGCGTCCATCATCGAAAGTGTCCTTCGGGAGATTTCAAGCGGTGCGACTAGCTCCCTCGGCTCCAGCATGATCCGTCCGTCGTCGTATTCCAGCACGTGGTAGTGTTCGAAACGGCCACCGCGAAGCGTGACCCGCTTCTTCATATCCATTCGAGCATCATATTCCTTGACGGGGCTCATGGCTTCCTCCGAGTGGGATATCCCACACTTCAAGTATACTTCATCGATTCTGGATTGGCCAGTCCCGTCTTACCCCAAACCGGGTGACTCCGCTGTCCGGTCACCCCCGGTAGGGGCAAATCGATCTGAGCAAGAAAAAAAGCAGTTAAACCTGACTCGGGGGACAAGCCCCGTCGCAGGTTAACTTGTACTTTTCTTGACTCGGTGCCGGAGCGGCCGCGAAGGCCTATGCCGGCTAAGGTAGCTGCGGCCCGGATTCAAGAGCCGGGGGAAGAGGCGGCCGCCCGGCAAGCGGTGAACCTGCCGGGTTTCGTCTTTTCTTGGCGTTGGTTAATCACGTGGATAACCCGACACATCGGCTTGTCCGACGTGACGGGTTATCCATGCGTTAGGCTCAAAAGGCCGTCAAGAAAGATCCTGTTCCGACCACACTCCCTAGCACTATCTTGATCGCATTGAGATCTGGAACATCGATATACCTAAGCAACAAATAATTAGACAACCTTACTGCGCGCTGACTGTCAGCATCTCCCATATCCATCATAATTATATACGCCGTGTCAGTTGTGTTGCCCTTTGCATCAATAGAAACATATTCGTAATAACCCTTATCAACTTTTTTCAATCTATCATCGGAGTATTTTTTATACTGCCTGTCTTTCCGAACAAATTGCACTACATCATCTTTGTCAGAATATTTTATATCCTGCAAATAATTGCTTCGTCGGATTGTCTCATCCTTTACATTAAGAGAAAAGCGAAACTCGAAATACCCATCCTTCAAAACGACATCTTCATTCCATGTTTCAAAACTATTAAGATCACTTATGTACATACGATCGGCTAGCGTTCTTACATAAACAGTTTTTGAAGACTTGGTTAGAACCTTATAATTGCTTTGATCTAAGCGCTCAATCAAAATCTCCTTATTATTTTTCTTATCTACCGCACGTAGTAAATTATCCTGTCTCTCAACTTCATAAGTATAATTTAAAAGGTACTGTCCTTTATTCAGCTCCCACTTCTCTATCTTTGTGAGCAGATCTTTATCAAAGAAATATTTATATATTTCATCCGGCCTATCGAAATAACTTCCTTTGCCAACGTTATATATTGATAATGAAGCACTGCCTTGCGAATAGACCGTCAGAGCATTAAATAGGAGGATTAGGAAAAAAGAGATATTCCTTGCCACGATTTACTCCTTCACAATAAGCTTCATGCTGCCACCATCCGACTTTATCTTGTCAAGAAGGTCTTTCAATATTTTCGATGTGGCCTTTTCTACTCTTATACATCCATCTGTCGGCTTTGTATAATCCGCATATTCTTCATCTCCATCATGTATGTTATACCCAGAATCATCCTGCTGGCCATCTGCAACCCAGTTCCCATCATCATCCTTTTTGTAGACATCAACTATTTGATGAGCATCAGTTTTTAAAACATTATCTCCTTCGAACTTATTATGACCATTCCTTGAGGTAAACACATTCCAAATACCATTAGGAAATTTTTGGGGATAGTAATTCTTCCCATCGCTACCATCCTTTGGCTCATCTTAAACACTTTATT
>DPXI01000015.1:6014-10370 GCA_003527485.1 Treponema sp. | reverse complement strand
GCAAAGTGTTTAAGATGAGCATGAACGGCGCCGCTTGTCGGAAACCGGTTATTTTGATGACGATATGAACGGGAAGAATACGGCCCTGAACTCCTCGGCCTTCTCGACGAACGGGGTGTGACCGCAATCGGCTATGACCATTTCTGTCCACAAGCCTCCGCTTCGCGTCTTCCGCTTTTCCAGGACGGAGCGGGTCTGGACCAGCATCGGCTGGGGCGGGAAGACGTCTTCTCCCGGCCATCCGGGTACGGCGCCTAGCTTGCCGAGCGTGCCGATGTCGAACAGCGAAAAATCGCCGACTATCTGGTCATCCGCGCCGTGGACCCATAGTACGGGGGCCTTGGTGGCAATGAACCTGTCGACCGAATCACCTATGTACTTCGGCGAAGCCGCGTTGAGCGGGCCGAACTTGCCGGGAGCCGTGTTAGGCCAGTTGTTCGACGGTACCATGTCGCCGGGGTAGCGTTCCGGCCCTACCTTCTCGGAGAGCAGCGATGTGAGGAGCGCTTCTTCGTTGGCCGGCCTGTACGGCGGCTTCCAGTAGAAACTGTTCAGGACGATACGGGGACTGGCTTGAGGGTTGTCGCTTTCACGATTCTTCTCTCCCATGAGGCGCGCAAACTCCGGATTCACGAGACCTCCGCCTGAACCGGCGAAATCAGGCCAGCATGGATTTCCTTCCGCGTCCTTGGTGCCGCCGAATCCATACGGAGAACCCGGCGCGACCAAGGTGATCGACATTGCGCGAGGACCGGCGAGATCCGCAAGGGTAAACATGAGCATTCCGCCAAGGGAATGCCCCGCCATGTGGAACCTGTCGACCTTGAGTTCATCGAGCAGGGCCATTATGTCATCGGCCCAGTCCCTGAGCCCCCTGGTCGCGTCGATAAGCTTGTCTTCGGTATCGCCAAAACCTCGCAGGTCCGGTGCGATGCCGCGGAAGCCCGCCGGCAGGACCTCGATCGTTTCGCGCCAGAATTCGGACGACGAGGCGTTGCCATGAATGAGGATGACAGGCACGCCATCATCCTTGCCGGACATCAAGGCGTGTACCATGAGCCTTTTTGTCTTGACCATGACCGATTTTACTTCGTTCATTTCGCTTCTCCTTTCGAGAGTCATAGATGCGGGATTTATTCTCTTCGCAATACCGTGACGCAATTGGTGACCGCGCTGCCGCCGACGTTGAGCGATACGCCCACCGTCGGCTTCTTGGCCGGCGCCTGGCCTATCGGTTCGCCTATGAGCTGCTTGTAAAGGAGCGCGTGCATGGAGACGCCTGTCGCTCCTACTGGGTGTCCCTTGGCCTTGAGGCCGCCGGACAGGTTGACCGACACCTTGTCCGCAGGGCCGAAGCGGCCGTCCATATAGTCGAAACCGGCACGGCCATCGGCGGATAATCCCAAGGCTTCCGTACACAACAGCTGGTTGATCGTGAAGCAGTCGTGGACCTCGGCGATGTCGATATCCTTGGAGCCGACGCCGGCTTCCGCGAACGCCTGCCTGGCGGCTTCCTTGGCGGCTTGCAGCTCGAACATATTGGCTCGTTTCGATATGGCAAGGCGCTCGGCCGCCTGGCCGATGCCGGCGATGCGGACTGACTTGCCCATTTTCAGCGCGGGATGGTTCGGGCCGACCAGGACGATGGCCGCGGCACCGTCGGTGACGAGCGAGCAATCGTGCAGGCGCAGCGGCTCGGCGATCATCGGATTCTTGTCAGGCTGCAGGGCGAGGATCGCTTCGGCGGTGATGAGGCCGAGCTTGTCCGAGGGGCCTCCCTTGCCGAAGTGGGCCAGAGGGTTTCCCAGCCCGTTGCGGTAGCAGAGCGCCGCGGCGCTCGCCAGCATCCTGGCGAATTTTTCGTTGCCAATCTTGTAGTGGTCGCGGTAACCCTTGGCGTACTCGGCGAACAGCGCGGGGAAGGTCATCCCGAGGCCGCCTTCCTCGGGCCAGTACGAACAGGTAGCCAGGGCATGGGTTACGCCCTTGGTGTCCAGCAGGTTCATCTTCTCGACGCCCAGCACGAGAGCCGCGTCGATACGCCCCGATTCTATCGCGTACAGCGCCTCGTACAGGGCTACCGAGCCCGATGCGCAGGCGTCCTCGCAGCGAACCATCCGCTTGAACCGGAAACCTTCCGGATCGATCTCCGTCGCGAACGCGGCGATGTGCTCCTGGTTGGCGAAGAGGCCGGGAGCGCAGGAACCCACCCAGACTCCGTCCACGTCCTTCGCCTCGACTCCTGCGTCGGCCAGCGCCCCGCGTCCCGCCTCCAGGAAGAGGTCGTAGATGCTTTTGAGATCGGTTACTTCGCCGGTCTCCTTATTCTTCTGCACGAAATTGCCGAACTTGGTGTTGTACGCTCCGACTATGGAAATCCTGGACATGTCATGCTCCTTAGATGTATCCCAGCTTCCGGGCCTGGGACATGAGGTCTTCGCGGAAGGCGGGGGCGGCTATCCGGATGAGCGCCTGGGTGCGCTCCTTGACGGTGCGGCCGCGGAGTTTGGCGACGCCGTATTCGGTGACCACGTGGTCCACGAAGGCCCGGTGCAGGGTGACCGCGCTCCCTTCGGACAGGGTCGGCACGATGGTGCTCAGAGTTCCGCCCTTCGCGGTCGCATAGCAGGCGATGATGGACTTTCCGAGCCCGTCGAAACCGGCGACCGCTCCCTGGGCGGTATCCGACTGGCCGCCGGTGCCGGAGTATTGGTTGGTGCCGATGGATTCGCTGGCCACCTGCCCGGTAAAATCGACAGAGAGGCAGGTGTTCACGGATACCATCCGGGAGTTCTGCGCGACGATGGCGGGATCGTTGACCCAGCGGCCGCGCTGGAATTCGACCGCGACGTTGTCGTCCAGCCAATCGTAGAACTTGCGGCTGCCCATCGCGAAGGTGGCGACGAATTTCCCCTTCTTGAGCGCCTTCCGCCTGTTCGTGATTACGCCGAGCTCGTACAACTCCATCATCGAATCCACGAGCATCTCGGAGTGGACGCCGAGGTCCTTCTTGTCCTTCAGGGAAAGCGCTGCCGCGTTCGGTATGCCGCCGATGCCGAGCTGCAGGGTGGATCCGTCTTCCACCAATTCGGCTATGTTCGCCCCGATGACGAGGTCGGTTTCGCTCGGAACGGGTGCGGGAAGGCTCGGGACTTCCTGGTCGTGCTCTACGAAGAACGTGACGTCGGAAATATGCAGGTGCGTATCGCCGAAGGTGCGCGGCAGGAGGGGATTGACTTCCAGGATGACGAACCGGGCGTGCTCCAGTATATCCTTTTCGTACGTGATCCCGAGGGAAAGGCTGACGAAGCCGTGCTTGTCGGGAGGCGTGCAGGTGCCGATGAAAACTTCAGGCGGCCGCGCGTGGATGCGGTCGGCGGCGGCGCGGTGCAGCATGTTCGGGACGTAGGTGACCGTGCCCGCCCCGGCCTTCAGCGCCGCGCGGGAACCGGGGGCATGGAACCAGCTGGCCAGTTCGAAATGCCCCTTCATCTCCGGCTTCATGTAGAAATCGTAGGGGTTGAGGGTCAATACGGAGAAAACGCGTACGTCGTTGATCCGGGGCGCCAGGGTATGCAGGCGTGCCATCGTCCCCTGCGGCTCGCTCGCACACTGGCCGACTACCACATCGTAACCGCTTTGGATGCACTGGATCGCCTCGTCGATCGACCTCAGCCTTGACTTGTATTCATCATTCCATCCGGCCATTTCCTCTCCTTGTTAATAGACGAATAAATTCGCGCCGACGACGAAGCCCGCGCCGCTGGCGCAGAAGACGACGCGGTCTCCGCGCTTGACGGTCCCGTCCTTGACGGCATGGTGGAAGGCCATAGGTACGCAGGCGGAACCCGTATAGCCGTATCGATCCATGATCGTCGGCGCCAAGGCCGCGTCCAGGCCCAGCGCCCCCATCGCTTCGACGATGACGCTCTTGTTGATCTGGGTGAAGAAGAAACTGCAGATCGAATCGAGGGGGACGCCGCCCTTTTCGCAGAGCGAGCGCACCAGGGGCGGCCAGAGCTTGACGTTCCGGTCGCCCGGAAGGCGTTGCAGGAGTTCCAGTCCGTATGTTCCCGCGTCAAGTATTTCCTTCGTGACCGGCCTGCGCGTACCTCCGGCGTAGACGCCGACATAGTCCCACTGGGTGCCGTCGGAGACGAGCTTGCCGGCGACGTAGCCGGACGGATTCCCGTCGCTAACGCGTTCCAGCAGGACAGCGCCCGCCCCGTCGGCGAAGATGGACCAGCCGAACGCGTCTCCCGGCCGGATATGCGCCGGCATGTTGTAGACGCCGACGACCACGGCATAGCGGAGGTCGGGATCTCCGGCCATCATGAGGGCTGCCGTCCCGAACGC
>DPXI01000015.1:0-6003 GCA_003527485.1 Treponema sp. | reverse complement strand
GCGCAGCCGGGCGATGTGCCGCGCCTTGATGCCCATTTTGGCTTCCAGCTTGGCGGCGTCGAACTCGACTCCGGCCAGCTTCATAAGCTCCGCGTTGCCGATGGGCAGTCCCGGGGCATAGAGCCCCGTACCGGCTATTCTGGCCTTCGACATGGCTATCTCCTCCTTCACGCGCCCGGCAGGAGGCCGGCGGCGAGGTGCTTTCCTATCGTTTCCACGATGTTCCGCGCGTTGTGCGGCGAATCGTCGAAAATCACTTCTATTCCGTAATAGTGGGAAATACCCATCATGAATTCCACGGCCGTATCCTCGTACAGCGGATCGGAGGCGACGCGTCCGGCGTCCATCCCTTCGGATCCCGACTTGCGGTAACCGCGCACGAACGCGGCGTAGTATTCCCGCGCCTTGGCGGGAGCCACGAATTCGCCTTCGCGCACGATGTTGTAGCACCATCGGTCCAGGGACAGGAAAACGCCGAACAGGTAGATGCCCTGCATTTCCCGTTCGAGCCTGTTCAGGCCCGGCGACAGGTTGTCCTGGATGAAGTGCCGGATCTGGCGCCCCGAGGATTCGATGAGTTCCTCGAAGAACGCGTCCTTGCTCTGGAAATAGCGGTAGAAGGCGCCGACGGAAAGGCCCGCGGCATCGGTCACTTCGTGGATGTTGACCTCATGGTAGCCCTTCTCCCCAAAAAGCTTCTTCCCCGCGCGGACCAGCCGTTCCCGGCTCTCTTCCCCGAGGTTTATGGGCGAAGGTCTGACGGTGATGCTGAATATCTTCTCCGCCGACCAATCCAGACCCGTGAAGATCCCGTCGCAGATGAAAAGGGACAGGGCTCCGAGGGAAACGGCCGAGCCATGGAGAGCGGCGCGGATCGAAGCGAATCTGAGCCCGCCGAAAGCGTACAGATATTCGGCGATGCCGACCCTCCTGCCGAGCGCCTTGCCGAGCGAACGCCGGTACAGCTCCATCAGGCGGCGCTCGTATTCGAAGTAGCGGTATTGGCCTTCCCTGAAGACGCTGACCAGGTCCGGGTTGTCGGCCGAAAAGGAGGCGACCAGCTCGACCATGCTCCCGATACGTTCGCGGGGAGTCGCCCCGGACACCTTTTCCAGCGTCGCCTCTATCCGGCCGATCGCATCCTCCAGAATGCGTCGGACCATCGCTTCCTTGTTCGGAAAATATTTATAGAAGATTCCGTTGGAAACTCCCGCGTGTCGGCAGATTTCGGCTATGGATACGGAGGAGTACCATTTACGGGCAAACAGGGCGATGGCGCTCGTTTCCAGTTTCCGAGCCGTCGTCGTTTCTTTGTCATCCATGCAAACTCCATTTTCAACAAAATGAGAGGCGATTCACCTTTCTCCCGTGATTATAGGATCGATTTCAGAATATCCGCAAGGTGTTTTTGCATTTAGTCTAATTTATGGCGAATGAATGTTTTTATTACAATTTTTCTTGACGAATTTAGAAAATCGGTCAAATGATTGAGTGAGAGATGATTCACTCGTTACGCGGAGGATGACAATGCATGTGGGTTTGGCCGGTATCGGCGTCTATGTGCCCGAAACGTATTTGACGGCCGCGGATCTGGCGCTTGCGACGGGAGTGCCCGAGGACGTCATCGCCAAGAAATTCGGCATCAAACGGAAACCGGTCGCGGACGCCGGAAATACCACCGCGGTCATGGGCCTCAAGGCGGCGCGCAAGGCGTTGGAGGAGGCCGGCCTCGCGGGGAGCGACCTGGATCTGGTGATCTGGTGCGGCGCCCAGCACAAGGATTACCCATGCTGGCTCGCGGGGCTCTACATCGCGAACGAACTCGGGGCGGTCGATTCCTGGAGCTTCGATATGGAAGCCATGTGCGGTTCCATGATGGCGGCCCTGGATGTCGCCAAGAGCCTCATGATCGCCCGCGAGGACCTGCGGACGGTTCTCCTCGTTTCCGGCTACCGGAACAACGACCTCATCGACCTCGCGGAGCCGAGTACCCGCTTCCTGATGGATCTCGGTTCGGGCGGCGCGGCCTGCGTGCTCCGCAAGGACCTGGGGCGGAACGTCCTGCTCGGTTCGGCGTTCAAGGGCGACGGTTCGCTGAGCCTGGACTGCATCGTACCTACCCTCGGAACCAAGGCCTGGCCGCCCAAGGAGGGCGATGCGGCCAAAGCCCATTTCATCGTTCCCGACGAGCCGTCCTTCAAGGCCAAGCTCGGCGAAAAGACCATGCCCAATTTCTTCTCGGTGATCGACAAGTCGCTGGCTCTGTCGGGGCGCCTGACCAGAAAGGACATCGGCTACCTGGCGGTGCTGCACTTCAAGAGAAGCGCCCACGATGCGGTGCTCGCGGAGCTGGGCCTGTCGGGGGAGCGGACGACCTACCTGGAAGACTACGGCCACATAGGCCAGAACGACCAGCTACTGTCCATCGATTTGGGCTTGTCGTCAGGAAAGATCAAGGACGGGGACAACATCGTGCTCGTGGGCGCAGGGCTCGGCTTCGTCTGGGCCGCGAGCGTCGTACGTTGGGGCCCCATAAAAGAGGAGTAATGCCATGAACAGAATGAACGGAAAAGTTTGCGTCGTCACCGGCGGCGCGCGCGGTATCGGAAAGGGAATCGTGGAGACATTGGCGCGCGAAGGCGCTACCCGCGTCTGGGCCCTGGACATGAACGACACGGAATTCCCGGCCCTTGAAAAAGCCTTTCCCAATGTTAAGGGAGCCGTGGTCAACGTGACCGACGCGGCGGCGGTGGAAGCCTTCGTGGAGATGGCCAAGGCCGAGTTCGGCAGGATAGACGCCCTCGTCAACAACGCGGGCATCACCCGCGACGCACTCATCCATAAGATGACCGAAGACGATTGGGACGCCGTGATCAACGTCAACCTCAAGGGCGTCTTCATGATGACCAAGTACGCGGCCCCTTTGATGATGGAAACCGGGTCGGGGTCCATTGTCTCGATATCCAGCGTCGTCGGCCTCGACGGCAACATCGGCCAGAGCAATTACGCCGCCACCAAGGGCGGAGTCGTCGCCATGACCAAGGGCTGGGCCAAGGAATTCGCCCGCAAAGGCGCGAAAGTCCGCGTCAACGCCGTCTCCCCCGGCTATACGCGCACGCCGATGCTGGAGACCGTGCCCGCCAAGGTGCTGGATCCTATCATCGCCCGCACCCCGCTGGGGCGCCTTGCCGAGATCCAGGATATAGCCGACGCCGTGCTCTTCCTTTCAAGCGATGAGGCGGCCTTCATCACCGGCCAGGTGCTCCGCGTGGACGGTGGCTTGGTGCTCTGAACGGAAACGGGGAATACCGCGGAGGAGGACGGCTCGCGTTCCGACCTCCGCGCGCAAATGGCAATCCGGGGCCTGGCGGCCCCAAGGAGGAATCCATGAAGAGAATCGTAGCTCTCGCGACCGCCGTGCTCATGGCGCAATTGGTCGCGGCTCAGGGCGCGCCGATAAAGATCGGCGGTATCTGGCCCCTGTCGGACATCACGGGCAAGCAGGGCAGCGCTGCCGCCCAGCTCGCGGTCGCGGAAATCAACAAGGCCGGCGGCGTGCTCGGCAGGCAGCTGGAACTGATCGTCGTGGACGACGAGCTGAAGGCGGACAAGGCCGCGGCGGCGGTCGAGAAGCTCGTCACCGTGGACAAGGTCGACGTCCTGGTGGGCGGCATGGCATCCGGCGCCGAGCTCGGCAAGATCCCTGCGTTCAAGAAGTACGGGAAGGTCGTCATAGCCACCGGAGCCGCGGGCAGCGGCACCGTCGAGAAGGCCCTCGGCCCCAGTCCCGATTCCGACTTCTATTTCCACCTCCACCCCTGGGACTACAACCAGGGCGCCTCCTATTCGGAGGGCTGGGACGCCATCCAGGCCCAGTATCCGAACATGAAGATCAAGAAGATCTTCCTCGCCTACGAGGAAGGGGCTTTCGGAAAGTCCTCCTGGGACCAGACCAAAGTCCTCTTCGGCGGACGCTACACCGTGGACGGAGCGCCCTTCAAAAGCGCTGCCATGGGCGGCGGCGATTACGCTTCCATGCTGGAAGCCGCCAAGGATTACAAGCCTGACCTTTTCATCTGGGCCGGCTACGATGCCGACGCGCTGCCGATGCTGGAACAGGCCAAGGCCATGAAGTTCAACCCCGGCATCTACCTTGGAGCTCCCCCCGGATGGCCGATCGGCTTCGGGACCTCAAGGCTTTCCGCCAACGTCATGCTCTACGGCATGTGGGCGCCCGCGATGAACGACACCAACAAGGCGAGCAAAAAGTTCTACGACGGATTCGTCGCCAAGTTCAAGGAAGAACCGGCCACCTATTTCGCCCCCCTCTCCTATTCTGCGATCTTTATCCTCGCCGACGCGATCAAGGCGGCGGGCACCGTCGAGACCGCCGCGCTTATCAAGGCCCTGAAGGCCACCAAGTACGAGTCTCCGCTCGGAGAGGTCATCACCTTCTCCAAGTCCAACATCATCGCCCACCAAGGCATCAAACGGCAGAAGATCCTGCAGTGGCAGGCGGGCCGTCAGGAAGTCATCTGGCCGCTGGAAGCCAAGACGGAAGTTCCCGTCTATCCCTTCCCCCAGTGGAAGTGATGCCGCGGAAGCATTGAGATGAATNNGCGGGGGCCGCGGCCTTCGTCGCGCTCGCGATCTGGAAACCGACCGTGCTTATTTACGGCACGCAACAGGCGGGACTGTACGCGTCGATCGCGATACCGATGGGCCTCGTCCTAGGCATCGTCCATATCGTCAATCTCGCGCACGGCGAGTTCATGATGGTCGCGGCGTACGCCGCCTATTCCCTGAGCATGGCCACCGGAATGGATCCCTTGATCGCCCTCATCCCGACGGCCGCCGCGACCTCCCTGTTCGGCTTCCTCGTCTACCGCCTCACCATCCGGAACGCGCTGAAGGCTCCGGAACTGAACCAATTGATACTCACCTTCGGTCTCGGCATCACGCTGAGCCAGATCACGAATATCCTGTTCACCTCCCAGACCCGGAAGCTTTCGCTGGACTACGTGTCCGCTTCGGTGACCATCGGAGAGCTTTCCTTCGGCATCTGGTCCTTCGTCTTCGTGGCCGCCGCGATAGCCATGACGGTCGGCCTCAAGCTGTTCCTCACCCGCACCATGATGGGCAAGGCAGCCGTCGCCGTCGGACAGAATCCGCGCGGCGCCGCGATCGTCGGCATCGACGTGGACAGGACCTACGGCTTCATCTTCGCCCTCGCCCTGGCCATGGTCGGCGCCGTCGGCGCCCTGTTCCTCACGAAATCGTCGATCTTCCCCGGAGTCGGCGGACCCTTCACGATGAAGAGCTTCTGCCTCGTAGCGATGGCGGGCGTCGGCAACATCCCCGGCATACTGGCCGCGAGCCTGCTGCTCGGCCTCTCCGAGGCCTTCCTCCGGGTGTTCAGGGAACTCCGCGGCTGGGCCGATATCGTCTTCTTCGTGCTCATCATCGCCGTGATCCTCGGCCGTTCCCTTAAGGAGAGGAAGTCGTGAAGAAAGCATCCTTGCCCGGCATCCTCGCCGCCTTCGTCATCGCCGCCCTGGCGGTCGCCCTGCCCTCCTTCGCCGGCGCGTATCCCCTGCAGGTCGCGCGCAACGTCATCCTGTACATGGCGCTCGCCGTCAGCTGGGACATGCTGCTGCGCTCGGGCCAGATATCCTTCGGCATCGCCGGGCTCTTCGGCTTCGGCGCCTACGCCTCCGTCCTCGCCGTGCTCCGCGGCGGCATGGACCCCTGGCTGAGCATACTCTTCGCCGCCCTCCTCTCGGGCATCCTCTCCTTCGCGATCGGCTTGGCCATCCTGCGCCTGCGCCTGATGTACTTCTCCATCACTACCCTTGCCCTCGCCGAAATCCTCAGGATCATCATCCACAATCTGCACGATTTCTCAGGCGGTCCCGAAGGCGTCGTCCTGGAAGGCTCCATCGCCGGGGGGAACGCATCCGCCCTGTACTTGCTTTCCCTCGCCGGACTCGCGGTCGCGATAGG
>DPXI01000046.1:3680-8577 GCA_003527485.1 Treponema sp. | reverse complement strand
GGAACGAAAAAAAAGAGTCAAGGGGAATGGTGTCCCGGCAGCGGAGACCTCCCGTCGGAGGGGGTTGCGGAGGTCGTCCATCTAGGAATCGGGCGCGCCGTTGAAGCGGTCCGCGCGCCATGGTATGCTCGGAACGAGGTGGATTGTAATGACCGTAAGCGATGCGGTGCGAACCGTTGAAGGGACCTTCCATTGCGGCGAAACCGAAGGCAAGATCGATGTGAAATCGGCGTGCGGCGCCGACCTGCTGAGCGACGTGATGGCTTTCGTGAAGGACCGCGTGCTGCTCCTGACGGGCCTCGTGAATCCGCAGGTCATCAGGACCGCCGAGCTCCTGGATATCAAAGCCATCATCTTCGTCCGGGGCAAACACCCGACCCCCGATATGATCGAAATGGCGGACGACGCAGGAATCATGCTCGCGAGCACGAAACTGACCATGTTCATCGCCTGCGGAAAGCTGTACGAGGCGGGGCTGCGCGAAGGCGGGACCCGGCCGATATGAGCGGAGAAACCCGGGCGGACGCCTTATCGGAATCGAAACGCGCGATGCGCAAACGCATGGAGTCCCTTCTTTCCGGCCTGCGCGAGTCCGAACTTGTCCGGGAGGGTCGGGCCGCAGCGGCGGCGCTGTCTGGTTCGGAAAAATGGATCGAAGCTCGGACCGTCCTCTGCTTCCTTTCCATGGGCGGGGAAATCGGCACCGGCGCCCTGCTGGAGGCCGCTTTCGCGGCGGGCAAGGCCGTGGCGATGCCCGTGGTGGCCGGAGGGGACATCGTCTTCCGGTACGCGGACGGTCTGGACCTTGCCTGGAACCGCGGCCCCTTCGGCATCCGCGAACCGCCGGCCTCCTGCCGGCAAGCCGTTCCCGCCGACTTGGAAGGTCCGGTGCTGGTCGTGGTGCCCGGCGTGGCCTTCGATGCCTCAGGCGGGCGCCTCGGCCACGGGAAGGGCTTCTATGATCGCTTCCTCAAGAGCCTGCGTCTGATCCGCGCCGATTCATACGCTGTGGGCTTCTGTCTCGGGAGCCAGATCGTCGGGAGCGTGCCGATGTCCGATCATGACGAGCGGCTGGACGCGCTCTGCTCATCGGGCGGATTTTCGCCCTCCCGCGCATAGAGCTCGGCCAAGGCGCGGAGGCGGGCGCCGGCTTCCGCGAGCGACGCGGATTCCGCCAGCCTCCATGTCCAGTTGCCGCCGATGGTGGACGGCGTGTTCATGCGAGCCTCCGAACCCAGGCCCAGGACATCCTGCATGGGGATCACGCAGAAGTCCGCCACCGAAGCGTAGGCGAGACGGATGAGCCGCCAAAGCAGGCCTTCCCCGTTCTCCCCTCCCAGGTACGAACGGATGAAGGCGAGTTCCTCGCCGGTCGCCTTGGCGAGCCAGCCGGCCAGAGTGTCGTTGTCGTGGGTTCCCGTATAGACGACGCAGTTCCTTTCGTACATGTGCGGCAGGAATCCGTTGCGCGTGTTCAACCCCTCGCCGCTTTCCTTGGCGTCGAAGGCGAATTGAAGGATCTTCATGCCGGGAAGGGCGAAGGAATCGCGCAGGTTGCGGACTTCTTCGGTGATGAATCCCAGGTCCTCGGCGAGTATGGGGAGTTCGCCGAGCTCCCTTCGGAGGGCGGTGAAGAACTTGGAGCCGGGCGCTTTCTTCCAGACTCCGCCCACGGCGGTGGAGTCTCCCGAGGGAACGGCCCAAAAGGATTCGAATCCGCGGAAATGGTCGATGCGAAGCCAGTCGACGAGGCGGAGGTTCCCCCTGATCCGGTCGATCCACCAGCGGAAGCCGTTGGCCGCGTGCTTTTCCCAGGCGTACAGCGGATTGCCCCAGAGTTGGCCGGTCGCGCTGAAATAGTCGGGGGGGACGCCCGCGACCTCGCGGGGAGCTCCGTCCGCGTCCAGGAGGAACAGGTCGCGGTGGGCCCATACGTCCACCGAATCGGAGGCGACGAAAATCGGCAGGTCGCCGATGATGCGCACGCCCCGTCCATTCGCGTAGGCTTTCAGTTTCCTCCACTGAGAGAAGAAGAAATACTGGACGGCCTTCCGGATACGGATCGATCGGGCATGGCTGCCGGTCCAGGCTTCCAAAGTGCCGGCGTCACGGAGGGCGTACTCCCGCGGCCAGTAATTCGACCACATCGCGCCTTCCTTTCCTTCCTCCCGCGCTTTCCGGTCGAAGTGCTCCTTGAGGTCCATGAACAGGGCGTAATCGTCCAACCAGTACGCTTCCTCACGGGCGAAAGCCTCGAAGTCCGCCGCCTCGCCGCCCGAATCGAGCATACGGGCGGCGGCGAGATTCAGCAGGTCGCTTTTCCACGGAAGCATGCTGCCGTACTCGACCCTATCCGCGCGGGCGGCGGGGAGCGGGATCGTCTCCGATCGGCTGAGCCATCCGGCCTGGATCAACGGCTCCAGGGCCACCAGCATGCCGTTCCCCGCGAAGGTGGAAAAGGATGCATAGGGCGAATCGCCGTAGCCCGTCGGCCCGAGTGGAAGCACCTGCCAGAGCGATTGTCCGCTTTCCGCCAGCCAATCCACGAAACGGCAGGCTTCCGCGCCGAGATCGCCGATGCCGAACGGCGAAGGGAGGGAGGTAGGATGCAACAGGATTCCGCACGCTCTATGCATGATCGCTCCATGTAAACCGGTTTAGCTGATTGTATAAGGAATTGATGATCAGCGCAATAAAAAGCCGATCCTTTCGGATCGGCTATCATTCGCAAGTTACCGTTCGCCTATTTTTCGGCGATCAGCAGGGTCTTGGTATCGAGCTTCAGCTCGAGGGCGCTCGGATTGTAGGTTTCGCGGTCTTTGGGGACCGTGAATTGGATGAAATCCTGCTTGGGCTCAAGGACGACCACCACGTCGATTGTGTCGATGTAGTCCTTCAGCATGAGGGGTATGTTATGCTTGTCGTACGCCGGTTCTTCGCCGGCGATGGTACAAGTATACCAGACTTCGATGCCGAGCTCCGCGGCGAACTTCTTGACGCCCGCGAGCCGGTCGGCCGTGGCGCGGGCGAAGTCGTAGCCGTCGATGATGAGGGCGTCCGCCTTGAAGCTGCCGTCCACGATCATAGCCCGGAGGCTCTTCAGGATCTGCTCGCTGGTGATGCTGTCCTGGTTGAAGTTCATGAGGACGCGGTTCTTGACGAGCTCGCTCTTCACTTCGACCGCGTTCTCCAGATTCTTCTTCTTCGCGATCTCGGAAAAGATATCTTCGTACCAGGCGATCACGTAGTCGGTATGCTGGGCGAAGGAGACGTGGATCACCTTCTTGCCCTGGAGCAGCTTGTCCAGGGCGATCTGCACGAGCACGGACGTTTTGCCGACGCCCTTGCGGGAAGCGATGACGCCCACGTCACCGGCCTTGAGACCCCCGTGGATGGATTTCTCGAAGACGCGGACGGGGCTGCGTTGGATAAGTTCCTGCTTGACCATGTCCTCTCCTTACTTCTGATGCTCTTTCCGGCGCTTCTCTTCATATTCCTTGATGAGAGCGTCGGAAATGCTGGTCGGAACCTTACCGTACTTTTCGAACTCCATCGAGAACTCGGCTTTCCCCTGGGTCAGGGACCGGAGCACGGTGGAATAACCGAACATTTCGCTGAGCGGAACCTCCGCGTCGACGCGGGAGAAGGCGCCGTCCTCGGAGGAGGACGTGATGATGCCGCGGCGCTGGTTGATGGACGCGAAAATGTTGCCCTGGAACTCGGTCGGGCCTTCGACGGATACCTTCATGATAGGTTCGAGGATGACGGGCTTGGCCTTGGAATAGGCTTCGCGGAAGGCTCCGATCGCGGCGAGCTGGAACGCGATGTCGGAGGAGTCGACCGCGTGGGAAGCTCCGTCGTTGATCACGCAGCGGATGTTGACGATCGGGAAGCCGATGAGGCTGCCTTTTTTCTTCGCCTCGCGGAAACCCTTGTCGCAGCTGGAGATGTATTCGTTCGGGATGGACCCGCCCTTGACGGAATCGACGAACTCGTAATCTCCGGCTTCGATGGGCTCCATGTAGCCGGCGACGCGGCCGTACTGGCCGGAACCGCCGGTCTGTTTCTTGTGGGTATAGTTGAAATCCGAGCGCTGGACGATGGCCTCGCGGTACGCGACCTGCGGCATGCCGGTGTCGACCTCGCACTTGTACTCGCGCCTCATGCGCTCGACGTATACGTCCAGGTGGAGTTCGCCCATGCCCCTGATGATGGTCTGGTTGGACTCGGGATCTACGTAGGTCTGGAAGGTCGGATCTTCCTTGGTGAAACGGTTGAGCGCCTTTCCCAGCTGGTCCGCGGATTTCTTGTCCTTCGGGGTGATGGAAAGGGCGATGACCGGCTCGGGAACGAACATGGAGGTCATGGCGTAGTT
The DNA here is from genome assembly GCA_003527485.1 of Treponema sp. Lineage (GTDB taxonomy): Bacteria > Spirochaetota > Spirochaetia > Treponematales > Breznakiellaceae > UBA12037. Next base: position 4,202 of record DPXI01000046.1, on the reverse strand, counting down.
GATGTCGGGATGGCAGAAGGTGTCGCCCGAGGCGCATTCCACGCCGAACAGGGCGACGATGTCGCCGGGAGAGCCCTCGGTGATGTCTTCCATGTTGTTGGAATGCATGCGCACCAGGCGTCCGACCTTGAACTTCTTGCGGGAACGGGTGTTGTAGAGTTCCGAGCCTTTCTTCAGATCGCCCTGGTAGATGCGGACGTACGTCAGCTGGCCGTACTGGCCGTCCTCTAGCTTGAAGCCGAGGGCGACGGTCGGGAGAATGCCGTCCGAATGGAGTTCGACCTGCTTTTCGCCGTCGTCGAGGTCGAGCGCGAAGTTCTGGACCTGGGTCGGATCGGGCAGGTAGTGGGTGACGCCGTCGAGCAGGAGCTGGATGCCCTTGTTCTTGTAGGCCGAACCCATCATCACGGGGACGAACTGTTCGGAAAGGGTAGCCATGCGCACCGCTTCGTAGATCAGCTCGTCTTCGATCAGCTCGCCGGCGAGGAACTTTTCCGCGAGATCGTCGGAGAACATGGACAC
>DPXI01000046.1:0-3673 GCA_003527485.1 Treponema sp. | reverse complement strand
TCGCGCAGCTGCATGCGGACCTTGAAGGGATTGGCTCCCGTGCGGTCGCACTTGTTGATGAAGGCGATGCGCGGGACGTGGTAACGCTTCAACTGACGGTCGACGGTGATGGACTGGGACTGGACGCCGCCGACCGCGCAAAGGACGAGAATGGCTCCGTCCAGAACGCGGAGGGAGCGCTCGACTTCGATAGTGAAGTCGACGTGTCCGGGCGTATCGATCAGGTTGATCGTGTGGTCTTTCCACTGGACCTGGGTGGCCGCGGACTGGATCGTGATTCCCCGTTCGCGCTCGAGCTCCATGTTGTCCATGACGGCGCCGACGCCGTCTTTTCCGCGTACCTCGTGGATAGCGTGGATCTTATCGCAATAAAACAGGATGCGTTCGGAAAGCGTCGTCTTGCCGGAGTCGATATGCGCGCTTATTCCGATGTTACGCATCTTCGATAATTCGATGCCCATCTCGTCTTCTACCTCTCGTGCCAAGAATTGGTTTCAAGCCGGACGGGAGGCTTCCCGCTCGGCATCCCTCTTCAACGCCGGACCGATCACGAATCAAGCGGCCGAAGCAGCGGAAGCGATCGTATCGACTATGAAGGCTTATCTGGAAATATGGATTCCTTACCGTATACTTCCAGTTGATGCAATATATTGATATATGCCGCAAGTTTCAAGAGGGGAGCGGGAGGCGGGATGGCGGCTATCATCGGCACATCGGGATACAGCTACGAAGATTGGAGAGGTTCCTTCTACCCCGCGGACCTCGGGAAAGAGGACTTCCTCCGCTTCTATGCGATGTTCTTCCACTTCGTGGAACTGGACTTTTCCTATTACCGCATGCCGGACGCGCGCGGACTCATCCGCATGGCCGAATCGGTTCCGAGCGACTTCCTGTTCTCCCTGAAGGTCCACCGATCGCTCACCCATGAAGGCGGGGCCGATTGGCCCGCGCGCGCCGGGGAATTCCTGGCCGCCGTCGGCGCCCGTCCCTTCCGCGACAAGCTGGCCGCCGTGCTGCTCCAATTCCCCTTCGGCTTCCGCTATACCGATCCAAACCGGGTGTACCTGGGCGAATTGACCGAAGCCCTGGGCGGCCTTCCGCTCGTACTGGAATTCCGGAACGCCGAGTGGCAGCGGCAGTCCGTGACGGAGGAGGCCGCCAGGCGTTCCCTGGCGATAGCGGCGGTGGACGTTCCCGCCCTGGACGGCCTGCCCCGCCCCGGGGGAGACGGAACGACCTTCGGAAGCCCGGGCTTCGATGCCGCGGCCTCCGGCGGCCGGTCCGGGCTGTCCTACCTCCGTTTCCACGGCAGGAATGCCGCGGCATGGTGGGACGGGGACGCCGCCGGCCGTTATTCCTGGTTATACTCGGATGCGGAGTTGGAGGAATGGCGGCCGCGGGTCCTGCAGGAGGAGGGGAGGGCGAAGACCCTACTGGTCGCCTTCAACAATCATCAGGGCGGAAACGCCGTCCGCAATGCCCGGAGGTTCAAGGAAATCCTCGACGAAGGCCGTCCCCGCCTCTCCCTTGGCGAGTAGCCTCCAGCGCAGGCCGATTCTCCAGGAACCGTCCGAAGAGCGGGACTCGGCCTGGACCGCGAAAGCGGCATGCGAGGTGACGATGCCGATGGAGCCGAGGATGCCGACGCCCGTCAGCCGGTCCGGTCCGGCTTCAAGGCGCGGCGCGAGGCGGAAGCGGAAGGGTCCGACCGGGAGGGCGAGCGAAAGACGGGCGGAAACCGCCGCGGGGATCGTGCCTCCAAAGCCTACCGCTGTCGGCGACGGCGTTGCCGGAGCCGCCGCCGCCGCCGGAGCCGCGGCCGGAGCCGCCGCACTGACAGTGACCTCGGCACGGAGGCGACCCACCTTCGTGGCGCCCGAGAGTTCGCAGGCGAAAGGCGGCTCCTCCCCCGCGGCGAGATCCAGCGAGGCGCCGACCGCGATACTCAGGACCTCGAAGTGCAGCACGGGCGCGGCCGACTTCCGCGAAGCGCCCTCCGAAGTTCCCAACACCGCCTCCGCCCTTTCGGGCTTGCCCCTACCGTCGAACGCGAGGGCCGTGCGGACGGTCCTGATGTCATCGGCTTCATGCAGGAGGCGGACCGAAGCGCGTCGGGCCGCTCCCGTGCGCTCGCCGCGCGCGTCCCGGAAATCCTCGCTGGCGCCGCCGGCGGCGCCGGACAGCAGCCAACGGCCGAGGCGGACGTCGAGGGCCGCTTCGGCATACAGGCCGGCTTCCCCGATCTCCGCTTCCGAAGCCGCCAGGTCCAGGGCGAGGGCGCCTGAGGGAAGGGAAGCGCGGGAACCGAAGGCGAAGATCGAGGCTGCGCGCCCGGGCAGGGGAGCCTTCTCCGAAAACCATCCTTCCGCCTTCTCCGCCTCGTCAGTGGTTCCGGCGCCGAAGGCTTCGGCCTCGAAAAATGAATCGCGCCCTTTTTCGGCGCGGAATGCCGCGTGGAAGGCCGATTCCCGGACGGCCGCGAGCGCGAACGCGCCGGAGGTGATGGGGAGGCCGAGCAGAGCGCAGGGCCGGGCGGTCGCCGAAACCGATGCGTCGCCGTCGATCCGAGCGCCCAAGGAAGTCCGCTCGGACGCGCCCGTCTGCCGCTTCGCGAAGGGATCTCCCAGCCGGAAGGCTATCCCTGAAAGCTCCAGGGGGCCGTACAGCAGGGCCGAACGCGATGCCTTGTGGACCAGCTGGAGGGAAAAAGAGTCGTCGGCCATCGGCTCGTCGAGGGAAAGGTCCCGGCGATCGGCGACGCCGGCGGCCAGGTCCAAGCCGTTGAAGCCGAGTTCGCAATGCGCGCGGTTCTCCATACTGGTAAAATCGTCGAGGGAACCGCTCGCCGCGGCGAGGACCGATGCTGACGGGACGGAATGCCCGCCCGGGGAGGCTCCGATGAACGGGGAATATTCAAGGCAGAAGATCGCGAAAAAGAAAAGGCCGCGGTTCATGCCCTTCGTACGGGGCTGCCGCGGCCTGTGCTTGAGCCGGAAGGATTATCTTTTGGCTTTCGTCATGGATACGTAGCTTTCCCCGAATCCGTCCACGGTCTTGACGAGGGCGAGCCAGTAGTCGGCTTCGTTTTGGGACGAATATGGGCCGAGCCTGACCCGGTAAAAGGTCTTCCCGTTCACGTCCTTGGTCTCGACGAGGGAGGTGATGCCCTTGGTCTTCAGCTGGACCGAAGCGTCGTCCGCACGGACCTTGGCCGAAAAGGCTCCGGTCTGGACCCAGAATTCGTCCACCATTTTGAGAGCCGGCTTGCCGGCGGATTTTGCCGCCGCGGGCGCATTTTTGGGCGCTGCCTGGACTGCCGCCGGTTTTTTGGCGGGCGCGGGAGCCGATGCGGCGTTCTTGGCCGCGGGATCCGTCGCTTCCGGCTTCCGCTCCGCGTAGGCGCCGGGAACGGCAGGCTGTTCCAGCGGCGCGGGGACGACGGGGCCGGACGATGCAGGCAGGTCCAATACGATCCTGCCGTCCCGGTCCGCGCCGGCCGTCCGGGACGTTACGTCGACGTTCGGCTTTTCCCCGTAAATGATGATGACGTCGCCGCGGGTGGAGGTCGCCTGCTGGGCGGAGGGCTGAAGTCCCGCGACCTTCGACGGATCGCGCACCCATTCGTTGGCGTCAACGGAGACCGGCCCGGCGTTAGCCGCGGTGTCCGCCGCGG
>DPXI01000036.1 GCA_003527485.1 Treponema sp. | reverse complement strand
TGAAGATATTTGCCTTCTCATCCACCCGCTAATGGGTGCGCCCTGCCGGGCGCACAAAAAAAAGCCTTCCCGTCCGGGAAGGCGACGAGCGTTGCCGCTCGTATGGGGAGAGAAGGATTCGAACCTTCGAAGGCGTAGCCAACAGATTTACAGTCTGCCCCCTTTGACCGCTCGGGAATCTCCCCTACAAATTGTCCTGTCCGTCGCACCATCCTGACAGTCGAAAGCCATCTCCCGGAGTCGAACCGGGGACCTCGAGATTACAAGTCACGCGCTCTAGCCGACTGAGCTAAGATGGCGATGCGAACGAAGGGCACTATATCGAAGCCGCTCTGGTTGGTCAATACTAACCGCGCCTTTTTCCGGGGCGGACGGCCCGATCCGGACGGAGCGCTTCCGCGCCGTTGAGGTAGGCATGGCGCGGAGCATTTCCCTCTTCGGCATAACAATGAACCAGAACGCGGATCACGCGTTCAAGCGCGCCTTCCGAAGGCGCTTCCGCCACCGCGAAGAGCGCGAGGGAAAGCCCCCGGCCGCTTTTCCGAAGCTCCGCCGCGGGATTCGCGGCATTGAGGTCCGGAGTGACGGAAAATATGAAGGAAACGACATCGGCTTCGTCGATTCCGTTTCCGGTGATCAAGGCATCGTACAACTCGGCCACGCGCGATCCGATATCCGCGACGTCGTTTTGGCAACGGACCGCACCGCGGAGTCCGTAAAGTCGTGCATTTCCCATACCGTGGATACTATTCGCTAAGCCGGTCGCGGGTCAACGATCGGCCGTCGCCCGCTCAGGGGGCATTGCCGGCTATCGCCGAGAGCAGGAAGGCGGAAAACGCTGCGGCTCCGAGGCCAATGAACACCAGAACGAGGTAGGAAAGGGCACCGAAGAGATGGCGGGTAGCCCTCGAAGCTACGGCGATCCAAATATCGATCGCGAAGCCGTAGGCCGATCCCACGGCGAGAAGCAAGCCGATGGCGGAGAGGCCGCGAATGATGAATGATTGGGTCGAATCGAGGAAGTCCTGTGCGGTGCCTATCGCATAAATGAAAACGAGCAGGGCGCAAACCGCCAGCAGGAACACTGCGGTCCGCTTGACGAGAAGGACGATGAGGGGTTTACGTTCGGGTTTCGCGAGTCCCATGTATATCTTCTCTCCATGGCTGGAAGGAAAGCATCGCCATAGCGTATCATTTAACGATAATAATGTGGGATGGTGTCGTGAGAAAAATCGTCGTTTCGTTTTTCTTTATCCTCATACTGGCCGGCTACGTCTTCATCGCGGGCTGGGTCCAGCTTTCCGTTCCCGTCGGCTCATACGGCGTCCTCAGTTCCAAAACGGGCGGAGTGGATCCCCTGGTGTTGCGGGGAGGATCTTACCGATGGGCTTGGGAACGCTTGTTTCCGACCAACGCCAAGATCACTCCGTTTTTGATCGAGACGATGGTGAAGGAGCTGTCCGCATCCGGCCGGCTCCCGTCCGCCGAACAATATTCCGCCATCGCAGCGGTTGAAGACGATTTTTCGTATTCCATCGTAGGTTCGCTTACCTTTTCCCTCAAACCCGAATCGCTTCCCCGCGTGGTCGCGGATCAAGGAGTCCGCGACCAGGCGGGCCTGGACGCATGGGAAGAGAGGACCGGCGCGGCGGCAGCCGATTTCGCCACGCGGCGCTTGGCTTCGTACGCCGAAGATTCCGAGGAACTTGATCGGATCATGGCCGCGGGAAGCGCGCCGCGCCTGCAAGACGACCTGGAAACGGCCTTTCCCGATCTGCGGATCGTCTCCTGCATACTCCGCGTTGCGGAATTCCCGGACCTGGCGTTGTACCGTGAGGCCAGGAAGCTTTACGAGGAATATTTGGAGCGGAGACGCGCTTTCCTTTCCTCTTCGGTCAGGACCGCAGCGGGCGCGGACGCCGCTTCCCGCCTCCGCTTCGAGGAACTTGAAAGGTACGGGGAACTGCTGACGAAATATCCCGTGCTGCTGAAATACCTGGCCATCGAATCGTCGTCCCCGCCCCGCGCACTGGAACTGCTCAAAACCCTTGAAGAGTGATGTATGGATTATTTTTTTAATTTTGAAAAGTTGGTTTATCTCCGCGGCGCGAAACCGGCCGGCTGCATCCTCTGCTGCGTCCGCGACGGCGATCCCGCCGTCGTGGATCTGACCGTCCATGCGGAAAAAGGCTTCAGAATCTGCCTCAACCTGTATCCCTACAATCCGGGACACCTGCTCGTGTTCCCCGAACGCCACATCGTGGATCTCCGCGAATGTCGAGGCGAAGAACGCCAAGCCCTCGATTCGGTAATCGACCGCGCGCTGGATGTCCTGGACGAGGAATTCCATCCGGAAGGCTACAATATCGGCTGCAATATGGGGCTGGTCGCCGGGGCGTCCATCAACCATTTGCACTGGCACATCATTCCCCGATACCCGCGGGAGATAGGCGTCGCCGAACTGCTGGCGGGAAAACGCGTCCTGGTGGAAAATCCGCTGGAAACCAGGGAAAGGCTTTCCGCGGCTTTCTCAAGGAGCGCGGGGATCAGCTGAACAATGCGTCGGCAAGAGGCGTGACCACCAGGAAGCGGCCCTTTCCGGCGGTGACGGCAAAGTCGCCGCTTTCAGCGAAGTTGCTCACGCCGAAATCGCCCCTTTTCCATCGGAGCCCGTCCAGCGGCCAATGGAGCCCCGTGCTGCAGGCGATCCAAGGCCCTTCTCCGATCGGAAACACCGAGACGAGGGAAAGCGGCCGCACCTGAAGTCGGAGTCCCGTCCGGCCCGCCTTCTCCCCGTCAAGAAGGCGCACATCTTCCAGGGCGGTGATCCAACGGTCCGGGGCGCCCGGGCGTTCAAAGAGGGCGACGATCGCCAAGGTATGATCCAGCCGCCCGCCGCCGCCGCCGACAAGGACACGTTCCGTGCAACCGCGGCCCGCGAGCATCCGGAGGGCGGCCTCGGTATCCGTCTCGTCCTTGTCCGTCGGAAGGCGGATAACCGTCCCGGCGGGGTATTTGTCCAGACGGCGGGGATCGTCGATCGAATCCATGTCGCCGACTATCAGGTCGCAACGCACGCCCCAACGTTCGGCGGCCATCAGGCCGGAATCCGCGGCCGCCGCGAAATCGAATCGGCCGAGGGCCTTCAATCCGATTTCGCGTTCAGGACCGTCCCCGCCGATGAACGCGATGCCCTTCATGCTGCCTCCCTTAACCGGTCCGTCCGGATTGTACTATAGTGATCCATCATGGGCAACGCGCGCGTACATCCGCTGCTTCTCGAAATTTCTTCGATTTTCGCCTCGGCCGGCAAGCAAGCCTTTCTCGTCGGCGGGGCGGTCAGGGACCTGCTCCGCGGTGAAACTCCGAAGGACTGGGACCTCGCCACCGATGCCCTTCCAGAAGAAGTAATGAAACTCTTCAGGCGCGTGATACCCACAGGCATCAAGCACGGTACGGTGAGCATACTCTACAAAGGCCTTTCCATCGAAACGACCACGTTCCGTACGGAATCCGGCTACAGCGACGGACGCCGGCCAGACGACGTCAGATATGCGGCTACGATAGAAGAGGACCTTTCCCGAAGGGACTTCACCATGAACGCCGTCGCGATCGAACTGCCGTCCCTGCGTGTCGTCGATCCCTTCGGCGGACGGCGCGATATCCAGGATCGTTTGGTACGCTGCGTCGGCGATCCCGCCGAACGCTTCGCGGAGGACGGGTTGCGCCCCCTGCGCGCCGCCCGCTTCGTGGCCCAGCTCGATTTCCGCCTGGACGAACCGAGTCTGTATGCCATCCCTTTCGCCCTGGGCACGACAGCCCGCGTCGCCGTCGAGCGCGTCCGCGACGAGATAACCAAAACCCTCGCCGCCCCCCGTCCCTCGACGGCTTTCCTCATCATGGAAAGGACAGGGCTGCTCGAGCTGGAGCTGCCGGAACTCGCCGCCTGCCGGGGCGTGGACCAGCGCGGCTTCCACCGCTACGACGTGCTGGACCATTCCCTGTATTCCTGCGACGGGGCGCCCCGCGACTCGCTCGTCGTACGGCTGGCCGCCCTCCTTCACGATGTCGGCAAACCCGAAGTACGGGAGCCCGGCGAAGACGGGACATGGCGTTTCTACCGCCATGAAGAGGCTTCGACGCGGATCGCCCGCGGCATCCTGCTCCGGCTCCGGTTTCCGACTTCGATCATTGATACCGTCGTCCATCTGGTTTCCCAGCACATGTTCAACTACGACGACTCATGGACGGACGCCGCGGTCAGGCGCTTCATCGTACGGGTGGGGGAATCCAATCTGGACGCGCTGTACGCCCTGCGGCGCGCGGACCTGTTCGGGACCGCAGGCGAGACTGCCCCCTCCCCCGCCCTCGCCGAACTCGTCGCCCGCGTCGATCTCGCTCTCGCCGAAAGGGGGGCCTTGTCCATGAAGGACCTCGCGGTCAACGGAGAGGACCTGGCAGGCATCGGAGTGACGCGCGGACCGCGGATGGGCGCAATCTTGAAGGAGCTCCTGGAAACAGTGCTGGACGATCCGGCGATGAACGAGAAGGACTTGCTGCTGGAAGTAGCGCGAAGGATGGAAGAGGGGAAAGCCGGTAGCCGGTGACCGGTAGCCGGTGGCCGAGAGCCGGTGG
>DPXI01000035.1 GCA_003527485.1 Treponema sp. | reverse complement strand
GAGCGTTTTGACCGGAGTTTCTACGCGGGAGCCGTCGGCTACCTGGACGCCCACGGCGGCTTCGATACCTGCATCGCGATCCGCTCGGCCCTCGTGAAGGACGGGAAGTGGAACCTCCAGGCGGGGGCGGGCATCGTCTACGCCTCCAAACCGGAACGCGAATGGGAAGAGACGAACGAGAAACTCGCCGCCCTGCGCGCGGCACTTGCGGGAGGTTCCAGATGATCGTCCTCATCGACAATTATGATTCATTCACCTACAACGTGTACCAGTACTTTGCCCGGCTCTCGTCGGAAGAAATCAGGGTGATCCGGAACGACGAGATCGATATCGAAGGCCTGGACGCTCTGGCCCCTTCCCGCCTGGTGATCTCCCCCGGCCCCGGCCGACCTGAGGACGCGGGCATCAGCGTCCAGGCCATCAGGCATTTCGCGGGCAGGATTCCGATCCTCGGCATCTGCCTCGGCCACCAGGCCATCGGCTACGCCTTCGGAGGCAGGATCGTCGGCGCCAAGCGCATACGTCACGGCGAGGCGGAGCCGATCGCGCTGGACGGACGCGGCGTGTTCCGCACGATCGGAACTTCCTCGGTCTTCACCCGCTATCACAGCCTCGTTATCGCCGAGGACAGCATGCCCGCAGAGCTTGAAGTGACCGCGCGGAGTTCAGACGGCGATGTGATGGGCGTGCGGCACCGGCAGTTCGATATCGAAGGGGTGCAGTTCCATCCGGAGTCCATCGCTTCGGACGGGGGCGAAGCCCTCATCAAGGCCTTTCTGTCCTACCGGCGCGAACCCTTCGCCTTCAAGGCCACCCTCTCCAAGCTCATCGCAGGCCAGGATCTTGACCGCGCGGGCGCCGAAGCGTTCATGGAAGAACTGACCGACGGAACGCTGGACGCTTCCAAGGTGACCGCCCTGCTCGTGGCCTTCGCCGCCAAGAAGCCGGCCGCCGTGGAGATAGCCGGTTGCGCGGCGGTGCTCCGCCGGAAGAAGACCCGCTTCGTCACCAAGCTGGAGACGACCGATACCTGCGGGACGGGCGGGGACGAATCGGGATCCTTCAACATCAGCTCCATGGCCGCCCTCGTCGCGGCCGCCTGCGGCGTTCCGGTGGCGAAGCACGGCAACCGCGCGGTGTCCAGCAAGTCGGGAAGCGCCGATTTCTACGAAGCCCTCGGCATCCCGGTGAACATTACGCCGGCGGCGGCGGAGGAACTACTTGAGCGGACGAACTTTGCCTTCCTTTTCGCGCCCCTGTACCACGGCGCGATGAAGCACGCCGCCGCCGCGCGCAAGTCCATCGGGCTGAAAACCATCATGAACCTCGTGGGCCCCTTGTCCAATCCCGCGAGCGCGAAGTACCAGGTGATAGGCGTCTACGACGAAGGGCTGCTGAAGCCGGTCGCCGAAGCCGCGCGCCTGCTGGGCGTGGAGCGGGTTCTGACGGTGAAGAGCCGCGACGGCATGGACGAGATTTCCCCCTGCGCCCCTACCGATGTCGTGGAGATCGGAAGCGACGGGATCATGAAGGAATACGTCTTCGATCCGGTCATGGAGGGATTCGGAACCTACCGGCTCGAAGAACTCTCGGGCGGCGACGCGGCGGAGAACGCGCGCCTGGCGCGGGAGCTGATCGGCGGCGCGGGCAGGCCGGCCATCGAGGCCGCGGTCGCCTTCAACGCGGGAGCCGCCCTGTACGTCAGCGGCCGCGCCGCAAGCATCGCGGAAGGCGCGCGGATAGCCGCTTCCTGTCTGGCTTCCGGCGCCGTCGCCGCCAAGCTGGAGGAGTTGAGGCAGCCCGCCCCCAGTGTTACGAACCTTAGGGATACCGCACGTGCCTGAGTCATCCGCATCCGTAACGGGCACCATCCTGGACCGCATAGTCGCCGACAGGCGGCGCGACCTGGCCTCGCTCGGTCCTTTTTTCGGTTCGCCGGTTCCCGCCCGCAGGAGCCGGCCGGTGGTCCCCTTCCTGGCCCGGCCGGGCGCCATCCTGGAGATCAAGCGGGCCTCGCCCTCCAGGGGGGCCATCGCGGCCGACCTGGATCCGGCGCGCCTGGTCCGCGCCTATGCGGAGGCGGGGGCGCGCGACGTTTCGGTCCTCACCGAACGCAACCACTTCCGTGGCTCCCTGGACGATCTCATGGCGGCCGCCGCCGCCCGTCCGGAAATCGCCTTCCTCAGGAAGGACTTCCTGCTGGAAGCGGAGGAGATCGATGTATCCTACCGCGCGGGTGCCGATGCGGTGCTCCTGATTGCCCGCATCCTGGACGAAGACCTCCTGCGAAAAATGGCCGCGGCCTGTCGATCCCGGGGCCTGACCCCCTTCGTGGAGGTCCGCGACGCGGCCGACGCGGAGAAATTCCGCGCCGTCGCGGCTGACGGTCCCGTACTCGGCGGCGTCAACTCCCGCGACCTCGCCACCTTCCGCATCGATCCCCTGGCGCCCGCCGCGCTCCGGAGCCTCCTGGGCGAGCGGGCCGTCTACGAATCCGGTATCGATACACCCGGCAAGGCCGCCTACGCGCGGCGCCTCGGCTTCCAGGGCATCCTCGTCGGGGAATCCGCGGCACGCGATCCGGCCAAGGCTGCCGGCCTCGTTTCCGCCTTCCTCGGCGAGGACTCCGGTTCCCCGAATCACCCTAAGCTTCGTGACACCGACGGGAAATTCTGGCGTGCGGTGGCCGAGCAGCGGGGAGTCGCTGACGAAGGTGCCGCCCCGCGCCGTCCTCTCGTCAAGATCTGCGGACTGACGCTCGTGGACGACGCGCTGGAGGCCGCCCGCCTGGGCGCCGACCTGCTCGGCTTCGTGTTCGCTGAAAGTCCCCGAGCGGCCGACGCCCGCGCGGTCGCCGAGACCGCCCGTGCGCTGGCCGCCCGTGCGCTGACCGTCCGGGCGCCTGCCGCCCATGCCCCGGCCGCCCGCGCCGGAAAGCCGCTCCTGGTCGGCGTCATCACGGACCCCGCTTCCGACCGAGGCCGCGTTGCGCTGGACCTGGCGCGGAAAGGATTGCTGGACGCCATCCAGTACCATGGGGACGGTGGACCGGAGGCTTTGGCTGCCCTGGACGCAGCGCCCGCCGGCCGCTATTCGGTCGTACGCGTTGCGAGCGCAACCGATCTGGACGGTGTGGACCGCCTGCTGGAGGCGGGGGAGCCGAGGGTACTCGTGGACGCGAAGGTCGCGGGAACCGCGGGCGGCACCGGAACGGGCGTTCCCCGCGAGCTCATTGCCTCGATCGCATCGCGCGGTGCCCTCTGGCTTGCCGGCGGCCTGGGGGCGGATAATGTCGGCGGCATCATGGATGCGTACCGACCCGAGCTGATCGACGCTTCCAGCAGGCTGGAATCCGAAAAAGGGCGCAAGGACCACCGGGCGCTTCAAGCATTCTTCAAGGAGATCGACAACCATGCGCGTCAATGAAGATACGGATCGGAAGGATGCCCGCCGCTCCCGGGACGGATATTTCGGACCCTACGGCGGACGCTACGTTCCCGAAGTGCTCAGGAGCGCGATAGAAGAGATCGAAGCCGCCTTCGTGAAGGCGATGGCCGATCCCGCCTTCGCCGCCGAGCTGCAGCGTCTCCGGAGCGACTTTATCGGCCGTCCGACGCCGCTGCTCCATGCGGAGAACGCCTCACGCCTCCTGGGCGGCGCGGATCTGTACATCAAGATGGAAGGCCTGGCGCACACCGGCGCGCACAAGATCAACAACGCGGTCGGCCAGGTCCTGCTGGCCAGGCGCATGGGCAAGCGGCGCGTGATCGCGGAGACGGGAGCCGGCCAGCACGGGGTGGCGACCGCCGCGGCCTGCGCAAAGCTGGGCGTCGAATGCGTGGTCTACATGGGCTCAACCGACGTGGACCGGCAGCAGCCGAACGTCGCGACCATGGAACTCTTCGGCGCGAAGGTCATTCCGGTGAGTTCCGGTTCGCGTACCCTGAAGGACGCCATCAACGAGGCCTTCCGGGACTGGGCGGGAAGCTTCGCGGACACCTTCTACGTGATCGGCTCGGCCCTCGGTCCCTCGCCGTATCCGGACATGGTCCGCACCTTCCAGTCGGTCGTCGGCCGGGAAACGAAAAACCAGCTCGCCGAACGGGGCGTGGTGCCCGAAGCCCTGGTCGCCTGCGTCGGCGGCGGCTCCAACGCGATCGGCTTCTTCGAACCCTTCCTGGATCTGGAGAATCCCCGCCTCATCGGCGTGGAAGCGGGGGGAATAGGTCCCGGCCCGGGAGAGCACGCTTCCCGCATGACGGGTGAAGGGGCCCGCACGGGCATAGTCCACGGGTACAAGAGCCGCTTCCTCCTGGACGAGGACGGCCAGGTGGCCGAGACCCGTTCCATCTCCGCGGGCCTGGACTATCCGGGGATCGGCCCCGAACTCGCCGCCCTCGGCCGTTCGGGCCGGGTCGAATTCCGGCGCGCGACGGACGCCGAGGCCCTGGAGGCCCTGTCCTTCATCGCGAAGAACGAGGGGGTCGTCTTCGCCCTGGAAAGCGCGCACGCGGCCGCCGCGGCCATCTCCCTGGCCCGCTCGCTCCGTCCCGGCAAAGCCGTTGTCGTCAACATGTCCGGGCGGGGGGACAAGGACCTCTTCATCACCGCGCCCGTGTTCCGGCCGGTCGAATGGAAGGCCTTTCTGGAACGGGAGCTGGCCGCGTTGAATGCGGAGGGAAAGAAATGAGCGACCGAATCGTCCTGATGGCCCATCTGGTGGCCGGTTACCCCGACGCTTCCGGATGCCGGGCCGCCGCGCGCGGCCTTGTGGAGGGCGGCGCTTCGATCCTTGAGGTGCAGATCCCCTTCAGCGACCCGAGCGCGGACGGTCCTTCCATCCGCGACGCCTGTGCGCGCTCCCTCGCAGGCGGAACCAGGGTGGCCGATGCCTTCGCCTTCGTCGCGGAGCTGCGCGCCGAGTTCCCGGCCGTTCCCGTGTTTCTCATGGCCTATGCGAGCCTCGTGGCCACTCCGGGCGCTCCCGCCTTCTGCGCGGCTGCTCGCAAGGCGGGAGTCGCGGGCCTCATCGTTCCCGACCTCCCCTACGATGCCGACGAGGGCCTCGCTGCGGCCTGCGCCGCCGAAGGCCTTGCCTCGGTGCCCGTCGCCGCGCCATCCATGCGCAGGGAACGCCTCGCGGCGATGGCCTCCCTCGGACGCCCCTGGCTGTACGCGGCCCTTCGGGCCGGCATCACCGGCGCCGCGACCGAGGTAGGGGAGGACACCAAGTCCTTCCTCGCCGCGGCCGCCGTCGGCGGCTCCAAGGTGCTGGGAGGCTTCGGCATACGGACCGGCGCCCAGGCGCGGAGCGTGGCGCCGTACGTGCACGCGGTGGTCGCGGGCAGCGTGTTCGTGGACGCGATCTCGGCGGCGGTCGCGGCCCAGGACGCGGGCCGGACGCCCGCCTACTCAGGCTCCCCGCGCGTCCGCGACGAGGCGATCAGGCGCGCGGTGGGCGACCGGGCCCGGGAGATCACCGGCGTCTGAGCTCCGCGATCGTGACGGGCAGGCCGGTCGCCAGGCTCTTGTTGGCGGCGATGCCCACCATGATGGAATCGCTGCCCGAGCGGTGGTCGGCCGCCCGCCCCAGAGGATCGGCCAGGTCGCCGAGGAAGAGGTCGCGGAGGAGGCGCTTGTCTCCGCCGCCGTGGCCTGCTTCGGCGTCCGACGCGATCGGTATTTCCAGCGGTTTTCCCCAGAGCGGCCGCACCAGGATGCGGACCGATTCGTCAAGTTCGACCTCACGCGAATCGCGCAGGTCGGGTCGGTTCTGGTCCTTCTCCGAGCCGGAAACATAGGAATTCTCGACTACTTCGTATTCCAGCCGGCCCTTGGTACCGTTGAACGCGACCCGGTAGCCTTCCCAGGGGGAATATGCGGTCAGGTGGTAGCTCATCGTCGCGCCGCTGGCGTAACGGACTAGGGCGGCCATGTCGTCCTCGATGGAGATGCAATCCGAGAAGACGCTCTGGTCGCGCCGGTAGCCGTCGTCCTTTTCTGCATCCAGGTACATCCCGCGGAACGCCTCGTCCTTGGACAGGTCCAGGGCGAAGGGATCGGCTGCCGCGTTCGGATGGCCCGTGCCGCGGTCGTAGAAGGCGGTCACGCCGCGCGCTTCCGCGTTCTCCCGGCCGTAGAACACCAATCCGCCCTGCGCGTAGACCAGGGTCGGATTGGTGTCCAGCCACCAGTTGACCAGATCGAAGTGGTGGGTCGCCTTGTGCACGAACAGGCCGCCCGAGTTCTTCTTGTCGCGGTGCCAGCGCCGGAAATAGTCCGCCCCGTGCTTGGTGTCCAGCAGCCACTCGAAGTGGACGGATTTCACTTCCCCGATCGCGCCGCCCATGAGGACTTCCTTCACTTTGCTGTTGCGCGGGGCGTAGCGGTAATTGAAGGCGACCCTCAGCTTCCTGCCTGTCCTCGCTATCGCGTCCTCGATGGTCGCGGATTTTTCGGCGTCTATGGTCATCGGCTTCTCGGTGATGACATCGCATCCGGCTTCCATGGCCCGGACGATATACAGGTGGTGGGTACGGTCCATCGAGGTGACGATGACCGTATCCACCTTCCCGGTCGCGATCATTTTCTCGAATTCGGCGGGCGCGAAGGCGGGAACGGGCGGCGCGGCGAATTTTTCTGCCAATTGGGCGTTCGCCCAGGCCATCCGCGTCGGATTGGAGTCGCACAGGCCGACGAGTTCGCAGGCGGAAGCATAGTCGCCCAGCAGCGCGTGTGAATACATCTGCGAGCGCGACCCGGTTCCGACGATCGCGTAGCGTTTTTTTCCGGACATCGGTTTCCTCCTCAGGATGGAATCAAAGTAACCGGTTTTTGGCTTCGGGGCGATCGCACGGGCGCTCAGGTATTTGACATTTTCGCTCATTGAATCGATATTGCTCCGATGCTAACCTATCTGGGAGCCGGCGAGCGCCGTTATGGCGAGATGCCGGTCCGCGTGTACGGTCGCCAGTCTTGGGAGTTCGAAGCGGTGCTTGGGGGCGAAATCCGGCCGGTTTTTCCGGGGGAAAACCGCGATCCCGCTGGCGCCCGCGGGCAGTTGAGGGAAAATTCGCTCTGGATATTCCCTCCCGCGTTTGAGCACGGTTGGTCGGGGCGGCCGGGCAACGCGGCCGAGATCGCCGTCTTCCATTTCGATACCTTGGCCGAGCCTGCCGCGGCCTTCCTCCGGCGCCGAGGCTTCGTCGTCGCCCGTTTGGACGATGAAGCAAAGTCGCTCATCCGTAGCCTCGCGGCTGGGCTATCCGAATCGCGCGCTGCGGACGATCCTCTATATCCCCTGAGGGCCGAAAAGGCCGCGATCGAGCTGTCCCTGATCGCGCTGGGGGACTTGAGCGCAGCGGAACTCGCTCCCCTCGTGGATAGGGCGGAATATGCCGCCTCCCTCGCTATGGCATGGTACTCCGAACATCTGGCGGAGGGACCGACCCTGGCCGATGCAGCCCGCGCGGCCAATTGCTCCGAAAGCCATTTCAGGCGGCTGTTCCGCAGAGCCCGGGGCGCCTCTCCTCAGGAAGCTTTCGAGCGGTTGCGCCTGGAGCGCGCGGCGGCCATGCTGCGCCGCGGCGACGCCTCCATAAAGGAAATCGCCGCCGCCTGCGGTTATGAAAGCCAGAGCTGTTTCAGCAGGGCTTTCAGGCGTCATGAGGGCAGGGCACCGCGGGAGGTTATGCATTCCTTTCCGGAGAGGACTTGATCGTATTCGTGTTTGTTTCTATGAAAAGAATCGAAAATCGGATCTTTTTTCTTCCGGAACGTAACCCTCGGCCTTAAGCGTTGTTACCTTATCGATGAGCGAACGTAGTTGTTCTTCACCTACCGCGGCCGGCTTCCTCCTTCCGGCCGCGGTTCTTTTTTTTGCCTGACACGGAAATTCCTTCCGCCCTCCGCGTTTCCGGACGATACCAGCTTCCCCGGCCCGTCCCCGATCAAGTCCGCCCTTCCCGCTTCCCGCAAGGCTTCCAGCACCAGGGAACGGTTTTCGGGCCGGTCGTACTGCAGGAGAGCCCGCTGCAGGCGCTTCTCCCGTTCCCCGCGGGCAACAGGTATGGGCTTCATGTCGCGCGGATCCAGGCCGGTGCGATACATCGCGGTCGCCAGGGTCCCCGGGGTCGGGTAGAAGTCCTGGGCCTGGTCCGGCACGAAGCCGGTGCGTTTCAGGTGAAGGGCCAATTCGATCGCGTCGTCCAGAGTGGAACCGGGATGGCTGGAGATGAAGTAGGGTATCAGGTATTGCTTGAGGCCGAGCCTCCCGTTCGTTTCCTTGAATAGTCCGCGGAAGCGCTCATAAGCCGCGTTCCCCGATTTTCCCATCGCCTCCAGGACCCGGTCCGAGACATGCTCCGGGGCTACCTTGAGTTGGCCGCTCACGTGGAATTCGCAGAGCTCATCCATGAAGTCCCGCCCGCCCGTCTCGTCCAGCATCAGGTAGTCGAAGCGTATGCCCGAACGGATGAAGACCTTCTTGATGCCCGGCACCGAACGTATCGCGCGCAGGGTATCAAGGTATTCCCTGTGGTCTACCCGCAGCCGCGGACAGGGTTCGGGGTGCAGGCATTCCCGGTCGGCGCAGGCCCCGCCTTTCTCCTGCAGGGCGCAGGCTGGCGCGCGGAAGTTCGCCGTCGGCCCGCCGACGTCGTGGATGTAGCCCTTGAAACCTTCGGTCCGCGCGAGGACGCGGGCCTCGCGGACCAGGGATTCCCGGGTCCTGCCTCGCACGGCGCGTCCCTGGTGGAAGGTGATCGCGCAGAAGGAGCAGCCGCCGTAGCAGCCGCGGCTTGAAACCAGGGAATATTCCACTTCCTTCAGGGCGGGCACGCCGCCTGCTCCGTCGTACATGGGATGCGCTTTGCGCGTGTAGGGAAGCTCGTAGACCCGGTCAAGTTCGGCGCCTGAGAGCGGAAAAGAGGGCGGATTCTGTACGATCCAGCGTTCGTCCGTCTTCTCGGCCAGGATGCCAGCGCCGAGGGCGTCGGCGTTCCGGTTCTGGATCATGAAGTGCTCGGCGAATGCGCGCAGGGAAGCCGGATCGGTGCCCGAGACGCTCCCGTAATCGGGTAGCCGGACGTAAGCCCCCTCGGACAGCCGGGGGCCGCCGTGCGAACGGACGCAGGTGCCGCGGACGTCGCGGATGGCGGCGACGTCTTCCCCGTCCCGCAGCCGGCCGGCGATCTCGCGGATCGCGTTCTCGCCCATCCCGTAGACCAGGATATCGGCCTTGGAATCCAGCAGTATCGAACGGCGGACTGTGTCGGACCAGTAATCGTAGTGGGCAAGACGACGGAGGCTCGCCTCCACCCCGCCGATGATCACCGGCGTTTCCTTGAAGGCTTGCCGGGCAAGGGCGACGTAACGCAGGGTCGCCCGGTCCGGTCTGAAACCCGCCTTGCCGCCGGGGGAATAGGCGTCCTCCGAGCGGGGCTTCCGCGCGGAAGTATAACGGCTGACCATCGAATCGATGTTGCCCGCGCCGATGAGGAAGCCGAGCCGGGGCTTGCCGAGGACGGCGAAGGCGGACGCATCGTCCGCCGGCTGGGCGATGATTCCGACACGGTAGCCGTCGGCTTCCAATATCCGGGATACAACCGCAGCCGCGAAGGACGGGTGGTCGACGTAGGCATCGCCCGAGACGAAGATGAAGTCCGCTTGGTCCCAGCCGAGCTCGTCCATGTCCCGTCGGGAGACGGGCAGGAATTCGTTCTTTATGATGGAGCTGATCCTATCCCGGCGTCTCCGCCGGGCGGCTAGACGGAAACCACCTCGGTGACTTCGGGAACTTCCTTTACGAGGTACTTCTCAATGCCCAATTTGAGGGTCATCTGCGACATCGGGCAGGATCCGCAGGCTCCCGTGAGCTTGACCGAAACGACGCCCGCGGCGTCGACGGACACGAACTCCACATCTCCACCGTCCGCCTGCAACTGGGGACGCACGTCTTCAAGCGCGGTCCTTACCTTCTCTTCGAGCATATTGATCTCCTCTATATAGGATAATATTGAATATAACACCGACGGGTCAAGCGACCGCTATGGCACCGCGGCCGGGTGGCACTGTGTCGCAGCGGCGCCTCAATAATGCGGCGGCTTGCGGTTGGGCAATTCTTCCAGCTCCGAGGCGATCTGCAGAAGCTTTTCCTTGACCGCCTCGTGCTCCGCCAGGAGCTTGTCCGTCGCGGCGTTCCGCTCCACGACTTCATTCTGCAGGCGCGCGATGAAGTCCTCAAGATAGGCGAGCTTGGTTTCAAGGGTCTCGAAGCGTGCTTCGATCTCGTTCCGTTCCATTGCCGGAGTATATATGAGCCGCTGCCGCGTTGAAAGACGGGGTCGGCCCGAGTATACTTCTCCCGATACGGAATCCGCAGGAGGCGCGCGATGGGCGAAGGGTACGATTTCAGCATCGATGATCTCGGAAAAAGGACGATCGAATCGCCCATCAACCTCTCCAAGGTGTCCGGCGACTACATGGCCAATTACGTTTCCGACGACTCGTACGTGCGTTATCTCGTGGACGCGCAGCCCGGCCCCCAGACCCCCATCGCACGGGCGGAGCTCTTCGAGCGGGCCGGTCCCCGGGAGAAGATCTACTTCAGTCCCCATCATGTCCATGCCGGCATCGTGACCTGCGGCGGGCTTTGCCCGGGCCTCAACGACGTGATCCGCGCCATCGTCCGCTGCCTCTGGTACCGTTACGGCATCAAGCGAATTTCCGGTATACGCTACGGCTACAAGGGCTTCCTCCCCGAGTACAATTTCGACGTGAAGGCTCTGGATCCGGATATAGTCGACGATATCCACAAGATCGGCGGTACCATACTCGGAACCGCCCGGGGCGGCGGAAAGCAGGTCGTCGAGATTGTGGACGCGATGGAACGGCTCAATCTCAACATGCTTTTCTCGATCGGCGGGGACGGTACCCAGCGCGGATCCCTGGACATCGCCAACGAGATCGAGAAGCGCAATCTGAAGATCGCTGTCATCGGCATACCGAAGACGGTCGACAACGACTTCTCCTTCATCCAGAGGTCCTTCGGTTTTGATACCGCGGTCGTTAAGGCCGTGGAGGCCGTCACCGCGGCCCATATGGAAGCCCACTCGCAAATCAACGGCATCGGCCTCGTGAAGGTCATGGGCCGCGAATCGGGATTCATCGCCGCGCACACCGCCCTGGCCAGCCATGAGGTCAATTTCGTGCTTATCCCCGAGGTTCCCTTCGACCTTGACGGCCCGAACGGCCTCCTCAGGCACCTCGAAAAGCGGCTTGAGAAACGCCAGCACGCCGTCATCGTCATCGCCGAGGGCGCCTGCCAGGACATCCTGGCCAAGGAAGCCAAGACGGACGCTTCGGGAAACCTGAAGATGGGGGATGTCGGCGTATACCTCAAGGATAAGATACAGGCCCACTTCGACGCGAAGGGCGTGGAGATCAACCTGAAGTACATCGACCCGAGCTACCTGATCCGCTCCTCCCCCGCCGAACCCGTGGACTCCATCTACTGCGAACGCCTCGGCAACAGCGCGGTCCACGCCGCCATGGCGGGCAAGACGAAGGTCCTCATCGGCCTCGTCAACAACGAATTCGTCCATCTGCCCATGAAGGCCGCCGTCTCCAGCCGGAACCACGTAGACCCCGAGGGCAGCCTCTGGCGCGACACCATGGAGGCTACCCACCAGCCCATCCTCATGATCAACAGCGATACCTACAGCGCCGCCCTCGGTATAAAGAAGGAAACGCCCTGATCCCCCGCCTTCTGCGCGCCGCGTCCGCTTGCCCCCGGGGCTTGATTTTTTAAACCCGGCTTGCTACATTCACCCCGAGCCGGGGAATTAGCTCAGTTGGTAGAGCGATTGGTTCGCAATCAATAGGTCGGGGGTTCGAATCCCCCATTCTCCATTCAGTCAAAAGCCTGTCCGAAAGGACAGGCTTTTACATTTCCAGTAGCGTGGGGGATTCGAACCGGAGACTACGATCCGAGCGATAGCGAGGACGAGGCGCAGGGATGCGCCGAGAGTAGTCGGAGGCGGGCTGGAGGTCCGAGGCAGGATGCCGAGGACTGGAAGCCGAATCCCCCATTCTCCACAATTTTTGTCTAAAGCCGTCCGAAAGGACGGCTTTTGTTTGTGCGCCCGGCAGGGCGCACCCATTAGCGGGTAAGGCTGCAAGATGCCAAGTCCCGTACAGACCCGGTAAGGGGAACTGTTAGCCGAACGGCAAGGGTGTCCGTCGCGAGGCGGAATCTGAAGGAAGCCGAAGGCAAAGCGCTGGCCTGACGAACAGGAACCGCATGAGGCAGGGGGAGAGGATGAGAAGGCAAATATCTTCA
>DPXI01000073.1 GCA_003527485.1 Treponema sp. | reverse complement strand
TCCGCGTCGATGTGGATGCGGACGGCGTTCTTGCAGAAGGTTTTCACGTTTCCCGTGATGCGGTCGTCGAAGCGCGAGCCGATCGACATGATCAGGTCGCAGTCCCTGACGGCCAGGTTCGCGTAGCCCGTCCCGTGCATGCCGAGCATGCCGAGGGACAGAGCGTGGGTTTCCGGAAAGACGCCTTTTCCGAGCAGGGTGGAGACCACGGGGATGCGGAGTTTTTCGGCCAGGCGCCGGATCTCGTCGTGGGCGCCGGAAATCATGGCCCCGTGCCCGACGAGGAGCACGGGCCTATTCGCCGCGGCGAGCTGCGCCGCGACGCAATCGATCTCGTCTTCGTTGACCGCCGGAGGGAGCCTGTAGCCCGGCAGGTCCATCGCGACCGAAAAATCGGGCTCGAAGCTCGTCGAGGACACGTCTTTGGGCACGTCGATGAGGACGGCCCCGGGCCTCCCCGATGAGGCGAGGTAAAAGGCTTCCTTCATCACCCGCGGCAGGTCGGCCACCCGCTTGACCAGGTAGGAATGCTTGACCACGGGATAAGTGATGCCGGAGACGTCCGCTTCCTGGAAGGCGTCGAGTCCCAGGTTGGCGGTCACGGTCTGGCCGCAGATGACCACGAGGGGAACAGAATCCATGTGCGCGGTCAGGATGCCGGTCACGGCGTTGGTCGCGCCGGGGCCGGAGGTCACGAGGGCGACGCCGACCTTGCCGCTGGCGCGGGCGAAGCCGTCCGCCATATGGACGGCCCCCTGTTCGTGGCGGGAGAGTACGAGCTTCATGGTGGAATCGATGAGGGCATCGAACATCGGGATGTTCGCGCCGCCGGGATAGCCGAAGATGTGGGACACGCCCCGCTGCTCGCAGGCGGCGATGATGGCCTGGGCGCCGGTCATGCGGACGGCGTTCACAGGCTGCCTCCCGCCGCGGCGGGAAAATCCGCGAAGCCGTCCAGGTAGGGTATCCGGGAAGCGGTTTCCGCGATCCGCGCGCTGTTGGCCAGCAGGGTGGCCGTAGTGTCCCAGTCGCCGGCCAGGAAATTGCGGCGGCGGGCCTCGGCGATGGAGACGGTGACGGCAAGCTTCCCGGCTTCCGCCTTCATGCTCTCCAGGTCCACGACTATTTCGACCGAGGGATCGGACTCGACCGCGGCCATGAGCGCCTCTACGTCGGAGGGCGCGGCGACGACCGCGGGCACGCCGATCGCGGCGCAATTGCCCGCGAAGATGTCGGCGAAGGATACCCCGATAAGTGCGCGGAAACCGGCGCGCAGCAGGGCCTGGGGCGCGTGCTCGCGCGAGGATCCGCAGCCGAAATTCCTTCCGACCAGGAGCACGGCCGCGCCCTTGAAGCGCGCGTCGTTCAGCGGGTGGTCCTTGGGCTTGCCCTCGCGGTCGAAGCGGGCGTCGCGGAAGGCGAACTCGCCGAGCCCGTCGAAGGTGACGCTCGTCATGTAGCGGGCGGGAATGATGCGGTCGG
Source organism: Treponema sp. (assembly GCA_003527485.1). Lineage (GTDB taxonomy): Bacteria > Spirochaetota > Spirochaetia > Treponematales > Breznakiellaceae > UBA12037. Next base: position 4,536 of record DPXI01000073.1, on the reverse strand, counting down.
TGTCTATCTCGTCGCCGCGCAGCGGGAGTCCGCGGCCGGCCACCTTCTGGATGACGGAAGAATCGGTCAAGGAAGGACCTCCCTGGAATCGGCGACCTCTCCGGCGATAGCGGCCGCGGCCACCATGGCGGGGCTCATGAGCAGGGTGCGGCCGTCGGGCGAGCCCTGGCGGCCGATGAAATTGCGGTTCGACGAGCTGGCGCAGAGTTCCCTGCCCCGCAGCTTGTCGGGATTCATGGCCAGGCACATCGAGCAGCCGGCCTCCCTCCATTCGAAGCCCGCCTCGATGAATATCCTGTCCAGGCCTTCCGCCTCGGCGGCGGCCTTCACCTGTTCCGAGCCGGGAACCACGAGGGCTCTGACCCTCGCCGACTTCTTGCGCCCGCGGACCACGGCGGCCGCCTCGCGCAGGTCGGAGAGGCGCCCGTTGGTGCAGCTGCCGATAAAGGCGGCGTCGATCAGCGTCCCCTTGATCGGGGCTCCCGGCGTGAAGCCCATGTGCGCGTACGCGGCGCGCGCCACCTCGGCGTCCTCGCCGAGGGAAGCGGGATCGGGAAGGCGGCCGCCCACGCCCAGCGCCTGCCCCGGATTGATGCCCCAGGTGACCATGGGCTCCAGGGAGGCGGCGTCGATGGCGACCTCGTCGTCGTAGACGGCGCTGGGGTCAGAGGCCATCAATTTCCAGAAATCGACAGCCCTGTCCCAGGCCGCCCCCGACGGGGCGTAGGGCCTTCCGCGCAGGTAGGCGAAGGTGGTCGCGTCGGGATTCACGTAGCCGCAGCGCGCTCCGCCTTCGATCGTCATGTTGCAGAGGGTCAGCCGTCCTTCCATCGAAAGGGCGGAGACGGCCTCGCCTGAGTACTCGTAGGCATAGCCGATGCCGCCCTTGACCCCGAGGCGGGCCATCACCGCGAGTATGAGGTCCTTTGCGTACACGCCCCGCGCCGGGACGCCGCGGAACAGGATGCGGCGCAGCCTCGGCTTGGCGAGGGCAAGGGTCCCCGTGGCCAGCACGTCGCGGATCTGGCTAGTGCCGATGCCGAAGGCGACCGCCCCGAAGGCCCCGTGGGTCGAGGTGTGCGAATCCCCGCAGACTATGGTCATGCCCGGCTGGGTGAGACCGAGTTCCGGGCCGATCACGTGGACTATGCCCTGCCTGCCGCTGCCCCGGTTGAATAATTCGATACCGCTGCGTTTCACGTTGTCCTCCAGCGCGGTGAACATGGCTTCCGCCATGCCGTCGGCCAGGGGTCGGACGGAATCAAGGGTGGGGACGATATGATCGACGGTCGCGAAAGTGCGGTCGGGACGGGCTACCCTGAGGCCCCGTTCCCGCAACATCGCGAAAGCCTGGGGAGAAGTCACCTCGTGCACGAGATGCAGGCCGACGAATATCTGATCCTCCCCCGAGGGCAACTTCGCGACGGTATGGAGTTGCCATACCTTGTCCAATAACGTCTTTCCCATGGAATCTCCTGAATATTAAGAACTATTCCGAAGTTGAATCAACATAGTGCTTAAATTCGTCTTTCCGAGGCCATTGGTCAAGCATTCTCGGCATTCCCAAGATAATAAACGGTTCCCGTGGCGTCCCGGCCTGCCGTCATTTATACTGGACCGCATACGAGCATCCTTGGATGCGGGGAGACGTCATACCGGATATGAGGAAACTTCTTCTTGTGGAAGACGACGCTTTCACCGCCCGGGTTCTGGCCCTGACCCTCAGCCGCTTCGGTTACGATACGCTCACCGCTTCCGGCGGGGAACAGGCCGTTGACCTTGTCCGTTCGGACGGCACCATAGACCTGATCCTGATGGACATCGATCTGGGCGGCGGTATCGACGGGACCGAGGCGGCGCGGAGGATCCTTGCCATCCGGAAGCTTCCGATCGTGTTCCTGACCTCCCATTCCGAACGGGAGATGGTCGAAAAGGTGAAAGGCATCACCCGTTACGGCTACGTGATCAAGAACGCCGGCGATTTCGTCCTTCAGTCGTCGATCGAGATGGCTTTCGAACTCTTCGATACCCACGAAAAGCTCAGGCGGGAGGAAAGCCGCCTGCGCACCCTCGTGCAGACCATTCCGGACCTCGTGTGGCTCAAGGACCGGTACGGCGTCTATCTCCAATGTAACGGCATGTTCGAACGCTTTTTCGGCGCGAAGGAAGCGGACATCGTGGGTAAGACGGACTTCGACTTCGTCGACGGGGAGCTGGCCCAATTTTTCCGCGAGCACGACCGGCTCGCCATGGAGGCCGGCAAGCCGACCAGGAACGAGGAATGGCTCACCTTCGCGTCCGACGGCCGCCGGGGCCTTTTCGAAACCATCAAAACCCCGCTGAAGGACGAAAAGGGGGACCTAGTCGGAATACTCGGCATCGCCCGGGACATCACGGAACGCAAGCAGGCGGAAGAATCCCTCCATCAAAGCAGGGAAGCGTTGCAGGAAAGCGAGGAACGCGTGAAGGCGAAACTGGAGACCATCCTGTCGCCGGAAGGCGAGATAGCCTCGCTCGACCTGGAGGACATCATCGACGCGAAGCGCCTTCAGCGGCTCATGGACGACTTTTTCCTGCTGACGAACATGGGGATCGGCATCATCGACATCCGGGGAAAGATCCTGGTCGCGACGGGTTGGCAGGACATCTGCACGCGCTTCCATCGGGTCAATCCGGAAACCTGCGAGTACTGCCGGGAAAGCGATTTCGAACTGACCCAAGGAATCGAGCCGGGCACCTTCAAGGAATACCGCTGCAAGAACAACTTGTGGGACATCGCCACGCCCATATATATCGGCGGCAAACATCTTGGGAACATCTTCCTCGGCCAATTCTTCTACACCGACGACGAGATCGATTACGAAGCGTTCCGCGCCCAAGCCAGGAAATTCGGATTCGACGAGGCCGATTACATCGCGGCTCTCGATCGGGCGCCGCGGTGGACGCGCGAGCGGGTGTCGGCGACGATGCGCTTCTACACCGATCTGGCCGGACTGGTCAGCAACCTCAGCTACGGGAACATAAAACTGGCCAGGGCCCTTGAGGAGAAGGAGCTGCTCCTGAAGGAATTGAAGCACCGGGTGAAGAACAGCCTCGCCATCGTGTCCAGCCTCATCTCCATGAACATGGACCGCATCGCCGACGAACGCGATTCGCGCATCTTCCTGGAGGCCGTCGGCCGCATAAACTCGATTTCGGCAATCTACGAGCAGCTCAATTCCACGGGGAGCCTGGACCGCATCGACCTGGACGCCTACGTGCGCGATCTGGTGGGCATGCTGGCGGAAACCTATACGGTCGATCCGGAAAAAATCCGCTTCACGCGGAATATCGAGAGCATGGATCTCCCCCTGAAGGTCGCCGCGCCGCTCGGCCTCATCCTGAACGAGCTCATCACCAACGCGATCAAATACGCCTATCCCGGCAACGCGGACGGTGAGGTGCGGATCAGCGTGGAAAGGTCCGGCGACAGCGCGATCCTGCGTGTCGCCGACGACGGTCCCGGCCTGCCCCAAGATTTCGACCCCGAGCGTGCGGACAGCCTGGGGTTGCGCATCGCGTTCATGTTGGCCGAGCAGATCGGCGGAAGGCTCATCTTCGAAGAAGGCGGAGGGACGAACGCGGCGGTGACGTTCAAGGCATAGCCTCCAGCGTGTAGATCCACGAGGCGAAGTCGCCCCGCCGCGCGCCTTCCCAGCCGTCCCCTCCGAGCTGGAGGCCCGCGGCCATGAGTTCGTCGCCGCCGCGGAGTCCCGCGTTCAGGCGGACGGATGCTTCCCCCTTCACCAGCAAGGAAGGCAGGGCGGCGACGCGGTACGTGCCTGCGCCATCCAGGCCGCGGAGGACGAGTCGGCCGAAGGGCGGGTTGGGCACCGCGAGGATCTGGACGCGGAGGACCACCGCGCGCCTCCGGTCCGCCGAAACGGACATCCAGGCGACTTCGTTCCCGTCGCCGTCCGCCGGCCCGCGCAGACGATGGAAATCACCGAACTGGAACACGTCCCGCCATTCTTTATAAAAGGTAATCTGGGAGGCGATCTCCGACCGTTCCGCCCCGGACAGCGCGCGCGGATCCAGCTCATAGCCGAAGGCGCCGAAGAAGGCGACCGCGGCCCGGGTTCCCAAGGGGGTGACCCTGCCCGTCTGGTGGTTCGGGACGGCGGATACGTGGGCGCCCATGGAGCTGGTCGGGTAGAAGAAGCTCGTTCCCCATTGTATGGCCAAACGCTCGATCGCGTCCGTATCGTCGCTCGTCCAGGCCTGGCCCGCGAAGGCGAGGAGTCCCGGGTCGAAACGGTTGCCGCCCGCCGAGCAGGATTCGAACAGGACGCCGGGGAATTCCCCGGTGATCCGCCGAAACAACTCGTACAGGCCGAGCAGGTAGCGGTGGAAGAATTCCCCCTGCCTCTCCGGGGTCAGAGCCGCCGAGAAGGGTTCGGTCATCTGCCGGTTCATGTCCCATTTCACGTAGGAGATGGGCGCGGAGCGCAGCAGGCTGGAGATCACGAGGTGCAGGTGGTCCACGACCTCCGCGCG